>CAIMEY010000079.1 GCA_903840165.1 uncultured Myxococcales bacterium | reverse complement strand
CGCAACGGTGAGCGGTTGGAGCCGAAGTTGCCGGCATACTCGTTTCTGCCGCCGGGGCCGTGGCTGATTCGGGACGCGGCGGTCGACGGGCTGTGGGGGAGGATCGGGGATGGTGATGCCGAAAAGGAGCCTAAAATAGAGGAGTTAGGGGTTTGATATACAACGCGAAGATGCGCCGCTACTCGCCCCCCTTGGCCCCGTCCAACGTTCGCTGAGCCCTGTCCTTGAGCGACACGGCCGCATGTTCAACCTGTTGAAGTGTAACAATATCAAACACATAAATAACCACAGCCGCCGCGACAGCCAGCGACACCGCCGCCATGACCAAGTGCTTGGTAGCCCGAAAGACAAGTACCCCAAGCACAATCGCCAAAACCAACATGAGCATGGGTTTCGCTGTCAGGTGTTCCAAGTGCAGATGCCCCATGTTCACGCTCCCAAAGCGATACCGTCGCGCTGCCACCAACTGCGCGGGGCGTCATGGCACCAATTTGTCGACGATTCTAAGCACGACCACCGGCTTCTGACGGCTCCGCAGCACGGCCACATCGCCATCGGCCTGGGCTTGAATCAGCCTGCCGAATGAAAAATCACTTTGAGGAATAATGAGATCACTCGTTGTACTACCAATCCGCGAGAAGTCCTGCACCACGGCAAACACCCCCTTGGCTAGCCCCCCCTTGTAGAACTGCCCGGTCGAATGCAGATACCGCGGCCCGACCTGCACCGTAACCGCCGCGGACGTGCGCGCCTGAAGTTCGACGCGCAAGTTCTCTAAACGCTGGAGGTTTTGGGTTGTAGGTGCCACATAAGCCAGAACGGCCAAGTAGTCGTCCGCGTTAAGAGTCGTCAGCTCTGGTGCAAGTGCGCGGGGCAAATCGGCAATTTGGCCTACTTCGGCTTCTCGGCTCGGCGTTGCCGGTAGACGCGTTCCCGCCAGCAGTTCCTGCGTCGCGAGTTTTGCGGATGTCACATCTGGTTCGTCGAAGGGGTTGATTCCAAGAAGCAATCCACAAATCGTCGTGCCAAACTCCCAGCGCACGATTTCCGTCCACAGGTCGGTTGGATCGGGAATGACCTGGCTCGCACTCGGGACGCCGGCCTCATCGCTCCGCGCGACGAACGGTTCGTCCGGGTGCTGGAACGTCGTGATACCGCAAACGAGGCAATGTCCTAATTTTTCAGCGAGTTCAGGTCCGTTTCCATCGACACCGCCGCACACGGGCAGCAGCCCATGTCCTTGTTTGCCGGTCGACTCTGCGACGAGTTGTTCCACCCAGGCGCCGAACCCGCGCACATCTTTGCTAAGCGCTAGGCGGAGTTGCCACCGTCCGCTGCGATACGCCTCGGCCATCTGGACGCCAAGAACGCAGCCTGGATTGCCCGCCACGTCGTCATCGCGGCAGGCTTCCAGGGCTTCCTGTACTTTCGTCAGCGCATCGTGCAATCGAACGCCGGCAAGTGCGGCTGGCACAAGCCCAAACAGGCTGGCGGCTGAAAAACGACCGCCGATGTCCGGTGGGTTCAAGAAGACATCACGAAATTCCTCAGCCTTAGCAAGGGCTTGCAGCCCAGAGCCAGGGTCGGTAATGGCAACGAAGTCCTGGCCGTCGGGATAGTGACTGCGAAAAAAGCGATACATACTAAGTGGCTCAATCGTTCCGCCCGATTTCGTCGCATACACGAACAGCGGCTTGCCAAGCTTGCACCAAGCAAGGGCATCAGCCACGGCTTCGGGGTGCGTGCTGTCGAGCACTCTGAGCAGCAAGCCATTAGTTCCGCGAAGATGCTTGCCCACTACTTCTGGCCAGAGCGACGAACCGCCCATCCCCAGCACCAAGGCTCGGTCGTGTCGCTGTCGCAGTACGGTCTTGGCCAGCGTCGTCAGCCGCTCGACCTCTACGCGCATCGCCGGCACTGCGAAGAGCCAGCCGAGTCGGTCGCGAATCTTGCGCTGGACCACGGGGTCGTCGCTAAAGAGCGTCGCGTCGCGGGCCCACAGTCGTTGCACCACTTTCTCTTTGTCTAAGAATTCCAGGAAATTAGAGGCTTGATATACCATGTTCTTCTGCCCCAAAAACGCGCGCGCCCCTCCATCCTACACGCCCCAGCCCCCGCCGTCACTGCCCAGTCACCTGAATGTCGTCGACAAACCAGCCTGCCCCGCTGCCCGCGTTGATCGTCTTGGAATCAAAGCGGAAGCGAATCTGGAACAGTTTGCCAACCAGCGGCGACAGGTCCACGATCTGCTGGCTCCACGCCTTCTTTGCACCGAGGTTGTCCAGCGTCACGGCCACAGGCTTGGTCGCAAAGCCATCGGCCGACGCTTCAATCACCCTTGAATCCACGGTGTTGTCGGCATTGGTGTCATCGTAGGACCAGAATGTCAGTGTCAGCTTGGTCTTGCCCGCCCCGGTAATCCAGCCCTGCAACGTCGCGGAGCCCGTGTTTTGCCCCGGGTAGCCCAGACCGTCGTTGTAGTTGAGCGAGCACGAGGCCGAGTGGTAGCCCGGCGGATTCGGCGTGCCGTCGATGCCCCAGACCACCTTGGAGCTCACGGGCGGCGCTGCGCCATTGACCAGCGCAGGCGAGAGGACCCAGTTGACGTCGCCACACGCCACGGCGTCGCTCCACGGCAACGTCAAGGTCGCGCACCCCTGGGCCGTGGTTGCGTGGGTGCAGCCATTGGCGGAGCAAGCGTCAGTAGTGCAAGGGTTATAGTCATTGCACGTCGCGTCTTTGGCCAAGCAGCCCAGGCTGCCGTTGCACAGGTCCGCCGTGCAGACATTGCTATCGGCGCAGTTCAGTGTGCCGGGCCCGACGCACACCATCTTGCTAGTCATGGTGCAAACATCGCCCGTGGTGCACGCGTTGCCATCGGTGCATGGGGTACCAGCAGTTAACGCAATGTAGGTACAGCCCTTTACCGCATCGCAGCTATCGGTCGAGCACGGATTGTTGTCGTTGCAGTTCACCGCCACGCCCGCGCAGGCACCGCCGCTGCAGACGTCGCCGCTGGTGCAGGCCGTGCCATCGGTGCACGTGACGGCATTTGGCGCGTTGACGCAGGCTTGGTTGACGGCATCACAGCTATCGTCCGTGCATAGATTGGCGTCATTGCAAAGGTTTGGCGCGCCATTGGTGCAAACGCCGGTCTTGCTGCATCCCTCGCCGACTGTGCAGACATTGTTGTCATTACAAGGGGTTCCTTCAGCCACCAACGTGCCGCTGCAGGCGCTGTTGCTGCAGACGTCGCCAGTGGTGCAAACGTTCCCGTCGCTGCAGGGTGCGCCATTGGCCAGGGTGACGTGGGTGCAGTTGCCGGTGACCTTGTCGCAGGCGTCCGTCGTGCAAGCATTAGCATCGTCACAGTTTTTCGGCGAGCCCCCGACGCATGCCTTGTTGGCGCACGCATCGACCGTCGTGCACGGATTGCCGTCGTCGCAGGTATCGGTCGTCGCGACGTACAAGCAGCCGCTCGAGCAATTGTCAAACGTACACGGGTTGTTGTCATTGCATGGGTTGTTGCCCAAGCAAGCGCCGCCCTTGCACGCATCGGCCGTGGTGCAGGCCATGCCGTCGCTGCAGGAGGATCCGTCGGTCAGGTTGGCGTGCAAGCAGCCTTTGACAGCATCGCAAGTATCTAACGTACAAGCGTTTTTGTCGTCACAGCTGAGCGAGCCGGACGTCTTGCACAGGCCGTTGCCGTCACAAGCGTCGCCGGTTGTGCAGACGCTTGCATCGGTGCACGTGGCGGCCACGGGCATGTTGGTGTGCTTGCAACCTACCACAATGTCACAGAAATCGGTCGTACACCCGTTGGCGTCATCGCAGTTGGCCGCTGGGCCCGCCGCGCATTTGCCGGTGGCGCACTTGTCCGGCGTCGTGCAGGCGTTGCCGTCGGAGCAGGAAGTGCCATCGACCACGGCCGCGTTGATACAGCCGTTGGCGCCGCAAGAGTCGGTTGTGCAAGTGTTCTTGTCGTCGCAGTTGCCGTTGCTAGCGCTGGTACACGCGCCGCTCTGACACACGTCCGGGCTGGTGCAGGCATTGCCGTCATTGCACGGCGTGAGGTCAGGTGCCGCCACATGTGCGCAACCACTTACGAAATTGCAAACGTCGGTGGTGCAGGTGATGCCGTCGTCGCAATTGCCGCCCGCGCCCACGCATGTACCACTCTGGCATAAGTCGGGAGAAGAGCACGCGTTTTGGTCATTGCAAGGCGTATTGGTCAGGTTGTTGTGCACGCAGTTGCCGGCCGCATCGCACGTGTCCTGGGTACACAGCTGCCCGTCGTCGCAGTTCTTGACGACGCCGCCGCCGCAGAAGCCGCTGCCGCAGACCGCACCGAGAAGGCACGGGTCTACGCCTTTGCAGGCAATTCCATCGGCCATGGCCGTACTTTCGCAGTATTGACCAGCGACGTTGCAGGTATCAGTGGTGCATGGATTACCGTCATTGCACGAGGAATCGCCGGCCTTGCACGTGCCGCTCGAGCAGACCGATAAGCCAATACAACCGCCTGGACTCATTGCGCAAATCGTGCCATCGAGCAGACTGCCGTGCACGCACACGCCCGAGCCGGCGTTGCACGCGTCGGTTGTGCACGCGTTGCCGTCATCGCAGTTCTTGATCGGGCCGGTGCAGCCGCCGTTGTTGCAGGTGTCCGGGCTGGTGCACGGGTTGCCGTCGTCGCAGGACCCGCCATTGCTGATGGGCGTGTACACGCAAGCTCCTGACTTTGCGTCACAAGTGTCGGTTGTGCACGGGTTGGTGTCATTGCAGACCGTGCCCATGCCCGTGCAGACGCCGGTCGAGCATGCGTCGTTGCTCGTGCAAACACTGCCGTCATTACAGACAGTTCCGTCGGTTACAGGCGTGTAGCCGCAGACGCCGGTGCCAGTATTGCACGCGTCGGTGGTGCAAGCGTTGTTGTCGTTACAGACCGTGACGGTGCCCGCGCAGACGCCCTTGGTGCAAATGTCTGTTGTTGTGCAGAGTTTGCTGTCATCGCACTTGGTGTTATCGGCCACGTTGGTGTAGACGCAGTTGCCGGTGGCCAGGTCGCAGGCATCGGTTGTACAGGCGTTATTGTCGTTGCATACCACAGGCTTGCCGGCGCAACTGCCGGCTGTGCAGACATCGACGCTGGTGCAAGCATTGCCGTCCGTGCACTGACTGCCGTCGGGCACGTTGGCGTAGGCACACGCGCCGCCAATCGTGTTGCAAGTGTCTGATGTACAAACATTACTGTCGTTGCAGACTTTGGCCGTACCTGTGCAGGCCCCGGTCTTGCAGCCGTCGCTGGTCGTACACGCGTTGCCGTCATCGCAGACGGTGCCATCTAAGACGTTGACAAAGCTGCAGATCCCCGTGTTGACATTGCACGAGTCTGTGGTGCAGACGTTGTTGTCATTGCACTGCTTGGCCGTCCCACTGCAGACCGACTTTGCGCACAAGTCATTGTCTGTACAAGTATTTCCGTCGTTGCACGGGCTGCCGTCGCTGAGCGTCGTGTAGACGCAGTTGCCGCTGCTGACGTCGCAGGTGTCGGTCGTGCACGTGTTGCTGTCGTTGCAAACCTTGGTTGTGCCAACGCAAACGCCCGTCTGGCAGGCGTCGCTGGTCGTGCACGCATTGCCGTCGGTGCAGACCGTGCCATTGACCACGGCCGCAAAGACGCAGTTGCCGGTAACGACGTCGCAAGTATCTGCAGTACAAGCGTTATTGTCGTTGCACACCTTGGCCGTGCCGAGGCAGCTACCGTTCTGGCAAACTTCCCCGCTGGTGCACGCATTGCCGTCGTTGCAAGCCGCTCCGTTGGCAAGGGCCGTGAAGGCGCAGTTGCCACTGACGGCGTCGCAACTATCTGTTGTGCAAGCGTTGTTGTCATTGCACACCTTGGCCGTGCCGGCGCAGGTGCCCTTGCTGCAGATGTCATTGGCCGTGCAAGCTACGCCGTCGTTACAGCCGGTGCCGTCGGCGACGTTTGCGTAGACGCAACTGCCGGTGACCGCATTGCAACTATCTGATGTACAAGTGTTATTGTCATTGCAAACCTTGGCCGTGCCGCCGCAGATGCCCGTCTTGCACGCGTCGCCGCTGGTGCAAGCATTGCCGTCGTTGCAGACGGTGCCGTCGCTGACCGCCGTGTTGACGCAGTTGCCGGTAGGTGCGTCACAACTATCGGTTGTACAAGCATTATTGTCGTTGCACGTCTTTGCCGTGCCGCCGCAGACGCCCAAGGTGCAGGCGTCGGCCGTGGTGCAGGCTAGGCCGTCATTGCACGAGGTGCCGTCCGCCAAATTGCTGAACACGCACGCGCCTGTACTGGGGTTGCAGGCGTCGCTCGTGCAGGTGTTGTTGTCGGTGCAGACCTTGGCCGTGCCGGTGCAGGTGCCGGCTTGGCAGCTGTCACCGCTGGTGCAGGCGTTGCTGTCGCTGCAGACGCCGCCGTTGGCGACCGCGGTGTAGACGCAGTTGCCTGTGGCGATGTCGCAACTATCCGTTGTGCAAACGTTATTGTCGTTACAGACCTTGGCTACGCCGCCGCAAATGCCCTTGGTGCAGGCGTCTGCCGTGGTGCACGCTAGGCCGTCGTCGCACAAAGTTCCGTCGGTGACGTTGCCGAATACGCAGACGCCGGTGCTTGGGTTGCAACTATCTGATGTGCAAGCATTATTGTCGTTACAGACCTTGGCCACACCGCTGCAGACGCCCGCTTGGCAGGTGTCGCCACTGGTGCAGGCGCTGCCGTCGCTGCAGCTACCGCCATTGGCCACGGCGACGAACTGACACGCTCCGGTGGCGGCACTGCAACTATCTGTTGTGCAAGCATTATTGTCGTTGCATACGTTGGCCGTACCTGCGCAAACGCCGCCTGTGCACAGGTCGCTGCTCGTGCACAAGTTGCCGTCATTACAGCCGGCGCCGTTGGCCATGTTGGTGTGGACGCAGTTGCCGGTCTTGCTGTCACAAGTATCTGTTGTGCAAGTGTTATTGTCGTTGCACGTGGCCGCAGCGCCGGCGCAAACGCCCGTGGTGCAGACGTCCGTTGTCGTGCAGAGGTTGCCATCGTCGCACACCGTGCCCGCCACGACGTTGGTGTAGACGCACGCGCCGCTGACTGCATTGCAAGTATCTGTTGTGCAAGCGTTGTTGTCGCTGCAAACCTTGGCCGTGCCCGCGCAGACGCCGGTCATGCAGGCGTCGCCGCTGGTGCAAGCGCTGCCGTCGTTGCAGACGGTGGCGTCGGCGACGTTAACGTGGCTACAGATTCCGGTGGCTGCATTGCAAGTGTCTGTTGTGCAGGTATTATTGTCGTTGCAGGCCGCGGCGCCACTGCAGCCGGTGGTGACGGCTACGTCATCGACAAACCACCCCGTGCCATTGTTGTTGGTGCTGTTGATCGAGTCAAAACGGAAGCGAATCTGGAACTTGCTGCCCGCCAGGGCCGACAAATCGATCGTCATCTTGGTCCACGCATTGATCCCCGTCGCATTGTCCATCTGCTGGGCCACAGCAAGGGTGACAAAACCATCGGTCGAGACTTCAACCCAACGTTGATCCAAGGAATTGCTGGTATCCTTGACGCCATTGTAGCTTTGCAGCGTCAGGGTCAGGCCGATGCCCACGGCCGCGCTGGCGTCGTACAAGAAGTTGGACGTCGCCGTACCCTTGGTCGTACCTGTGTAGCTCGTGCCATTGTTGTAGTTAATGCTGCATGCGCCGGTGGTTGGCTTGACGGCGGCGGGTGTCCCGTCGACAGCCCAGCCGACCAGTGTCATCAGAGGACTCATCGCCCACTGCGTGTCGCCGCAATCGGTTAAGTCCGTGTAGGGAACGGCTTTTGCCGCGCACGTACTGTTGAGCTTGAAGCCGCAACCGCTCGCCGCAATGCAGTCGTCGGTGCAGGGGTTGCTGTCTGAAGGGCAGACCAAGGCCGTGCCACCGGTGCAGACGCCGGTCTTGCAGACGTCCGCCGTGGTGCAGGCGTTGCCGTCGCTGCACGCCGTGTTGTTGGCGACGTTGGTGTGCAGGCAGCCCTTGACGCTGTCGCAACTGTCCGTGGTGCAACTGTTGCTATCGTCACAGCTAATGACCGCGCCGCTGCTGCATAGGCCCGTCTTGCAGGTGTCGCCGGAGGTGCAGGCGTTGCCGTCGTCGCAGGAGCCGCCGTCGGCTAGGGCTGCGTGCATGCAACCGTTGACTTTGTCGCAGCTGTCGGTGGTGCACGCGTTGGCATCATTGCAGTTCAAGGCGCCGCCGGGATTGCACAATCCGCCGGCACAGGTGTCGCCGGTGGTGCAGGCGTTGCCGTCACTGCACGCCGCCGTGTTGTTGCTGTGGGTGCAGCCTAGCTTGGCGTCGCAGGCGTCATTCGTGCACGGATTGCTGTCGTCGCAACTGACCACGGACCCCTTGCAAGTGCCTGTTGTGCAAACGTCATTGGCGGTGCAGGCGGTGCCATCGTCGCAGCCGGTGCCGTCGCTGACGTTGCTGTGGGTGCAACCAGCGATGTTGTCGCAAGCATCGGTTGTGCAAGCGTTTCCGTCGTTGCAGTTGGCCGCGCTGCCGGGTTGACAGGCACCGCCAGTGCAGACGTCGCCGCTGGTGCAGGCGTTGTTGTCACTGCACGCGGCCGTGTTATTCGTGTGCGTGCATGCGATCTTAGCGTCGCAAGCGTCGCTGGTGCAGGCATTGCCGTCATCGCAGTTCGGCGCCGCGCCGCCCTTGCACACGCCGCCGCTGCAGACGTCACCGACGGTGCAGGCGCTGCCATCCTCGCAAGAACTCGTTGAATTAACGTGCGTACAGCCGAGCTTGTTGTCGCACGTGTCGGTCGTACAAGCATTGCCGTCATCGCAACTGGTCGCGCCGCCGGACTTGCACACGCCGCCGCTGCAGACATCGCCCGTTGTGCAGGCGTTGGCGTCGTCGCAGGCTAGGCTGTTGGCTGCGTGCAAGCAGCCGGCCTTGACGTCGCAAGTATCTGTAGTGCAAGGGTTTGTGTCATCGCAACCCAGCGCTACGCCCGGGCTGCAGACGCCGCCGCCGCAGGTGTCGCCCGTGGTGCACGCATTGCCATCATCGCAGGCCGACGCGTTGTTGGTGTGGGCGCAACCCGTCTTGGCGTTACAGGAATCACTGGTGCACGGGTTCGAATCGTCGCAGTTCAGGGCCCCGGTCCCGGCGCAGACGCTGGCTTGGCAGGTGTCGCCGGTGGTGCACGGATTGCCGTCGTCGCAACTACCGACGTAATTGCTGTGGCCGCACGCGGTCTTGGGATCGCATATGTCGGTCGTGCACGCGTTGCCGTCGTCGCAATTCAGGGCCGGGCCGCCTTTGCAGGTGCCGGTGTTGCAGGTGTCGGCGGTCGTGCACGGATTGGCGTCGTCGCAGGCGGCGAGGTTATTGGTATGCGTGCAGCCGAGTTTGACGTCGCACGCGTCATTGGTGCACGGGTTGCCATCATCGCAGTTGGGGGCCACGCCGCCCTTGCACAGGCCGCCGCTGCACGAGTCGCCGGTGGTGCACGCATTGGCATCGTCGCATAGCGCGGTGTTGTTGCTCACCAAACAGCCGGTCTGGTTGTTGCAACTATCGGTCGTACAAGGATTTTTGTCGTCACAGACCGTGGGAAGTCCGGGCTGGCAGTTGCCGCCCTGGCACGCGTCGCCGCTGGTGCAGGCGTTGTTGTCCGTGCACGCCACGGTGTTGTTGGTGTGGGTGCAGCCGCCGACCAAAGTGCAACCGTCATCGGTACATAGGTTGCCATCGTCGCAGTTCGGGCCGCCAGCTCCCTTGCACAGGCCGCCGCCGCAAATGTCACCCGTGGTGCACGCGTTGGCGTCGTCACAGACTGCCGTGTTGTTTGCGTGCGCACAACCGCTCTTGGGCGCGCAACTATCATCTGTGCAAGCATTTTTGTCGTCGCAGCTGGTCGCTGGGCCTCCCGAGCAGAGGCCGCCGCTGCAGGTGTCTCCGCTCGTGCACGCGTTGCCGTCGTCGCAGGCCGCCTTGTTATTGTTGTGCATACAGCCGGTCTTGGCGTCGCAGGCGTCGTCTGTGCACGCGTTTGCGTCGTCGCAACTGACGGCGGGACCGCCTTGGCAGACGCCGCCCTGGCAACTGTCGGCACTGGTGCATGGATTGCCGTCATTGCAGTTGCCTGCTCCGGCGGAGTGCTTGCAACCCGAGGCAGCATCACAGCTATCTACGGTGCACGGGTTTGCGTCGTCGCAGTTGAGCGCGCCGCTCCCAACGCATTTGCCGCCGCTGCAGGCATCGCTGGTCGTGCACGGGCTGCCGTCGTCGCAGGGCAGGGCATTGCTGGCATGTGCGCAACCCGCCTTTGCGGAACAAGAATCGTCGGTGCACGGGTTGCTGTCATTGCAGTCGGCAGCCCCGGACCCAACGCAGGCGCCGCCGACACACTTGTCCACGGTCGTGCACAGATTGTTGTCGGTGCAGGGCGCTGCTGTCGCGGTGTGGCCGCAGCCAAGCTTGGCATCGCAGGCGTCGGCCGTGCACGGGTTGGCGTCGTCGCAATTCGTCGCGGCGCCAGGCAAACAGGCGGCTGACTTGCAGGCATCGCCGACGGTACAGACGCTGCCATCATCACAAACTGCCAGGTTATTGCCGTGCACGCAGCCCAACTTTGGGTCGCAACTATCGTCCGTACAGACGTTTGCGTCGTCGCAGGACAGCGCTGGTCCGCCCTTACACGCACCGGCCGTGCAGATATCTGCTGTTGTGCAAGCGTTGCCGTCCGAACACGCTGCGGCGTTAGCGCTATGGTCGCATCCGGTCTTCGGTGCACAACTATCTGCTGTGCAAGGGTTATTGTCGTCACATGTCGTCGCGGTCCCGGCGATGCACACGGCCGCCTTGCAAGCGTCGCCCAGGGTGCAAGCGTTGCCATCGTCGCAGACTGCGGCATTGGCGAGGTGGCTGCAACCAAGCTTGGCGTCACAGCTATCGTCCGTGCACGGGTTGCTATCGTCGCAGCCTAGACTGCCTGGACCTTTGCAATTGCCGCCGCTGCAGATGTCACCGGTGGTGCAAGCATTATTGTCGTTGCAGATCGAGGTGTTGTTGACGTGGGTGCACCCTTTGACCGGGTCGCAGCCGTCGTCTGTGCACGGGTTTGCGTCGTCGCAGTTGGTCGCGCCGCCGGATGCGCAGTTCTGGCCTTGGCACTGATCGCCGCTGGTGCAGGCATTGCCGTCATCGCAGGGGCCGACAAAGGCCTTGTGGCTGCAACCAAGCCCCATCACACATGAATCTACGGTGCAGCTGTTGCTGTCGTCGCACGCGGGGGGCGCGCCGCCGATGCAGACGCCGGCCTGGCAAACGTCTTTCTCTGTGCATGGTTCGCCGTCGTCGCACGCTTTGTCGCTCAGGGCCGTGTGGACGCAGCCGGTCAGGGGCAAGCAACCGTCTGCTGTACAAGCGTTTTTGTCGTCGCAGGTCGTGGCCGCCCCACCAAGGCAGACGCCGTCACCGCAGGCGTCGCCGACGGTACAGGCGTTGCCGTCGTCACAGGCCGCTGCCGAATTGGCGTGGACGCACCCCAGGCCTTTGGTGCAACTATCTATAGTGCAAGGCTTTCCGTCGTCACACGCGTCTGGTGCACCGCCTTGGCACGCACCATTGCTGCACGCATCGCCCAGCGTGCAGGGTTCGCCGTCGCTGCAACTGTCGCTGTTGTTGACGTGTGTGCAACCACTGGCCGGGGTGCAACCATCTGTTGTGCAAGGGTTTTTGTCGTCGCAATTGGGGCCGCCCACGCCCGAACACACGCCGTCGCTGCAGACATCGCCGTTGTTGCAGGAATTGCCGTCGTTGCAGGCAATGCCGTCCTGGTTGACACTCACGCAACCTAGCTTAATGTCACAAGAATCCGCCGTGCAGGCGTTGCCGTCGTCGCACGTCGCGCTCGCACCGGCGCATAGGCCGATGAGGCAGCTGTCTCCCTTGGTGCACGCATTGCCGTCATCGCAAGGCCCTGATGCGTAAGCGGTTTGGCAGCCTTTGCCCGGATCGCAGCCGTCCAGCGTGCAGGGATTGCCATCGTCACAAGTCGTGATAACACCTGGTAAGCAAACGTTTTTCTGGCAGAGATCGCCCTTTGTGCAGGCATTGCCGTCGTCGCAACCGGTCGGCGTTCCAGGTAGGCAGACGCCGCCCAAGCATGCGTCGCCAAATGTGCAAATATCGCCGTCATTACAAGCTTTTCCGTCCACAGCGGCGTGGGTGCACTGGCCGTCCACGCACGCATCCACCGTGCAGCCATTACCGTCGTCGCAGGTGGCCGCACATGCCAGAGCAACCTCTGAATCAGCCTGGGTTTGTTGCGCGTCGTCGTTGCCAGCATCGGTTAATCCGTCATCAGGGGCACTGATTTGGCCATCGGCATCGGCGACATCGTCCGTGACAGTCGTCACATCGTCTGCAATTTCAGGCACGTCATCGCTATCCGCCCCACCATCCCAGTCGGCATCGGCAACGGCATCGGCAACGGCAACGGCGTCGTCTGCATCAGCGTCGGAGGCTGTGACGTCGACCGGTGCGTCTTGATCGGTCGCAGCATCGGCATTGCCGTCGGGAGGCAGGTCGCCAGACTGGGCGTCGGCGACGTCTGCAACCGTGACCTGCGTCAAATCAGCAGTAGTATCAAGGGGTAAAAGGTCTGCTATACCATCGCTTTCGCTGCCATCCAGGGACCCTTGTCCCGCGTCTTCGCTGACCTCCGCCGGCGTCGGGCCCTTGGCCGGGGTGTTGGAACCGCAGGCGCCCAGGACCAATGCCAAGGCAAGCCATAGGGCGAACAAGCGCGTCAAGCAACATGAGGGCATGGGCCAACTCCCAGGCAGAACAGGGCGTTCGGTGATGTCGATGCCGCAGCGACGGTCATTTGCCGATGCGTCGGTCCTGATTGGCCATCGCCTCGGGGCGATCGGCGCAAGGTCTGCGCGGAGGGGTTCGCGGAGAACAGGC
This sequence comes from uncultured Myxococcales bacterium, assembly GCA_903840165.1. Lineage (GTDB taxonomy): Bacteria > Myxococcota_A > UBA9042 > UBA9042 > UBA9042 > CAIMEY01. The sequence goes on along the minus strand of CAIMEY010000079.1, from coordinate 42,620 downwards.
TGATTTCAGGGCACTAAATGCGAGGCGGGCCAGCTGAAGGCAAGCAACGCCATCTGCATTGTGCAGGTTTTCCGTGCGGGTTGCAGCCCCCAAAAATCGAGGCCGCGACATCTGGGCCAGACAGTCCGGCTGAGCCACGCTGCCCCTTGTAGTACAAGGGTCCAAGGCTATAAAATCATGCAGGTAAACTGGATCGGCGGCCATTTTCGACCACTACCGCCCACCGATCGCGCGAATTCTGCATCGCTGGGCGGTAGTTGCCGTGACGTCGGAGCAATTACGGAAGGATCTCAACGCTCTTGATGTAATCAAGGTTCGGGAAATCCTTCTTGAGGTAGGCATTGCCCTCAGTCTGCACGCGCATCTGGTCGGGACCGCGGCCCCGCGGGGCACCTTCGCCGTATTCGGTATTGATCTTGTCGACGACGTCCAGGCCCTCGACCACCGCGCCAAACGGCGTGAAGCCCATGCCGTCGAGCATTGCGTTGTCCTTGAAGTTAATGAAGAATTGCACCGAACGCGCGTTGGGCATACCCGGCTTGGCAAACACAATCGTTCCGCGGGCGTTGGTGTGTCCGGCGGGTGGGTCGTCTTGGATGCGGGCTTCGCGCCAGATCGTGTTCATTGCCGGGTCGCCATGGATGCCGAACTGGCACATAAAGCCAGCAATGGCGCGGAAGAATGCTAGATCCTTGAAGTAACCGATCTTGATCAGGTTGTAGAACCGATCGGCGCCGTTGGGCGACCAGGCGCGATGGACGGCAAAGACGAAGTCGCCCTTGGTCGTGTGGAACTTGGCCTTGAACTCCTCGGGGGCTTTTTCCGTTGCCAATTTCGGGTCTTTCACAGCATCTCCAGGGGCGGCGGCGGGCTTGTCGCCTTCGCCAGCTTTGGCCGGCTCAGCAGGTTTGGCTGGCTCAGCGGGTTTAGGCGCTTCGGCCGGTTTTGCAGCCTCCGCCGGCTTGGCGGCTTCAGCAGGCTTAACACCATCAGCAGGCTTAGCACCATCAGCAGGCTTAGCAGCTTCGGCCGCTGGTGCCTCAACCTTCTTCTCACAGGCAGACAGGGGCGCACTGGCAACGGCCAGAGCGAGAGCAATCCCCTGGAAATGAATACGGAACATGGTTTCTCCTGACCGGCCATCAGGCCGAAATGGGGCGCGCCAAAACCCGAGTATGGGCGGCACAAGGCCGCATAGGGTTGCCAAATTGCAGCGGCATTGCAAGGGGGCTGTCTCTTGACTGACGCGACCAGAATAAAAACAAGTAAAAATATTCAGTTACGGGCTTGCTATACAAGGCTCGACGCGCGAAATCGGCGAGTAGGAACACCTCCGCCGCCGTGAATGAAATAGCCGCGTCGCGCGTTGCAGATCTCACCAGCCGGCGGCAGCTTCCGGCGCGGCGAGGCGATCGTGCGTCCCTTCTTGCTTTTCTCGTTTGTTGGTGCGTGGTTGGCTTTGCTGGGTGGTTGTGCCGAGCTGGTCCCTGTCATCGCGGGGCCGCCTCAGGTCGTCACCGCTGAGCGCCCCGCCGTGCCGATGCAGATCTTGACGACCGTCGCGGGGGGCGAAGACCCGCTGCCGACCCGTGGCAGCCGCTACGTGCTGACCGACCTGCAACTCGCGATCGGACGAGCGGTCGGCCAGTCAACCGCGGCCTGGGCGGACGCGCATCGGCAAGAACGTAATGGCGGCTGGCAGTTGCAGGTCGAGCTGATTCGCAGTCACGCCGCGTCCCAACGGGAGAGCTTAGTCGTCGAGCTCGACGTTCGCGTTACGCTGCGCACGGTGGTTGGACACATCTATCTAGCGCAAACCCAAGTGCGTTGCCGGGCTTCGGGCACTGACGACACGACAGAACAGGCCGCTCAGGTGGCGGGCCGTTGCGTGGCCCAGCTTGGCCATGACATTGGCGGCTGGTTGGACGGCGCGCCTCGCTAGGCATCACGCTGGCGAACCTTGAAAAGACGTTGGAATTTATCGACATGCGGGCCTGGACCCGCAACGTACGGAGGCAAGGCATGAACGACCCACTACAGCAAAAATTCCCTGTGAATCCAGGCTATTTATTGCCGTTCGCACGCTTACTGATCCTGGGGGGCATCGCATTTGCCGCCGTGGGCTGTGCAACCGTGGAGCCTGGGCATCGCGGTTTGTTGTTTGACCGCTTTGCAGGTCTGCAGCATGAAGTCGTGCAGCCTGGCCTGCATTGGACTGGATTCCTGGGTAGAATCGATGACTTCGACGTCACCTATACCACACACCGCGAGGAAATTCAGACCACTTCGCAGGAAGGGCTGCAGTTGACCTTGCGCCTGGCCGTCATCTATCGGCCCGTGATTGCAGAACTCTATGAACTGGATACAGAAATCGGTCCGATGTTCTACGAAGAAGTCATTGGTCCGGAGTTCCGTAGCGCCGCGCGCGGCGTCTTTGCCCATCACAGCTACATGGAACTGCAAAAGATCAATGAACAAATTGAAAATGAAATTGAACAGGACCTAAGGCGGCGAACCGGCGGAAAACACGTTGAAATTACGTCGATTACCTTGGAGGGGGTCGGCTATTCGCCTGAAATCGCTCGGGCAATTCAGGATAAGCTGGTTGGCGAACAGGACACTGCGCGCCAGAAGGTGATTTTGGACAACGAGGCCCTGCGTCGCAAGTTGGAACTGGAACACCAGGCCGAGCGGGAGCGCATCAAGGCCGAGGCGGAACTGCGGGAAGCGCAGCGGCGGGTGGAAGTTGCTAAGGCTCAGGCGGACTTAGCTAAGGTGGAGGCGGATTCGGCGGCCACCATTCGCGTCACCAAGGCGCGGGCGGAGGCCGAAGAAACGACGCTGCTCGCTAAAGCCCGGGCAGAAATGAAGCATTCTGAAGCTTTGGCGCTGACGCCGTTGATGGTGATGCAAAAGGCATACGAGGCCCTGGCCCAACTGGGACAGAACGGCGCTACCGTATATCTAGGTGATTTCTCACATGTTCCGGCGTTCTTGTTCCCGAAGGTGCCGGCCTTCTCGGCGGCCTTTGACCCCGGTAAGGGGCTGACTAGCCCGGTGGAAAAGCCGACGCGCAAGTAGCCCCGGCGCAAGGCTGACTCTGGCCCCAAGGCCGGGGTGTGATTGCCTTTTTTCTCAGGCAGTTGCCTTAGGCCCAGATGCTTCTGGCAAGGGCGTGTCCGCCTGCTGCAGCGGCCAGGCATCCGACCAGCGTGGCGGCCGTGTTGGCTAGTCCCAAACGCCAGTTTCCAGCCTGCAAATAGCTCAATGTTTCATAGCTAAACGTGGAGTAGGTGGTAAAGCCGCCCATGACGCCAGTGCCCAGGGTCATGCGCCACGTCGGCGAGAGGATTCCGGCACGCAGCCCAGCGAACATGATGATCGCTAAGAGAAAAGAGCCGAGCAAGTTGACGCTCAGCGTGGCCCACGGAAAACGCGTGCCCGCCACCTGCGGCAGCCAAAGGGACAGGCCGTACCTGGCCGCCGTGCCTACGGCTCCACCTAGGCTGATGAGCATCCACGTTGGCATCATTCAGCTCCTTGGCGCGTTTCATTCGCTGTTTCATGAACTTGCGGCGCCCCAGCGGCGACGTTCATAGGGCAACCCTGCGCGCCCATCTTGGCAAGACCTGGGGCAACAGGCAACCTTGGCCCCCACGACCGATGCCGCGACGACCGCGCCAGCCGCCGAAGCGATTGCCCCTTGCCCGCCGCACACCAGCAAGGGAATGGAGACCTGCGGCCCTAGGTTACTGATGAATCTGATTTTGCAGGGAAATGGTGCGATTCTGCTGGCTGCATTGCTCTGGTCCACGGGTGGCTTGTTCATCAAGATGGCGCCCTTGAGCGGACCGCTGGTCTGCTTCGGCCGCGCAGTGATCACCAGTCTGTTTTACCTGATTGTCCTCCGACCGAACCTCCGGCGCGCCAGTTGGCCGACGGCGCTGGCCTATGCCGGCATGATCACGAGCTTTGTCGTCTCCGTGAAGCTGACCACGGCCGCCAATGCGATCTTACTGCAGTACACCGGCACAGCCTGGATGATCGCCCTGGCGCCGCGCGTACTTGGCGAACCGATTCAAGCCGTGGACCTTTGGGCCGGTTTGGCTTGCCTCCTGGGCATGTTCCTGTGTCTTGGCACGGGGTTGGACTGGCAGGCGGGGCTGCACGGCGACGCACTGCCGGGCAACCTCTTGGCCGCATTTTCGGGCTTTTGCTACGCCGGCGCCGTCCTGGGCATGCGGCGCGACGCCCGGCACGGCAAGCATGGGGACGCGCAGGCTTCTGTTACGCTTGGCAATTTGCTCGCCATGGTCTTTTCGCTGGCCTTGGTGCGCGAACCAATGATTCACTTGGCGCAGCCGCGTGCCATCTTCGCACTACTGTGGCTCGGCATCGTGCAGATGGCGCTAGCTTACCTTTTGTTTTTGCGGGGTTTGCGCACGGTCTCTGCCGCGACGGCTGGCCTGCTGGCCCTGCTCGAGCCGGCCGCGACGCCCATTTGGGTTTGGATGGGCATTGGCGAAAAGCCTGGAATTGGCTCGATCTTAGGCGGGTCGCTGGTGCTCGTAGCGCTGGGTGCCCGCGCTTGGTGGCTGGGGCAGCCGCGTCAAGGCTCCCTTGAGGCGTGAACGGATTAGTTTCAGGGGGGCCCATGGCCACGTCGCCCGCGCGTGCGGCCGGGGCCCTGGCCGACGCCGAGTTCTTTCCGGTACCACGCAAAGCACTTTGGGGTTACGTGTACTAGTCGTCAGGGCAGGACGCGCAGTGGCTTTGCCAGGGCGTCTCGATCAGGACGGCCTCACTGATCGGTCCGCCACAAGTCGCGCATCGGCCCCAAGCCTCTGTGCCCAAACGCTTTTGTGCATCGCTGATATGAGTCAGGAACAGCTGCAACCGCTCGATGCGTGTCATCCCTGGCTTGCGTTCCTGAGGCAGTTTCAACGTGGCTAACGTCGTGTTTTGCTTGGAAAGCAAGGCTGTTAGCTCGGCGTTGACGGCTATTCCCTTCTGCCCGAGGTGCGTACGCAGGCGTTGCTGTAAGGCTGGGTCCATTGGAACTCCGTTTGCCGGGTCCTAGCGGCGATTTGGGTTGGTCTATGACGTGATGTTGAACGGCAAGCGTTCTAAACCACTAAAATTACAAGCAAACGACGGGTCAGCGATCGGCAGCGACCATCCTGCTGCCAGACCTAATGGATGCCGAATGCGTAGAGAACCCCGCCATTGGACATGGCAAAGGCCGTGTTCTGGCCAACAAGCGGGGCTGAGGCAAAGCCGGTCTCGGTTAGCTGCCGGCTCCAGGGCAAAAGGCTCGTCATGGAAATCAGATCGAGACCGGCCTCAGAAGGCAAAAGAATCAGGTCCTTACTTGGGAACAGCGCAATCTGACCACTGCAAACGCCCGGCAACTTGCGCGCCAGCAGGCGGTGCCCCGTGGCGAGGTCGACAATGTGCAGCGACCCCTCGGCACCGGCGACGTAAACGCGCCCTTTGTCGACCACGGGTTCGCCCAAGGCTTGGAAATCATAGGTCCAAACCTTGAGGCCGTCAGCGGCTTGCACGGCTGATAGACCGCCGCTGTGGCTGGAAGCCAGCAGCCAAGCGCCGGCTGGCCGTGGCACCCACACGGGCGTTAAGTCCACGTCGGCATAGGGACTTCGCGCAGGTCGGTCCAGGGCTACTTCCCAAGTGAGACCGCCATCGCGGGCGGCTAAGGCCACCAGTTTGCCCGTTGGCGTGCCCACGTAGACCGTGTTGTCATGGGTCAGCGCACCGCCCTGGCCGGCGAGCAAGAAGTCTCTTTGTACCTCAGTGCGATAAGTCCATGCTGTCACACCTGTTTTTAGGTCGAGCGCGATCACGGCACCCGGGTCGGCAACGGCGTAGACGTGATGGGCGTCGGCGGCCAGAGGGCCTTGGGCCGCGGCTTCCAGCAGGGTTGGCTGTTTCCACTGCGCCAGGCCGGTCCGCGCATCCAGCGCGTACACTTTGCCAGCAGAAGTCACAGCATATATGCGAGTGCCAGCGATGACCGGTGTACTATCGATGCGTTCGGACGTTGCCAACGACCACAGGACCTTGCCGGTCGCCATTTCTACGGCGTGCAGGCCATTGGCCGCAGGCACGTAAAGGATTGTTCCTGAAGGGGAAGGCAGAATGCCGCCATTTTCGCGGGGCTTCCAGTCCTGAGCCGGCGGGTCCCGTAGGGCGACGCGGTACCACAGCTGCAGCTTGGGCTCTGACGCGTCGGTAAAACCGTTGTCAATAGCATAGGTTGGCGCCACCCAGCCACTACACAGAACCAAGCTCAGCGCCCAGGCCACACGCCTCGTCGCGGCCGAACCCAGCCACGCCGTCCGCCGCGCAACCTGCTGCAATAAGTGGTAAATCACAGGCGAGCCAGCTTGGTGCGAACGTCAGCTACCAAGTAGGAAAGGGCACCCGCGGGTGGGTCCTTGTCGCCGACGCGAGCCAACTTGATGGCCGCTTCGTAGGCGGATTTGGCCTTGTCGGCGCTGCCGCCAGCCTTGACCAGGGACGGGTTGACCAAGTCGCCCTGCCGTTCTTTGGCCAGCGCCTTGCCAAACGTCGTCGTATCAGCGGCTTCCACAACGGCCCATTCCGCAGCGGCCTCGGGCGTCTTGCCCAAGCCAGCCAAGGCTGTAGCGCGCTGAATGTGCAGCGGCAACGCCAGGGCACTGTCTTTGGCCGTGGTGAGGGCTGCGTCGACCGCCGTCAATTGTGCTTGAAAATCACCGAGTGTCGCCTTGGCACCACCAACTAGCGGACCGATGGCAGGCGCGTCGACCTTGGCTTCGGCAAACGCCTTAACGACCGCTTCGGCGCGCGCGCGCTCAGTCGGGAAACTGGGCAATTCGTCTTTCTTTTTCGCGGCTGCGGCGTCGGCCTTTTCTTTGGCGGCTTTGGCGTCGTCCTTGCCCTCTTCATCGCCCGCGGCCTGCTCGGCCTCTTGCTCCTTCTTGTCCTGGGGAGGCACGATCGGCAGGGCGGCTTGCTCAAACAACGCGGCCGTACCCTCGGCCTTCTTGTCGTCGCGGTGCGCCGAGAAGATCTGGAAGATGCCGAAACCACCCCAAACTACCGAAACGCCAAGGAGAACTCCGAACACCGTTCGCCAGTGCTCCTCCATCCAGTCCGAAAGCGACCACAACTTCTGGTCGACGATTTCGGGCGTCTCCAGAATCGATTGCGGCTGGGCTTGAGCTTCATTCTTGGGCTTGCGAATCCGGCGTGCCATCAGGGCCTCATGATCAAAGTCGTTGTTGCCAAACCAGACTCCAAACGGAATCGGCCTGGGCGGCCGCGGCGCGATGGCCGTTGCGGCGAGGCCTAGGTAGTGCCAGAATCGCTTTCTGTCAAGGGGGTAGCAGGCACCTTGGATCAGCCGTTGTGGAAAAATCTGCAAACAGAACATAGAGTTAAGGGGTTGCTATACAATCGCCAGGCAGCTCCGGAATTCGCGGCAGAGCCCGTGATCGAAGCCCGCCGAGGCGGCGTAGCAAGCTTGGCCGTTTGTTGAAAGTACAAGGGAATTTCTTGTATAGCAAGGCTCTATCTAGCTGAAATAATGAGGAAGTAAGGAAATGCCCCGTCCCCCTGTCGCCAACCCCCACGTCCAGGTCCTGCGTCCCTCGGTCTTCACCCAGCTGGCGGCCCGCTTCCCGCACCTGCCTTCGCCACCGATCCCGCTGCATCTTGGCGATACTTATCGGCAACCTCATGAGTCGGCCCTGCTGCATCGCGCTGTGGACCGCCTGCCCGCCAATGGCTATCAGTATGCACATCCCAATGGTTACATGCCATTGCGACAGGCGCTGGCTGACCGCTGCGGCCGAGATGGGCTGCCGGGCGTCACGGCCGACGATGTGGTGGTGACCGTGGGCGGCACGGGCGCGATCGCGGCGATCTGGCATATGTGGCTACAGCCCGGCGATGAAGTGCTGCTTTTGTCGCCGTATTGGCCACTGGTGCGCGGAATTATCGAGTCCCACGGCGGTGTTCCGGTGGAGGTGCCCTTTTATGACCGCCTGCGCCAAGGGGAGACCCCCGCTGCTATTTTGCGGCCGCACCTGACGGACCGCACCGTGGCCTTGTACGTGACGAGCCCGAACAATCCCTGCGGGACCGTTTTGACGCCAGAAGAGTCGGCGGACTTGGCAAAATTCTGTGTTGATTCGGACCTTTGGGTCATGGCTGATGAAGCGTATTACCACTACGTGTACGCGGACGCCGTGCATACCTGGATGGCGACCTTGCCCGGGATGAAGGAGAGGACGGCGAGCGTGTTCACGGCCTCAAAGAGCTATGCGCTTGCGGGGTTACGGATCGGATTTGTCGTTGGCCATGGTGCGTGGCTTGAGACGCTGCGCCTGAGTTGCACCCACCACGTCTATCAGGTACCGCTCGTGGGGCAGTTGGCGGTGCTGGGCGCGATCGAAGGGGCGGACCCATGGGTTAGTGAAACCCGTGAATTGTATCAGCAAGCTGCCGCCACTGTCGCGAGCCGCCTAGATGCCAAGTTTCGTCCGGCTCAGGGCGGTGGCTACGTATTCATTGATTTGACAGATGATTTGCAGGGGCAGTCGGCGATTGACTGGCTCCTCGAACTGCTGGAACAGGGCGTTTGCCTCAGTCCGGGCAACGTTTTCGGCCAAGATTTCAGCAATTGGGCCCGAGTCTGCTATACCGCCGTGCCACCGGAGCAGTTGCACCTAGCTCTGGACAAGCTCAACGGTGCGCTGGCCCGGTTGCGGGCGCGATAGCTGTCCCTGACGTCTCTTTCTGGAGTTATTTTGCCTGCTTTGCGCATTGCCCATATCAGCGACTTGCATGTGCTTGAGTTGCAGGGGACGCATTGGACGCGTTTTCTCAACAAGCGGATGACGGGCATTGCCAACCTGTCATCCGTGCGAAAAGACGCGCATCCGACTGATATTGCAGAGTGTTTGGCCGATCGTCTGGCTCAGCCGGACATCGACCACGTGATCATCACCGGCGACGTGACGAACCTAGCCTTAGACAGCGAATTTTCAAAGGCTTTACAGGTCGTCCAACGGATCGGTCCGCCTTCGCGTGTCACGATGATTCCTGGCAATCACGACATGTACACCCGCGGAGCCCTGCGCAACCATCGGTTTGAGAAGTGGTTTTCGCCCTATTTGGTGGATGACGCGGACTTGCATCACACCGCGGTGCACAACGGCCGGCTGCATTACCCGTTCGTGCGGACGCCCGCCGCGCACGTGCGCCTGTATGGGCTGTCGAGCGCAATTCCGACGCCACCGTTGCTGGCTTACGGTCATGTGGGCCAACGGCAGCTTGCAAAACTGCGTGAACTGATTGAACAAGAGCCGGCCGAAGTCACCGTTCGCATCGTCCTTGTGCACCACAACTTGCATCACCGCCTCGGACTGGCGGAGCACGTGGCCTCCCTGGCCGACCGCAAGCGTTTTGCCCGGACGATGAGAGAGCTACATATTTCTGCGGTGTTACACGGGCATACCCACGAACCGCATCAAGGTCACTTGCCGGCGGGCGGCGCGGGATCGGTTGCGGAAAAGCCCGCATTGACGCTGCGTTCCAAGCACGGCCGGCCCGAAGCTGACCGCACTGCCGTTGTGGAGGGTAGGGCGCTTGACGCTGAACAGATGGTCATAGGCCTTGATATTCCAGTGCTTGGCTGTGGCTCATCGACCTGGCGCAAGAATGGCGACGATCGGGCCCGCTTTAATATCCTGACGATCGGCGCTGACCGATTGGAAGGCGTGCAATCGTTGCGCTTTGACTCAGCGACGCGGCAGTTCACCTTGGAACATACTGATCTTTTGGAGAAATCCATGCACAGCGGTCACGCAATTCGCCTCTAGGGCCCCATGGCGTACCTGGTCGATTCTTCTCATTCGCTCGATTCTCAGGTGCGTGGCTTGCAACTCTATCTAGTTCAATGCGAAATCGCCGGGCTTCGACCCCTAACTGTAGCTTCATTGGATCGGATTGTTTTGCCTCGGGCCTTCCAGCGCCGTTGACGCGGTGCCGCGGCCCTGAAGCACTGGGCAGAGTAAGCACTGGGCAGAGTATGACCATGAGTAAAACCCTTGATAACTTTCGGGAATACTTTCGCGCCAGTTCCGAGCCGCTGCAAGCGTTGGCGCTAACGCTGCCGCTGATCATCGTTTATGGCATCGGCATTCTGGTGGCCCCAGAAGCGCAGAACGGCGTTGACCTTTTGACGGGGCAACTGTACGACGCCCTGCAACTTGCGGGAAAATGGCGAGGTTTGGGCTATTTTGCGCTCTATGGGCTGCTGATCGGCCTAGACATCGGTCTGTGGCTCTGGCTGGTGCAAAGTCGTCGATTCTCCATGCAATTCCTGATCCCGCTGCTTGGCGAGTGCGCACTCTACGCGATGCTGACCGGTACCGTGGCATCCTGGGTGACGCGGGACCTGACCCAGGCCCTGCACGCGATCGCGCCGGTGCATGGGCTTTGGCCCCTGGCGGCTGGGCTGCGAAAGTTTCAGGTCATCGATGGTGTGATTGTCAGTGCTGGCGCGGGCTTACATGAAGAGTTGGTGTTTCGCCTGCTGTCCATAGGTCTGGTCGCGCGGCTCTGGCTGGGCCGGGACTGGCGTAAGTGCAAGCGCCAGTTGGTGATCCTGCTGGTGGCGACTTCCATCGCCTTTGCTTTGGCGCATTACATGGTCGAGCCATTCACCATCAGTTCCTTCATCTTTCGCACGGTTTCGGGGCTGATCTTCGGAACGCTGTTTCTGCTGCGCGGCTTTGCGGTGGCGGCCTGGACCCATGCGCTGTACGACCTTTGGGTGATCTTGCTGCTCGGGCTTAGCTAATCGCTTGAGCTGAAAACGTTATCGCAGTTGCAGGTTGCGCACCGACAGGCCCAGCAGGCGTTCATCTGTGCCCACGCCCAAGTGAAGCGGCGATTCTGCATCCGGCATGAGGAGTTCCAACTCATTGCGCGCCGCCAACGCCCCGGGCGCGATGGGCCACGCGCGCTTGTACAAGCCGGCATTGGTCAGCGTTTCATTTGCAATTTCGTGGCCATTGAGTCGCACCTGCAATCGCTGGCTGATCAGGGGCGGACGGGCGCGGGGCTCAAGAAAGACGGCGAAATTCATTGATAAAACATGTGCTTGGCCCAGCTGTGCTAGTTGGTTTGGCGCGGCGGCAAATGCTAGGCGAGCTCGGCGCTCCCTTGTCCATCGGTACGCCGGCTCAGCGTTGGACCAACCTTCGAGCAAAAACGGTGACATAGACGCCGAACTGCCGGCAAGCGGCACGCCAATCGGCAGCACAGGCAGCGGATCGGGCCACGGCCAATCGACAAGGCCCGCGAGGAACTGAGGATAGCGCCAGTTCCAAACCGCGGCGGTTGCATCGACGTCGACGTGAATTGGCCGCAAATTCCATAGGTACGTGTCGTCGCTATAGGCGCCTCGGCCATGAATCCAGACAGCCACCAAGCTCAGGCAAATGGCTGACATCTGCCAACGCCTTGTGATTGCGTTGGAAATCTGACTTCGCGCCAAGGCGTCGAGCGCTAGGGTGGCCAGCAGAACCAGCCATGGCAGCAGCTCCACGGCGAAGCGGGGACCATAGGAAAACCCGCCCCACCACACGGGATAAACCGCCAGCAACAGCAGGTGCGCTGCCGACGCGCCCAGGGCCAGCCAAAGCAACGGTTGCTGGGAAATGTGCTGGCGGAAACGGTGCAGCATCGCGAAAACCACAAATAGCGCGGGTACATAGATGAGAATGCCGCGGCCGGGCGACAGCAGATTGGCCGCGAGGCTCATCGGCGCGTGCGCTAGGCTCACCTGGGCGTGCTGGTAGTAATCTGGCAGCCAGGTGCCAAATAAGTGCTTGGACCAGAAGAGAAATCCCACAAACCAGGCAGAACCCACGGCGGCTAGGCGCAGGCCTTCACGGCGGCGGTAGAGAAGGACGAACAAGCCGCAAGCCGCAATATGGACAGCGAAACTCGGGCGGCAGAAGTAACTCCAGGCCAAGAAGGTGCCTAGCCAGACAGACGGGATCGGGCGGTTGCGTGTCCAGGCGCGCGCTAGGAGGTACACGGCGGCGGCGAGGAGTACGACTCCCCAAGAGGAAGACCATAGATTGCGCGAGGTTGTGCTCCAAATCATCGAGCCCAAGCTGCCCGATAGCGCGACGGCCAAGGCGGCGATGGGGCTCAACCACAGGCGGGCCAGAGCAAAAGCCAGGACGGCGAAGGCGGCTCCGAGGGCGGCGGCGAGCAAGCCTTGCAACTCGGCCTCGCCTTGCCAGTTGTAGCGGCCGTCCGCAAAGACGGGGGACAGGGGCGAGGCCAGATGTATGGCAAGGAGTAAAGGAGCGGATAGGATTGATGAACCTGGCGGGTACCAGACGAACACCCGTGGCCGGTCCGGTGCAACGGCGGCGCGAGGTAGCACTTGGATTTGGTACGGGTACCCAGCCTCGCCATGCTGGTAGGGCGGGATGTTGGCCGACAAACCGGGGTAAGCCGTGGCGTCGAGCGGCAAGCGGAAAGCGGGCGTCACGTCGAGGGCCCCGCGTTGCAGCAACTGTTCGCTGGCCAGCAGCGTGTATTCGGCATCCGTGATTCGGCGCACAGGCGACGCAGCAAAGACCCAGGCCACCACAGCAAAAAGCAGGGCCATCAACCAGCGTTCCTTGCGGTGCAGCGCTTGGCTCGATGGCGGAGGCGCGGCAGGGACTGGCTTGGGCGGACGGGGTGGACGGGGTGGCACGCGACCTCAGCGAACGGTGGGTGTCGACACGGTGCCAAACAATCGGCCCCGCGGTCAATGGGGATGTGGGCGGTTTGGTCGGCGCAGGGGCGAGTCGGAAATTGTGGTTGTGTAATGATGAGTTAGACCCTTGCTATACAAGGAATTTGCCAATGATTTCGCGTCGGGCTGCCCTTGCCCCACATGCCGCGAAACTTTTGACGCTGCGCCTCTGGGCGGAGCCTGGACGCGGTCAAGCTGTGGACGTGCCCTTTGCCCTCGGTCAGAAATTACCATGACAGAATAGAAAGTTAGACCTTTGCTATACAATGATTTTGCCCGAGAACACGTAACCCTAAGTCCTTTCCGGGATATCGGAAAGGCCTCGGCGTTGTGGACTTTGCAGCCGGGGACCCGGCCGAACGAAGGGGTGGGCCCGCACGTGCGGACGCGGAGAGGACTCCGCGGTGCGAGCAGCGCATGAGCCGTGCCAGGTCTGGCACGTGGAAAGTGGAGATCGCGGGCCCCCTGAAACTAGAAGCAAACACTGTACCTCCAACCCGGAAGGAACTTTGGGTTGAAGGTACTAGTCGGCCAGCGCGTGGCTGGCTGCCGATGGGTCGACGGCCACCTTGCGCGGACGTGCCGCCAGGAACAGGGCTGGGATGGCACCGAGTAGCACCACGACCCCGCCGACCAAGAACGCGTCGTTAAAGGCGAACACGGCAGCTGCTCCGCCGGCATGTTGGCCGACAAGGACGCCGGCTACGGTCTGTGCGTCGCGGGGGGCAAAGCCCAGGCCCATGAACCGCAGGGTGAGGTCGCGCGTCGTGGCGAGTAGGACCGGGGCCTCGCTGTCCATCGCTTGGCCGACGACCGCTAGGTGCTGGTGTGTGCGTCGTCCGAGTACGGCCGCAAGCGCAGCAATGCCTGCAGAACCAGCTACTTGTTGGATGAGGTTCAGCATCGAGGAGGCCATGCCGGCGCGATGGGTAGGCACCGAGTTGATGGCCGCTGTCATGACCGGCGTCACCAGCAGGGCTAGGCCAAAGCCGCGCACCAGCGTCGGCCACAGCAGGTTCCACGTGCTGGTGCTTGTGTCTAAACTTGTGTAAGTAAACATGAAAGCGGCGACGAGCACCAGCCCCACGATGGTCGGCGTGCGTGCGCCAATGCGGTCCGCCAGTCGACCGGCAAAGGGCATCATGGCGCCAATCATCAGGGCCCCCGGCAGCAGCAGGACGCCGGTCTGCACTTCACTAAGACCCATCTGGGTTTGCATGAACAGGGGCAGTAGAAACGTACCACCGTAGAGCGCCACAGACCGCACGCCCGTGACGGTCATGGCCACGGCGAACTGCCCGTGACGAAACAGGGAAAGGTCGAGGATGCGCGATTCGACGACCGACTCGACCACCAGAAAGGCGATCAGCGAAGCCGTCGCGACTAGGCCGCAGCCGACAATGAAGGGCGAAGTCCAACCGTCTTGATTTCCTTTGGAAAGTCCGAGCAATCCGCTGACCAAGAACAGCGTCAAGAGCACAAAGCCGGGGCGATCAAAGCTCGTCTTTGCGTTGCCTTTGGGGGCATCGTGGCGCAACACGCGGTTGGCGAGCCACAAGCCGAACAGGCCGATGGGCAGATTGATGTTGAAGATGGAGCGCCAGCCCAAGGTTTCGGTGAGATATCCGCCAATTGTCGGGCCAATAGCGGGGCCTAGGATAACGCCGACGCCCCAAATGCCCAGGGCCCGGCCGCGTTCGGCAGGGGGAAAGACCTCTGCGATCATGGCCATACCGGTCGGCGTGATTGCTCCGCCGCCAAAGGCTTGGATAACGCGGGCAAAGACCAAGGCAGGAAGGCTCCACGCGAGGCCGCACAAGACAGAACCGCACGTAAAGACAGCAAGACTGAGCAAGTACAGGCGCCGATGGCCGATGCGGTCGCGCATCCAGGCGGTCAACGGCATAAATGTTGAGAAACCGAGCATGTAGCCGGTGACGACCCATTCAATGTCGTCAATGCTGGCGCCGAAGGACGCCATGATGTTGGGCAAGCAGACATTGACGATGCTTGAGTCGAGCGCTGACATGACCGTGCCGAGCATGACGACCCGCAAGACTTGCCAGCGGTATTCGTCATCAGTTGCTCGGGGTTGCTCAACCACTAGCGCACCCGGATTTGGACAACGACGGATTGTCCCACTCGCAGTTTCGCTTTCTCTTTGGAATCAATGGCGATGCGGATCGGGATACGCTGCACCACCTTTGTGTAGTTGCCCGACGCGTTATCAGCGGGAATCAAAGCGAATTGCCCTGCCGACGATTGGGCGATGACGTCGACGTGTCCGCTCAGCTCACCGCCTTCGTCCACCTCAATGCGCACCAGTTGCCCTTTGCGCAGGTCGGCGATGGCCGTCTCCTCGACATTGGCAGCCACCCAAGCGCTGTGCAAATCTGCAATTGTAACAACCGTTTGGCCCGGTGAAACGTGGTCGCCCGGATCGACATGCAAGCGCAGAACGACACCGCCGAGCTGGGAGCGCACCTGGGTCCGATCGACGGCCAACTGCGCCAAAGCCTGGTCGGCACTCGCCTGGGCTAGGCCAGCCTGGGCCTCGGTTAGCTGTTCCCGCCGCAGGACGACGCGGCCAGCGCTGGCAGCAGCCTCTGCAAGTCGGGATTGCGCTTGATGAACAGAGCCTTGGGCCATCCTTAGTTCCTCCGGACGCGTGCCGGCGTGGACCTGCTGGACGGTAGCCCGCGCCGAGTCGACAGCCGCTTGGGCCGCCAATGCATTGCTGCGCGCAATTTCTGATTGCGCTCGCGGGGCTGCACCTGAGTCCACCAAGGTTGTGGCGCGTTTGAGGTCGTCGGTCGCTTGGTGGTTCTTGGACTCGGCAGCCCGTAAGTTCGCCTCCGCACGCGCTAATTCTTCATGCCTTGGCCCGGCAACCGCCATTTGGTAGTTGGCCTGGGCAGAGTCCAACACAGCCTGGGCCGTTTGTGTTGCAATATCAGAAAGTTGTATTTCGAGGTCTAGTTGGGCCTGGGCCTCACGGACCTTTGCTTCGGCCAGCTTGAAATTGGCCTGGGTCCGCGCCAAGGCACCTTGCTCGCTCTGGTCATCCAGCGACACCACAACTGTGCCTGGGGCCACGGTTTGCCCTTCCGCGACCCATACACGCGCGATACGACCCGCTAGGCCTTGGGGGGCAACCCCTTCTACTGGCGCCGCAATTCGCGCGTCATCGGTATGGACAAACGGACGGAGCCACTGCCACCAAGCACCGGTCAGCAGCACGCTCGCGACGAGGAAACCGACAAAAGCCTTGTAAACCCGACCATGTTTCCACCAAGGCAATGGCGGCTGGAGCGGCGCGGCACTCAATTGGGGTTGATCGCTCATGGTCGAGGTCCCCGCCCGACTGGGGCGCAATCGTCCGCCAAGGCGACGATCAACTTGCGGCAAAGTCTTTCAAATTCAAGTTGTTCATCGGCGTCAAGCGCCAACTGAGCCCGCGCGCGCAAAGCGTCGTAGTGCACGTTCAGGGCTGCGAGGGCCGTTTCTCCCGCTGCAGTCAAGACGATTTGCTTTTGCCTTCGGTCGGTTGCAAGCGCACGCCTTTCGACCCAGCCGCGTTGCTCCAAGGCGTCCAGCAGGCGAACGACGCCGCCCGGGTCTTGGGCGGTCGCTTTGGCCAGCGCGATCTGCGGGCAGGGGCCTAGGCGTTGGGCCTCGCGCATGAGGGCGAATTGTGCTGTGCCAACGCCGTCTTGGGCCATAGCCGCAGCAGCCGCCCTGGCCACGGCTCGGCGCAAATCAATGAGGCTGTCGAGGACAATCGTTGACATCGCAATGATAGACTAGCCAACAATTGCGTATGCAGCAACACCATCGCCGCACGCGCAACTGATTAGATCCAGCCGCGTCGTCGTAAGTAGATGTCGTGCAAGGCGAAACGAAGCCTAGGGCCGGCGACTTATGGAAACCTAGGCAGGCCGCGGCGCTGCATTGCGCCGACTCGGGCGTACGACACCGGCCGCCTTGAGGGCCTTGATCTTCGCCCGGGATTTCTGGTCGCGCAGCCGCTTGCAGATGGAACAATCGATTCGACCGCTACCGGGGTAGATGTAGATGTTATCTTTGACCATTGCGTGGCCGCTGGGGCAGACGCCAACTTCGCCCGTTTCGCCGTCCGCACCGGATTGACCGGCACTGGCGGGCACAGAAGCGACTGTTGCCTCAACACCCTGATCTTTATTCTTATCGTGACCTCTATTCTTATCGTGATCTCTATTTTTGTCCTGATCTTTCTGGGCAGCAGCTTTCGCAGCGCCACCTGACTTGCCGCCCGACTTGGCCGGGCCAGAGCTTGGCTCGGCTGCGACGGGGGCAGCGGGTGCCTCGGCAACGACCTTCTTCTTGGCGGTCGCTTTGGCAGCGCTCGCCGGCGCGGCAGCGAGTTCGGACGCACCGACGGCCGCTTGGGCCTCTGTCGACTCCGCCGTTTCTGCAACCGCGGTGGCTTTGGCCTTTTTGCCTTGCTTGGCCTGAGGTTGCACGGCTTTTTCGGCTTGCGCGTCGGCTGCCGGCGCCACCAGGGGAATTGCCGTCGCAGATGCGGGATTGTTCTTCACAATTGCAGGTTTGCTCGCCTTGGATGCATCCTTGCCCTGGGCGGACTTTGGCGCGCCTGGGCCCGAAATCTTGGCAGCATCCGCGGCTTCTTGTGTTGCAGCCGGTGCCGCTGAGGGGCCTTCGCTGGCCGCTGGTGCCAACGTCTCGACCGCACTAAGCTTTTCGGCCGGTTTTGCCGCTGACTTGGGGGCCTTGGCAGAAACAGCCTTTGCTGCTGCGGCCTTGGGGGCTGCCGTCTTATCCTCGACATGCCGGCCATGGTCGGCGCCTGTGTCACCTGACTCGGCCGCGCCCGCGGGCGAGTTCGTCGAGTCAACTGGCCGAGTTGCCTTAGCCACAGCGTCAGCCGCTGTTTCTAGGGGTGACGGTGCCAATGGCGCGCGTTTGGTACCGGCGGCTTTGGACCCCGCGGCGGCTGAAGATGCAGCTTGCGCAGTTGCCCCAGCAGTCAATTCGGTCGTATCTTCATGGCCTACCGCGCCCTGTTGGGCTGCATTTTTGTCGGCGCGCGCAGTGGACTCAGCAGTCGCTTTGGACTTTTTGGCTGCAGCCGGGCGGAGCGCTGGGAGCTCGTCGCTATCGACGCTGGCGGCCCTAGTCGCCTGTTTGCGCCGTGGATCCTGCAGGATTGGGTCACTTTGCAGGCTCGAGCGGCTGTAATAGCCGCCTTGAAACCGCGACGACCGAAGGTCGAGGTGATACGGGCAGACGCAGTCCGGATTCTTGCACGTCTGGAAGATCTCCTGGCCTGAAGGCGCAGGATCATTAAGCAATTCCCAGACGAACTTGGCCGCCGATTCCATTTGCTTGCCGGCCCAAGTCCAGCAACCGTTGTCGGCGACACGGAAGCTGCCGACATGGTGGCGAAGGCCTGGAAATTGCTCAGGTTTTACGACGCGATTCGTCTGCGTATTGGGAAACGGGGACTGCTGCACGACCAATGCTCCGCTATGATGTCGTTCAATTGTGCCGAGTTACGGGCTGCTCGGACGGCATGATCTCAAATGCCTATCCCGGCGGCCCGGCCGAGCGTATCGCGCAATCGCCAAGAACGCAAGGGCAAAACGCCATCCACTGTCACAGGCCGCGCAGGAGGCAATGCCCGCGCGCCATGGACACCGGGGGCGAGTGCGCGGCGTTGTCAAAAATAGCATTGAAAACAAACGTTTTCAGAGTGCGGCGTCCGTCAAGTACGGCCTGTGCCGGCCTCAAGCGCACGGTACCAGGAGACGTATCGGGAAATCCCTTCTTCAATCGAGATCTTAGGCGCATACGCCAGGGCAGCAGCGGCCTTGCGCGTATCGGCATACGTTGTCTCGACATCGCCTGGCTGAACGGGAAAATGCTTCAAAATAGCGGGTTTATCCACTGCCCTGCTGATAAGCTCTACCAGGTGCGAAAGGGGAACCGGCGACGAGTTCCCGAGGTTGAAGATGGCGTACTGCGGTGTTTCCGCGCCCGTCCACCCAACGGCGCTCGAGACGCCGGCAACCGTGTCATCGACAAAAGTGTAATCCCTACTGGTAGTTCCATCGCCAAAGAACGGGATCTCGTCGCCATGGTCGATGAGCGCAGTGAACTTGGCAATGGCGAGGTCAGGCCGTTGGCGTGGGCCATAAACCGTAAAAAAACGAAGACATGCAACGGTTAGGCCGTACAAGTGATGCCAAGTGTGGCAAATCAACTCACCGGCCTTCTTGCTTGCGGCGTAGGGCGAAATCGGGCGATCGACCGAATCGTCTTCTGAAAACGGGACTTTACGCTGGTCGCCATAGACCGAGGAACTCGATGCGAAGACCAATCGGCGAACGTCATGGCGACGCATGGCCTCCAATAAATGCACTGTTCCCGCAAGGTTGACATCGACGTAGGCCAGAGGGCGTTCAATCGATGGGCGCACGCCGGCCATCGCGGCCAGATGCACGACGACATCGACGCCTTGTAACGCCTCGTCTAGGGCGTGGTCATCCCGTAAGTCAGCTTCAATGAAGCGGAATTGATCGCCGGACAGCGCAATCTCAGCCAAGTTGCGGCGCTTAAGGGCCACCGAGTAAAAAGGGTCGAGGTTGTCCAGCCCCGTCACGCAATGCCCTTCTGCGATAAGCCGTTGGGACAAATGCGAGCCGATGAACCCTGCGGCACCAGTGACCAGAATGTGCATAATTCCTCAATCGAACCGCGGAACTGTGCAGGATGGGCTCAGGCTGGACGGCTCGGCGGACATTCTAGTGGTCTTGACAGGGAGCGACAAGCCCGACAGTTACAGGGCCGTGCAGCGACAGGGAGCAGCATAACCTCTTGAGACATTTCGGCGATTAGCGCGGCAGGAGCCGACTACGCAACCCACGCGTGAGTCATCGCGCGATGGCCCACCAGGATTCGGCGCCGTCACGGTTGCGGACGACTCGGTGTTGTGCGAGCAGAATCTTCAGACACATTCGGATGTTGTCGGGCTTGAAACGGCCGTCGGCTAGGGCCAGCAGGTCCGACTGGCGCAGTTCTCGGTCCGGGAAGGCGCGCAGGGTTTGCAGGACAAAATCGCTTGCTGATCCAGGTCTAGTGGTCATTTTCGCTCCGAAACAGTTGCGCTCTTGCGTACCCGAGAGGTCGCTGGCCCTCAGTCTTGCTGGTGAAGCAACAGTAGCATGGGCTCCGCCCAGACGCCAAAAGTCTGAACGCGCCGCGCTGCCGTCGGTGTCCATTTTCGCGACGTGGGCTGCTATCGTGGCGGTTCAATTGTCTTGAAATATAGAAGAATTGCGTCGTTGCACCCGGGCTGATCGCGGGTTCGACGGTGGGCATCGGCGGTTCAAGTCGGCGTTGGCTGCCGGTGCGTCGCCCTCGAGTTGCGGTCCCGGATCGGGGCGGCGAGGGCACGGGCCTGGGGTCGGTCACGGGGCGGAGGGCGTCGATGCGTGGGGGTTCGCTGAATAGCTATATTGATTACATAGTTAGACCTTTGCTATACAATGAATTTCGCTGTCCGTGACCGCCGCCGGTGCTCAGGCCGCGCATCAAGGAAGCGCGACGCGGCGTTGGCCGTCTGTTCGGTGGGGTTGGGAAGAATAGCATATAGATTAGATGGTTAGACCCTTGCCATACAACCTATTGGCAGGTGTTTCTGCGCCTCTTTGGCCATCCTGCGCTGCCCGAGCGCATCACGTACATTCGCCCTGTTTCCCGAAAATCGGGAAGTTCGACTTCCCACATGTCACGCTTTGCCCGTCAGCCTTGCTGAACACGTCAAAAACCTTGGGGAATTGTTTGCCGTAGTCGTCCTGACCGGCGCCCGCCAGACCGGCAAGACGACTGTCCTGCGCGCGACCTTCGCGCACCACAACTAAGTCAGCTTGGACCTGCCGAGCGAAGCTATACAGTTTGACCGATCTGCTAGATCGTTGCAGCCAACCGGCGAAGGCGGGTTTCTTGATTGCGAGCCCAGGCCCCAAAGAGCAAGCAACGCAACCCTGGGTCGCCCCAATTCGCTGGCGTTGCACATGTGTCAGAGTGTCTATGTCCGCCGCGCCGAGGTGGATACTGAAGACTTTCTGCGCCGGCAGCCGCCACCGATCTTTGTCGACGAAGTGCAGTAAACTCCGGGGCTATTTCGGTCCGTCAAGGCAGCAGTAGGTGCCGGTGGCCTGCAGATCAGACAGTTTATGTTGACCGGATCGCAACAGTTTGCGCTAAGGCAGTCGAAGGCCAAGAGCCTAGTCCACGTAACCCTAAGTCCTTTGCGGGTTACCGGTAAGGACTCGGCGTGGTGGACTGGCAGCCGGGGACCCGGCCGAACGCAGGGGTGAGCCCGCGCTGGCGGGGAGAGGACTCCGCGGTGCGCGCAGCGCATGAGCCGTGCCAAGTCTGGCACGGCGAAAGTGGAGATCGCGGGCCGGCTGAAACTAGAAGGAAACACTGTACCTCGAATCCGCAAGGAACTTCCGGTTTGAGGTACTAGCCGGTCGCGCCGCGGTGCTTGACCTGAACCGGCTCTCGTAGCGGCGAGGATGGCCAAGCGCACCCGACAGGAATCTGCGAGACCTTGTCGGAAGAGTCGCACGGAAGAAGGGCGGAACGACTCCAAATGCCACGTTCCTGCCAAGCAGCGTCGTCAAATCCCGAATTCCCTAGCGCGCAACGTGGGATTCGAACCCACGACCTTTGGCTTCGGAGGGGGTGACCAGCAGTTGGCAGGCGCTGACTCGGCTTGCGACTGCGTGGTAAATCATGGAGTTGCAGACCAGTCGGTTTCCACGCCTTCACCGGTTTTGGCACCGTTTCGCCCTGAGTTTGTGGTCGGTTTGTGGTCGGGTTCCAGCCCGGCTGAACTCGTGCAGCCCATGCCGCCGATCCTGCCGGAACGGTTGCTGACGGTCAAGCAAGTGGCGGCGCAGCTTCAGCTTTCGACGGCTACGGTATACGCGATGGTCGAGGCCGGGACGCTGGCTTGCGTGCGGGTGCGGAATTTCATTCGGATTCCGCCGGAAGCCGTGGCGCGCCTGCTGAGCCACGGTGGCCGTGGTTGAGGCGTCCAGGATCTTCTTGCGGCACCCGAGCGTATCGCGTACATTCCTGCCACTTCCCGAAAATCGGGAAGCATGGATTCCCACATGTCGTACATCGCCCGCCGTCTCGCCGATCGCCTGAAAAATCTTGCCGAATTCTTCCCCGTGGTCGTACTGACCGGCGCCCGCCAGACCGGCAAGACGACCCTCCTGCGCGCGACCTTCCCGCAGCACCATTACGTCAGCTTGGACCTGCCGAGCGAAGCTGTGTCCGCCGAGGCGGATCCTGAAGGCTTCCTGCGCAGGCATCCGCCCCCGATCCTCGTCGACGAAGTGCAGTACGCGCCTGGGCTGTTTCGGCACGTCAAGGCCGCAGTGGACGCCGGCGGCCTCCAGACCGGGCAGTTCGTGCTGACCGGGTCGCAGCAGTTTGCGCTGATGCAGTCGACGGCCGAAAGTCTAGCCGGCCGCGCCGCGGTGCTCGACCTGCACCCGCTCTCGGCCGTCGAGATTGCCGCGGCAGAGCCCGACAATCCGCTGCTGGCCGATCCCGCGGCGGTCATCCATCGCGGCTTCTACCCGGCCTTGTGGCGACAGCCGGACCTGCCCAGCGCCGAGTTCTACGCCTCGTACATGGCCACGTACCTAGAGCGGGATCTGCGCGTGGCGCTGGATGTCGGCAACCTCGCGGATTTCGAGCGATTCATGCGCCTGTGCGCCGCGCGTACTGGCCAACTGCTCAACAAGACGGCCCTCGCGCGCGACGCCGGTATTTCGACCAAGACGACATCGGCCTGGCTCTCGGCGCTGCAGGCGTGCAATCAGATCACCCTCGTGGCGCCGTGGCACGGCAATCTGTCCAAACAACTGGTGAAATCTCCAAAGCTGTACTTCAACGATCCGGGGCTTGCTGCGTTCCTGATGGGCCTCGACCTGGGCGCGGTGCGCTCTTCGCCATGGTCGGGCGCGCTTTGGGAAACGGCGGTATGTGCCGAACTGCGCAAGGCCCTGTCCTGGCGGGCCACCAGCGAAACCCTGTATTTCTACCGTGATAGCGACGGGGGCGAAGTGGACTTCATCGTCGGCAATGGCGTGTAT
The DNA here is from genome assembly GCA_903840165.1 of uncultured Myxococcales bacterium. Taxonomy (GTDB): domain Bacteria; phylum Myxococcota_A; class UBA9042; order UBA9042; family UBA9042; genus CAIMEY01. The sequence continues at coordinate 19,607 of CAIMEY010000079.1, read as the reverse complement.
CTGGACCTCATCGAGTGCAAATGGACCGAAACGCCGACTGCGCGCGACGCCGCCGCGATGCAACGTTGCGCTGCACTCATGGACGGATCCGGCGGCGTGCGCGTGCGCAGCCAGGTGATAGCGTGCCGAACGCGGGTGCCGTTTCCGCTCCGGGAGGGCTGCCAGGCGGTGAACGGGCTGGAGGTGGCGAGCATGTTTGGCGGTTGAGCCGGCCGTTGCGTGGTCGTCGCCATCGTGCAAGAGGAACCTGCGGGCAGCCGCGCCTGCGCGGAGGGCCGTGGCCGCGGCGCGCCATTATGTAACATCATGATATTCGGTAGATTGTGCGTGACGAGTTACTACCGAGCGCCATCAGGCTGCAATCGGCCTCAAGGTCGGTTTCCGCAGGAATGCCGGTCCAGTCCAAGAGGCGACCATCCGACTTCATCTCCATGACCGGCAAGTTCGCCGTGGCGTCAATGTCGACCGGGCCGTATCGGCCAGTCAGGAACACAAACTCCTGATTTGCACTACCGCGCCAGCCATTGCCATCGGTGGCCTGGGCGGCCACGTACGGCCCGGCAATCAGTAGGTCCGTTGCCTCCAAGAGCGCGCGCACCTCCGTCAAGCCACATTCCCTCAAGTATTTCCATGTGTACCCGCTGTAGGTCACGACGCTCGCACCCAATTCGCGCGCGCGCATCGCCAGTCGCGCGCACGCCGCAGCCTGTTGGAACGGTTCGCCGCCCAAGACTGAGATCCCTTCGATGCCCGGCTGCGCGAGCCGTTCCGCCAGACGCGCCGGCACCCAGAAGTCCTTTGGTTCGTGTGGATGTGTTCCCGGATTGAAGCACCCAGGGCAGCGCAACGTGCAACCTTGTACCCAAATCGCCGCGCGCAGACCAGGGCCGTTCACGCGGGTGCCCACGCGGATGGCAGCGACATTCAAGAGTGTTTCATGGTCAGTCATCGACGAGCTCGAAACGCACTGCGCCTTCGGCAAGCCCGGCGACGACTGATCGTCCGCGACGCAGTTTGGCGTGGCTCCCGAATAGGAAGCCGGCCAGAGGATTGACCAAGTCGCGCTCGACGGCATTGAGCAAGCCGCGGCCACCGTGCTCCGTGCGGCTACGACTCACCAGCCAACGGGTCACCTCGTCGTCGAGACGCAGGCCAACGCCCCACCGCTCCTGTAGATGGTCATGGAGCGGCTGCAGCTTGCGGGCCAAGATGTCGCGGCGCGTGTCGTCAGCGACGACGGGCTGGAATACGACGATGTTGTCGCCCAGTCGATTGAGCAATTCCGGGCGCTTGAGTTCGTTCTTGAAATGGTGCTCGACCGCCTCACGGAAGTGGCGGTCGTAGTCGCCGTCGCCGCCCTTCCAATCGCTGGCGCCGATGTTGCTGGTGAACACGATGACGGTTTCGCTGAACCAAGCCGTCTCGCCACGCCCGTCTGTGAGACGGCCGTCCTCGAGGATCTGCAGGAACTTGTCGAGCACGCGCCCGTGGGCCTTCTCGATCTCATCGAACAGGAGCAGCGAGAACGGTCGCGCCGTCACGGCATTCGTCAACTGACCGCCGTCCTCGAAACCCACGTAGCCGGGCGGCGCTCCGACGAGGCGTTGGTCGCTGTGCTCGTGATTGTACTCGCTCATGTCGAAGCGCTGGCACGCCGAATCGTCACCAAACAGGAACTCGGCACACGCTTTTGCCAGTTCAGTCTTGCCGACACCGGTCGGGCCCACGAAGAACAGCGTGCCCTTGGGCTTGGCGCGCCGAGCCGAATGCTGGAGGCCCGCCAGCCCCAGCCAAGCACGCACGATCATGGTCGCGACACTCTCCACGGCGACGTCCTGGCCGACCACCCGCTGCCGCAATGTTTCGCGGACATGTTGCAGCTTCTCCTCGGAGAGGTCTTCCCACGGCGACCGCTGCTCGCCCAGACGATACAGATCGACCAGACGGTCCGGCCGCAAGCCCACAGCAACATGCTTGGACAGCGCCACGATCTGCCGAAGGTCTGCGGTCGTTTGCTGGTCGGTCAGTTCTGCAATCGTGGCGGCGCCTGCCTTCGCGGGCAGGATCGGCCCACCCGGCGCCGTCCTCACCGCCTCCACTTGGAGGTCATCGCGATGGCGCTCGAAGAAGGCCTTGCGTTCGTCGCTCGTCGGCATGGGAACCGAGAGCAGGCGCACGCGGGGCTCACTTTGGTACAGGATCGGCGGGACGGAACCAAGGCTTGCTGCCAGCAGCACGAGCAGGCCGCGTCGCTGCAACGAGTCGCTGTCGATCCGCTGCAGCGGCTCACCCGCAAGCGCCTTGCCCAGGCGCAGCAACCACCCGCGCTCTTGTGCGTCCGGGTGCGCAGGCTGCGTCACTAGGAGGTGCGACCAGTCGAGGACGAGCAGCGGTCGTTCCCGCGGTTCAGCCAAGATTAGTCGATATTGCTCCAGTGTTTCGAGGAGATCGATCTTCCTGGGGGGCGCGCTGTTCGATGCCTGGCGGTCGCCAACATCATAGTCCGTTCCTATTGTAGGGGCCGCCAAGCGGCGTTCGACGACTTCGTCCCACCGGCGGGCCTCGCGCTCGTCGGCGAAGCGCAGTCCGTCTGCGTCGTCCCAGGTGGCGCGGATGGTGAAACCGGCAAGGCGCCGAACGAGGAGTTCTGCCAGCGTCAGGTAGTCGCTACCCGCGCCCGACCAGAACAAGTCCCGGGTGTTGCCGTACAACACGAGGCCGGACCGGATGGCGGCTTCGCGCGTGAGAGCCTCTTGCCAGTGACCGCGGTTGGCCATATCAACGTCTCCGATTGCTGTCTGCACTTGATGGAAGTGGCCGCGCACCCTGCGACAACCGGTCTGGATTCTTCCAGACGACCTGCGGCGGGCCGAGCGTGACGCCGAACCGGTTGCGCAGGTTCGTCTCGACCTTTTGCATGTCATCCGCACATGCACGACCCTCGTACCCGTCGAGATCGAAGGCCATCTTGCCGTCCAGTTGAACCTCGAAGCGGGCTTGTCGCCCGGAGGCGAGGCGTCCATCGAGGACCACTGCGTTGTTGTCCAGGCGCGGTGCGACCACGAAGCCCATGTTCCGAAGCGTGTCCAGCAAACACCGCACGACTTCACGGCGGACACGTTCGTCCAGATCCGCAGACTGATCGGAGGCAGCTGCATCCGTCAATTCGGTCAGGATCCGTCGCGCATCGTCCAGCCTACCAGCGCGGGCATGTCGTTCGGCGTCGACGGCGCGCGTGGTCAGCGCCCCATCGCCAACGCCGGATCCTGCCTTGTCGCGAGCGGCGCGGGCTTGGCCGACAAGAGTTGCTTGGTTGGCAGTCCAGTTCTGGGCGACGGATTCTGCCTCGGCCACCGCGGCATGGATCCGTTCATGCACCGCCCGAAGCTGAACCAGCGTTGCATCCGGCGAGCCGTCGATGCCACTTCGGCACGTGGCCAATTCCGCCGCAGTCGGTCGCAGGGACGCCGCTGCCAGTTGTTGCACGGCAGGTTCTCGGACTGCGGCCAACACTGCGTCACACGCTGCAGCCAGTTGCCCGCACAGATCGCGCACCTGACCCAGACGGATCTGTTCCCGCCGCGCTTGCTCCAGCTCCAGTTGTCGTTGACCGGTTATGCTCATCGGCGTCTCTTCTCCTTGTTGCTCGGGCGTGGCTGAACTGCACGCCCTTGGTCGGATTTTGACATGCTTTCCATCATTTCCGCGAGGTGTGGCATCTCGGCCACGGAGCGTGCAAGTTCCTGCCACAGCAGCGTGCCGCGCTGACGGGCATCGATCAACGCGCCGCGATGCGCGCGAAACTGTTCCGCTACGCGCCGTTCGATGTCCGCCTTCGACGCAATCTGGCGCAAAGTAGCAAGCTCACGCAACCACGCCGGCAAGCCCGACTCCGCCTTCGGGGCCGGCAGCGCCAACACGATGCCTCGCAGCCATGCATCCACTACCGCTTGTGCCCACGGCCATGCTGCCGCCGAGCCGACGACGCCCACGACAAGGACGGCGTGTTCGCGTGATCGGTAGCCACCTTCGATCCGGGGCAGCGCGGCATGGACGCGCCGGTTCCAAGCGGCGTCTTCGTCGTCGGATATGCCGAGGCCACGAATCTCTTCCCGCAGTTTCCCAATGTCCTGGATGGTTGCGCTCTTGCCGAGCAGTTGGTCGACTACACGGGCAAGCGGCAGAACCCCCGCCGCGGCACGAACCGCGGCCAGAACCTGGGCCGGATCCCGCGCCACAACCTGCGTCCAACCGTCAAACGCTCGCTCTTTGACGACAGCAGGTGACAGCGGCTGGAGCGCTGACAGGTGCGAGTGCCATTCGCGGTAGTCCACCAGCGATCCGGGCCAAGCCAGTTCCTTCAATCGCAACGAAACCCACTGCTCCAGTTCAGCCGAAGTGAGTATTTCCCTTGCGGTTGTCGCGGCTTCTGCAAGTGCGAGCTGCGTCGTCGCAACTGGAGCCAGAAGGGTCAGAAGCGTGTCGCGCCAAAAGGACAAGGCCCGGACCTGTTCGCGGCCCCAGCGCACTGCCGCTCCGTCACCGATGGCGATCAGTCCAAAGGCCGCATCTCGGCTTGCTGCGTACGGCGGACTGCCCAGCCATCCGCGCGCTGCCTGTTCGACGAACTCCGCGGCGGTCACAGCACGCGGGGCCAGTCGAGCAAGGAGCGCCAGTTCGGGAGCCTGCATCCGTCGACCGGCTTGCACGGACGCTGCCAACTCGTGCCGCCACAGCGCGTCAAGGTCCGTATTCACGGCTGCTTCATCAAGTGACGGCGCGACCGCGCGCAGCCAGTTCACAACTTCATGGGAAACGGCCAGTCGTGCCAATCCGGAGCTTCGGCGCTGGATCGAGGTGGACATCGCTGACCACGCAGGGAATTCCGGGAAGAACGCGGCCAGGCCAACATGGGTCCAGATGTCCGCGTCCTCTCGAATGCTAGCGACAGCCGCCTCGGGATCTGCACCGAACTCCGGCCCGACCCCATCTTCCGCGAGCATTGTCGTCCGAGACGACCATGCAGCGTCGATGAGTTCTCGTCTCACCTTGGCAGCGTGCTCGGGCGTCATCACTCCTGCCAGTTCAACTGGTTGCGAGCCGCCTGCGGACGCCAAGAGAACATCGGCAAGCACGAGCCCCGACTTGCCGTCAGCAATCAGTGCTCCTCCAAGCGGATCTGTCAGCCGGGCCTGGAGCCCCACGCCTGGGCGCGGCCCAGCGAACCATGCAAAGGCCACCTCGTCTTCAGTGCCGACGACCAGTACTCTCTTGCCGCGCTGTACGGCCGCATTGAGGGCGCGGCTCATGCCCGGGACGCCCAGCCATGTTGAGGACAGGATGACCTCGGCATGCGCCCGGTGCACCAACTGCAGCGCAGCGGTAGCAGTATCGGCAGCCGGCACGATTGTTGTCGTCACTGAACGCCACAGGTCGAAGGGCACAGGCGGCTCCAACGGCAGGCGGCTGGGTGCGGACGACCACTCGCTGGTCACGGCGCGTGCGGGAACCAAGTCCGCCTCGTACAAGTCCAAAGCCGAGAGATGCTTTCGGCCTGCCGCGTGCAGGGCCGGAGCGTCAGTGCGGACGTGGCCGTCGGGGTCGACGCGCAGGTTCACCACGACGGAAAGCCACTTGACGTCAGGAAGCCCGTCCTCGGCTGGGAGCAGTCCGCGCACGATGCCTGCTTGACTCACGAGGTCAGGCGCATTGCGCGCCAACACCTTGCGTGCACGATCGAGACCGATTGCGTAGACCGGTTCGACGACTTCCGGACTGACGATCGGTCGCGCCGACTCATCAGACAATCGGGGTGGAAGTGGAAGGTCCGCGTCCGTCAAAGCGTCGAAGCAGAACGTGTGCGCGTGGCGCGACGGCTCGCTCTCGATCTGGCCCTTGCGGTAGAGTTCGTAGCCGAACTGCGTAAATTGCAACGCTGGCCAGGTCGGCATGTCACCGGCAACGGCGGCCTGAAGCGCGCGCAGCCGCACCGCCGCCTGCACCGCATCCTGCAGAAAGACTGGAGTGTCCAGCCCGAGTTCCTGCGCGACTTCGTCAAGTGGCGGCAGATCGGGCCGGAAGTCGTCGACCACGCGCAGGACGGCCCACTCCAGCGCGGTCAGTTTGCGCGGCCTGACGATCTCGACGGTGGTGGGCAGGCATTGTACCGGCCACCCGACCTCCACCGAAAGCCAGACGCCGGTCGTGTCAGAGGAACTGTCGCGCATGGCGTCTCCCGCCGCAACGATCGGCAATGTCGAGGATTTCACTGTATACCGCAGCTTCGCGCGTCTCGCCACCGTCCACCGGCGGCAGGCTCACCAGCGCTCGTCGCCAGGTGTCGGCCGCGCCGATCACCACCAGAAGTTCCTGTGCGCGTGACAGGGCGACATTGATGCGCTGATATTCACGGACGAATCCGCTCAGGCGTTGACGCGTCGATCGAACGAGACTGGCTACGATGATCTGTTTCTCCATGCCTTGGAAGCGATCGACAGTGTTCTTGCGCAATTCCATGCTGGCGAAGACTCCGGGCGAACAGGACGCTGCCTTGTCCAAGGCAGCCCGGATAGCCTTCAACTGTGCAGAATAGAAAGTGATGACTCCGACGTCTTTTTGGGCCGCAACGGTAAACCTCATGCCGGCAGCGACGACTGTGTCTCGGTCGACGGCGCGACCGCCCACACGCACGCGGCGGTTTCGGAATAGATCCTCGATAGTTTCGTCTGGCGCCTCGGGAAGGACGGTCCGGGCCCACTCGATTGCAGGGCGAGCGACTGCCCCGTCAGGTATCTCGCGGTCGACGAGTCCGATGTACCCGCGTTTGCTCAAGGCTGCGCCGAGCTCCCGCAGGGTCGCCACCACCAGGTCTATCTCCAGCTGGTTCGCCTTCGAGCTGCCGCGCTTTTCGTCCCAGGCGGGCTGTCCCTTGGAATCACTCGATGAGTCGATCCAAAGAAGGTGCTGATCGGCCCGCAGCAGTTCATCGCCTCGGCGCTTGATTGCAAGACCGTGTTCCCGCTGCTTCGCCAGGGCCGTCTCGCTCGGTCCTGCCTCCAGCCGGCCGTCATAGAACTGGTTGACTGCAGCCATGATGTGCGGGTGCATCCGGTACTGGGTCCACAGCGTGCTACGGATCGATTCCAGCGCCTCTTCAAACAGTTCCTGAAACAACCCGGCAGTCACGAGCTTGCGGTACTTTTCCAGATCCTCGCTGGTGACGTCACCGGCGTCCTCCGTTTCGCCCCAGGTGGATTCGGCCCGTTCGCGGAACATCGGCGGCAACTGCCGGTGGTCGCCGACGATGACCGCCTTGCGACCGAGGAGCAAAGGTAGGATCAGCTCGGTCGGCGTTGCCTTGCTGACCTCGTCGACGATCACGACATCGAACGGCTTGAAGCCTTCCACGTTCCATGTCGACTTCTTGCCGGCCTCGTTGCAGGTCATGCCGACGACGTTCGCGTGGCGCCGGTACAGGCCTCGCAGGTGATCGCGATCCGATTCCTCTGCGTTGGCGAGACGTTGCTGCCAGTCGCGCCGCAACGGCCCCCAACGCTGTTCCCGCTCTTGGAGGATTCGGGTGGCGCAGCCGAGGCCGTCGGCGACACCCTGTGCGCGTTGCAGCGCCATGTCGTCGGGCGCCGTGGGCGCGTCTTCCGGCATGGCGCGCTGCCACGCGTCACGCCAGGCTTCAACCGCCGCTTCTTGCTGTCGCGCGGCTTCCACCTGTTCAGCGGTCGCACCATCCAATGCACGCCGGCCCGATTCGGCTTCCGCTGTGGCCGCCTGAACCATCTCCGACGCGCGTGCGGCGACTTGCTGCGCGGTCACTGCCTTCTGGCTCCAACGCTGCGCCCATTCTTGGGCCTCCTGCTCTGCAGCGCGAGCGCAATTGAGCGCAACCTCAACCCTGCCCTGAGCGTCTTTGACCCAGCCATCGCTCTGGGCGCTGGGCTTGAGCGCGTCGGCCAGAAGGGCCAAGCTGTCCGGCATTTCGACAGGTTCGAAGGCGCGACGGGCAAGCCGTCCGATTTCGCCCGTGGTCCGGTTCCAACCATCGCGCTCCAGTTCCTGGATGCGACGGTTTGTCGCCTTGAGCTTGGCCAGATCGTCATCGTCCACGGACTCGGCGAGACGGCGTTGGTCGACGCGGAGTTGGCGCAGTTCTAGGCTAGCGGCCTCTGTGCCGCTGGCGCTCGCTGTGAGGCCGCAGAGGCATGCGTGCAAGTTCTGCAACGGCTCAAGCCTGTGCCGCGCCCGTTCGATCGCCTGAACTTGCGAGTTCTCTTCTGCAGTCAGCAGGCTGCCTTCGAGTGTCGTCGCCGACAGGCTTGCCGACCCAAGCGCCCAAGACGTCAACGCCGCCCAGCCTTCTACGAGTCGGCTTCTCGTCACAGCCTCGGCACGCGCACCCTCCATCCGTTCGCGGGCCAAGCCCGCCGCCACGCGAGCTGCTTCGACGCGAGCGCGAGTCTCCGTGACATTGGCGCCGACGACGTGTGCCTGCGACCAAACGCGGCGCAGGTCGTCCACCGCCGTTTGCCGCGCAACGTGCAGTTCGAAAAGGGTAGCAGCGGCTTGCGTCCGACGGCGACAGTGATCGCCAATGGTCCGGAACCAGTGCTCGACGACGTGATCTTTAAGAAAATCCTTGAACTCCTCGTCGACTCGCCCTGGGTCACCCAGGCGCAGGCGCCGTACCGCAGGCACGTTCGCAAGCCGCGACAAAGCGTTGTCCACGGCAAGGTTCGTCTGAGACGCGACGAGTACGCGGCCACCGGCAAGTGCGGTCCGCAGGCAAATCTCGGCGATAACAGTGGTCTTGCCCGTGCCGGGTGGCCCTTGAATCAGGCAGAGTTCCGGGGCTGCCATCGCCTTGCGCACGGCGTCGCGCTGCCCGTCGTTCAGTTCCCGCCCACCTGGCAATACTGCAAGTTCCGGCAGTACGACCGGCGCGCCGGCATTGCGGGATTCGAAGAGAAAGTCCTCAAGGTTCTCGCAGTATCCCTGATTGCGCTGCAGGCGGTCGATCCCGATCCTCTGCACACTCAGTGACGCCAGGTCGCCGACGATCGACGACTCCAAGATGCCAGTCGGCGGCACCCCCTTCTTGCGCATTTGCGCGGCGCGCTCTTCGTCAAGACGCACGACAACGATTTTGGCCTCGCCTTCAAACTCGAAGACGGCCAACTCGTGCGGCCGGCCAGGCCCCTTCTTCGGGAGGTGGATGATGGACTGGACTTCGCCGACGAGGGGTGCGTCGGGTTCGCGGGTCTTCGGCTTTTTTGGCTGTGATTCCGAATCGCTGGTACTCGGTAGGACCGTGGCGCACAACTCGACGCCAGAAAGTCCTCCAGGAGGCATGCTGGCCGGTTCGACCAGGAACGCCCAGTGGTTCTCATCCTGCGCCATCCACGCCAGGTAGGGGAAACGGATTTGCCGCGTCCTCAGGAGTTTTTCCTTCCAGGACAGGTACTCTCGCCATGCGGCAAGGCGCTGGGCCGATTTCGCGCGGCGGGAAGGCAGGCGCCCAAGAAATTCAAAATCCTCCGAGGAAATGAAGCAGTCTTCGTGGTTCCAGTAGATCGGGCCCGAGACCAGCGCCTCGAAGCCTCGCTCGGGGACGTGCGGCGTGACTTCAACTCCGTCGACGATGAGCTTGCCTTGGCGCCGGAACGCGTGGACGCCCACGGTCCGGCCGCCAGAACCGAATCGTGCACCGTGGGGTCCGCCGAAGTACGGACGGAACAGCAACTTGCGCCATTCAGGCCGGGCATCGGGGGTATCCTGTGCGTTCGACGCCACCAACGTGGTCGGGAGCCCGTTCGGCATGGCGCGGTCCAAGAACGACAGGAATGCGGTGTCGGGTCCCGGAGCTTCGGGAACAAGTTCATGCAGTAGCGCCCGGACCGTGTCGTGGAATTGGAGCCTCGCGAGGTCGTAGACAAAGGACAGCCGTCCCGCTTCGATGCGCTTGGTCAACTGCCTATCGCCATTCAGGAACGTCATCTTTGAAGTCCAAGTTGCAGTACTCGCGTGCGCCAAGCCAGTCAGGCTTCGCAGCTCCGACAACGGGCGAACCGGCCTTTAGATTCACGGCGCTGTCGCCGTGAAGTCGAACTGGCGTACCTGCCGGTAGACGACACGCCCAACCACACGGCCCGCCACGCTACCCATGCTCGGGCCAGACGTTGCCAGCGTCAAAGCGGCCCGAATCCTGACTTGCTCGGCCGAGATGTTCAAGGTCGGTTCCCCGCAGTACTTTCGGCGCGTCGAGGGCCGCGTGGACGTCACCGCGAGGCTGCCCCCGGTGACGTCGTTTACATTTCTTTACAATGTTGTTGAGCTTGCCTTCGCAGTAGGTGCCCGTGCAGATGGCCGTGTTCGTTGCTCTCGCGCACGCGACGACGCGCGACAGTCAGGCGCCGGTAGGTCACCCTGCCAGACGGCGAACGCATCGCAATTACGCGACGATCGGTACGGTCGACGGCGTTCTCGTGCCTCCGTTCCGCTGAGCGTGCGAATGTCGCGACAGCGCGCGGACGTGAACGCGAGCACTGCAGCAGCCGCTGTCGCGGCGGTGGCGGGAGCAAGCGGTTGCCTTGCCGTCGGGCGGGGGCGGCGCGGACGCAACGGCAACGTGCACGCCAGCTGGGCTGGCGTGCCATGACTGCGACCAGCGTCCACCTTGGAACGCCCGCCGCACGGCCATCGCCTGCCGGACGGAAGCCGTCAGCAGCGTCGCAATCCGCGACCTGTGGATAAACGGACTTGCGCATAACTACCGTTGTGCGCTATAGTATTTACAGAGCCAAGCATCATAACTGCACCCTTGGCCGTATGCTCCAAGTAAACCACAACGACAATCAAGCCCGCGCCTTTGCACACTATCTTACCGCTGAATGCCTGTATGCGCCACGCACAACCATCGCGTATGGCCGTATCGTTCGGGAGTACGTGGCCTGGTGCGGCGGGACGGAAGCGGCAGTGCAATGCAATCGCGCGCAGATTCAGCAGTTTCTAGGTTCGTCGCGGCGTCCAGAAAACGACGTTGCGCTTGCCCGGAGTCGGTGGAATCTCCGCCTAGCGGCGTTGCGCGCATGGTACGACTACCTGCTTGCACGCGGCCTCGCGGTTGCGAACGCCACAGCGGACATCGCGCGCAAACGCGGGCCAAGCCGCAGCGGTCCCCGGCCCCTGTCGCCGCCGGAACGTGCGGAACTGCTCGCCGCGGTCGCGCGGCAATCGTCGGAACGCAACCGAGAGCGCGATCTCGCGATTGTGCAGTTGCTTATCCATACGCGGCTGCGCGTCGCTGACCTTGCCGCGCTTGACCTGTCACAGGTTGACTTGGCGGCGCGCGTCATCACGGTCGCGCCACGCACCCGCAGCAAGTCGGCGCCAGTATGGCTGGAGGAACCGGCGGCGCTCGCGCTTGCGCGCTGCATTGCGGCCCGCGCCCACATGCACGCGCCTGCCAGCGAGTCGGCCGTATTCCTGTCGCACGCCGGGCGGCGCATCGCCGTCCGCACCATACAGGCCATGTTGCGCAAGTACGTGCGAGCGTCCGGAATTCGTGGAGGCGCCACCGCGCGCACGCTGCGCTGCGCAACTCGGTGACGTGTCCGCTTGGTCTGCTCCGATAACTCACCCTCACCATGCAGTCTATGCAGTCATTTCAACCCTGGAAAGACAAGGAGTTGGCCCATGCCGTTGCCGTTCCGCTTGGACCGAAGACGGTAGACGGCAAGTGGTACCGGCTTGCGCTCGGAAGCGAAGGACACGCGGCCGAGGTGTCGCTAAATGCGCTCCGCGTCTTGGACCTGACCGAACCGAACAACTTCCTGCCACTCGCTCAAGCGGCCAGAGCGTTTCTGACATCACAAATCGCAAAGTCTCTTGAGGACCTCAGCGGCTTGGAGGCGTCGATTGCTGATGCAGAATACGCGAAGGCGAGCGGGGACGCCACGGTCGTGCTTGCCGGTGATGTTGAAGCGTTTCATCTGCTTGCCCTAATCAATCGCAATGCATTTGACGGCGCAATAGTCGCCGAGAGTCCCTTTGACGAGGTTCATCCGCGCCGTCTGTGCTTGTTCGGCACCTAAGCCGGCCTTGCTTGCTTCAACCCCGTTGCGACCGTCGCGGCGCAGAACCGCATTGGCGCCGCAGCGCGGCTTCGCGCAGCTTTCGATACGGAATACTCACGTAACCGACATACTTCTATGAATACTCCAAACACGTTCACGCAGCAGCAGTTACGCATGGCGACCGTGTGGCTTTCGATTCCTGACCGATGGTGCAAGCCGGCCACCTCCGGCCTGCTGATTGCCGCAGGCAACAAGGCCGTTCTGGTCGGCCCGACCGAGGTTTTGGGCTTCCCGTTGCGCAAGCGCGGCAAGGAATGGGTCGCGATGTTCATGCCGGGATTGAACGGTCGAGGCAGCGTCGGAAGGGCGATAGACGACAGCGAATTGTTTGCGCCCGGCACCGGGCCGGCGCGGGGCCTGACCGCTGTTGTTTTCAACGATTCAGATTCCAACCTGGAAACGCGGGCACTCTGCCTGGAAGCGGCCGCGCCTCGTGGCATCTTCGCGACAGACCTTGCGGTGCCTACCGACCAAGGCGACGATGGCAACACCAGTGCAACATTGGAGAATGCCCTGTGCGACACATACATTGGCGCGCCGGTGGTCGTGGAGAACGACGACGGCATCGTGGAACTGCTCGGGCTCACGGTCGGCCCGGCGCGCGCCGTTCCAATTGCGGCAGTGCTGGAACTAGCCCGCGCGGCTGCAGCGCTGACTGCGCCGACCGCGCTCCCGCAATGACCTGATAACTTCTTGACATCATGAAATCTCGACGCCCTCGGAAACCGCAGGAACCCGCGGCAGTTGCTGCGCTCCCGCTCGATGGCACACGTCCAGCGGCACATGGAACACGTTGCAGCGAAACGCAACCGGTGAACCAGTCAGTCGTGGACCTGGCGGCGCTGCGCGTGTTCGGCCGGACCATGCCCGGCAATCTGCTGTCGCGGATTCGCGCTCGGCGGAGACTGGCAACTTGCGCGGGTGTCGGCGGAAAGACGCGACAGCACCGGCAGGCACATGGCGTGCCATTAACCGCCGCCATCATTCACCTAACAAACAACTATATGAAATCATCAGATAATGTCTGCGCTATCTGCGACGCGGTGCAGCAAGGCGCGTTGACGTTTGCGATTGGTGCCAAGGGCGCCGACGACACCGAGAACTGGTGCATGGTTGCGGGAACCGGAGTGCTGGTCTGTCCCGCTTGCTATCCAGCGGCCAACGAGCGGGCGCGCCGAGACCAGGACAGCCTCGCCTGCTGAGAAGCGCAGGCCAACCCGCACCGGCCGCAGGGACGCGATGCACCCCGTCGCGCCTCTGGTCGGCGCGGCCCGGCCGCCCTCGGCGTGGTCTTCGACTGCGGGGAGTCTTCTGCCGGTACCCGTCCCCGCCGACTCGACCGCGGTAGTACCACGGCCACTTCCCGCACCCCCGGCGACCACACGATTCAACCGCCCACACCTAGCGGTGTAAACGCCGTCCGGGCGCGCCGCACGATCGTGCGCATTTCCAGGGGTTTCGCCGAATAGGACCGACTTCGTTTGGCGGGTCGCCCGGCGCGGTGTTTGGCGGGGCGTCTGGCGGGTTGTCTGGCGTTTGGAACGGTGCTGTGCCGGGCGGCCAAGTTCGGCCGGCGGTCCGGTGCGCGCGCGGTTCATGGTCGGGCGCAGTTGGTGCGCGTCGCGTCCCGCCGAAGCGGACAACAAAAAAGGACCCCAGCGCGTATCGCTGGGGCCAAGGGAGTCAAGCAAACTGGAAGGCTTCGCCGCAAGTTTCGCAGCGGATGACGGTCGTCGTCATCACCTTCCGGCTCACTCGGATATTGAACGGACACTGGCACGACGCCTTCTTGTAGCGTCCGCCGGTGTCCGTTTTGTCATTGCTGTCAGGGGCCTCTGCCGCCTCGCCGGTGCCCTTGGGCACGGGTGTTGCGGCGATTTCTGCCCGCCGGTGCATCAAGGCGACGGTCAGACCGGCGGTCTCAATGGCGTAGCGGGCGATGGTCTCGGCGCGAAGCCGGGTTTGCGCAAAGCCGTAGTGCGGCACCTGCGTGACGTCGAGGCCGAGTTCCTCGGCCGCCGATTGAAAGCGCTGGTTGTGGTACTGACTCCTGCTGCAGTCGCGGATGCCGCGCTCGAAGTTGAGCGCGTGGGCCGCTTCATGCACGAGGGTGCCGACCACATCTTCAACGGGACGGTCCAAGTGTTCCGCGACTACCACGACTTCGTGGATGCGCTTGCCGCCAACGTCGGAACGTGGCTGCCAGCGCAGCGCCGCGAAGTGCCCAAGTACGCCGCGTTGGCCGTGCGGGTTGGGCACGGGGAGCAGCACGACTTCTGGGACATCGGGGTGGTGCGCGCGAATCGCCGCCCAGACGCGAGCAAGCGCAAGCGTGAGGGCAACAGAGGCAAGTTCGGCCATGGCAGTAGCTCCATGCGCTGAACAGGTGGCTCGCAGCGCGGACAGTGGTTGATGAACAACTGCCCGTCGGGCAGCCGGACGAATGCGAATCCGTTGGAACGCAGGCGGCCAGTGTCGTCGAGGCGTGTCAGGTAGGCGGCGGTCCACGGGGTCCGGCAGTCGGCGCAGGGCACGGTCGGTCCGGCGAACGGGTTGGGGTCGGCGAGCATGAAATCTCCTTGAAGTCGAAAGAACAAAGTCTCGAAAGAACAGTTGGTTGGACGGTGCGGCGCATCACGCCATTAGCGAGTTGGGAAGCCCCACGAGCTCGTCCGGAAGCTCCGGCAACAGTTCGCGGGTAAAGAACGGCAACTCGCAGTGCGGACAGGTGTTCACAGCGATGCAGTCGTCGTCGAACCACAGAAACGTAAAGCCGTGGACGCGCAGGCGCGCACGGCCGATGCCGACCAGCAGCAGCTCGACGTCCCAGCTGGAACGGCAGGCGTGACATTGGACGGTCTTGTCTTGGTGCAAAGTGGCGAAGTTGGCCATTGGGTCTCCTTGTCAGTGTTGATACGCCGATTGTGTGCGTTCCACGGCGCGACGGATGGCGAGCAGGCCTCCCTGCTGCGCAACGACGGTCCCACTGAGCCAGCGGTCCGCGAAGAAGATGAAGAACCGCAGCGTGCGACGAACCTTGGGCTCGGGCAGTCGGTCGTCAAGGTTGTGCTTCACTTGCGTGCTGTCGATGACCCGGGAAAGACATCGAGGTGCCCATTCGCCTTTCGGCGTGTGGCAGAACTCGATGGCTGGGTCTCCCAGCATTTCCTCGCCGAGAACGGTGTACTGCACGACGCGGAACGCCTTCGCGGCGACGGGGATGATGACCAACGGACGGCACTTGCCGCCGGTGGTGTCGATTTCGCGCATCTGGCCCATCGGTAGCTGCGCGGTCACGATGTTGAGAAGGGTTGCTGTGCGCGGTGTAACGGTCACCATGGAGGTCTCCTTCTGACGCCGCGACGGCGTCATGGTGTGGCCGGTCGCGATGCCGGCGTCTGGGGGTGTTGGAACGTCAAGCGACTGCAGCCGAGCGCAGTCGCGCCCGTCAGTAGCCAGTGCAGCATGTCCGGCGAGCAGTCCTCCGGCTCCCAGTCGTCGGGCAAGTCCAGCGCCGAGACGGACACGAGCGGCTGAAGCCGTTCGATGGCCGCCACTGTGCCGCGACGCCCCGCCTCGTTGCCGTCAAAGAAGACGACCACATGTGGAGCACGCGCGGCGAGCACAGCCTGGTGTTCGGACAGGTCCGAGCCCATGACTGCGGCGACGTTGGGTACGCCCGCTTCGTGCAGCTTCAGGACCGAGAAGAAGCCCTCAACGAGCACGAGCGTGTCGGACGATTCCGGCAGTGCGCGGTGCAGGTTGTAGAGCACGCGGTCCTTGTGGAAGCCCTTGGGGAAACGGTACTTGCCAAGGTCTTCTGCGTCCGAGAACTTCAGCCGGCGACCCGCGTAGGCCACGAGCTGTCCGTCCTCGTTGTGCACGGGAATCCCGATGCATCCCGCGAGAATGCCGCGCGCGCAGTAGCCGATGCCGAAGTGTTCGGCAGTCGCCTGGCTGAGCTTGCGGTCCTCCAGAATGTGCGGGTGGTCGGGGAGCAACTGAAGTGCAAGGTCCAGAGGCGGGTTGACCTTTTCCTTCTTCTTGGCGGCGTCGTGGGGCGCGACAACACCGGCCGGCGGCTCACGGCGCGTGGGCGTCGGAAAAACCGGGGATGCTGCGGGAGGAGCCCCGCCGTCATCGCCGAGGAAGAAGCGTTGCAAACGCAGTGCGGCCTCGCGGATAGGCACATTGTCCTTGGCCGCGACCAGATCGAGCTGGTTGCCGCCGCGCTTGCAGCCGGTGAAGCAGTGCCAGAGGTTTTTCTCCAAGTCGACGTGAAAGCCGCGCGGGTTGTTGCCGCCGTGCACGGGGCACGGACCAGTGGCAACGGTGCCGCTGACCTTGAGGTTGTCGAGTTGGTAGTACTCGGTGAGCACGCGGGCGATGGCGACGCGTGCGCGGATTTCGCGAAAGTTGACCCAGTCCATAGTGTTGTCTCCAAAAAAGAGCAAAAGGGTGCGGGCCTGACGGCACGCAGGTTGAAGGAACGAAGGCTGAAGAATCAGAGGAAAAAGTCCGGCACCGTCATCGCGTCCGGGGAGTTGCCCCGTGGATGACCGGTGCCGGCAAGAGCGCAGGAGGCGCTGACGCAAGCTCGGACGCGTGTCGTCGCTACAGCATGAGCGCGTTGCGGAAGTCGACCGTGAGTTCCGGTCGGGTTGGTCTGTTGCTCGCGTAGTTCGCGACCTGGCTGACGATGAACGCCGCCAAGCCCGATGCGCAGTACATGGTCGCCTTTGCCGTGCATGGTGCCCGGTGGGCTTCGGCGCTCGGATAGAGCGTCTCGTCGTACCAGGAGCCGAACGGCCCGACGCAGATGACCTTGCCGACCTCGGCACCCATGCGGGCGTCGATGTACAAGCTGGGTCGCGGCGCCAGGTTCGTCCAAAGGTCGATGCGCACGTCCATCGAGTCCACGCAGCAAAGCGTGACCTCGCTGGCCGGCGTTCCGGTGAAGCGACAGGCCTGGGCATCGATGGTGACGCCAGTCATGTCGAGCACGAGTTCGCGAAGTGCGTCGACCTTCCCGCGACCAACGTCCGCCAAGCGGTACCACTGGTTGGGCAGGTTGTGCGCTTCAATGCGGTCATCGTCGTAGACGGTGATGCATTCCGCGCCGCTTTTTGCCAACGCGAGGACAGTGAAGCTGCCCACGGCGCCGGCGCCGATGACCGTGATGGGCGTCCGCGCCAATCGCGGTACGTCCAGCACGTCGAGTTGTCTGTGAAAATCCATTGCTACCTCCAGTCCGCCATGTCGTCGTCAAAGTCTGGCCAGCCACCGCGATAGGATTCGCGGCGTGGCGGCGGTTGCCCCAGCGGCGACTGCTTGCCGCCGCGCCAATCTGGCAGGAGCAACGGCTGCATTTCCACCACATGCGCGTTGAACGCTTTCTCGCATTCTTCGCGCAGGTTCTGGTCGGGCAGGCGGATTTCCAGCGGCAGGTCGTCGAGTGTCAGCCGGAAGGGCTGCCAGATGTCGACCCGCGCCTTCCACTCGCGCTTCTTGTTGACCACGAGGCTGATGAGGCACGTGTCGTTGGCCAATCCGTCGATACACACCTCGTCCTGCTGGCTCCAAAAAACGCCGAGCCGTCCGTGGCTGTGAATCCAGGCGCGCACGCGTTCGGGCTGCTGGTGGGTGACCAGGAACTTCGCCAATGCCTCTTGGTCGAGCTCGGTGCTCGCCGCGGTGCAGATTTGGTCAAAGAGCCGAACATCGCCAACGATGACGTCGTCGGTGACGGTGCCGAGGCACGAGAACTCCCCTGCTGCCAGGTCGGTCCAGTGCCAGATGCGTTCCATGGCGTCCGCGTCGATGCGAATCCGCAGATTCTGTTTCACTTTCATGGCTGTCTCCAAAAGTGCGGCGACCCCGGGCTGCTTCCATTGTGGAAATCGCCCGAGGCCGCCAGTAGTCGCTGCCAACGGCGCTGACGCTAATCGTCGTCGCTGTTGTAGTCGGGGTCCCAGGTCTCGATGTGCCGATACGCGTCCCGCTCATTGTAACTGTGGAGAAATTCCAGAATGACGCTGACGAGCGCCGCGTATTGGCCTTCACCGAGCAGCTTGCCGATGCCAGGGCCGAGATTGCCCCAGCACGGCACGCCGTCTGAAGAAACGTGCGGGTGCGGATAGCTGAAGCCGCCGTCCGACCAGATGTGCACCTTGTCGGCCGTGATGGTCAGCGTGTAGGTGCCCATGCGGTAGTCGGTGCTGTCGTGTTCGAGCGTCAACGGCACCAGCACGATGCTAAGCTTGCCGTAGTCGACCTCCACGCTGGCGACCGGCGACGGCATCATCTTGACCAGCGCCGCGAACTCTTCCGCAGCCTTCTTCTCCTGTGCCGGCCGCGTGGTGGCTTCCAGCGCGACAATTTGCTCGCGCAGTTCGCCGTTCTTGCGCACCAGGCCAGAAATCTGACTGGTGAGGCGATTGGCCTCGTACTCATTGTCGCGGATGGCGTTTTTCCAGTTGCGGACCATACCGTCAACGCTGGACACCATCCACGCTGAGAACTCGGTCTTCTCGCGCTGCCAGTCGTAGCCGACGATGTACTCGGCGGCTTTGGGAAGCGCCAAGGCCATCACCGCTTCCAGGATGAGTCCGGGCTGCAGGTCGCCGGGCGTCTCGAACAGGCGTTCCAGGTCAAAACCCAGGCGCACGCGTCGGCCTTCGACGGACGCGACCACAAAGGTCTCGCCGCCGATGGTCAGCTCGACCGGTTCGCCCGTGTGTGGGCGACCGTGCACGAGCGCGACCGTTGTAGTGCTGTCCTTGTAGGGCAGCCGGCATTCGGTTGCCGTGCCTGCGATGGGCCCGAACAGCTCGATTTCACGGCGAAACGGCGCGGGATCTGTGTAGCGCGCTGTCCAGCGTTGGTAACGGATGGTCAGGGTCAATTTGGCTTGCCAATCATCAAGATAGGTCGCCATGGTCTGGTCGCAGTGGTGCATGTAGTCCTCCAACCCGCCGAGCCGCCTCCGTTTGACGGGAGGCGGCTGAGCGGGTGAACGGGTTGGAAATCAGGCGTGGTGGGCGCCGCCTTCGACCTTGGGAACCAGCGTGATGACGTCGCCATCGGCCAAGCCCGTCGTGGTAGACGCGCCGAGGCCGTTGACGGAAATCGCGTGGCCCTGGGTCGGAAGGTCTTGTTGCTCAAGCACCTCGCCGACAGTAGCGCCGGCGGCCGCTTCAGCTTGGCGGGCGCTGTGCCCAAGACGCAAGACTTTGATCTGCATGATAACTTTCTCCAATACCAGCGGGCGTGCGAGGGCTGGTGCCTCGTGGGGTTGACTCCGAAAACGGAGCGACCCCGTCGGGTGAGGCTCGAACATCGAGCCGCCCCCTCTGGGCGTGCGCGGACCCCTGCCCAGGCGCACGCGCACGAGGCGCGAAAGACGGGCAGGTCTGTGCGCCAAGAGCCGGGCCTTGTGCGTAGGCCGGCAATCCCAGAGGG
>CAIMEY010000078.1 GCA_903840165.1 uncultured Myxococcales bacterium | reverse complement strand
GCGGCGGGCCCAAGCTGGACAAGCGGCCGATAAGCCCGGGAAAAGCTGTGCAAACAGCCGTGACGCCTTGCGTGTCGCGCGGGCGGCTGGCGGTGCTCGACGGGCCGTCGGTCAACTGGGATTATGTCTGGGATCCAAAGAAGGTTTCTCCTGTAGACTCAAGGAGTCCGCGGGAGAAGCGCAGGGAATTGGCGGCGGGGTGGGTCGGGCAACTGGCACAGGCGAATCAGGCGCAGCGTTTGGCACGGGCTGCAATCGCGCAACCGCTGACTCCGCCCAGAATTCCGGTCGGCGGACGCTTCGGGTCGGGACCGAGGCGACCAGAGGCAGCATGGCCATGGCCTTGGGGTGACCCATTGCGCGCAGCCAGCTACATGTACTTCAAGCAGAAGTTTGGTTCACCGCCATTTTGGCTGCGCCTGTGTGTGCCCGAATGCGTGCCACCGGCCACCTGCGTCCTCGGCAAATGCGTGTGCCCAACAGGGGCCGCGTCGTCATATGATCCAACCGTGGCTGCATGTCCGGCACCCATCGGCAGCGGCTGCGACCAGAAAACGGGCGCGACCGGCGTGTTCGACCCCTGTGGCAATCCGTGCGGCTGCCCGGCCGATGCGCCGTGCAATCCAATGACCGGAACCTGCTGCAAGCCCGCTTGCCCCGGCGCGACGCCCAATGCATTGCCGCTTGGTGCGGCCTGCGGCATGAAGGATGGCTGTCAAGTCACATGCCAATGCGTGCAAGGATTGGAATGTTGTGGCAAACCTGCGACGTGTCTTCCGCCGCCGGCTAAGATGGGCGATCCTTGCCTGCCAACCGGGTCGGGACCTTGCGGCAACCAGCCATGTGACTGCCGGTATCCGTTGGTCTGCCAGCCAATTGGGCCCGAGAAGTTTGCCTGTATGCCACCGATCGACGGGCCATGCTTGACAACCTACCAGGGGTTGCTCCCGCACGACGCCACAAAGACTTGGTATACCGATGGCGCTGGACAGCCGACAGAAAATGGGTGTCCGGTGGGTACGGTTCCAAACGTGCAGATTTATTACCGTTGTCGACCAGATAGCCAGGGTAATGAAGTAAGGGAATGTACCGATGACCTACTTACGATGAAGGGGTGGGCAATTGCGCCTTCCCCATACCAAAAAGGCCCCTTTGCCATGTGCTTGTGCGCGAAGCCGCTGACCGGGGCTACGCCGTGTGGCGCATGAACGACCAACAACCACGCCAGACCGGCGGGCGGACAGGATTTGCGAACGGCAAACCCACCGATTGGTCTATCGAGTCGAGATGTTGGCGCGGGGCCTTGCCATGGCTGACCGTGCAGGTGCTCGTCTATTTATCGGTTGTCGCCTGCACGCCCCCGCGCTCCGAACCCGTGGCAAATGGCCCGCTCGCATCGGATTTATCCAATGATTTGGCTGATACCGAGGAGGTGCAAGACGCCGCGTGCGGCGAGGCAATGATACCGTCCGAAGATTCGCAATGTCTGGTAGACACAGCCAACTCCGGTGAGAATCTGTCTTGTTCATCCGTGCTTGCAACATACGAGCTTGGCGACTTCCCGCCAATTCATCGTTGGTCACGCGACTGGGTCGTGGCAATTGGCGGCTTGCATGGGGACCTGTACGACAAACCAGACAGCGCTTCACCAGATGCGTTGGTCATCTGGACGATTCGGCCGCAGATCGGGCACGCCCCTGCAATCGACAAAGTGGCCATACCCGGATATTTCCTCCACGCGCAGACATGCAGAACGAAGGATGGTTGGTTCATCCTGGCGGAGGGCGCGGAGCAACAGTCGTGTACTGGATCGACTGGCCAGCAGATTTTCTCCCGCTTGGAGCTTTACGGAACTGGTCCCCACCTGGAACAACTACAGCTGCGACCGGGGCCGCCGTGCCTAGATGACGTCGGGAATAGTATTCACGGGGGCGCCCTCTCCACGGCGGACGGGTGCATCTTTGGCGCAGATGGGCATCCGATGCTGGTCGATGCTGACGGCGTCTGGCATCCCGAGGCTTGGCCCGCGGGCCACGTTGGACTGTCCGCAGCCGCAAGCCAAGGCGACCTGGTCGGCGTAGCACCCGATGGAAACCTGCTTGAATTGGCCACAGGGAAGGTCAATGACCGAGGCTATTGCGCCACCGCCGGCTGGTTTGCGAGCCTGGATCCGGGATCCAAGGCGCTTGCTTGGCAGCAGAAGATCGAGCCTTTTGGCGATTGGCTCGCCATGGAACTCATGCAAAGTGAGTGGTGGGCCCCGACCACCAGCTATGCCGTCGTGACCAACTATCTACCGCTGAAGAACGCGCCGACCGGCGTGCGTCGCATCGGCCTGGACGGAGCGCTGTTGGACGCCCGTGCGTTGGACACCGAGGCCTGTATCAACGAGGTAAGCGGTGTGCTGCTGCCCAACGGCGACGTTGTGCTGCTTTTGGCGGCGTACTCGTGTTTAGGCTGCAACTGCAGCCAGTTGCTCAGGATGGATGCGCACAACAACACGTTATGGCAAGTCGGGCTCTGGCCGATAGAAAACGGCGTAATCAACGTTACGCCGAGCGGACGCATCGACGTTGTTTGGCGGGAAACCACGCCTGATTCCGGGCCAAAGAGCGTCTTGCGTACCTTCGACCCGTGGGGCCATTCGGACTGCGCGATCTCCGGCCCCTGCTTCGACAAAGCTTGGTCCGACTGCCTGGACAGCAACCCTTGCACCGCCGACCTTTGTGACGCTGCGCACGGCGGTTGCTACCACGTTCAATTGCCCGACGGGGCGACGTGCACAGCGGCCGGTGGGCACTGCGCTCTGGGTAAGTGTCAGTGAAAAACGTTATTATTACTGATATGTACCGATCATGGCTTGCGCCGCCACATGGGCCTGAGTATCTTCGGGCCCGGGCACTTGGCATCGTTCTGGGGCCGGACCGTGGCAGTCCAGTCCAAGCACCAGGAGTTGAAGTCGACCATCGCCTTCCCGGAGACCGCCCATGAGCCGCCGCCAGCTCGCCTTTGCCGTCCAGCCGCAGTTTGCTGGCTACCAGCCGCCGGGCTTGGCCAACCACCCAGGGGTCTGGCGGCCGCTCCAAGCGCCGCGGACCGTGCCGCAGGCCGTTGCACAAGGTATGCGGGCGAGGCTTGCGGGTGCCTTCCGTGTCGCCCGGGCAGCTGACCGTGCTTGACGGGCCCACCAGTCGCCTGGGGCTACGTCTTGGATCCGAAGAAGGTTTCTCCTGTAGATTCATGGAGTTCTCGACGGGAAGCGCCGGGCGTAGGTTGCGGGCTGGCTGCTCTAGGCGGGCCAGGCGGTGCAGGGTACCCTCGGCCCAGTTGGCCGCCTGGCACGACTGGGGCCGACGTGGACGAATAGCCACGGGTTACCGGTGCCTTGCGGGCTCGGGTGTGAGTCAATTCGTCTTGCGGGGTAGGGGTTTAACGTGCACAGGCGGTAGAAGGCGGATGGCGTTTGAAGATCCTTTTGCTGGCCGCCACGCAATGGCGTCATTGAACAAAGCGGAAGCTACTTCCATATTTTCCCAACAATATTGAGCCATTTGACAGAGCATGGTCATTTCCGCTAATCTTGTATTGCCGGCACGTCACGCCGGCACCTCGAGGACAGACTCATGCTGGTCGTATGGCAGCCCCAAACGCAGACCACCTTGGCCACCGGCGCGACGTATCGCTGCTATCCTGAGCAGTACATGGACGTCGACAAGTACGGGCAAATCATCGCCGAACTGGTGACCCGCGCCCTTGCGGCTGGGGCCAAGCTGGAATTTCATCTGGAAACGGCCCTGACGGCGACGGAGATGGAGGCGCCCGGCGGTGGACGCAGCGGCTGGGCCGATTGCGGAAACAGTCCGGCGGTTTTGGACAACAGCGGCGGTGGCACGCCCCTGCCGTTTGTCGGCGACGTGATTGCTAACCGCGTCGATGGCAATCCTCCGCAGCGACGCATGATTCGCTGGGCGATCAAGAATATCGGCGCAGCAGCGGCGACGTTTGATTTCAACGTGCTGGTCGACGTTCGCGATCCCGACTGCAGTTGCGGGAGGTAAGCAATGCCCAAGCCTGAGGATTTTCAAATTGTAGACGGCGATAAGCTGATCCACTACGGTCTGGCCAATGTGTACGGAGATGATTGGGCGATGGTGCCGCAGTGGTTTGAATACATCGGCTCGCCGTCGTGGGTCAAGGCTCCGCCGATGTTTGCGGACACGCCGGATCCAAGCACGGGAGATGCCCCCCCTGGCCAAAGCAATCGCAATGGTCCGCGTGACCCGGGAACTGGCACGAGCACCGACAATGGCTGTATGGGCGGAGCCTTGAACTGCTCGTGCGTACAGCGCCTCGATCCACATAGCTGCGCCATTACACCCATGAAAGGTTCATCTTGCCCGGAAAACTGTCCGCACATGGACGGTACTGGCGAGTTGATTACCGATCCTGTGACCGGTTTTACGGCGCCCTGCAAGGGGCCAAAGAGCGGCAAGGCCCCGCGAGTCGGCGACCAATGGTGCCAGTAATCGGACGCAGCCGACCCCTACCTTGGGCGATGGTCGCCGCGACTTGGCTCGGTTGCAGCGCGCCATCCCAGCGCGGGGACTTTGTCGTCCCGCCGCAAGTGCAAGCGGACGCTGGGCCAACTGGTGCCGATTCGGTCGCCGAGACGGCGGCCGGAACCTATCATCCAACCTGCAATTTGACTGACGCCGAGTGCATTCGACTGGGCTTTTGTCAGGGTTATGGCGGTTGTCACGCAAGCCAACAACTGTGCGTGTGCGTTGCCCTCACCGACGACGATTGCAAGGACACCCCGGACTGCAAGGAGTGGTCGTACTGCGGCGCGTACCAGGGGCAATGCTGGCCGGTCGCTCGACTGGGCTGCGGCGGCGACTTGTGTGCAGTCCGCGGGATGTGTACGGCCGACGGTCCCTTGTGCGTCGCCACCGACTCGAGTTGTCAGGCATCAGCGAACTGTGCCAGCCGCGGCGCATGTCACCCCTGCAAACCAGGTCCTGTGGGATTTGAAGGTGCTCGACTTGGCACATGCTTTGCCTATGGCTTTCCAAAGATTCCCGATATTTCCTGTGTACCTGAGTCAGATGCCGACTGCGTCAAGTCGCAGGGCTGCAATCAGCACGGTTGGTGCTACTACAGGCCCGACCATGTCGACTGCGGACCTAAGTAGGTCCAGTTAGCCGCCTGGCACGACTGGGGCCGACGCGGACGAATAGCAACCGGTTATCGGTGCCTTGCGGGCTCGGGTGTGAGTCAATTCGTCTTGCGGGGTAGGGGTTTAACGTGCACAGGCGGTAGAAGGCGGATGGCGTTTGAAGATCCTTTTGCTGGCCGCCACGCAATGGTGTCATTGAACAAAGCGGAAGCTACTTCCCTATTTTCCCAACAATATTGAGCCATTTGACAGAGCATGGTCATTTCCGCTAATCTTGTATTGCCGGCACGTCACGCCGGCACGTCACGCCGGCACCTCGAGGACAGACTCTTGCTGGTCGTATTGCAGCCCCAAACGCAGATCACCTTGGCCACCGGCGCGACGTATCGCGGCTATCCTGAGCAGATTGGGCGATGGTGCCGCAGTGTTTTGAATACATCGGCTCGCCGTCGTGGGTCAAGGCCCCGCCGATGTTTCCGGAGACGCCGGATGCCGGCAGCGGCACAGTCGATCCAGATCTCGTCCCCAATCCGGTCGACCGCTCACCGTGTGCGGGCGGCAAGAAACCGTGCTCGTGCGTACAGATTTCGCAGGACTGCTCTTTGACTTTGATTGGCGACGAAAAGGGCACTTGTCCGGAGAACTGTTTAGTTGGAGAAGGCTGGGGCGACCAGTGTCCGGCTGGCAGGGTAGGCAAGAAATTCTGCTGGTAGCACTGGTTACGCGGCGCGACGAGGAGACCCAACATTGCGATATCGGAGGCTAACTGCCATTGTGTGGACATGCCTGTCCGGCTGCGCCGCTCTGCCTCCGACGGCGACGAGCGTCGGGGTTGTGGACATCAAGGACGGAGACACGTTTGATTCTGCCTCACTCACCGGGGAGATAGATGGCCAAGGCTGCGTCGTCGGAATGGGTTGCGGACCGACGGCCGTTCACATCGCAGGAACCGACGCTTCTATCGTCGTCGACCCGTGCCAGGTGTCCGGTGACTGTCACTGGCTTGGCTTTCCCCTTTGCACTTGCGGACCGATGGCCGACGTCGACTGCGCGAACAGTGACTGGTGTAAGACTCAGTATTGGTGCGGCGTTTTCCACCACCAATGCACAGCGGTCGCGCGGCTAGGCTGCGACGGACCTATCTGCAGCGAAAGAGGCCAGTGTCTTGGCCTTGCCAACCTTTGCGCTGCGACTGAGCAAACATGCCTTGCGTCTTCCTATTGTGCACTGGTTGGCGCGTGCCACGTTTGCACCTCACCTGGGGGCCAGTGCCCGGTCGTTGGTGAACCCGCTGATACGACAATGGTAATCTGCCAGCCCAACAGCCAAGCTGACTGTGCCCAGTCCGTCAGCTGCGCGCAGAACAAGCATGGCTGCACCTACAATCAAGCAATTCACTGGTGCATGGATGCGCCATGATTCAGAAAGGAATTCGCCTGTGATTTCAGTTCTTGCGGCTTGGTACCATGGGAACTTGCTCATCTTCTGCCAACCCGCTCGCCCCGGCGTGCCCTGCAGTCGATCCAAAGCCTGACGCTGCCAATCGCGCACATGATCTTTGAGAATCGCCTGCCGCGCATCCCGCACCAAATTCAGGTAACACGCGAGATTAGTCGGGTCGCCCCGGAAAGTCTCCACTCCGGGGCGACCCGACAGTCGCATCTGCACCAGTATCCAGACCCAGGCGGCGTCGTGAATAGTTCAGGACCGCCTGAAAGGATGGCGGTTGTCGCCGTCCAGCCGGAGCCGCCGCGACCGATGAGTAGCAGATTGGCGACGCCTGGCGGGCTCCGAGAGTGGCGAATTCTCCTTGTTAGGTAAGGGCTTATCTTGCGCAGGCACGATGGGCCAGATTTCGCCTGACGCGGACTTGAGCCCGGCGCAGCATGGACTTCCAGTCGACGGTTGGCGGCGGTTTTGGACGGAAAATGGTACGGACTGGCGGGGGCGGATGTTGGCGGATGGACGGCAGATGGCGTTTGCAGATGCTGCCCTACAGCCGTTGCCCTGAGGCCCAGGTACGCGACCTGCAGTCAGAAACATTGCCTTTCAGACTGACGGATTATCCTGCATTTCTCAGCCCTGCGCCCTGCGCCAAGAGCAAACCAAGGCGCCCTTGACACCGGCGTGGCAACCGCCCAGAATCGGCCTGTTGCCGAGGGTCGGCGCGGACTTGGAGCCAGGATGTACCGGAACCACGAGACAGCAACTGGGCGATGCGGCAGGCCGGGGCCTTGCGCAAGCTACGCTCGCGGCATCCACTTAGGCGGCATCCACTTAGGCGGCATCCACTTAGGCGGAACAGTTGCGCGATTCTAAGCAATTCGGGAACGCCTGATGCCCTTTAACAGCCTGCGCTTCCTCTTTGTCTTCCTGCCCCTGGTCTTGGTGCTGTGGCGACTGTTTCGTCGCCGCCAACACGCGCTAATCTTTATGATTTGCGCTAGTTATACCTTCTACGCACTGGCCGCCGGCTACTACGCTTTGCTGATGGTCGTCAGCACGTCCGTGGACTTCGCCGTCGGCCTGCTGCTGGACGCTGAGCACCGCCCCGGCCGGCGCAAGGCGATTCTCTGTCTATCGCTGGTGTTCAACCTTGGATTGCTGTCTTTTTTCAAGTACTACGGATTCGCGGTCGACAGCATCAATGCCCTGGTCGGCCACCCGTTTCTCCATGCCGTGGCCGGAATCGCGCTGCCCGCGGGCATCAGCTTTTACACTTTCCAATCCATGGGTTACTCGATCGACGTCTACCGCCGCGACATCAAGCCGGCGCGCTCGTTTATCGAATTTGCCTCTTTTGTCAGTCTGTTCCCGCAACTCATCGCCGGGCCCATCGTCCGGCCCAAGTTGCTTTTGCCCCAGCTGGCTGCCACAGATCCGGTTGATAATTCGCGGCTTACCGCTGGTGCGATGCTATTTGCCGCCGGTTTGTGCAAGAAAGTCCTGATTGCGGACCGGCTGGCCTGGTACGCGGACCCGATTCTCAATGCGCCCAGCAGGCATGGTAGCGTCGACCTGTGGCTGGCCATGGTCGGCTTCTCGCTGCAGATCTACTTTGATTTCAGCGGCTATACCGACATGGCGCGGGGCCTCGCCCGCATGCTGGGCCTGGAATTCTCCATCAATTTCGATTCGCCCTACCACGCGCGCAATCCGAGTGATTTCTGGAAGCGTTGGCACGTCAGCCTCTCGAGCTGGCTGCGCGATTACCTATACATTCCGCTAGGTGGCAATCGTCTGGGCCCGACGCGCACGGGCTTCAACCTGTTTGTGACGATGTTCCTCGGCGGTCTGTGGCATGGCGCCGGCGTCAACTTCATCGTTTGGGGCTCCTTTCACGGCCTCTTGCTGCTTGCCTACCACCGAATTGAGAAGCCCTGGGCGGCCTTACCGCGCCTGCTGCAGCGCAGCGTGATGATTTTGGTGCTCGTCTGTTCGTGGATCCCGTTTCGCATGCACACCATGCAAGAACTGCAAGCATTTGCCACACATGCGACCCTGGCGCCGCATTTGCCCACGGCACCGCTGCAACTGTGGGCCTTTGCCCTGCTCGGCGGCGGTTTGTGCGTATTGCCACGGAATTCCAATGAGATTCGCTGGGGCGAGCTGGGCTGGCCGGCCACGCTGGCCTTGGCGCTCCTGGTCGTTGTGGCCGTGTTGCACCTCAATTTATCTTCTAAATTCATCTACTTTGCGTTCTAGGTCCATGCCAAACCAAAGCACCAGCCAAACCGTCAAGCTCATCGTGTTCATCGCGGTCACGTTGACCTTGCTGGGCGTCATTTGGCAAGCAAACCGCCTGATTCGCGACCAGTCCTCAGCACTTACGACCTCCGGCAGCGAGGAGTTGCGCCTAGCCCTGCAGCGTCTGTCGCGGGTGCCGGACCGTGGCAGCCTCACCATGAATCCAGGGCCCGTCAACGAGCGGGAATTGCGCCACACAAATGCCCATTTCCTCAGCAAGATCGACGTATTGGTGCTCGGCCAGAGCGACTCCGACCACATGTCGCAGACCTTCTTTCAGCCGGGCGTGCAGTTCTACAACGGCTTTCTCTCCAACTCGTACTTTGCCTATCATTTTGAAGTGTTTGAGGATATTGTCCATGCCGTCGGCGTTCCTCGCCTGGTCCTGTACGACGCCCGCTGCCTGACCGTGGTCAAGGAAGACGATGAGCCCGGTTACGACACGCCGCCGGAGGACCCCATCTGGAACTTTGGCGCGCCCTTTCGCCACAAGGCCCAGCCTGCACCGCCGTGGTATCGGGACATCGACAGCCTGCTGAGTCTGCAACAGACTAAATTGACACTGCAAACCCTGATGCATGGTCGCGAGACCCGTCAGACTGTGGCGGACCTTGATAAGGACACCGGGGCCTTGCTTCGCGTGGTCGATCAACACGCCAAGTCGACTGTGCATCGCTGGTTAGTCGATGGCAGTCGGGTCTATCCGGGCGAGGTCGATGGCATTTTTTCGTCGCGCGGGCCTGTACACATCGAGGATTCCAAAGGGGAGCGCAAGCTAAATCCTCAACGTGTGGCCATGCTTGAGACGTTTGTCAAACGCATGATGGCGACGGGCACCACGGTCATCCTCTACTCGCCGCCGATTGAGCCGCGGGCTTTGACGCCGGGGCTAACGGCGCAGATGGCAGGGGCGGGCCAGGCGATAGGGCAGGTGGCGCAACGGCTTGGAATCGACTACTGCGATGTGACCCTGCGCGGGGCGGAAATTGGCTGTAAACCTGAGGACTTTTACGACGAAACCCACCTGTCTCGGGGCTGTAATCGCGCCATCGTCCGCCAGCTTGCCACGGGATGTGCGCCTAAGGCTTTGAAACTATTGCGTGAAGTCGTTGCGCCGGGTGTGCTGGTGCTTTGAGCCTGGGGCCTTTGCTGGTTGAAATCGGCCTTGACGGGGACGGGGCGACCGCCCAGAATCGTGCGGTGGCCGACGGGTGGTGCGCGGAAGACAACCCTTGGCGCAATTTCCGTTGTGCAGCATGGTCTTGGACTGAGCAACCATTGAAGATTCGCAGTTGCCACGTCGTCCCTGCCGCGCCCCCCGAGGTCCAACATGGCAAAATCCCTCTGTTCCTTGGTCGTCACGCTAGCCGCTATGCCGTTCAGTGCGACCCTGCTGCCCGCCGTGGCCTCCGCTGAGCCTGCGCCCGTACAATGGGAGAGCGTGGGCCCGCGCAACCTGCCGCCGCCCAAGGGCCAAACGGGTGTGCAGAGCGGCGCAACCAAGTTGGTGGTGGTGGACCCGCATAATTCCAAGGTGATGCTGCTTGGCAGTACGGCTGGGGGCGGCTTGTACCGCACGGTCGACGGCGGCGCTACCTGGCAGAGGCCGACCACGCCACCGGTGGGAGCGGACGGCGTGAACAGCGGCGCCATGACGGCCCTATGGCTCAATCCTCAGGCGCCCAATGAGGTTTTGGCCGCGACCGAGGACGACGGCATCTTCCGCTCCAGCGACGGCGGCAAGACCTGGGGACCGGTGTGGAGCGGCGCGGGTATCCAAGGATTCATCAGCACTGGCAACGAATTATGGGCGGCCGGCCACCAGGGCATCCTGACCTCCAGCGATGGCGGCCGCAGCTGGACGCTGGCCTTTGCGACCCCAGCGCCCTTGGTGACCGTGAGCGCCGTGGCCACGCAGGTTTGGGCGGGCGGCAAAGACGGCGCCGTCTACGTGCGGCGGGGTGGTACTTGGTCCAAGGTGGGCCAACTGCCCGCAGCTGTTCACCAACTCGCGGTCGACCCGAACGCGCTCAAGACGGTCTACGCCTCCGTGCTCAACGGGCCGTACAACTACAACCTGTATGCCTCCCTCGATGCCGGCG
This sequence comes from uncultured Myxococcales bacterium, assembly GCA_903840165.1. Classification (GTDB taxonomy): domain Bacteria; phylum Myxococcota_A; class UBA9042; order UBA9042; family UBA9042; genus CAIMEY01. Next base: position 222,345 of record CAIMEY010000078.1, on the reverse strand, counting down.
CGACATGGACGCAAATCGCCTGGGATAAAGCGCTTTTGGGTGTGCAAGTCCTGGCCTTTGGTGCCGCGGTACCGCATCGCTTGTACGTCGCCGGCGATGGTTCAGCCATCTGGACGACCGCCGACGGCAACCCCAACCCGGTCTACACCCGCGCCGCGCTACACGGCGATTTGCGCACGCTCATTCTGACGCCCAACGCCGCCAAGACGGATGACCACTGTCTGGTCGGCAGCGACCAGGGCCTGCAACTGGCCGAGAACTGCTCGGTCGCCAAGAGCCAGCTCGATTTTCCCAACCACGGCTTGGCTTTGAACGTGGTCAGTGATTTCGCCGTCTCTGCAGATGGCAACCGCCTAGTCGCCGCGATGACCGATTTTGCCGCCGTATGGAGTCAGGACAGAGGGGCCACCTGGAATTGGCTCACCTTGGCCGGGCAGGGCGGTGGCGAGAACGGCTACGTCGCCATCGACCCCACGGACCCTACACATTGCTACCACTTTCGCAAGGGCATCCACGTGTCGCGCGACGGCTGCAACACGTTTACCCAGACCAACCCCGCGATTTCGCACGTGTCCTCCTCGGGTAGCTACCTTAGCATTGACGCCGGCACGCCGGGCAGCCTGTACGTCGTGACGCACACGCCGCCGGGCATCTTGCACAGCCTGGACTTCGGCGCCACGTTTGGGCCCGTGGCGACTCCGCTCGTGGATCCGCGGGCCATCGTCGTGTCGCCCAGGAGCAGTCAGCACTTGCTGGCTGGCTCGGACACGACACTCGTTGTCTCGTTTGACGGCGGCCAGAGTTGGGTCACGCCGTCGGGATTGCCCACCAAGGGCAGTGGCTTTAGCGTTGCCGTTTCTCCGGCTTCCGACCTCGAGCTGCTTGCGGTATGGCCCGAAAAGGGGGCCCTGCACGCCTTTGCCAGCCACGACGGCGGCCGCAGCTTTGCGTTTGCTGGCGAAGTCGTCCAGCCTCGGCAGTGGAAAGGTAGCTTGACCACTGTGGTTTTTGGCAGCGGACCCCGGCCAAGCGTTGTGGTCACCACGACCAACGGCGCGTACCTATCGGCTGACGGTGGCAGCAACTGGCGGCGCATCGATAACGAATTGACAACACACCATATTTCGGGCGCGCACTGGCTCGAGCACCACCTGTACCTAGCAACGTACGGCGAGGGAATCTTTCGCAGTCGCGGGGCGTTAGAGTAATGCGGCAAAGGGGTTGCACCGTGCGGCGGTGACCGGGTCGGAATTGCCTTGCAGGAGAACAGCAATCCCGTGGCTCAGCCGGCTCTGGGTGGTGCTGCAACACCCTGTGCCGACGGTGTTATGCCCATTTCCCCTGTCACCAAGCGCCCAAGCGGCCGGGCCCCTGGGCTCATCCGGCGCAGTGTCGCGTACCCGTCGTCAATTCTCAGAAAATCCGCAGACCCACGCGTGGGCGCAGTGGTCGCACAGATACTCGTCGCGGCCGTAGGCGTCGCCGCTAACCGGGTGTACGACCTCGACAATGTGCAGGTACCAGCCGCCCTTGGTGCCACACTGCGGGCAGATGACCCAGGCGCCCCACTCGGCGGGTTGGTAATTGCGGTGTATTAGTAAGGAGTTGTCTGCGATGTCGCTGCTCATCAAGCTCCTGCCGCCGCTAAAGACCGGCTAGCTGTGGACGCCGACCATACCGCCGATAGGCCGATTTGGCCAGCAGTTGTGCACGGCGAAATCCCTTGACGTGGCGCAGACCTCCGCCCAGAATCGGTGTGCTGTTCGAGGCCGGGGGGCGGACCTGAGGGAGCCATGGCTGGGGCGCAGGGCGGTGTCACAATCGCTTGACACTGTTGCGTTTTTAGGCACTTACTGGGCGTTGGCCATCGGCGGCTGCGGCTTGAGGGCCAGAAACGGTCCTGCCAAGGCTGGTTGCTCGCGCGGCGTCTTTAGCAAGCTAACCTATTGTTTACAAATGGAGATCTCATGTCCGAGCGCTTTTGCAATCAGTGTGCGACGCCGCTTTCCACGGGGGGCCGCCTCTGCCCCACCTGCGCATCGCTCGCCGCGGAGGCTGGTCATGCCGCGGGCTTTGCGGATTATCCAGATGATACGTCGGGTTGTGGGCTGTCCCTGCTGACGATCCTGTTGGTCCTGGTGGGCATCGGCCTCATCATGTTCGGGCTGATGCTGGCGGGCGTTGCCCTCGGGCCTTCGACGCCCGAGCCGCTACTGGTCGTCGGCGGCCTTGGCGCCGTCGTGGTCGGACTTGTCTTCTTTGTGCTGGCCCGACGCGTCGGCAATGCTTGTCCCAAGTGCGGGCGCTGGGGCACGCGTACGCTGGATGGCCGCGAAAGTACGGACAAACATGCCCCATCCTACTACCACTGCTCGGCTTGTGCGCACCGCTGGCGCGAAGGTTTTGGCGAGAGGCCCTCGCCGCCCGAAGCGTCATGAAGCCCTTCATTTTTATGAAAGAATAGGCAATTGCCTGGGCCCCGATGGCGGGGGCGAAGTTCTGCTGACGCTGACCCTGCGTCCGCCCAGTGTCGGCGTGCCGGCCAAAGCTCGTGCCGAATTGGCAACGAGGCCTGGGGCGTCGCGACGAGGTAGCCCATGAATTCCAGGTTTCTTTTGACCCTTGCGCCCGCACTGATAGGCACTGTGGCTGCAGTCTCGGCTGTCGCCGTTGCTGCCCCCGACACCGCGCCCGCTAGGCCGACGCCCGCCAAGACCGCGCCCCCAGCTGCAACGACCGTTGCTCCGGACTATCCGTGGCTAACAGGGCGTAAACCTGCGCGAACATTGGAACAAGCGTTCTCGCCGCCTGCCGGTTTTCACCGCATCACATTAGAATCGGGCAGCTTTGCCGCTTGGCTGCGCGGTCTGCCGATGCTGCCCGCAGGCAGTCCAGTCCTGCTGTGGAACGGCAAGGCCAAACCGCAGCAGGACTTGCACGTGGCGGTAGTCGATTTGGATGTGGGCAACCAAGACCTGCAGCAATGTGCTGACGTCATTATCCGCTTGCGTGCCGAGTACTTATGGGCGACTAGCCGGCAGCGCGAGATCGGCTTTCACCAGACCGACGGCACCTGGCTGCCGTGGCTCGGAACTGGCCGGCCCGCCTTTCGCAACTACCTGCGGCGGGTGTTCATGTACGCCGGGACGACCTCGATTGCGCGCAACATGAAGAAGCCCCCTGCGGACTCCCCGTTGCAACCTGGTGATGTTCTTGTGCAACCGGCGCACGGGGAGTGGACGGGCCACGCTGTGCTGGTGGTGGACGCCGCGGAGGATGCGCAGGGCAACCGCCTGGTGCTTATCGGGCACAGCGACCGGCCTGCCCAACAATTCCATGTGATTCCAAACTCAACCGTGCCGGAGTTGTCGCCGTGGATCCGGACAACCGCGCTGCAGACGCCAGGTGGGCGCGTGTTTGCGCGCGAGGATTGGCGGAGTTGGTAGGGGGTGGAGGGAAGTCGAGGCGGCGTTTCCTACCCACCCAAGCCGCCCGCAAAGGAACCCAGATGTCTAGACTCATTTTTATTGTCATGGGGTTGGCTGTCGCCAGCTGCACGTCGACCACGGCCAGCACGCCACCGACCTGCGTCACTGCTCATCCCTAGCCCCCTGCCCGCCCAGCCCCTAGACTTCCACGATCGCGATATCTAAGATTGCCCCAGGTGCCCGCCCCGCCGCAGGCCTCCCCCAGGCCTTCCCCGCCCTCCTGCGATTTTCCTAAGGATTCAATATGATGGATCACCGTCCCGCAGCTAAGCCGGCAGCCAAGCCCGCCCACGTCGCTGCCAAGCCCGCCCGCGTCGCCGGTAAGACTGCAAAGCCGGGTGCGGCCCAGGGCGGGACGTATGCGGAGGGTGCGGCGGCCGTTCGGCCCGGTGCTGCGCCCAAAGCGGCTTCGGCAGCGGCCGCGGACCCGCACTTGGCCAATGCCGACCTGACCGAGGCGATGCGCAGCGAGATTGATCGCGAAACCCGCAAAGATCCAAGCTTTTACGCGACCTTGGTGCGCATCGTCAATTACCGTCTGCAGCAGGACGGCATCGGCATGTCGCAGGCCTCTTTTACCAGCATTATGGCCAATGTACGCGAGGTGCATCAGGGCAAGATCAGCCAATCCACCGCCCATGTCCGCGAGGCTGGAACCTTTGCCCAAGACGCGGGCGACAGCTTGGCGCACGGCCATTTGCTCCAAGGTGCCGTGGAGGCCGGTGGCGCGGCGCTCAATGCGGCAGCTGGGGCTGGCATGGCTGCATTCGAAGCCTTGCCCCACGGCCACGCTGCAAAGGCGCGCCCGCCTCGCCGAAAATATGCATAATTCTCAATAGTTTACCGACCGGGCATCAATTCGCAGCCGGTCGGGTTGTCGCTTCCTTGGCAGGGCAGTCGCAATGAGTTCGCCAACCGTTCGCCGTCGCCACGTGCGCACGCGGGTCAGATTGTGCTACGCTGCCAGCGCTGCACGCGTCTTGCTGCCGCAAAGGTCATTTCATGGACAAGCCGAAATCTGCAGGATCGATGGACGACAACAATCTGAAATCACCGTTCTTTTCCACAAGAGCTTCCAGTTCTTCGACGCCCGGCTACCTCGGTGCCGCCATCGTCGCTCGTGGGCATGCCCTAGACCCTCTGCCGCCCTTGGTCGAGAGCTTTCCTAGCTCCACCAAGTTGGAACTCGGCGACCTGCAAGTGCCCGTACGGCGTATTGAATTGTCCAACGGGGACACCTGCGACGTCTACGATACCACCGGGCCTCAGGGCTGTGACCTGCAAGCCGGGCTGCCTAAGCGCCGTCAAGCCTGGATCGATGCGCGTCAAGGCATTGAACATCCTACGCAATTGTGGTTCGCCCGCCAAGGCATCATCACCGAGGAAATGCGCTTCGCTGCGCTGCGTGAAGGCCACGACGCCGAGTTCGTCCGCAGCGAAATTGCCCGTGGCCGCGCGATCTTGCCCAACAACATGTACCACCCTGAGTCGGAGCCGATGCTCATCGGTCGCAGCTTTCTCACCAAGATCAATGCCAACATCGGTAACTCCGCGATTCGCAGTGATATTCGTGAGGAGGTGGAAAAGCTCCAATGGTCCATCCGCTGGGGCGCCGACACGGTCATGGATCTCAGCACGGGCAAAGATATCCATCTGACTCGTCAGTGGATTTTGCGCAACAGCCCTGTGCCCATCGGCACTGTGCCCATCTACCAGTGCCTGGAGAAGGTGGGCGGCAAAGTCGAAGACCTGACCCTGGAACTGTTCCTGGAAACCTTGGAAGAGCAGGCAAAACAAGGGGTTGATTACTTCACCATCCATGCCGGAGTGCTGCTGCGCTACGTGCCGATGACGCAAAAGCGCGTGACCGGCATCGTTTCGCGCGGTGGTTCGATCATGGCGCGCTGGTGCCTCGCCCACCACAAAGAGAATTTCCTGTACACGGGCTTTGAAGAGATCTGCAAGCTGATGGCCCGCTATGACATTGCCTTCAGCCTAGGTGACGGCCTGCGCCCGGGAAGCATCGCGGATGCCAATGATGAAGCGCAGTTATCTGAGCTTCGTACCCTTGGCGAGCTGACCCAGGTGGCGTGGCGGCATGACTGCCAGGTGATGATCGAAGGGCCGGGGCATGTACCTCTCAATAAAATCAAAGAAAACATGGACTTGCAGCTCGAGCTGTGCCATGAAGCCCCGTTCTATACCCTTGGTCCCCTAACCACTGACATTGCGCCGGGTTACGACCATATTACCAGTGCCATTGGCGCGGCCCTCATCGGCTGGTACGGCACGGCGATGCTGTGTTACGTCACGCCCAAGGAGCACCTGGGCCTGCCCGACCGCAAGGACGTCAAAGACGGCGTGATTGCTTACAAAATCGCCGCGCACGTCGCCGATCTGGCCAAGGGGCACCCGGGGGCCCAGCAGCGCGATAACCTGCTGAGTCAGGCGAGGTTTGAGTTCCGTTGGCAGGATCAATTCAATCTGAGCCTGGACCCGACGACGGCCCGCTCCTTGCACGACGAGAGCCTGCCGGCCGACGCTGCCAAAACATCGCATTTTTGTTCGATGTGTGGCCCGCATTTCTGTTCGATGCGCATCACCCAGGACGTCCGCGATATGGCCGCCAAGGACGAGGGGATGGCGCAGATGTCCGAAGAGTTTCATAAGCATGGTGCGCAGTTATACGTCCCGGCCGAATAGACTTTGCGGCTGATTCGGGCTTTGTTGCCGAGCAGCGAGCGGGAGGTCGATCGGCCATGGCCGGAACCGAATGGACGGTTCCTGCAAGGAGTTCCGATGTTGGCGTCCGAGCGGATGCGGGCCTACCCGCAATTTGGCGAAGAGCATGAACAACTCCGCAAAACGGTTCGGCAATGGTGCCAGACCGAGTTGCTGCCGAATGCCCACGCGTGGGAGGCCCAGCGCCTGTTTCCGCGCGAGGTGTTTGACCGTGCGGCCGAGCTAGGCCTGTTGGGTATCCGAGTTCCTGAACAATACGGCGGTCTTGGCCTAGACTGGTGGTACACGGTTTGCTACGCCGAGGAGATGGTCCACAGCGGCCTTGCCGGCCTGACCATGGCCTTGCTGGTGCAAAGTGACATGGCGACGCCGGTGATTGGCGAAATAGGCGATAGTTATCATAAGGATAACTTCTGGAAGCCCGCCGTGCAGGGCCATGCCATCGCCGCCCTAGGCGTCACCGAACCCGACGCCGGCAGCGACGTCTCCGGCATCCGCACCACCGCCCGCCGCGAGGGCGACGACTACGTCATCAACGGCGCCAAGACCTACATCACCAACGGCACCCGCGCCGACTTCATCACCTTGGCTGTGCGCACCGGCGGGCCCGGCCACGGCGGCATCTCCTTGGTGCTTTTTCCAACAGATACCAAGGGTTTTCGCGTCACGCGAAAGCTCGAAAAGATGGGCAACCACTGTTCGGACACGGCGGAGTTGGCCTTTGAGGATTGCCGCATTCCGGTCCGCAATCTGCTCGGCGGTGAGAACGAGGGCTTCTACTCCATCATGATGAATTTCCAGGGGGAACGTCTTGTCGGTGCCCTGACCGCCACGGCCGGCGCCCAGCGGATGCTCGATCAAACCATCCAATGGGCTCAAGATCGCAAGGCTTTTGGCAAACCGCTCACCGGCTTTCAGACCGTACGCCATCAGCTGGTGCAACTCGAGACGGAGTTGGAAGCGGGGCGGCAACTTTGCTATCGTGCAGTGGATTTGGTCGTGCGCGGCGAGGACGCCTTTCGCGAAATCACCATGTGCAAGCTCTTTTGCGGCGAAGTCGCCAACAAAGTCGTAGACCGCTGCCTGCAATTCTGGGGGGGCATGGGCTACATGGACGAAGCCGAAATCAGCCGTGCTTTTCGGGACATGCGCCTCATCACCATTGGCGGCGGTGCCAGTGAAATCATGCGCGAGATTCTCACCAAGCTGCTAGGCGTTTAGGCCGTATCGGTACAATCTTGTTCCGTTTTACTGGATCAGCGGGCCGTAGCGACCTCTTGGCCGGGTAGGTGACCGTGGCGGAGCAGGGCAATCGTTCTAGCGCAAAGGCGGGTAAATGCAGTATTTCTGCATGGTTGGCCGCGTTTGTCCTGGGATCGAGCGTCCTGTCCGCCTGCCAGTCTCAAGCGCCTGTGGCGGTGGCGACCTCGACGCCAGCGGACGCAACCGCGTGGCCCGACATCGCCCCAGGAACAGACGACGCACCCTCTGCGGATTTACCTGTTGTTTCAGGGATTTTCCTTCTTGACGCCGACCCGCCCCAGGGACCAACGGCTGGCTTGACGGCCGTCGTGCTTCATGGCTCTGACCTCGGTGCCACCACGGCGGTCGATTTCGGGGCGGCTTCAGCGACGAGCGTGCAAGTCCTTGATACAGAACACGTCTTGGTCACTGCGCCTCCCCATGCTGCCGGGGAAGTCGATGTCACGGTGCATGCCCCAGGCCTGCCCGATGCCGTCTTACCCCATGGTTTTCGCTATGTTGCGACAGTAACGGTGACGTCTGTGCAGCCCAGCAGCGGGCCAGCCCAGGGTGGAACAGCAGTAACCATTGAAGGTACAGGGTTTTCTGAGCAGACCACCTTCGCCTTTGGCGATCGCTTGGCCTTGCACGTCGTCGTTCAGGATGCCAACACCGCGACCGTGCTGACCCCCCCGGGCGTTGCTGGCAAAGTCCGCGTGGCTGCAAGCAATATAGACGGAACGGCGGTGCTCAAGAACGCCTTTTTGTACCAAGCGCCGCCGCAACTGACGGGCGTGGAGCCGGCCGTCGGCGCGCTGCAGGGCGGTGGGCCCATCGCGCTAATCGGTAAGCAACTACCTGGATTTGCAGCAAAAGTGTCGCTGATTCAAGGTGGCATTAGCCTAGATTGTACCATCGCGGTCAGCCAGCCCGATGCCAAACGCCTCACGGTGACCGCGCCCGCCGCTTCCGTGCCGGGTGCCTATGATGTGGTCTATGCCAATGCCCAGGGGAACGCAACACTGCTTGGCGCTTATCATTATGTGGCTGCAGCGCCGTCGCCGTCCTTCGCCTTGGTTGGGGTTGCACCGAGTGCTCAGCCGGTCAATCAGTTGCAACCCGTGGACTTAGCTGTCGTCGGTGCACTGACGGCCAATAACCTCGCCGTCGCCCAGGTTACACTTAATGGTCAACCGGCCAATCTTCAATGGTCTCAGCTAAGTCCGGATGGCGTTGGCGCCACTCTGCGCGTGCAGCCCCCCGTGCTTCTAGGGCCTTTCCCTAAGACCGTTGATATTGCAGTCGATCTGGGCCAAGGCGCCCAAGGCAGCTTGACGCAGGCCTTCACCTATCTGCCGCAAGTCCCTGTGATTCAGACGATTTCGCCGCTGCTGCTGGACCCCGCCGGCGGTACTGGCGTGACCATTCACGTGCTCTATGCGCCCGCCAGCAAGGTTGTCGGTGTGCAAATTGGCGCGCTGCCTGGACAAATCTTAAGTCAGTCTGGGGACTTAACCTTGACCGCCGCGGCCCCTCAGGGCGCCCCGGGGCCGGCCGATGCCCAGGTTTACTTCGCAAACGGTCAGGTCGCCCGATTGGACGGAGCGTTGCATTATGCCAGTCTAAAAGCGCGGTTAGCGATGGTCTTGCCGGCCACGGGCAGTCAGGCTGGCGGTACGCTAGTCGATGTGCTCGGCGACGGTCTGGACCAACTGAGCAGCCTGGCCTTTGGCAGCGCCCCGGCGACGATCGACACCCTGGTCCACCCTGGCCTCTTGCGCGCGCGCACGCCCAAGGGGCAGCCTGGAACTGTGGATGTTCGCGGCAGTTTTCATGATGCGACCCTGTCGACCCTGTCCGGCGCCTTCACGTACTTTGACCCGGTGTCCAGCGACGTACTGACTTGGGGCGGGCCCGTGGACGGGGCGCTCAACGTCTCAGTGATGGTCAAGGGCGCAATCAATAAGCCGATTTCTGGCGCCGTGGTCACCTTGGCTCCGCTTTTGCCGGACCTGCATGGCGTCACGGACGACCGCGGTCAAGTCACGCTGGCAGCCCAAGGACTGCATGGTCCGGTCCAAGTCCATGCTTTTGCACAGGGATATACCGCAGGGTCGGTCGTTGCCGTCTCGGTGGAAAACGTGGTGATTCGGCTGACGGCGCTGCCTGTGCCCCAAAGTGGCAATGGTTCCGGGGGCAATTTGCCGCCCAGCGTTGACATGAGCGGCAAGGTCACGGGGACCGTGGTCGATTCGGACAAATACGCTGTGTTGCCAAGCACTTCTTGCGCGGCCAATGTCGAGGCTGGCTACCCTTGCGCGCCCTGTGCCGACACCGAGGATTGCAGCCAAGGCCAGGTTTGCGTTGGCCTTGCGGACCCGACCTTGAGCCAGACCCCCGGCGTCAACTCGGACGGTAGCAATCCCCAAGCGGCCAATGCGCCGCAGCAGAAACACTGCCTGTTGCCCTGCCAGAGCGATGCCCAGTGTCCCCAAAATTATGCCTGTCGCCTCAATGGGTTGTCTCTGCCCTCGGCGACGCCGATGTGTTTGCCGCTGGTTGGCGCGCGGCAGATTCGCTGTGCCCAAGCGGCTCCGTCGATTTTCGGTGGCGCAATGCCTCCCGGCAATGGTGGAACCCTCAGTGGCGACGGCAACTTCCTCATCGACACGGACCCAGGCGACATCGCCATCTACTGCATCGCCGGCTATGTCGAGCTCAATTCCTCAACGTTTGTCCCGCAAACACTCGGCCTTGCGCGACATGTGGCGGTATCGCCCGGCGCGACGGTCAATGGCATCGTCATTAGCCCCGATATCGCGCTAGACCGCCAACTCCGCGTGCGCATGGATCAAGTCCCGGTTGGTCCGGACAGCGTCGGCGGCGTTCGCTCGGTGACCGCGGGCCTGGATCTTGGCGCAGAAGGCTATGTACCGATTGGCAATTCGTCCACCAAGGCCCTGACCGATACCCTGATTCTCACCCAGCAGCCCAACCCAGCGATGTTCACGGGCGACAATGCCGGCATTCGCTATGAAATCTATGGCTCTTTGGCAAATAGTGTCGGTGGGCCCCCCATGACGGTTTCACAAGCGACCGGTCAGAATCTGGTGGGTCTGGACCGCCCGGCGCAGTGGCTCCAAGGCAGCGCCCAGCCCACACAAGGGTCTGCTTTGGTAGGCGAATTGCACGCGACCGCTTGGGGTGGCAATGTGCGCGTCGCTGTGGGGCAGGGCGGTCGCATTGCCCAGTGGACGGGGACGGACTTCACGGTCCAGGCCAGCCCAACCAAACGAGATCTCTACGCTGTTTGGCTTATGCCCGACGGCAATGACGGCTGGGCGGCGGGGGCTGATGGCGTCCTGGTCCGCCGCACGCCTTTGGGCTGGCAGGCTGGGATGCAGGCGCTGGGCCGCACGGCGATTGGCCTCGCGGGCCGGGCGACCAATGACGTCTGGGCCTTGGATGATCGCGCACAACTCTATCATTTTGACGGCTATTTCTGGACTGGTACAGCTGGCCCGTGGACCGTGGCCGCAGCGACGCCGCCCCCCGCCGTGACCACGGGCACGCCAGCCTTACAGCTCCACGGCCTATGGCAAAGTCCGCAAGGCACCCTGTATCTCTGCGGCGACCAAGGACAATTCCTCCGCGCGACCCCGACTGCCCAAGGGCCCCTGGTCTACGAATCGCTGTCGAGCTACTCGACGCTGCCCCTGCGCGCCGTCTGGGGCCGCAGCGACACCGACGTCTGGGTCCTGGGTGATCGTGGCTATCTAGGCCATTGGAATGGGCAATCTCTGGCCTTGGTCGATACTGGCTCCACCCGCACCTTGCTAGCGATGCAGGGCCCGGTGGCGGGCTATCCGCTGGATATCGTAGGCGCACAAGGCACTTGGCTGCGTGTCGATGGTCCCCAGCAGGTGTCCGACCACAGCGTCGCCGATTTGCGCGTCGACTTGCGTGGAATTTTGCCAGACTTTTCAGGAGGTTTAGTCGCAGTCGGCGAGCCCGTCATGGTGCTTGGTCCCTACCTGCAACTGGCGCAGTTTGCCGCCCCGACCGATACCAAGCCCCTGGGCAATGTCCTGCAGTGGACCTCACAACCCGGCGTAACGCCATCATTTTCTCTGGTGCGCCTAGCGGACCAGTCCTACCTGACCCGCTGGGAGCTCTATGTCAAAGGCGACGTCACGACCGTGCAACTGCCTAATTTGGCGACGTTACCTCTGCTCAATCCCTTGCCCAATCAGCCCCTCAATGTGCGGTTGTGGCGGGCCTACGCACCGGGGCTAGACATCGACCATTTGGACGCCAAGGCGATCAACTCTAGTTCATGGACTTCATGGAGCTATTCGGTCATTCAGGCCGCCGGAGCCGGCATCAGTTTACAGGCCCCTCCGGCCCACAATGCCGCAGGCGACCAACCCAGTTCCCCCGCGCCGACGCCCCAAACACCTTGGGGTAAGTAGTTGGACATATTGGTAAAAAGTGTCATTCTGCCCAGGCGGCATAGGCGCCGTGCCAAGTCCCCCCTTGCCTTTGTCTCCCCTTTGCGCCACAACTGCCGCCGGAGGTGAATCGCCATGACCGACCGCTACTTCCGGCCCAGCAGCGTCTCCGCCTTTCGCCAACTAGCCGCCGTGACTTGGGATCCGCCCAAGGACCCAACCATCTACGGTGCGATTGAAGTCGACGTCACGGTACTGCAGCCGTACATCCAGCAACTTCGCGAAACAACAGGATTTAAGCTCACGGTGACCCATGCCGCAGTGCGCGCTTTGGCCAAAGTCCTGGGCGACAATCCGTCCATGAACTGCCTGATTCGTCGTGGGAAAATCTGGCAACGCCGCGATGTTGACGTCTTTTGCCAGGTTTCCGTGCCTTCGCAGGATGCCGCCAAGCAGCAGGGCGCGGACCTCTCGGGGGTCATCGTTCGCCGGGCTGACCTTCTGGACACAGCTGGAATCGCTAAGCAATTGCACGAGAAAGCCGCACGGATTCGCGCCAATGACGACCCTGATCTTGCCCGTGTCAAGGGCCTGCTCGGCGCCTTTCCCCCGTTGTTGACCAAGTATTTGCTGCGTTTTCTCGCCTACCTCAACCACGATTGGGGTATCGACCTGCGCTTTCTGGGCGTCCCGGACGATCCATTCGGTTCTATCATGGTGACTTCCTTAGGGATGTTCGGCGTGCGCCACGCGTTCGCGCCCCTGTTTCCGGGCGGTCGCAGCATTGGTGTGTTTCTCCTGGGCGAAGTCTACGACAAAGTGGTCGCCGAGAATGGCCAAGTCGTCATTCGGCCGGTCTTACCGATGCAGGTGGCCTTTGACCATCGCCTCATCGATGGCACCCAAGCCGCGCTGTTTTCCCGTGAAGTCATGCGGCTTTTGCAAGATCCGCAGGCCCTCGATACGTTGGCAACTGTTGCCACCGTGCCCGAGGCCGCCGCGCCTCGTACCTAAATTGCGGCAAACCTATCCTGCGCGCCGCGATGGCCGCATGGGAGTGGCGAAATGAAGCGTATTCTTTGGCTTTCCTCGGTACTGGCCCTTCTGTCTCTGGGGGCCTGTGGCCAAAGCGCCACGGCGACCAAGACTGCGACCGACGCCAGTGACGTTGCTACTCAAGATCTTGGAAATGCAGTAGATTCGACTGCTGTGGATGGCCTAGCCGCCGATGCCACAGCCGCCGATGCCACAGCCGCCGACACGGTCGTCGACAACAAGACGTACAAGGCGACCATTCGCTGGACTTCCTATGGCGTGCCTCATATCACAGCGGATTCCTTCGGCAATGTTGGCTTTGGTCAGGGCTACGCCTTTGCCCGCGACAACGCCTGCATTCTCGCCGACCAAATCGTCAAAGTCCGCTCCGAACGCAGTCTGTACTTTGGGCGTGACGTGGCAGGGACCAAGGATGCCAATTACATCAATGATTTTGCGTACAAAGCGCTGCAAGTTGTCGACCATGCCAAGACGTCTTACGCCAAGCTCAGTGGCGACGGGCGCGAGCTCCTTGATGGCTATGTCGCTGGATACAATCATCGTTTGGCTGAAGTCGGGACAGCAGGATTGCCCGCCGCCTGTCAGAATGCCGCATGGGTCAAGCCTATCACAGCCATTGACCTGCTGGCCTACTACCATGACCTAGCGCTGTACGCATCTGGGCGAAATTTCAGAAGTTATCTCGCCGATGCCCAACCGCCGACCGCTGTGACCCGCGCCATGCCTTGGCCGAGCCTGCTGCTGGACATGGGCAAGGCACCTCAGCAACTAGCCGCAATGCTTCCCGATTTTCGCCACCTGGACATTGGTTCCAACGGTTGGGCCCTGGGCAGTGAAAAGTCGAGCAATGGCAAGGGCTTAGTCCTGGCCAACCCTCACTTTCCCTGGTTTGGCGAGCTCAAGTTGTGGGAATGTCAGCTAACGGTGCCAGGCAAGCTCGACGTCGCCGGTGCCACCCTGATGGGCGTGGCGGGCGTGCTCATCGGCCACAATCAACATGTGGCCTGGACGCATACGGTTTCGGCGTCGCAGCGCTTTACGGCCTACAAGTTGACGCTGCAACCTAATGATCCGACGACATATTTGGTCGATGGCAAGCCCCATAAGATGTCCAAGCATGACGAGACCGTGCAGTACAAAGACACCGACGGCTCTATCAAGTCGGAAACACGCAGCTTTTACCGCACCGATTGGGGCCCGCTGGCTGCGGTTCCGGCCGTGGGCGATTGGACCGATACGTCGGCCTTTGCGTTGCGCGATGGCAATGAGGACAACGGCACCATGGTCGACCACTGGCTGGGCCTGGCCAAGGCGGATTCGGTCGACGCGCTGCAGACGGCCATCGTCAATACGCAGGGCAACCCATGGACCAACACCATGGCCGCCGATGACCAAGGCAATACCTTGTATTCAGAGTGCAATTCGACGCCAAATGTCTCCGACGCGACGATGAAGGCCTTCTACAAGATCCTCGCCGATGGCACGGATTTTCCGGTCACGGCCGCGGCGGCGCAGGGCGTGATCCTGCTCGACGGCAGCAACTCTAGCAATGATTGGGTCATTGAGCCTGGTTCGCGCGTGCCTGGCCTGGTTCCGTGGGCAAAGACGCCGCACCTTGTGCGCAAAGATTTCGTGTTTAATGCCAATGATAGTCACTGGTTGACCAACCCTGCGAATCCATTGGTGGGCTATCCACAGACCTACGGGCCGGAAAAGACGCAGCGCTCGGCTCGGACGCGCATGAATCTGAAAATGCTATTGGAAACAGGGGCTTCTGCGGCGTCTGGCGATGATGGCAAGTTCACCTGGCAGGAACTGCAGGACGTGGTCATGAATGACCGGGTGTGGCTGGCAGAAAACCTGCGCGATCAGCTGGTTGCGCGATGTTCGGCTAGTGGCAGCGTCTCGTTCAAACTCGGCAAGCACTACCTGTGCACCGGCGGCAAGGACGACGAACCGGCTTGCGCCACCGCTACGTCGCAAACGATTGATATTTCAGGCGCCTGCACCATCCTCAAGAACTGGAATGGTCGCTTTCACGTGAGCAGTGCTGGCGCGGCATTGTTTCGCGAATGGTTGTCCTACTTCCCAGCCAAGGTCATCCTCAAGAATGGCTTTGATGTCAAGAATCCCCAGACCACGCCTAGCGATTTGGCCGATGCCCCGGGCAGCGGCGCCGACCCGGCCTTGGCGGGCCTTGCCCTGGCCCAAGCTAGTCTAGCGGTAGCGAAATTCGCGCCTGATGTCCCCTTGGGTCAGGCTCAGTTCGCCGACCGTGCGGGGGCTCGGGTCGCCATTCACGGTGGCAAGGATGCCGAAGGGGCCTTTAATGTCGTGGAGTTTGGCAACTCGGACGATACCCTTTTGCCTCACTACTTTGCCCAACAATTTGCAGGAAATTACGGGACGTTACGCAAGGACGGTTATCCCGTGAACCGCGGCAGCAGCTTCATGATGGTGGTTCAGTTCACCGCGACTGGTCCTCAAGCAGTCGCCCTGCTGTCGTACGGCCAATCACCCGACCCGGCGTCGGCGGATTACACCAATCAAACCCAGCTGTTTAGCCAGGCTCAGTTCCGGCCCATGCCCTTTACCGATGCCGATATCGCGGCCGACCCGAACCTCAAGACGCAGACGGTCAGCAACGCACAATAGGTTGTTTATGAAGGCGAATCGTCCCCTACCCACCCGCCGACAGATCCTGGCGGCCCTGGCTCTGGCACCCGCGAGCTTAGCTGCGGCGTGCAGCAATTCGCCGGCCCAAGCGCAAGCCGATGGCTCCACTAGTGATTCATCGCCAGATGCGGGCGTTCCGTGCGCGCCGGTGGGGCAGGGGGCCCAGATTACCCATGGCCCTCTTTCTGGCGGTTCGACCAGCTATTCTCTGCGGTTAGCCCTGCGCCTCTCGGCCCCCGGGCAGGTGACCTTTTCGCTGCAGCCCAAGGCTGGTGGCCCGCCCCTGCTCAGTTCCTGTGGCATGGCAGAACAAGTCAATGATTTTATGGTGATTTGCCAGGTCACTGCCCTGCAGCCAGCGACGGTCTACATCGCGACGCCGCTCGTCGATGGTCAGCCGGTGGCCGACCGCAGCATCGAGACGCGCACCTTCGCGCAAGCCGGTGTTAACACCGCATTTTCGTTTGTTTTTGGCTCCTGCTGTCGCTACTATGACGATGGCACGCCCTCTCCCTCCTTGGGCGGCACCTTGGACGCAGCGGCTGCTCTGCCCGAAAGACCTTGGTTCTTTGCGCAAATTGGCGATTGGACCTATCCGGACTACCTGTTCAGCAAGACAGGCCTAGACGCCCAAGGGCACAATTTCTCCTATTATCCTGAAAAGATCGCGGCCAGTTGGCGCCTGAAGTTCAGCGACAAATATCCGATTCGCAAGCTACTGGCGACCATGCCCGTAGCCTATGTCTGGGATGACCATGATTTCGCAGAGAATAACGCTCACAAGGACGTCAGCGGGTTGCAAAGTGACCGTGTCGGGGCGTTTGCCCGCTCGATGCCCGCTTGGCCCCTACCCGCCTCCAAACAGGGCGTATGGCAAAAGTTTTCGCTGGGCCAGTGCGAATTTTTCCTCACGGACCTGCGCTCGCAGCGCACCGACATCAAGCAGGCCATGCTGCAAACGGTGCAGCCAGACGGCACCAAGAAGTGGCAACTCAAGGAACCGCCTGGGTATTCCCTGACCGGCAGCGAGCAAATGCAGTGGCTTTTGGACGGGCTGACGAACTCGACAGCGACCTGGAAGTTCGTGTTCCTACCGGTGGAAATCAACCCGCGCTACGACGCTTTACTGAATAAATCCATTGATATGGGCATCGTTCTGCTGATTGAAGCCCTGGGCGACATGTGGTGCGGGTACCAAAGCGACCGGGCCAAGCTCCTGGCCCTTCACACCAGCGGAAAGGTGAAGAATATCATCTTTCTCACCGGCGATGCGCACATGGCTGCGATGAAGGGCGCCGATGCCGATTGCCCCGCCATCTTCATGGCCGCCAACTTGGACATCTCGCAGGCACCGATCATCAACATGGCGGAACAATTCGGGTTTAGTCGGACGGACCTCTGGCCCGAGTGGTGTCAGGACAGCGGCGATGAAAACACCATCGGCCGCGTGCGCGTGGTGACGGAGCCCAAACCTCAGGTGATCTTCGAGAGTTGGGGCGCCAGCGGCAAGCTGCTGCACAGCATGACGGTCGATGAGGTGGTGGGGTAGGGCGGCATACCGTGGCGGGTTTGGGCGCGGGTTGGTGCTTACATGCCAAAATACCACAATAATTCCTATGCCTTACTCCACCGCCAGCACGCACGTCGCTTGCCTAGCCTCAACCAGCACGGCATCGCCCTGAATTTTCGAGGCCACATCGCAGGTTGCGCTCATCGCCGTCAGCCCGCGCCCCAGCAGCGCCCACTTGGGCGGCGGTTGGCCATCGTCGGCCCAGGTCACCTGCACCGTGCGCTGGCCACTGGGTGACGTGTCGACCCGCAAATGCGTCAGAAGTCCCAGTTCAGTAGGCAGATTCTTGAGTTCAATTGGCTTTTCCGCAACGTACCAAGCCGGGGGCACGCCCGCCAGCAACTGCAGCCCTTGGCCGTCCATGTCCTCCATGACCAGCATATTACGCAACCAAAGCATGTAGTTGGCCGCTGCCCAGCCGTGCGGGTTGTCCCCGGTGCCGACGCCGCTTTGGACGTAAATCTCCTCCCACCAGGAGAAAACCTGGGATGCCTGGGCGCGATACCCGGCAAACAGCGTCGCCTCGCGTTGCCACTGCCCTTGGCGTTGCAGGGCCAGACCCCAATCGGCCGTGATGTAGGTCCAGACCTTGTCTACATCCTCAAAACGATAGAGATCCCACACGCGATTCTGCCACAGGGTCTCCAGTGTCGCCACTAGGTGCGGGTCATCGGCCGGCAGAATCGTAGGCGGGTACAGTGCGGCAATTGTCCCCCAAAGTCGAGAAGTTGGCGCGCCCACAGCCGCAGGAATCCAGCCGTGCGTAGCGTCCTTGGCGACATAAGCTGCAGCCGCCGCAGCTTGAATAACACCGGCAAAGTCAGCATATTCATTGAGATATCTGGCGGCGTCATCGTTGTGGCCGAGCGCAACAGCCGCCTGCGTAGCCTGCGCGACGCCAAAGGCAGACCAGTAGTTGTGGTACAGCACGTGGGCGCGGTCGATAAGCGCCTCGCCAACCCCAAGTGGTAACAGGCCAATTTCAGCCCCTTGCTCCACGGCCTTGGCCGCTTGGCGGGAGGCTGCAATGTGCTCCGTTCCTTTGCGAATCGCCGGCCATGCGTCTTGTAACCACTTGGTATTGCCGGTAAATCGCCAATGAGAAACCAGGGCCCACAGCGCTTGGCCCGGGCCGTCCCACTCGTCACTTGGCGCGGTCCACATGCCGTCCGCCATTTGCGCGACTGAAGGTGCCCAGGCAGCCGTTTGGTTGACGGCGCATGGCACATCTGAACGCCAGAAAACTTGTAAGGATTCCTCAGCCAATTGGGGCAGGCCGGCTGCGTCCAGGGCGTGGACAATGTACGCAGCATCGCGGTACCAAAATCGGTTGTAATTAAAGGCACCTGGCTTGACGATATACCAACTATCGACCTTGTCCCTCAGCAGCAAGAGGTTGGTTAGACTCGCCTGCCAAGCCTGCTGTAACCATGGGTCCGGCAATGTTAATTGCGCGGATTGCCCGTACACCGCCTGCCACGCCGGCGCCACGCTCGCCTGCGCCGCAGCACCATCTGGAAAGGTTTGGGGAAAGGCAGAGGCCTGCATCCTGCGAGGAAATGCTAGCCATATCAGGCGCTTGCTCTGCGCAGGTACCTTGGTGGCCACCAGCAGGCTTTCGCCCTGCGCTGCAACGGTCCAGCCCTCGGTCGGGGCTACGGCGGCCAGCAGCCACGCGCCCGCCACGAGGGTCTGTCCTTGGGCCTGCACATGCCCGGCCTGCAGCGTGGTCTTCACTTGGAATTGCACTGCAATTTCAGCGCTTCCCGGGTTCTCGACCTGCAGGTGCAGCCAGTCTACCGGCTCGCCGCCCATTTCGGCGGCAAAAGCTGTGATGGTCCAGGGCAAGCCCAGGGCCTGCGTAGTCAAGGTCGGCATGGGCAGGCCAGGATGATCGCTGCGAAATTGCCAGCTTGCCGCCTGACCGCCGGGAAACACGCCAATGCGCTGGGTGCGATCGACATCGTCCATGGTTTGGGCGACGCGCAAGTAGATGGATGCCAAAGAAGCATCTGAATTAACTAGTGTTTTTGATCGATTGAACACGCCAATCAAGGCGTGCTGGGCGTCGGCCCAGGGCACCGATTGCCCTGTAAATTCCTGAATCGCCGGGCCCGGGACGGCTTCAAGACCGGGGCTGCAACCCGCTGCCTTGGCGACGGGCTGCTCCTGGCAGGCCGTAGCGCTCAGGGCAAGGACCAGAACACAGCATTTTACAAAGCGTATTGCCCTCAACTGCATCCTCGACGGCCAGCAGGAAACTGGCCATGAATCTCGGCGTCAACTGCCTGCGCCCCAACAACAAGGTCAGAAGGCAGCAACCGTGGCGACAAATCAACGCCAACAGCGTAGCATCTTTGCCGCGCCCTGTCCGCAGGTGCGTCGGGAGGAATCCATGTCCAGGGCTTTGGTGCTGGTTGCAGAGGGTAGCGAAGAGACGGAAGTCATCATTACTGCAAACGTTCTGCGTCGCGCGGGGGTAAAGACCGTGCTGGCCGGCTTGCTGGGGCCGGAAATCGTCCCGGGGGCCCGCGGTCTCAAGCTGGTGCCTGACGTGGCCCTGGCTGATGCGCAAGGTCCCTGGGATGCCATTGTTTTGCCTGGGGGTATGGCCGGTGCCGAGGCTTTTGCCGCCTCCCCCGCCGTCGGGCAACTGCTGCGCGACGCCGAGACCCAAGGCATTGTTGTTGCAGCCGTTTGCGCGGCACCCATCGCCCTAGTCGCTCATGGCGTTTTTGCGGGTCGGACCCTGACCAGCTATCCCAGCGTGCGTGAACGGGTGGAGGCGCACGGCACCTGGATCGCGGCCGATGCCGTGGAACATGAAGGATTGATTACGGGTTCAGGCCCTGGCACCTGCTTTGAGTTCGCCTTGACCCTGGTGGAATCGCTGCGGGGCTCGGACGTCGCCGATAGCGTGCGCGCGGACCTATTGATAGAGCCGCAGGAATAGTCCTGACGGCATTGTTCATTGGAATCAGGCATTTCAGGGAGTTCGCATGTCCAAGCCGCACCACGATCGCAACCGCCGCGACGGCCAGCGCAGTCACGGCTCGCGCAGCAACGACGTGCCACCTATTCCTGAGAATCTGCCGCAATTTCCAAATGCTACCTCCATCGTGCTTCGCCCGGGAACGGCGACGCCGGTCGTGGTCGGTCACCCGTGGATCTTCAGCGGCGCCATTGCCCACATCGTGCCGCCGGTAGAGGGCCAGCCTGTGGAGGCGGGGAGTCCGTGCGCCGTCTTTGATCAGCACGGTCGCTACATTGGCTACGGATCCTTCAATCCGCATAGCCAGATAGCGGTGCGTATGCTCGAGCTGGGCCTCGGCGGTCTAGAACCGTCCGCGCTGCCGGAGCCGGCCGCCTTGGTGGCCCATAAGTTGGCGTCGGCTGCGGATTTGCGTCTGCAAGTGGGCTTGCCTTCAGGGGAAAATACCGCTTGGCGCCTGGTGAATTCGGAGGGCGATGGCCTGCCCGGGTTGACCATTGACCGCTATGCCCAGGGCGCGGTCGTGGCCGTCACTACCGCGGCGATGTGGCGCTGGTTGCCGTTGATTGAATCGCAACTCCTTGAAAAACATGGCTGTTCCTGGCTCTTGGTCCGCGTGCCGACCGATGTTCACGTCTCCGAGCAACTGATCCCCGGCCATCAGCACAGCCAGGGCCAAGTCCCTCAAGAGGTAGCGGTTTTGCACAATGGGCTGAGGCTGCGCGTCGATCCATCCGGTGGGCAAAAGACAGGGATGTACCTGGATCAGCGGGACAATCACCGTCTTGTCGGTCAACTCGCGGCGGGTCGCTTTGTCCTGGATGCCTTTAGTCACGCTGGCGGCTTTGGCCTGCACGCTGCGCGCCAAGGTGCCAAGCGGGTGCTGTGCGTCGATGCGTCGCAAAAGGCCATTGATCTCGCGATTCTCCATGCCGAGGACAACGGTTTGCCCCAGCTCACGGTTCAGTGCGCCGATGCCGTTCACGTGCTGGCCCACCATGCCGAACTGCCTGAAACGGAAAAGCCTTCTCTGGTCATCATCGACCCGCCGAAGTTTGCCACCAAGGCAGCGGCCCTAGAACAGGCCATCAAGAAGTACACTTCGGTCAATGCTGTTGCCATGCGCGCAGTTGCGTCGGGTGGCCTGCTGCTGAGCTGTTCTTGCTCCGGTTTGGTCGACCGCCAAGCCTTTCTGCGGATGCTGGCAACGGCGGCACTTCAGGCTGGTAAGGTCGTTCAATTGCTTGATTTTCGCGGGCCTGCGCCGGATCATCCGGTGGCGCCTGCCCATGCCGAAGGGCAGTACCTCAAAGTCGCGTTGCTGCGAGTGACCGCGCGCGAAGGCTGATTCACCATTGCTGCCAATGAGTTTGCCATGCAAAAGCTTCTGCTCGCCCTAGACCAAGGGACCACCGGCACCACGGCCTTGCTTTTGACCCAGGACCTGCGCGTGTTGGGTAAGTTCAATGTCGAATTTCCGCAGATTTATCCGCAGCCTGGCTGGGTAGAGCACGACCCGGAGGCGATCTGGCAGTCCACCCTGCAAGCCATCGCCGGCGTTCTGGCGGCAACGCAGGTGGACGCTCAGGCGATTGCCGGCATTGGCATCACCAATCAACGCGAAACTACAGTGATTTGGCAGCGAGCGACGGGTAAGCCCATCGCCAATGCGATTGTCTGGCAATGCCGGCGGACGGCTGATATTTGTGAGCAGTTACAGCAAGCTGGGCATACAGACTGGGTTCGCGCACGTACAGGGCTGCCTCTGGACGCCTACTTCTCCGGCACCAAGGCCGCGTGGCTGCTCGATCACGTCGATGGTGCCCGTAACCAGGCGGAACAAGGGCAGTTGGCCTTTGGAACGATGGACACGTTCTTGACCTGGCGGCTCACGGGCGGTCAAGCGCATGTCACCGACCCGTCCAATGCCTCGCGGACGTTGCTGTATGACATCGGCGAGAGGCAGTGGAGCGATGAGCTCTGCGAATTGCTGCGTATTCCTAAGCAGTTGCTTCCCACGGTCATGCCGAGCGCCGCCATCTACGGCCTGACCCACGGCGTGCCCGGTCTGCCCGACGGCGTGCCCATTGCCGGGATTGCTGGTGACCAGCAAGCGGCGCTCTGTGGACAGCTCTGTCTGGAGCCCGGCGCGGCGAAATGCACTTACGGTACCGGGGCTTTTCTCCTGATGCAGACCGGTGCTGAGCGCGTCGCTTCCCGTCACGGCTTGTTGACAACGGTCGCCTGGCAGGTCGGTGATGACTACTTTTACGCGCTTGAAGGCAGCGTCTTTGTTGCGGGCGCTGCCGTGCAGTGGCTGCGCGACGGTCTTGGTATCATCGATAAAGCTAGTGATATTGAGGCTTTGGCGGCATCGGTGCCAGACTCTGGTGGGGTCGTCTTTGTGCCCTCGCTGGCCGGCATGGGGGCGCCGCACTGGAATCCTCATGCGAGAGGCGCAATTACGGGGCTAACCCGCGGCAGTACGCGCGCGCATCTGGCCCGAGCGACCCTAGAAGGCATTGCGCTCTCGTGCATGGATCTGCTGACAGCTATGCAGGCGGATTTACAGCGTTCCATTCCCGTCCTTCGCGTTGACGGTGGCGCTGCGCAGAACGATTTGCTGATGCAGATTCAGGCCGACCTCTTGCAAACGACGGTTGTTCGCCCTGAAGTGATTGAAACAACAGCACTTGGTGCAGCAATCCTGGCGGGAGTTGGCATCGGTTGGTTCGCTAACTTGGCCCATGCCCAGGCCGTTTGGCGCCGTGATCGCCAGTTTGAGCCCGGGGCTCCTGAGGCAACGAGCCAGCTGCGTGCACAGTGGACGGCTGCAATCAGCAGGGCGTAATCATTTATGAATTGGCCGATTGAATTGCCACTTTGTCGCCTGCGCCCGCTGCGTCCGCAGGACGAGGATAGCCTGCAGCGTCATGCCGACGATCCGGCCGTATCTGCTTGGTTGCGCGACAGTTTTCCCTCGCCGTACCTGATGGACGACGCGCGCATGTTCATCGCGCTGCAGGACATCTTCACACCGCCGCGTGTGCTGGGCATCGAGGTCGCCGGAGAAATAGTCGGTTGTATTGGCATCGAATTGCAGGGAGACGTCTACCGCGAGTCGGCGGAAATCGGCTACTGGCTGGGGCGCTCGCACTGGCGGCGGGGTCTGCTCACGCAGGTGTTGCCGCCATTTTGTGCCTATAGTTTTGCCAACTTCTCGATCCATCGCCTTTATGCCGGCGTATTTTCCGGCAACTTGGCCTCGCCGCGTTTGCTCGCAGGCGCTGGCTTTGAGGTGCAGGGCTGCCAGCGCCAGGCAATCATCAAGAATGGCAAATACTTAGATGTGCATCACTACGGCCTCTTGAGGCCCTGACCGGCGTGGCCGCGCCCGCCTCCGCCGCTGCTGGTCGCACAAAGAGACCGCCTTTGCAGGCGGCAGTCGCTCGATTAGTCTCTCGTAACTGTACGGTACTATTTGGGATGTGCTTGTCGCTGCCGGCAACGTCGGTGACGATCGCTTTTCTGTCTTTACAAATCGTCAAAACTTCGTTACACTGCCGCGTCGAATTCCGTCCGACCTGTTGTCATGCTGTTCTTGTCGCAGCGCACCGGGTCCGCGCGTCCACTGCTGAGGGTCTCATGGCTGGTTCCTGTCGATTTTCTCAACTGCAAGGCTTTCTTGCGGTATCCTCTCTTGTGGCGCTTGCCTTGGTGGCCGGATGCAGCAATGGAACCACAACGGGCACCGGTAATACGGCCCTGGGCGACGTGGTTCTCGACGTCAACATCGACGGATTGAACGGCAGCGATGTGCCCAATGTTGGCGCAGATACAGCCGATTCCGCCGTAAGCACCGAT
Organism: uncultured Myxococcales bacterium; assembly: GCA_903840165.1. Taxonomy (GTDB): domain Bacteria; phylum Myxococcota_A; class UBA9042; order UBA9042; family UBA9042; genus CAIMEY01. Next base: position 198,264 of record CAIMEY010000078.1, on the reverse strand, counting down.
TCGCTTCAGCCAGACACAGACGCCGTCGATAGCAGTGTTACGCCGGGCGATGCGGTGGCCGATGCCGCCGACGCCACCGTCTGCGCTGGCGACGAGGGATGCCCTTGCACCCAGGACACCGACTGCAAGTCTGAGAAATGCATCGACAAAAGCGGCACCAAGACCTGCGGCCCCGTCTGCAAGCCGACCGATCCGCCGACCGAAGTCTGCGACGGCGTCGACAACGACTGCAACGGCAAGACCGACGAAAGCACTTGTAATGACAGCAATCCTTGCACGGTTGACCTGTGCAATGCCAGCAGCCCGACCGCGCCCGACACAACGTGCACCCACACGGCCGCCGTCGACGGCACAGTCTGCGAGGACGGCAGCAAGTGCACTGAAAAAGACGCTTGCGCCGCGGGCAGTTGCGTAGGCTCGACCGTCAACTGCGACGACAACAACCCCTGCACCGACGACGCCTGCGACATGGCCGTGGGCTGCTCAAATACCAACAATACCAAGGGTTGTGACGACAAAGAGCCCTGCACAAGCGGCGACACCTGCACCGCCGGCGCCTGCGTGTCCGGCAAGCCGACCCAGTGCGATGACGGCAATCCATGCACCGATGACGCCTGCAATTTGGGCCAAGGCTGCACCGCCACCGACAACACCAAGGCGTGCGACGACGGCTCCAAGTGCACCGACGGCGACACCTGCAAAGCCGGCTCGTGCGTCCCGGGCATCGCCATCGAATGCAATGACGACAACGGCTGCACCAACGATTCCTGTAACCCGGCGGTAGGTTGCACGACCACGGACAACAATTCGGCTTGCGAGGACGGCAACGCCTGCACCACGGGCGATACCTGCGCCGGTGGCAAGTGCGCCCCGGGCGCCGGCGTCATTTGCAACGATGAAAACCCCTGCACCGATGATAGCTGTGACATGGCCAAGGGTTGCACGGCGACCGCCAACACGGCCAAGTGCGACGACAACAACAAGTGCACCCAGACCGACACCTGCGCTGGCGGCGTTTGCCTTGGAACATCCATTATTTGCGACGACAAAGAGGTCTGCACCATCGACGCGTGCGACCCCGCCATCGGTTGCACCACCACCAATGCCGACGGCAACGGTTGCCAGGATGGAAGTGCCTGCACCACCACCGATTTCTGCAATGGCGGCAAGTGCCAGGGTGGCTCGGTCCTCAACTGCGACGACGGCAATGTCTGCACGGATGACAGCTGTGATCCCGCCAAAGGCTGCGTAAACTTGGCTAATACGGCCTCATGCACGGACAACAACGCTTGCACGGCCATCGACTCCTGCGTCGCCAGCAAGTGCGTGCCGGGTAGCGCGCCGAACTGCGAAGACAATCAGGTCTGCACCAAGGATTCCTGTGATGTTAAGGTGGGTTGTGTCAATGCGCCCCTCAATGGCCCCTGCACCGACGGCAACGCTTGCACCACGGCCGACGCCTGCTCGGGCGGCAGCTGCGTGGGCGGCGCGTCTTTGAACTGCGACGACAAAAACCCTTGCACTGATGATAGTTGCGACCAGGACAAGGGCTGCATCAACACCAACAACGGCAACTTCTGCAGTGACAACAACTTGTGCACCGACGGCGACATGTGCGTGGCCGGTGTGTGCAAGCCCGGTTCGGCCCTGAACTGCGCCGATGCCAACCCTTGCACCGACGATTCATGTGACCCCATCAGCGGTTGCGTGCAGAAGCTCAACAGCATCCCGTGCACGGACAACAACCCCTGCACCACGGGCGACGCCTGCAGCGGCGGTTCCTGCCAGTCCGGTGGCCCGACCAACTGCGATGACCTCAATCCTTGCACCAAGGACAGTTGCGCCATCGGTTCGGGCTGCGTCAACGTCAACGATGACACCGCGCCCTGCACCGACGGCAACGTCTGCACCACGGGCGACGCCTGCACGGCCGGGGTCTGCAAGACCAGCGGCCTGCTCAAGTGCGATGATGGCAATCCCTGCACCACTGATTCCTGCGACAAAATCAAGGGTTGCGGCTACGTCAACGTCGCCGACAAGACCGCCTGCGATGACGGCAACCCCTGCACCCTGACCGACGTCTGCACCACCGGCAAATGCGCTGGCGTGGGCGTCAGTTGCGATGACGCCAATCCTTGCACCGACGACGCTTGCGACCCCGTCACCAAGGCCTGCGCCCACGTCAACAATGTCAAGCCGTGCAATGACAACAATGCCTGCACCAACGGCGACATCTGCGCCGCTGGCAAGTGCGCCGGTCCCACGCCGGTGGTCTGCGACGACCTCAATGGCTGCACCGTCGATTCCTGTGACATCGTCAAGGGTTGTGCATTCGCGGCCACGGCCAACTGCGTCGGCTTGCCCTACAGCATCACCTTTGCCTGCAACGATCCAGCGATGGCCACCTGGAAACTCGATGCCGTCAACGCAGGTCTGGGCTGGGCTGTCGACGCCACGCCCAATCCGCCTGGCTTCAAGTCGCCGTCTTGCTCGCTCAATTACAACAACGGTGTCGACTACAACTGCGTCAACAATGTGCCAGACAACGCCTACGCCACCGGCCCGCTGATGGACGCCACGCAAATCAAGGTCGGCACGGTCATCCGCTTGGTCTTCCAACTCGGCGGTGTATGGGAAATTGGCGGTAATTACGATAACTTGGATCTCGAAGCGAGCACGGACGGCAAGGTATTCACCAAGCTGACGACCTTTGCCTCCTTGGGCCAGCCGACCTATGACGCCCGTGACTACGACATCAGCGCCTATGCTGGCAAACTCGTCCAATTCCGTTTCCGCTTCTGGACTTCTGACTGCATTGCCAACAATACCTCGGGTTCGTTCATCGATGACTTGAAGGTCGTGGTCGGCGGTTGCAAGGTTGACGGCGATTGCAACGACAATGATCCTTGCTCCACCGATACTTGCACCGTCGCTACCGGCAAATGCACCCACGCTGCTGCGGCCGCTGGCGTCGCTTGTGATGACGGCAATGCCTGCACTACGGGTGAAAAGTGCAATACTTCCGCCTGTGTACCCGGCGTCGCCGTGGTTTGCAACGACAACAACCCGTGCACCGACGATTCCTGTGACGTCGTCCTGGGTTGCGTCTACACGCCCAACAAGCTGGCCTGCGACGATGCCAATGCTTGCACCGTCGGCGATGTGTGCGCAGCCGGCAAGTGCGTGCCTGGCACGGCCAAGAACTGCGACGACACCAACTCTTGCACCACCGATAGCTGCGTACCTGCAAGCGGTTGCAAGAACACCGTCTTGGCGGGCAGCGGCCAACCGGTCTGCGATGGCTTGGTCTACAACGGCCACTGCTACCACGCCTATCCTAAGGCAGCGAACTACGCCACGGCCGAGTCGGCGTGCGTGGCCTGGGGTGGCGGTGGACACTTGGCCAGCGTCAGCGATGTCAATGAAAACGCCTTTGTTCGCAAGACGGCTGACGGCTACTGCGGCACGTTGGCCGATGCCTGGATCGGCGGCAACGACCTAGCCGTGCAGGGCGTGTGGGCCTGGAGCGACGGCACGCTGTTCTCCTATGCCAACTGGGCCGCCGGCGAGCCGAACAACGCGGCGATTGAAAAGGCCATCGAGATCTACAACACCTCGGCCCAATGGAACAATTTGACGGCGACCAATGCCCTCGGCTGCTACGTGTGCGAGCGCGTGGCCCCTCCGGCCTGTGACGACGGCAACGTCTGCACCACCGGCGAACTGTGCATGGGCCTTGGCGTTTGCACGCCTGCTGGTGTCGTCAACTGCAACGACAACGACCCGTGCACCGACGATTCCTGTGACCCCGTGAAGTCTTGTCTGCACGTCAACAACAAGGCGCCGTGCGATGACGGCAGCGCCTGCACCACCGCCGACACCTGCGCGGCCGACAAGTGCGTCGGCGTGGCCAAGCTCTGCGATGACCTCAATGTCTGCACCAATGATTCCTGTGATCCCAAGATTGGTTGCGTGAACACGGTGGTTCCCGGCTCGGGCGTTCCTGCCTGCGATGGCACCACGGACAGCGGCAACTGCTACAAAGCCAACAAGAACACGCAGACTTGGGCCAACGCCGAAGCGGCCTGCGTAGCTTGGGGCGGCGGCGGCCACTTGGTCAGCATTGCAAGCGTCAATGAAAACGGGCTTGTGCGCAAAATCGCCGATGGCATCTGCGGCGTCGGCGCGATTACGGCCATCGGCTACACCGACCAAGCCAAGGAAGGCGCCTTTGTCTGGACCGACGGCACTAAGGCCCTGTACACCAACTGGAGCCCGGGTGAGCCGAACAACGCTGGCGGCGCCGAAAACTGGGCGGGCATGTACGACGTCGGCACGTGGAACGACTTCAACGCAGCCACCGCCTACCCGTGCTTTGTCTGCAAACGGCCAGCACCGACGGTCACTTGCAACGACAACAGCGCCTGCACCACGGCGGATGTCTGCGATGCATCGGGCAAGTGCGTCGGCTCATTGCCGCCGAACTGCGATGACGGTAATCCCTGCACCAACGATTCCTGTGACGCTGTCAAGGGTTGCGTCCACACCAACAACACCGCGGCTTGCGATGACGGCAACGCTTGCACCACCGGCGACATCTGCGGCGGTGGCGTCTGCGCCGGTCCGAACAAGACCAACTGCGATGACGGCAACGTCTGCACCACGGATGCCTGTGACGTCAAGCTGGGTTGCAGCCACGTCGCGGCCAATGGCGCTGTCTGCAATGACGCCAACGCCTGCACCACGGTCGACAAGTGCGACGCGACCGGCAAGTGCGTCGGCAGCGTGCCCCCCGTCTGCAACGACAACGTAGCCTGCACCGTGGATTCCTGCGACGTCGTCAAGGGTTGTGTGGCCACGGTCAATCACGATGTCTGCGTTGGCGGCGACAAGCTGACGCCGAGCTGCAGCACGGTCACCACGGCGGTCTGTGCCGCAGACCCGTACTGCTGCAACAATGCGTGGGACGGCACTTGCGTCAACGAAGTGCGCACCGTCGGCAAAAACCTCAAGTGCAACGCGACCTTTACCTGCGCACACTCGATGTGCGTGGCGGGGGTCAAGTTGACCGGCGGTTGCGATGCCGCGGGCTCCAACTGCGCAACCGCGGTCTGCGCCAAGGACCCGTTCTGCTGCAGCACCTCGTGGGACGGCCTTTGCGTGGGCGAAGTCAGCAGCGTCTGCGGTCTTGCCTGCCAATAAGCTAAGTATCTCAGATAGATAGACAACGCCCCCGGTGAGCCCATCAGCACACCGGGGGCGTTGTTCGTTTTGCGTCGTCAGGGCGGCGGATCGGCTTGCTCACCCGGCGTACCCTAGCGCCAGGGCCTGCGATGCTGCGCTTTGGGCTTGAGCCGCTGCGCCAGAGGCCTGCGCTAGCGGTGAATGCGGTCAAAGACCCAGAGCGTCGCCGCAATACCGCCGCAGAACCCTAGCAGGGCCGATATGTCCTGGAAGAACCAAGGCGCGACGATCAGCAGCACGGCTCCGATCTGGCGCTCTACCGAGCCCCGCTGCCGGCCGTGGCGGAAAAGCAAGACGCCCAGGCAAGCGATGATGACCCGTGACCACCATAAAAAACTAGGGGTTTGCACGCTTGCTTCCTCCGCGTTCAGGGTCAGTTCGCCCAGCGCCACGGGGCCAGGCTCCCGTCGATCTAGCGTGCGCCGGCATTGTGCGCAAGGGGGCTTGCAAATCGCCGCCAACTGAGTACTATGCTGCGCCTGCTGAGGGGTTCGCCCCCACGGCGATCGGGGCGTAGCGCAGCCTGGTAGCGCACTAGACTGGGGGTCTAGGAGTCGCAGGTTCAAATCCTGTCGCCCCGACCAATTCGATTGTCATTTCTGGTTCTTGCCAACGCGCCGCATGCATGACCAGCGATGGCCAAGCTGCGGCGCGGGCGTTTTTGCCAGTCGGATTGTCGTGGACCGCTGCGGGTTCTCGTGCGCTTTCCGCCGGGTCCAGCCGTCCCCCTCCTTGCTGCCTGAGGCCGCCATGTTGCACGACAATTCCCTCATGCGCCAGCGGCGCGACAAGATCAAGGCCGCATCTGATGCTGGGGAAGTCGCCTTTCCCAATGACTTTACGCCGACCTGGACCAGTGCTGACTGCTACCGCTGGTTCCTTGAGCCCGGCCGCCAAAATACCTTTCTCGCAATCGCCGCCGGCGAGCCGCTCAATCCGGCCTTGGCGCCGACCTCGGGGTCCGTTGTCCTGCCTTCACCGCGGGTTAGCGTGGCTGGGCGGATCTTGGCCATCAATGTCAAAGGCAAAGTCGCGTTTCTGCGCATTCGCGACCGCACCTCGCCAGAACTGCCGCTTTTACGCAAGCAAGACGATGACTTGCGCGAGGCTCAAGGCCTAGAGCGCCGCGGCAGCGATGCTACAACGTTTCAGCTCTACTTCAGCCGTGAAGCCTGTCCCGAGGTCTTTGACCGTCTGCTCAAGGCGACTCCTGGGGCCGCCTGGGACGGACCTCTGCTGGATGTCGGCGATATCATTGGCGCTCACGGCATGTTGTTCCGCACCCGTACCGGCGAGCCGTCGATCTGGGTTGTGGGCCAGGGCGACACGCCCGCGATGCGCCGGCTGACCAAGTCAGTACGGCCTTTGCCCGATAAGTTCCATGGGTTACAGGACAAAGAGCTCCGCTTCCGTCAGCGCTACGTCGACCTGATCGTCAACGACGAGGCGCGCGAAGTGTTCCGCCGGCGTTCGCAGATTACCAAGGGCGTTCGTCACTTTCTCGACGAGCGCGGCTACGTGGAAGTCGAAACGCCGATGATGCACCCGGTGCTTGGCGGTGCCGCTGCGCGTCCATTCCGCTCTCATCACAATGCCTTAGACATGCCGCTGTACTTGCGCATTGCCCCGGAATTGTACCTCAAGCGCCTCGTGGTCGGCGGCATCGACCGAGTCTATGAAATCAATCGTAATTTCCGCAATGAAGGTTTGTCGCAGCGGCACAATCCAGAATTCACCATGCTGGAGTTTTACCGGGCCTACGCGACCTACGAAGACCTGATGGTGGAAGTGGAAACGCTCATTGAGGGCCTTGCGCGCGACGTGACGGGCGGGACCACTGTGCCTTGGGGCAAGACGGCGGACGGTTCGCCGCGCCTCATCGGCTTGCAGGCGCCTTTTGCCCGCGTGCGGATTCGCGATGGTCTGGTGCAATGGGGTGGTCTGGATCCCCGCGAAATTGATGATGAAACCGTGCTGCGTGCCAAGGCAGTGGCCCTGGGCGTGCACATCGATGACCACGCGCCCCTGGGCAAAGTGCAGCTCGAGCTGTTTGAAGCCGTCGCCGAGCCGCACTTGGTCCAACCGACATTTGTGATTGACTATCCGGCCGTGACCAGTCCTCTAGCGCGCCGCAATGACGCCCGGCCAGACTATGTCGATCGTTTTGAGCTCTTCATCGGTGGCATTGAAATCTCCAATGCCTTTAGCGAGTTGAATGACTCTGAAGACCAGTACCACCGTTTCCTCGCCCAGCTGGAGCAAAAGCAGAAGGGCGACGAAGAAACCATGGAAATGGACTTGGATTATATCCGCGCCCTGGAGTACGGCATGCCGCCGGCCGCAGGTTGTGGCATCGGCATTGACCGGCTGACGATGCTGCTGACGAATCAGGACAGCATCCGCGAAGTCATTCTTTTCCCGCATATGCGCCCTGAACACCTCTCCGCCGATGTGGCCGTGAGCGAACCCGACGCGCCCGACCAAGGGGCTGTCTAGCGTGGCCATTCGCCGCCTCTTGACGCTGCTGAGCCTGGCCACCGTTGCGGTAGTGCCTGAAGCCTTGGTGCGCGCCGACGATGCCCAAGTGGCCTTTCAAGTCTCTCTAGTTCTTCAGCTTTTGGGCGTCATCATCGCCGCGATCGCCGTTGCAGCCCTGTTTTCGGTGCTGGGCCTTGGCGTCGTGCGCCTGCTGACCCGGCCCTGGCGCAATCGCGCATCTACCTTTGTCGCTTGGTCTTTTCTCCGGTCGCCGCGTGAAGTTCTCCCCTGGCCGGCGCGCCTATGGCATTTCTTGCTGGGGCAGGTCGACGCCTTGCCTTGCCCGACGCCAGCACGTTTTTCCCTGAATCGAAGCCTAGTTGGCATCCCATCTCTGGGCCTAGGTCTGTGGCTGGGCCTGCCCTTGTGGCAAACGCCCGTGGAGGGTTGGATTGGCATTGCGCAGCGTAACCTCGCTACAGTATTGGTGATTCACGGCCTGCTCCTGGTTCTGGCGGCGCTGCCCTGGCGTCCTCTGCGCCGGTTTCCTTTGCAACTGGCTGTGATTGCGCTGTTTATCGGCGCAGCTCTCGCTGGTTCCCAGCCGATCGTTGCCCGCTATGTCGATGCGCCGGCCGCGACCATCGCCTTGGCCCTGCTGCTCGCTCTGGCGATTTGGCGGGGACGCGGTGGCGTGGGACGGGCGATTCGTTTGCAAAAAACCGGTGTTACCGTGCTGCTGCTGGCCGCTGTGCTGCTGATCGGCGCGCTCGTAGCCCAGCGCGTGGCACCGGGGCTGGTTCTGACGGTCGCTTCGGCCGGCATTGTGCTTGCGGTCGGGGCGGTGTACTTGCTTTTACAGGGGCAAGCCAAGGTATCTCTTCCCGTTTTTGTGTCGATCGTCGGCGTCGCGGCGGGCACGTGGGCCCTGATCGTCGTGCTTTCGGTCATGGGCGGATTTGCCAGTGATCTTCGCGCCAAGATGCTCGTCGCCAATGCCCACGCCTTAGTGGAAAGGCCCGGAAGAGCCAAGGCTTTTCCCGATGCCCAGGCCCTGGTCGCGGCCGCGCGTACCGTGCCGGATGTCGCCGCGGTGAGTCCGCAGGTGCGTGGCGATGCGATTCTGTCGTCGGCGTTTAATGTCAATAATTTCGTAGCTATCCGCGGCATTGAACTGGAACTGCCGGACGTCATTCGCGACCTGCAGCCCACGGTGACCAGTGGCAGTCTGGGCCTTTTGCAGCACCCGGCTTGGCTAGCAAGTGAGCGAAGTTTAGGCAGAAAACCGCTGGAAAGCGAAGACGACTTGCCTGCAGCGCCCGAACTGCCGGCCAACCCTACCGCCACGCAACATCAGGGCGAGTTGGACTCCTTGCTGCAGCTTGCGCCAGGCCCGTCGGAAGCGGCGGTACCTCAAGGCGATGCTCAGCGCGATCGCCACGCCCCCCTGCTCTTGCCGAGCCGAGGACAGCCTGCACTGACGGCGCCCCGCGAGCCCACGCTGGAGCCTTCGCTTGCCCCAGGGATTCCCGCGCAACCCATTGATGATAAATCGAATCGGCCTAGCGATTTGCCGACCCAGGCCCTTGAGCCTCAGAACCTGCGCCTAGACCACGGCCTATCCGGCCTGCCCGTGGATGAAGACCACAATATTACTCTTTCAAGTGAAACTGCGGACTTACCTCTACATCCCGGCATCTTGCTCGGCAGTGAGCTGGCCCGTTCGCTGCAAGTTGAACTGGGCGATCGCGTGCAAGTGGTGACGCCTGATGGCGATATCGGTCCCACGGGCCTAAGGCCGCGGGTGCGCACGTTTCGCGTCGCCGGCACTTTTGAGACCGGGCTCTATGAGGCTGACAGCAAAGTTGCGTACGTCGCGATCGGCGAGGCCGTGCGCTATTTCAACCTCGCGGGGCAGGCCAATGTCATGGAACTGCGCTTGCACCATCCGGAAGAACCCGATGTCGCCATGGCCACCTTGCGCCAAGCCCTGCGCCAGGCGGGCGTACCGGACGACACCGAACTGCTCGATTGGCGTGCCCTGAATCGCTCCTTATTCTCAGCACTTGCCTTTGAGCGCTTGGTGATCTTCCTGGTCCTGGGCCTCATCATCTTGGTGGCCGCATTTTCCATCGTTTCGGCGCTGACCATGGTGATCTTGCAAAAACATGACAGTATCGCAATGCTCCGGGCCATGGGCGCCACGGCGGCGGCCGTCCGCAGCGCATTTCTGCAGATGGGGGCCGTGATCGGCCTGATTGGCACAACGGCCGGCGCAATCCTCGGCATTGGAACCTGTGTTTTGATTGCGCAATTGGGCATTCAGCTGCCGGAAGCGTACTATGTGCGGACCTTGCCGGTGCGGATGCTGCCGGTGGAAATCGCTGTTGTTTTGTGCGCCGCGGTACTGCTCTCCCTTGCCGCAACTGCATTTCCTGCTACAAGTGCGGCCCGTTTGAAGCCACTTGAAGGGCTGAGGCATGGCTAAGGCGCACGTGCAACCGCAGAATTCTCCACCACTAAGCGGCACTACGCCCTCTGATTCGCCGCAGGCGTTGATCCGTGCCACTGGCCTTTGCAAGTGGTTTGACCTGGGCAATCGCCGCATTGAAGTGCTCAAAGGCTGTGATTTGGATGTGTTTCCGGGCGACATGGTCGGCATCGTCGGTCGCTCCGGTTCGGGCAAATCGACGCTGCTGCATCTGCTGGGCACCCTCGATCGACCGAGCCAAGGGCAAATCGTCTACAAAGGCAAGAGCTTAGAATCGCTGAGCGATGCGGACCTAGCGGCGTTCCGCAACAGCAATATCGGCTTCGTCTTTCAGTTTCACCATTTATTGCCAGAACTTACGGCGTTTGAGAATGTCCTCATGCCGACCCTGATCGCACGCGCCGACCTGCGACTAAGCCGGCAAAGGGCTACGGAGTTGTTGCGTCGCGTTGGCTTGGCCGATCGCGGCGATCACCATCCCGGCGAGTTGTCGGGCGGCGAGCAGCAGCGCGTCGCGTTGGCCCGGGCCCTGGTTATGCAACCCGCGGTGGTTCTGGCCGATGAGCCAACGGGTAATCTGGACGGGCGCACGGCCGAAGATATGCATGAATTAATGGAGCAATTGAACGCAGAAACCGGCACTGCCTTTGTCGTCGTCAGCCACAATATGGAGCTCGCTCGGCGTATGCGGCGCGTGGTGCGGATGACCGATGGCTGCATCCACGCAGAAGGTCAAGCGCTTGACGATGTTTCACCCGACAGTTCTCCGCAGGCCGTTAGCGCTGAGGCATCCGTGAGTGGCGAACCCGTGATCTTGGCGATGATTGCGCCGGAGGCCCAGGCATGACCCGGCCCTTGGCGAAAATACCGCGCAATACCAAGCGCTTGTTGTTGATCCTTCTGGCCGGCATCAGCCTTGGCCTGGGCTCTCAGCGCGCCGTGGCTGACGACAGCCTCTTTGGCCGTGGCAGCCTGTCTGAAAAGGTCGACGAGCCCGATGACGACGCCGCCGACCTGCCGATGACCGTCAGCGCTGTGGAACTCGATGGGGCCCTGCGCGTCGACAAGCAAACGATTCTCAATCAAATTCGCTGTCATGCCGGGCAGTTGCTGGACCCTCAGGTCATCGCCGAAGACGCCCGCCGCATTTGGGGCATGGGCCTATTTGACGACGTCCGCGTCGGTTTGCGCCGGGTGTCTCCCAAGGAAGTGCTGGTTCGCTATCAGCTTTTGGAGAGGCCGAGCATCGGTGCCGTTCTGGTGCGCGGCAACGTCGCCCAGTCCGATGAGGACGTGATGAAGGTCGTCGACCTGCGCGTCAACAACCTGTATTCGGCGGTCGATGCCCAGCATACGGTCCAAAAAATCAAGGATATGTACGCGGAGGACGGCTACTTCCTCGCCAGCGTCAGCCACAAGACCGAGCCGATGCCCGGCAATCAGGTGCGCGTTGTCTTTGATGTGATCGAACGCTCCGAAGTCAAAGTGCGGCATATTGAATTGCTGGGCAATGACGACGTGACGGACGCGGATATCAAGGCCGTGCTTAAGACCCAAGAGGGTTCGCTGTTTTCCGCGATCAGTAAGTCCGGCAATTTCAAACGGGAATTGCTTGAGTACGACGTGCAGGTCATCCAGTACCTCTACCTGACCCGCGGGTATGTCCAGGTCAAAATCGATGAGCCCGTGGTCAGTCTGTCGCCTGACATGCGCTATATCTCGATTTCGATTCGGATTCGCGAAGGGCCTCAGTTCAAGGTCGGCAAGGTGCAGATCATCGGTGACAGCGAAGTGCCCCTGGACAAACTCACCAATGAACTGCAGCTTAAGTCCGCGCAAGTATTCAACTACGCCCTGACCATAGAAGATCAGAAGCGCATCGCAAGTGCGCAGAAGAACTTTGGTTATGCCCACGCCAACGTCTCGGTCGAGTCAGTGCCGGATTTGGACAAGAAGACGGTCGATTGGACCTACCACATTCAGAAGGGCAAGAAGGTCTACTTCGGCCAAATCATTGTGCAAGGTGGCGGTTCGACGCGGGACAAAGTGATTCGCCGTGCTTTGGCCTTTGTCGAAGGCGACCTGTATAGCGAGGCGCGGATTCAAGCTTCCGAGGCCTCGGTCAAGCGCCTGGGCTACTTCGAAAAGGCGGAGATCAAGACGCGACCAACGGCACTTCCGCAAGTCTTGGATATTGTTGTCGATGTCAAGGAGCGCACCACCGGCACCTTCCAGGTCGGCATGGGCTTCTCCAGCGTCGATAACTTCATCACAACTGCCCAGATTTCCAAGGATAACTTCTTGGGGCGTGGGCAGCGCTTCTCGATCATGGGCACTATCTCGTCGATTCGCACCATGTTCAACGGCTCGTTCTACGACCCGTATTTCCTTGATACCAAAGTGACTTTCTCCACAGACCTGTTCCGCTACGACATGCTGTACCAGGATTTCACCCGTCGTTCCAAGGGTGGCTCCATGTCCTGGGGCTACTGGCTCAGCGATAACATCTTGGTTGACGGCGGTTACAGCTTAGAATCCGCAGATATTCAGATCGGTGGCTTGTCTGGCCGCACCGATGTGCCCGTGGCGTCCCTATTCAAGAGCGGCCTAACGTCAGCCTTGCGCGCCAATTTCACCATGGATACCCGCGACGACCGCATGTTCCCGACCACGGGCTGGCACATCAACGAACGCCTCGAATGGGCCGTGCCCTGGCTCGGCTCCAACAACGAGTTCGTCCGCTCGGTCACCAGCATTCGTCGTTACTTTCCGCTGCCTTTTGACGGCGTCCTCAAGTTCAACTTGGTCGGCGGCCTGATTCAGTCCACCTCAGGTTCGCAAATTCCGCTGTTTGAACGCTTCTTTGTCGGTGGCATCTACAACATCCGTGGATTTGCTCGCAATTCGCTCGGGCCAACCATTTATATCCCGGCGTCCAGCGACCCGGCCTCGGCCTTGTCACCCTTTCACGTTGGCGGAACCAAAGAACTTTACCTAAACAACGAAATCGAAGTGCCCCTTCTCAAGGCACCGATGAACTTGCGCGCCTTGGTCTTCTTCGACATCGGCAATGCCTTTGACGAAAACGAGCCAGTCAAACTTTCGGCGATGCGCGAGTCTTTTGGCTGGGGAATTCGCTGGTTTAGCCCTGTGGGCCCCTTGCGCTTCGAATGGGGCATTCCCATCAAGCCCCTGCCCGGGGAACAGCCGCTGGTGTTCGAATTCACCATCGGCAACTCGTTCTAATCGCGTAATCCCCGGTATGTACAAGCACTACAGACACGCTTGCGGCAACGGAAGCGTGGGGCCCAGGAACTGCTGATGGCACTGCTGCTCCAACCCGGGGACCCGGTGCCGCCTTTGACGGCGGAGCTGCAGCCGCTTGTTCAGGCTGCGCGCGGGCATTGGTTGCTGGTGCTGACCGGTCCCACGGCGCAGTTGATGGCGACGCCCCGTACGGATTTAGGGCAAGATTACAAACGGTTATGCTTAGGTGAACGCGCGGCTGTCGGCGTATCTCTGGACAGCGATGGGCGCAACGCTAGGCGTTTGGGCGTGCCTGAAGCGGGCGAATGTCTTGCGCTTTGGCTGGACCCGGCTGGCGTGGTGGCAGCTGCCACTGCTGGGGCAACTGTCCAAGGGGCTATCGATCAACTGCTTGAAAAGACGAAGTTTCCGGGCTGAGTTCCGGGCGCCAACGTCGGTCTATCACGGCGTGGTTGCTGGCACTGCCGGGCTCGGCGCGGCGGGCAGGGGCACCGGAACAGGCGTTAAGCTTGCGAATTCGGGCGATTCCGTGAGTGCTACGCGGTAAGGCTGCGCGCTGAACCGGGCCGGATCGGCGTGGACCACGATGCGCAGCAAGCTCGGCGCGACGCCAAAGGGCTGTTTGGCCTCGTCTGTGCCCGTAGGACGCGCGCTGGCTAATACGGCGCCGTGAGCGTCCTGAACCTCGCAACGCAGCCCAGGCGCCCCGTCTCCGAAGCAACTGAGCACAAGGCCAACGTTGGCCGGCCTCGCCCGTAGGTCCAGGGCAAAGCCATCGACGTCTGCCTGGGGCACCAATGCGCCGCGCCGCTGCCACGTATTTGCGCCGGTGGGCAGGGTGGCCGCCAGCAGGCCATGACCCACCTGAGACCACGCCATGGTCTTGACCTCATCCCCGGATTCAAGTTCAAAATCAGGCGCATCCTCAACGTGGAGCTCCAGCCTATAGACTTGGTTCGTCGCCGAGCCCTGCCCCTGAGCCCCCACGCGCAGCCGCAGCGGTTGGGCGCCGAGAAGCCAGCCGCCCAGCACCAAAGGCTGGCCTGCGGGCGCGGTCAGTACTGGCGCCTTTTCCCCTTCGCCCACCTGCAGTTGCATCGCGAGCTCCGGCGGCGCGGTCAACTTGGCCGTGACGATAGCCCCGGGCCGCGCCGGCAGTTCATACCAATCCACGTCACCAGGAGAATCGATCAATCCAGTGAGTTGCGTGTTGCTATTGGCTGCGAGCGCTACGGCAAAGGCGTGGGGTGCATCGTCGTTGGGTTCCCGTTCAGTTGGAAGCAACTGCGCACAATCACTCTGTTTGGCACAGCCGGCCGGCAAGAAAGGTTGGACAATCATGGCCCAACTGGAGTCCGGCGCAGCCCCACTCAAGGCGCGCAGCACCAACATCGGCCTATCGCCCAAGCGATGCGCGTCAATATTGGCGACTGTGAGCGGGTTGCCCTTGCCTGGATGCCGAGTCATTAGGCTGGCTTGGGTCACCCCATCGATGATCTGCGCTTCGAGTTCCACGTCCGGCACGCCAGCGACGCTCCACATCAGCAGTTCGCTCGGCACCTGGGGCGCTTGACCCGGCTGTGAGGCCCAAACCAGCGCAAACACATCGGTATCCTCCAGCGGCGTTAGCGATCCCTGCAGCGTCGCGCCCTCAACCAACGCCTGGCTGCTGGCCGACGGCTTGTCATTGGGTTCGAGCTCTTCATCGGGCCTAGCAACCCGTGTCCAAACCGCCAATTGGTAAGCACCACCCGCGGTTGCATCACTGGCCTTCGCTTGGCAACTCACCCGCACCAGCGAAGCGCGGGCCTGCGCCGAAACCGAGGCGATCACCGGCCGGACGTTCTTCCACCAGCGGCCCCGTTTGACCAGCACGCGCCCCGTGTCGTCGTAGAGTTCCAACTCCGCGCACGGCGGCCCTTTGCGCAGATCCAGCGTCGTGATCTGTCCGGGCGGCGTGGCCGGCAGACGGTACCAGTCAGCGTCTAGGAGCTGATTTCCTTTGGATTTCTTGGTCTTCTTGTTGCTTTCTGCGGCCTTGGCGTCGCCACCCTTGCTATCGGTGCGCGGTCCAAGACTACCTTCGATGACGGCATTTCCACCGGCGGCCTGGGCCTCGGTCGGTCCGTCATTGGGTTCCACCTCTACAACGGATTCAGCACGAATTACGCTACCCTGAGAGCTACTGGGCGGCGGCGGAGCGGCAATCCCTGCGTCCGGGAACAGCGTTTCGCGGGCAAGCGGTGTCCCTGCATCTCGGCGACAGCCGAATGCGCTGAACAGCACGCAACCTGCGATGGCGATTACTGTCCGTCGCACCGCTTGATCACCTCGCCCGTAATGTCCAGGGCTCCCGCGACATAGATCGCCACTTGCCGGCTCAGAACCATGCTAAAACCTTGCTCTTTGGCGATAGCTTCCACCTTCTGCTTGATCGTGTCCTCAATCGGCTTGAGGAGGTCGCCTTCCTTCTTGGCCAACTCGTCGGCAGCAAGGCGTTGAGCCTTCTCGAACTCTTGAACATCTTGCTGGAACTTCTTGACGGACTCTTGGAATTCGTTGCCGCGCTTCTTGAGGTCCTCGCCAATCTGCTTGCCTTGAGCCTGTAACTCTTGGAGTTCATGGGCAAGCTCGGCCTCGGTGGTGCCCAGGTCGCGCTGCCTCTTTTCCATCGACTTGCCCTTGGCTTCCAGTGACGCCTTCTTCTTATCGCGCAAGTCATCGAATTTCTTCTGGGCTGCCTTGCCGGCGTTGGTCGATTTCAGCACCTTTTGCAGGTCAACCACCGCGATCTTGGTGTCGGCCCAGGCCAGGGTCGGCAGGGACATCGCCACGACCAAAGCAACCATTACGCGAGAAAAAGCAACAGAAACAGGTAGACGCATGGGGTAGACTCCAAGAAATCCTCGGCAGTAAGGCCGCAAGGTACCCGTAGGTTAGCTGGCTGAGTACGCGTCGACAAGTCCGCGCCTGCCCAGGTAGCCGCCGTCGCCCGTTTGTGCTAAACTCTCGGCCCCGTGACCAGTTGATGCCAATGGTCAGTTAAGGTTTTGAAAGTACGCGTGTTTTGTGCGACCTTGCTGTCGCTCGGGAGCCGACCATGGCCAACATCAACGACATCCTTGAACGGGCCGAAGCCCCTGCCATAGAAGCAGAAGACTTTGGCTCGGGCTTCATCGCGAGTGGCGAAGAGTACAACTCCGACGCGATCAAGGTCCTCAAGGGCTTGGAAGCTGTGCGGAAACGCCCCGGCATGTACATCGGCGACACCGATGACGGTTCAGGCCTGCACCACATGGTCTATGAAGTTGTTGACAACTCCGTGGATGAAGCGCTGGCGGGATTTTGTAAGAATATCAAGGTGATTCTGCACCTCGATGGCTCCTGCTCGGTCCAAGATGACGGCCGCGGCATTCCGATCGGCGACCACGGCGACGGGCGTTCGGCGGCGGAAGTGGCGCTGACGGAATTGCACGCTGGCGGCAAGTTTGACCAGAATTCCTACAAAGTTTCAGGCGGTTTGCACGGTGTCGGCGTCTCGGTCGTCAACGCACTTTCTGAATGGCTGCACCTCACCATTGGTCGCGACGGCTACCTGTGGCACCTGGAATTTCACCGGGGCGACACCGTGGTCAACGCCGATGGCAGCCGGATTCGTCGCGGCGAGCCCAGCACCACGGCGGGGACTCGGGTCCATTTCAAGCCCGATCCCGAAGTCTACTCCATGACCGAGTTCAGCTTTGACACGTTGTCGGCGCGATTCCGGGAAATGGCTTATCTCAACCGTAGTTTGTCCATCAGCGTCACCGACGAGCGCGACGAACGCGAGGCCCATTTCAACTTCGCGGGCGGCATCTCTTCGTTTGCGCAATTTCTCAATAAAAACAAGGCGGTCATGCACGATCCGCCGATCTTTGTCCAAGCCAGGCGGCGTCTGGACGACGGTCGCAACTTTGAGGTGGAACTGGCCCTGCAATGGAATGATTCGTTTACCGAACAGGCAGTTTGCTTTACCAACAACATCCGCAACCGCGATGGTGGCACGCACTTGACAGGCTTTCGCCAAGCGCTGACCCGTGTTGTCAATGATTACGCAGCTAAGGAAGGCCTGTCCAAGAAGCAGGCAGAGCCCCTTTCGGGCGAAGACATCCGCGAAGGCCTGACCGTGGTGATTTCGGTCAAGCTTCCCGACCCGAAATTCTCCAGTCAAACCAAGGACAAACTGGTCAGTTCCGAAGTGACGCCCATCGTGCAAACCGTGGTCGCGGAAAAACTTGGCGAATACTTGGCCGAGCATCCGACCGAAGCCAAGCGCGTGATCGGCAAGGCGATTGATGCAGCCCGCGCCCGCGAAGCCGCCCGCAAAGCCCGCGACATGGTGCGGCGCAAAGGCGTGCTGGAAAGCAGCTCGCTGCCTGGGAAATTGGCGGATTGCCAAGAGCGCGACCCCAGCAAATGCGAACTGTTCATCGTCGAAGGCGAGAGCGCCGGTGGTTCTGCAAAGGCGGGACGTGAGCGAGCCTTCCAGGCAATTTTGCCCTTGCGTGGCAAGATCTTGAACGTGGAGCGGGCCCGCTATGACCGGATGCTGTCCAGTCAGGAAATCGTGGTGCTGATCACGGCGCTGGGCATGGGTATTGGCGAAGATAAGAACGTGGATAAGCTACGTTATCACCGCATCATCATCATGACCGATGCCGACGTGGACGGCTTGCACATCCGCACGCTGCTGCTGACCTTCTTCTTCCGCCAGTATCCGGAAGTGATTGAGCGCGGCTACTTGTACATTGCGCAGCCGCCTCTGTACCGGGCCAAGCGCGGAAAATCAGAGACGTATCTGCTAGATGACGCCGCTAAGAATGCCTACCTGATTCGGGCTGGTACCGAAGATGTGGTCGTCCGCGGACCCAAGGGCGAAGTGAGCGGCCAAGAATTGCAGAAAATGGTTCGGCGGATCGAGGAGTTTCGCAGCACGCTGCGGCGGTTGTGCAAGCGCCTCGGTGCCCAGCAGGACGACCGAGTCGTCGCAGGCTTTGTGAAGTCGACACGCCTGACGCCGGAACTGCTTGATGATGAAGGGGAATTGCAAGAAGCAATTCAGACCGGTCTCGACTGGCTACGCGCACACCATCCGGCCATGGGCAACCCCAGTGCTCGGATGCATCTCGCGCACGAGGAGGCCACCGGGCACATCAACGGCAGCATTGAGGTCAAGACGCGCAAGGAAGGCGTGACCCGCACGACGCATATCGACAAGCGCATGGTCGCTGGTTCGGACTTTCGCCTCTTGCAAACCCGCATTAGTGAAGTGGAAAATGCTCTCGGCGTCGGGATGTACACGCTCGAACGGGGTACGACGGTCCTTGAGGTCGACGATTTCGAGTCCATCTTGGACCGCATCTTCGAGTTCGGCAGCAAAGGTGTACAGCTCAATCGTTTCAAGGGATTGGGCGAAATGAACGCGGAAGACCTGTGGGCCACCACCATGGACGCTTCCAAGCGCACGATTCTACAGGTGAAGGTGGAAGATGCGGTCAACGCCGACAGCGTGTTCAACGTGCTGATGGGCGACGAAGTGGAGCCGCGCCGCGACTTCATCACGGCCAATGCGCTCAATGTGCGCAACTTAGACCTGTAGTTTTCAGGGCTTGAGGGCTCGCTCGCGACGCCGTTGGCAGCACCTGCGCGAACGGGCAAAATCGCCTTCGCTTTGCCGCGCCATTGGGACCTTACTGCCTCAAAAAGATGCGTGGTCCTAAGGCGTTGGCCGTCATGATGTCCTTCTTGCCGTCGGCATTGAAGTCGCCGACCAGCACGTCGACGCCGGCCGCCGTTGCAATCACGACGCCCGCCGCGCTGAAGGTGCCGTCGCAGGGACTGAGCCACAGTTCCACTTGACCCGCCGGCACGTTGTTGATGCCTAAGTCCAAAGAACCATTGTTGTCCCAGTCCGCAGCGATCAAGTCCGGCGCACCGGCTGCATTGGCAATCGTGGTGTGGATTGCAGCCGCAAATGTGCCATCTCCTTTGCCTAAACAGGTACTTACCCGCGGTCCATTGGCAGCGACGAGGTCGATCTTGCCATCCTTGTTGAAATCGCCCGCGACCAGGCCAGCGCTGACGCTGGGAAGGCTGAGGAGTACCGCCGGCTTAGGCGTCGCTGTGCCGGTGCCGATGAGGACGTGAACCCCGAGCACCACAGACGCCGAGGTGGCCAAGTCCATCTTGCCATCGCCGTTGAAATCCCCAGCAACAATGCGGGTTCCGCGGGGCACGACGCTCGTCACGGCGGCTGCAAAGGTGCCAGCGCCGTTGTTGACAAAGACCGAGAGCGTGTCAGAACCACTGTGAATTACAGCAATATCAAGTTTTCCATCGCCGGTAAGGTCGACCAAAACCAACCCTTCAGGCGTGGTGCCGCCGGTCGCGTAATCGGTGTGGGCGCTAAAGGTCGCGCCCGTGCTCGGGGAAACGCCAACGACGTTGTTGCTGGCCGTGACCACCATGTCCGCCTTGCCGTCGCCCGTGACATCGCCCATGGCCACGCGCTTGAGGGCCGCGGGGGTTGCTAAGCTCGTGACATTGGTGAAAGTTGCCGCGCCCGTGCTGATGCCAAGGTCGATGTGTGTCGCCACGTGCTCTTGGATATAGTCCAGTTTGCTATCGGCGTTCATGTCTCCAGCGGCAATGGCACCGGAGTTCGTGTAACCAACTGTGATTGCAGCGCCAAATGTGATGGCCGTCCCGGGCAACGTGCAGGTGCAGGCGTTGACATAGGTGCAAGCGCCGGTCTTGCTGTCGCAGGTGTCCGTGGTGCAAGCATTGGCATCATCACAGTTTTTGGCGACGCCCGCCTTGCACCCGCCGGCCGCACAGGCATCGCCCAAGGTGCAAGGGTTGGCGTCGTCGCAAGGCGCGGAATTGGCCGCGTAGACGCAGCCTAAGGCTGGATTGCAACTATCTGTTGTGCAAGGATTCTTGTCGTCGCACGCCACTGCGCTGCCGCCCTGGCAAGAGCCGCCTCCACAAATGTCAGCACTGGTGCAGGCGTTGCTGTCATTGCAATTCGCTGTATTCGCAAGGTGTTTGCAGCCAGTGGCCTTGTCGCAGCTGTCGTCGGTGCAAGGGTTGGCGTCGTCACAGGACGTCGCCTTGCCGGGCAAGCAGACCGTATTGGCGCACGCATCGCCGGTAGTACACGCATTCCCATCGTCACAAGCTATTGTATTTGCAGCATTTGCGCACCCTGCTTTGGGGTCGCAGCTATCGGTGGTGCATGCAGCGCCGTCATCGCAGTTCTTGACACCGCCGGCTGTGCACAGACCGCCCGCGCAACTATCGAGGATCGTGCACACGCTGCCATCGTCGCAAACCGCTTCATTGTTGGCGTGTTGGCAGCCCTTTGCCGCGTCGCAGCCGTCGTCCGTGCAAGCGTTGCCATCATTGCAGCTGATGTTGCTGCCCGGCTGACACTGCCCGCCCTGGCAGAGGTCGCCGACCGTGCACACCGAGCCATCACTGCAACCCAGTGAATTCGCAGTGGCGAGGCAGCCTTTGAGCGGGTCGCACAGGTCATTGGTGCACGGATTGTCGTCGTCGCACACCGCGCCCTTGCCCGGCCAGCACAGGCCGGCATTGCAGGCATCGCCGACGGTACACACATTGCCGTCACTGCACGGCTGCGTGCTCGGCGTGTGTAGGCAACCCTTTAGATTGTCGCAGGAATCGGTGGTACATGGGTTGGCGTCGAGGCAGTCGTTGGCCTGGCCGCTCTGGCAAACGCCGTCGCTGCACACATCGTTCAACGTGCAAGCATCGCCGTCCGAACAAGGGCCGCTGCCCGCGCTGTGGGTGCAGCCCTTTTGCCAGTCGCAGCCGTCGTCGGTGCAAGGGTTGTTGTCATTGCAAGGTAAAGCGCTGCCGGGCTTGCAGATTCCCGCCGCGCAGGTGTCGCCGCTGCTGCAGGCGTTGCCGTCGTCGCAGGGCCCGACGATGTCAACAAAGACGCAGCCTTTGCTGGCGTCGCAGGCATCCGTGGTGCACGCGTTGCCATCCTGGCAGGGCAGGGTCGGTCCGCCTTTGCACGCGCCGTTGGCACAGACGTCGACGGTGGTGCAGACATCGTTGTCCGTGCAAGGCAGGGAGTTGGCCTCAAAAATGCAACCGGCGATGGCGCTGCAACTATCTGTTGTACAAGGGTTATTATCGAGGCACTCGGTCGCTGTTCCCGGCAGGCAGAGTCCACCGTTGCAGGCGTCGCCGATGGTACAGCTATTGCCGTCGCTGCACGCAGCGCCATTGTCCAGCGGATTGCTGCAGCCCTTGACGGGGTCGCAGTTGTCCAGCGTGCACGGATTGCCGTCGCTGCAATCAACTGTCTTTCCAATGCATTTGTCGAATTCGCACGCCTCTTGCTGCGTGCAGGCACTGCCGTCGTCACAGGGGCCGCTTGCCGGCGGGTGCTGACATTGGCCGGCGATGCAGTTGTCATAGGTGCACGGCTTGCCGTCGTCGCATAAACCGTTGCCAGGTTCATCGGTTTGGCCGTCGCAATCGTCGTCGAGCAGGTTGCACGTCTCCGTCACAGCCGCGGGTGCGTCGCAGGCACTCAGCCCCGTGCTGCCACAGGCGCGCTTGCCCGAACACTTGCCGATGCCGTTTGCAAGGCTGCAAATCGTTGGTAATTCCGCAGCAATGGCCCGCGCGTCGCAGGGGCAGACTTGGTCGTCGCGTATGCAGACGTTGGCCTTGACGCCGGCGACGCTCAGGCGCCCGTCGCAGCTGTAGCCCAAGGGGCACGGCGTCTTGGAATCGCAGGCCGTGCCGCAAAACTGCCCGATCAACGCGCCATTGGTGGCGGGATAGGCGACGCAGCGGGAGTCCGAACCGCCGAGCACGTTGTTGCAGTCGCTGTCGGCGCCACAGGGTTCGCACAAGCGGGGCTGCGCAGGTAGGCATAGGTTGACTACATCGCCGCCAGTGCTGGTCACAGCATGGCAAGCATAGCCGGGCAGGCAGTTGCCGTTGCAGAGCCCCGCGCAGGCGTGGCCATCGGCTGTTTCAACACAAAAACCCGTGTCGCATTCGCCATTTTCCGTGCATGGGCAGCCGGCGCTGCCGCCGCCACTGCAACCCGCGTCGGACTGGGCGGGGCCGCTGTCACTGCCTAGATCGGCTTTGACTAGATCTTCGGTTGGCGCGATCTCGACCGTCGATACGTCGGTGCCGACCGCTAAATCATCAAGAGATCCGCCGTTATCGGCGAACGTGCTGCCGACGTCGCTTGACTCCGTGGCGCTGGCCCCGCCCCCTGAGCAGCCCAAATGCAGGGCAAGCACCAGGCCGATACCGGTCCGCCACGGCAGCGGCGTCACTGGTGCGACACAGCGATTCATCGTCCAACAACCAGACATGATTGAACTCCATGGCGCCAAATGGCCGACAACACGGTCGATGAGCGCCATGCTACTGCATGGTTGAGCGCCACGCTAGCACGTCCATCAACTGAGCCATTTGCCGGATATAACCATCTGAATATATGAGTTAATCTGAGAGAAGCTAGGGCAAGCCATCCGCTTTGCACATCACCCAGGTGCGACAAAACATTACGCAGGGACTAAGCGGTGGAAGTCGCCGCCATGGCTGCCGAGGTAGATGTCACCGTCGACGACGCAGGGCGTAGAAATGCAGTGTCCGCCAAGGGTTAGCTTGGAGACAATGCGCCCGTCGCCAGCATCCAGCACGTAGAAGTTGTGGTCGCGCGAGCCGAATACGACGCGGTCGCCCAAGACGCAGGGGCTCGACCAGACGCTGCCGACGGCTTGCTTCCACACGACCTGGCCGCTCAGCAGGTCGATACAGTATAAGTGCCCGTCATCACTGCCAACCCACACCCGATCGCCGACGATGGCTGGGCTCGACCAGATGCCTGCGCCGGTCGTCACCTGCCACAACGCCTGGCCGGTCTTGGCTGAAAAGCAATAGAGAATGCCACTTTCGCAGCCCACCACGGCGCGCATCTCACCATGGCTGTCGCGGGAGATGCAGACGCTGGAATCGGTGTCGTCGTCCGTCTTGAATTTCCATAAACGTTTTCCAGTGTTGGCATCCAGGCAATAGACCCAGCCCTGATAACAACCGGCGTAGACTCGGCCATCGACGACGGTGCACGTGCTTTCCACACCACGACCGCCCGGAGGGTCGGTGGGAGCCGTATCAACCTCATGACGCCAAAGGATTTTTCCATCTTCAGGCTGCAAACAGAGGATGGCCCCCTTTTCACTGCCAACGTAGAGTTTGCCCCCGGCGATGATGGGCGAACTATCCATATCTGCGCCGGTATTCCATTGCCAGACGATATGGCCGCTTTGGACGTCGATACAGCGCAGGTGGTCGTCGACGCAGCCGATGTAGGCGCGGTCGCGATAGATGCAGCAGCTCGACTTGAACATGCGCTGCGCCGCGATTTTCCAAGCAATTCCGCCTGTTTCACGGTCTAGGCAGTACAAGTAGCGCGACGTGGTGCCAATCAACACGCGATTGCCCAGGACGCTGGCCTGCCCAGACCAGCCCGGGCCCCGCCAAACGTGAGGATTGCCGTGTAAAATCGCAGGATAGTCAGGGCATTGCAGGGTCCAGCCGATTTTGTAGCGGTCGGCGATGCGGCCCGAACCATAATGGGTGTGCGCCGGATTGCCGCGGAACATCAAGACTGTAGACGGGTCGCTGCTGTCCTGTCCCCAGTTGATCGTGTGGCGTAACGGTGTGCGAACAGGGCCGGGCACAGCGACATTAACTTTAAAATCAGGAGGATCTGCGCCCGCAGGGCCCGAGGGTCCATAGAGTTCCGGGTGGCGAGCCCAAGCGCGGCCCGCTATCGCCGTTGTGCAAGTCAAAGCCGCCAACTGGGATGTGCGCGCCAAGAAGGCACGGCGATCGATAGACACGCAAACCTCGCTACAGACTGGTGAAAAGTGAGCTCAATCCACCTGATTTGCCAGGGTTTCTAGTTCCCCAGCAACTCTTTGGCGAGCGCCTCTGCGCCATATACCTTGCGCAGCGCTTGGATCAGGCCTTTGGCATGGACCCAGATGGCGCGGTTGCGGCTGCCATCGTACCAAAACTGCCCGGAAAGACTTTGGATATTGCCGTCAAAGATGAGGCCAACCAGCTTACCGTCGCGGTCGACAATGGGACTGCCGGAGTTGCCGCCGATGATGTCATTGGTACTCGCCGCATTGAAAGGCACTGACATATCAAGCAGATCGCGGGCCTTGAGCCAACGTGGCGGCAGTTGCCAGGGCAGTTCGTTGTGCGCCTTGTCGCTGCGGGCGAAGAGGCCACCGTAGGTCGTCCAGGCTGCCATCTTCGCGCCATTTTCTTCCGTATATCCAGCCACTTTACCGACAGAAAGCCGGAGCGTGAACGTTGCGTCCGGGGCCTCGGCTTGGCCCTGCGCAGCGAACGCAGCACGCGCCAATGCGGAATGTCCAGCCTTAACCGGGCCTTCCACCTCATCCTCCAACTGTTTGCGCGCCGCCCGGGCCGGTCCATCGAGGATGCGCGCCAGTGCCAGCAGCGAATCCGCGCTAGAATCCAAGGCTTTGCCGTCCGCAGCCAGCCGCTTGCGCTCACTCACGTCGGCCAAGGTGCAGCCTTTGACCAGGGCCTTGGCCCGGGCTTGGGGCGTGAGTCCCGCAAGCACTTGAACTGTCAAAGGATCCTCGGCACCTAGGGTCAGCGCCAGCCTCTGCAGCGCCTCGGTCAGCAAGGCCTCTTCCAGCTCCAGATAGACAGGCGCCGGCGAATACAAAGCCAATTCCACAGAGGCGAGGTTAGAACTGCGGTATTCGCGCAGTCGCTCGCCCTCGGGCCTAGACAGTTCCGCGCGCATCCGCAGCAAATGCCGCGCAATACCGAGCAGTTTACTGTTCATCGTCGTCTGCTCCAGCAACCGTAGCCGTGGCCAGAGGTGCCGCAGCGTTGGCTGGGTCTTGTCGATGGCCTCGCGATTGCTCTTGAAGTCCGCGTTCTTATCGGACGACAGCTCCTTTTGCGCCCTCTGCTGCAACTGCGCATCGTCCGTCAGCGCCTTGAGGTAGCCGCCCAAAGCTTTGCGCGCGTTGTCGACGCCGTGGCGAATCGCCTTTTGCTGCCTATCGGCTTCAGGTGAGCGCTGGGCATAATCGACAAGCGCCGCATGAATGCGATCTAACTCCGCAATTCGCCCCGGGTAAACCACGTCGCGCAAGGTCTTCATTTCCGCGACGGTCATCAGGCGCGCGGTGGAGCCAGGATGTCCCGAGGTCACGACCAGGTCGCCGTCGCGCCCACCCTCTGGATTCCACGTCAGAAAATGGTCTGTGACCCAGGGCTTGCCTTGGTCATAGACGCGAAACAGCGCCATATCATAATCAAATCGAGGAAACGTGAAGTTGTCGATGTCGCCACCAAAGAATGCAATCTGCCCTTCAGGCGCGAAAACTAGGCGTACATCCGTGAACTTACGGTAGCGATACAGGTCGAATAGGCCGCCATCGTACAAGGTCACGACATCGCAGCGGTCGTGGGTCTTCTCCGTGCACGCCTTTTCCACCTGCGAAAGCGCGGCCTTCTGCGCGGCATTGGTCGCTGCGGGCGAAAGTCCTTTAGGAATAGCTGCTTGGATCTCGGCCGTGACATCCCGCATCTCTTGCAAGACGTTGAGCTCGAGGTCCGGGCAGCGCAACTCTTCAGTGGACGTGTTGGCGAGAAAACCGTTACCGATCAAGTCCTTTCCGGCCTGACTGAGCTTCTGAATGCAGTCCGTGCCCACGTGGTGGTTGGTCATGACCAGGCCAGTGCGCGCGACAAAAGAGCCCGAACCTCCGGAATTGAAACGGACAGACGCCAGACGCACGTGATCTAGCCAAGCAGCTGTCGGCGCAAAGGCGTGGCGATCTTGGAAGGTCTTGGTTGGAAAGCGATTCAGGGGCCACATGCCCTCATCGGCCTGGGCCAGCATGGCGGGCAGGCTTAGCGTGACATTGGTAAGCAAGCACATGGAAATTAGGCGAAAGGCGCGCATCTCACTCCACTAGGCCAAGGCAGACCGGGCCTGCAGCGTACGGCGGGGCGGCCACCCTGGCAATTTCCTGGGTCTGCGCCGCTGAACAGGCCTAAAGGCGCAGACTTGCCAGCATTGGCCGAGGCGTTGATGATACTGCCAAGGACGCCGAAGGGGCGACCGCTTTGGGGGAGGCACGATGCAGCGAATTGTCGGCTTGTCGGCTTGGGTTGTTCTGTTATTTTGCATAGTTGTGAGCTGTTCGTCCAAGGACACGGCTGGGGCCAACGCGGACGCTGCAGCCGGCGACAGTACGGTGACCTTGCAACACAGCTTTCCCAAAGGGTTTCTCTGGGGAACGGCCATCGCTGGCTTCCAAGTCGACATGGGCTGCCCCACCTTGCCGGCTTCTGCGTGCAATGACGCAAATAGTGATTGGTATCAATGGGTTAGCGATCCTGAGTTGGTGGCTGACAAGTCGACCTTTGGCTCTGGCGACCCCGTGTCGGCAGGGCCCGGCTTTTGGCAGAACTGGCCAGGAGACATTGACCTGGCGAGAAACACCCTGCATAACAACGCACTACGCTATTCCTTAGAGTGGAGCCGTCTGTTCCCGGATGCCACGGCGGAAAAAGCGAATTCCGTGGCGGACCTCAAGCAGTACGCCAACGCCGATGCCGTCGCTAGCTACCACAAGATCTTTGCTGCGGCTAAAGCTAATAAGATCAGCCTGTTGATCACGCTCAATCACTACACGCTGCCCCTGTGGTTGCACGATGGCAAGGCTTGTCACGCCGACCTCGACACCTGCAAGAACCGCGGATGGCTCGATAAAGCCCGAATCCTTAAGGCGATTGCGCTGTATGCCGGCTTTTGCGCGCAGGAGTTCGGCGGCGACGTCGACTTGTGGGGCACCATCAACGAGCCATTCGCTGTAGTTCTGGCGGGTTACATCTTGCCGACGGCCGAGCGCACCAATCCGCCCGGCGTCCCGCTGCGCACCACCGAGGGCGTGGGCGTCGCCTTCAACATGATGGAAGCGCATTGCCTGATGGTCGATGCCGTGCACCAGTACGACACGCAGGATGCCAATGGTGACGGCGTATTGGCTCAGGTCGGCATCGTCGCCAACCTCGCGGCGGTCGTGCCCAAGGACCCCAGCAAGCCAGAGGACGTAGCAGCGGCAAAGCACGCAGATTACGTGTATAATCAGGAGTTTTTGGATGCCACCATTCTCGGCGACCTCGACCGCAACCTCGATGGCGTGGTCGACGAGCACCGCGACGACATGAAGGGCCGCATGGACTTCATCGGCATCAACTACTACACGCGCATGTTGGTTGCCGCCGGTTCCATCCCAGGAGGCCAAGATTTCAAGTACTTGGACTTCCTGCCCAGCCTCAATGCCTTCGACACGTTCCCCCAAGGAATTCACGACGTCGTCATGTGGGCGTCGAAGTATAAACTCCCTATGATCATTACTGAAAATGGCTCGGGCGGCGACAAGTCAACGTCCTTCGCGGACTACCTGCAGCCACATCTGACGCAACTGCATCAAGCCATTGTAGAAGGGGCCGATGTGCGCGGCTACTTCTACTGGACGCTTGTAGACAATTACGAATGGAATCATGGGGTCAATCAGATCAAGATGGGCATGTTCAGCTACGATGCGACGACCAAGGCGCGCAAAGGCAGCGCCCTGGCTGATCACTATGGGCAAGTGGGCCTGAATAATGGATTTTAGCGGATTGCCACGACCACAGGAATCAGGCCCGATTGGCCAACTGCTTGGGCTGATCATTGTGATCCTCGGCAGTGTAGGTCTGGTGCAGCCCGCTCACGCGGCGACTGCGCCTTGGCGTCTTGCCATTGCCCCGCTGACCAACCACGGCAAGAGCCAGGAATGGCAGCCTTTTGCCCGTGGTTTCGCGGAGATGCTGACGTCGGACTTGGAAGGTCTGCAGGCGCTGACGCTGGTCGAACGCAGCCACCTCGATGGGGTCGTGCAGGAACTCGGCCTGCAGCAAGGGGCTTTTGTCGATCCGGCGACGGCGCAGAAGATGGGCAAAGGCTTGGGCGCCAGCCACGTTCTGGTCGGTGGATTCATCATTGCAGACAAGCTGTTGCGCGTGGATGCCCGGCTCGTCGAGGTCAAGACGGCGCAGGTAGCCTTGAGCGCCAGTGAGCAAGGGCCCTCTGACGACGTCTTTGGTATCGAGCGTCGTCTGGCCGATAAAATTGCGCAATTGCTGGATAAACGCTGGCAATCGCGGGGCCAAGGCGGTGTCGTGTCGGCCCAGGAAGTTCGTCAACTAGGCTCAACGCTTGGGCAAATCGATGCGGGGCAGCTGGAGCAGGCCGGCAAGCAAATCGAACTGATGGCCTTGGCGCGTCCAGAATTGAGCCTCATTGCCAGTGCCCGTGCGCAGTTGCACAAGGCCATTGAAGAGAGGCTTTTGCAGCAGGCCGAGCAAACGCGGGCCATACCGGCGGGAATTCGCGCGCGCCTGGACCAAGTGGCGGCGGGGCAGGCGGCGGCTTGTCAACCGATGATTCAGGATTGCATGGCGCTCCAGGGGGCGATAGCCCGCGGAATGATGAATAAAACCATGGCTCAATACCAGAAGGACCATGACGAGGGCCTGGCCATGCCTGCCGCCGAGCCCGCTGTCGAAGTGATCCTGGGCGCTGCCTATGGCCTGGTGCAAAACGTCTTGCAGGATAAGCGTTTAGCGGAGCCTACTTGCGACGGCAATCGGCCAGCAGGCTGGGTGGTTATGTCGGTCTGGCTGCCTCTGGCTGGGTCGGTGCGCGGCTATGAGCAGACCTGCAACCCCGTCCTGCTTGCGGCCAAGGCGCGGCCCGACCTGGAAATTGCGCGTTGCGGCATCATGGGCGAGAGACTGCTCTTTGATGTGACTGATGCCAAAGGACAAATTCTGGTGCCGCGTCAGGACCTGTTGCCTCTGCTGCTGCGTTGGGGACAGGCTTTGATGCAGCAGGCCGGCGTACCGACGCAGTATGGCAATGTTGTTGCACCCTTGCTGCGAGAACTGCTCGCGGCCCAAGAGCTACGCGACTTGACGCCCGCGGCGAGTCAGGCCGAAGTGGGCCGGCGCAAGACGGAAGCGGCCAAGTTGGTGCTGCGCCAGCACCCGGGAACCAATGGCGTGTCGGTATTCGCGCGCGTTAAGCCTATGCCTTTGTTGCCGAATTTGGCGTGGGGCATGGCGGCGGAACTGAGGCTAATCCTCGACCCCGACATTGCGCTGCAGCTCAGCAAAATCACTCTAACTTTGGACAATGGGCAGTCTTGGCAGCCTTGGCCCTTAGCCCAGGGGGGCACGCCCTTTGTCAGCAGCGGCCTCCCGGGTAAGCCGGGTAGCAATTTTCTAGCAGGTTTGCCTAGTTCCATGCCCATCGGCTTGGTCCCGACGGCCGAGCGTTGGTCGCGCGACACGCCTCCCCAACCTCAGGCGACGCGTCACGGGCCCTGGCTGGAGACCGCGACGGTCTTTGGCGAAACAGCTTGGACAGAAACGAGTTTTGGGCAGGTCAAGGCGCGCTTGCACGGTAGCGACGGTCAAGTCATCGGCACGTGTGAATCTGCCATTGATCCAGCGGCTTATCGCCTCAGTCGCACCCTCAAGTGCCAGCTAACGCCGTAGGTGCAGTCCGCACTGGCGCTCTAGCGGTGCCCGCCGCCTCTTCCGCCGCCATGGCCGCCGCCGTAGCCGCCACCACCATGACCGCCACCGTAGCTGCCGCCGCCGTAGCCACCATGAAAGGCGGGGGCCGGGCTTGCCCGGTAACTAGGCGAAGGGCCTCGGTAAGAAGGCATGGGCGCTGCCCGATACGCCGGGGCGGGTGCGTAGGCCGGACGGCTGGGCGCGTACATGGGCCGAGGTGCGTACATTGGGCGTCCTGCGCCGACCGGTGGTGCGACGTAACCACGGCCGTAGCCGCCGCCATAGCCTCCGCCGCGATGGGCAAAGTAGACCGGGGGAGGCAATACGCGCACATGCCCGTAATAAGGCCGGTAACCTGTCGACCACAGAGGGCCAAAGCGCACAATGCGGGGCAAACCGCCGTACACGACGACCGTTGGCCCTGTCATTACCGAAGCCATCGGTGCCGGTAGTGGATCTCCTGGGCAGACGCCGTAGCGGGCGTAGGATTCAGCGTCCACCGCATTGCGTAATCCTTGCGGGATGTTGGCGACGCCCATGTCCTGCCAGGCTGCTTCGCCGCCTTCGGACATCGCCCACGAACCAGCGGAGCATGTGTAATAGCCTGATTCTGTGAACCAAACAGGCGGTGACGCGTCTGGAACTGCGTAAATACCGGCCGCGACTTCAACTAGGCCTTGGGCCGTGATTTGATCGTGAATTTCATCGGCTTGGGCTGGCAATGCCACGTAGCAACCGACCAGGAGCGTCAGGGATAGCAAGCGCGTCTTCATGGGAACCTCGCACGCCCGGTGAGGGCTTGGTGGTTAGACGCACAGCTGGGCATGGCGATTCACCGAGTTCGGCGGCGCGGATTCGGGCGGAAAAATCAGATGCTTTGCGGAATTTCTCGGCATCTGGGCCCTGGGTAATGGGCATAGGTTTGCGCCATTCGCTCTGCATATCGACCATTCCGCCCGCGACCACGCCGACAAGGCCACCCACAACGCCGCCGATCACCGGGTGCCCGCCGGCATAGCCCAGGCCCGTGCCAGCGCTGGCACCGATGAGCGTGCCGACCATAGCGCCGCAACCACCTAAAAATACGATGCAAGTGCACAGCGCCGCTCGCACAACGTGGCCCATGATGCCGCCTTGAAGTCCCGCGATGGCCGAGGGCTACTTGGACAGGTTGAGCAAGTCGCTGAGATCGGGGAGTAAGAGGAACTCGACCCGGCGATTGCGCTGCTTGTTGTCATCCGAATCATTCGCCGCCACAGGCACATAGGGCCCGTAACCGCCCGCGCTCAGGCTCGCTGGTTGCACGCCGTCGGCCACCAGTTCCTCCACCACGGCCAGAGCCCGCTGTACTGAGAGGCGCCAATTCAGCTGTGCTGTCCCAGTGTTATCCGTATGCCCAGCGACTTGAAAACGCCGATCGGCCATCGTCTGCAACACCGCAGCGAGTTCCTGCAATACCGGCTTGGCCGCCGCCTTGAGGTCCGCCTTGCCCGTGTCAAACAAGATGTCTGACTGCATCTCAATGACTAGAAAGCCATTTTTCAGAACGACCCGCAGCTTGCCGCTATCGACCAGCTTCTGCAGCCGCTGCCGCACTTGACCAATGCTGGCTTCCACCTTGGCCAGCTTGTCCTGCAGAACCTTATAGTTCTCCTGGGCTTGCCTCAGGGCCGCGTCCTTGCCACGGCTGTCCGTCTGCAGTTTGTCGCGCTCGATTTGGCAACTCGCCAGTTCCTTGGCACCCTGACCACGATTGGTCGTGCAGGCATCCAACGCCTTCTTTGTACTGGTCAATTCCTCCTGGAGCGCCTGCTTTTCGCGTTGGCACCCTTGACCGACATCGAGGCATTGCTTGAGCTTGGCCTCGCGGTCCGTCAACTGCTCGGACGTCGCTTTCTTCTGCGATTCCAAGAGGTCTTGCTGGGTCTTCATCGCAGCCAGGTCCCGATCATAGGCCTCGCGCGACACCGCGGTGCAGCCCATCGTCCAGACGGACAGGGTTGTGCAAAGCAGCAGAGGCACCGAGATAAAGCCTTGATTAAACAATCGTTTCATTGAATCCTCCCTAGCATTTGTCGCGTAGCCTGCCCAACTGGGCTAAATCTCACGCGAACGCAACAAAGACAGCGTCACCAGCGCGCCCGAGCCCAGACCTTGCAGGCCCAGGACGAGCGCATACCACCAAAATACGTCAAATCGCTGACCATGTACGGCATTGGGCAGCACCACCGTAAATAGTCCCCACGAGGTCAGACTCAGCAAGGCCAGCACCACCCGATTGACGTTGCGTTCCTGGCGCTGGGCCCGTAAATCCGCACCAGTATCGGTGTGTTGCAGGTGCAGTTCCCCCTGCCGTGCACGCCGCAGCAACGCGCGAATTTCACCCGGCAGGATGCGCGCCAACCCTACGTAATCATGAATGACTCGGTAGATCTTGCGCGAATGGTTCTTAGGGTCCAAGACGCGGGCGGCGTAGAGGCGCACCAACTGCGGGCGCAGGGACTCAACGGGATTGAAATCTGGATGAATATCTTGGGCAATTCCTTCCATCGTCGAGATGGACTTGCCCATGAGGATGAGTTCGACCGGCAGCCGCACCCGGTAGCGCACCACGGCTTCAAAGACTTCGCTGATGAAGATGCCGATGTCAACCTGTTTGAGCGACAAGCCATTGTAGCGTCGAATGATTTCGCTGATCTCGCCCTGCATGGCGCGCACGTTGACGGTGTCATCGACCAGGCCCAAGTCGATGAATTGTGTGACTAACATTTCCGGATCGCCCAGCAGCAAGGCGACCAAGAAGGACAGCAGGTCATCGGTGGTGTCCCGGTCGACCGTGCCCATCATGCCGAAGTCGATGAGGGCAATGCGACCGTCGCGAAGCACAAAGAAATTGCCAGGATGCGGGTCGGCGTGGAAGAAGCCGTGGTCGAAAATCGAAGCCAACGTCACGGTGATGCCGATGTCGGCGATGCGCGCACCGGAGATTTCCCAGGCCTTGAGCTTGGCAATGTCTGTGACCTTGCAGCCGTCGATAAACTCCATCGTAATCAGGCGCTTGGATGACAACTGCGGGTACGTGACGGGCAGGTGAAGGTCGGGATTGGCGGCGTGGTTGGTGCGGAATCGTTCAATATTATTGAGTTCATTGTCAAAATCGGTCTCACGCCGCAGGTTCCGCGCAAACTGGTCGATGGCATCGGCTGGTCGAAAAGCGCGGACTTCAGGGACTCTTTCCTCCACCGCCGCCGCAACCATCATCAACAATTCTAGGTCGTTGTGGATGATTCGCTCGAGGTTGGGGCGCTGCACCTTGACCACCACTTCTTCGCCCGTGTGCAGTGTGGCGCGGTGGACTTGCGCGATCGAAGCGGCGGCCAAAGGCGCTCGCTCAAAAGTCGCGTATAATTCAAGCAGTGGCTTGCCAAGGTCTTCGACGATCGTCTGCTCGACATGGGCGAAATCATAGGACGGCACATCGTCTTGCAACTTGCGCAGTTCAAAGATGAGCGACATCGGAATGAGGTCGGGCCGGGTCGCCGCCATCTGGCCGAGCTTGATAAACGTCGGTCCAAGTGCTTCAAGACAAAGGCGAACACGGGTCTCCCAGGTCTGCTGCGCCAAGGACTCGGCCGTGTCGGACAGGTCGGCGCGCGTGCCCAAGCTGAGGTAGCGATCCAGGCCTGCGCGCTCCACCACGTGCCCGAAGCCGTGCTTGGCAAAAACGCCAAGGACCTGCCTTAAGCGTGCAAGATTACGCACATATTGTGGTAGACGCAGCAGTTGGCCTAGGGCGCTCATGGGACTCCCCCCGCTGCTTTGGCCTGCACGTCGGCATCCACTTGTGCTGCAGTTTCAGGTGTTTGTGGGCCATTTGCCGCGACTGCAGCAGAATTCGGGCAAGCCTGTGCATGGGCGCGCGACATTTCCTCAGCCTGGGCGCGCTCTTGGGCCTGTGCTAGGCGGTCCGCTAGGCTTTGCGCGTGGGCAGCGGCCGATTCTGCGGATCGGGCGGCGACAGTGGCCACCGTTGAGCCGGCAATGCGCATTAACCCTTGCAAATCAGGGACAATTGCGCTCAGACCCTGCAGCACGCCAGTTGCAGTTTCCAGGTACGCTTGGCCCTCTTGGTGCACCGCCCGGAGCCGTTGTTCTGTATCTGCACGCAGTTGCGCTAGTTCTTCGGGGCGCAGGGCCTTGGCGTTCTCGATCCGAGAAAACACCGCCTCCGCACCGCCATCGAGCAGCCATCGGGCAATCAGGGCACTCAGGCCTCGCTCGATCACTTGGCGCATCAAGAAAAACCTCAAGGAGTCAATGATATGCAGCGCCAATTTCGGTCGGCAACGCTCGGTCGGCCACGCTCGGCCCATTAGGCCCCTAGAGGCTGCAACGTTTGACCCGCCACAAGTGGTTGTTGTTCTCGTCTTGATAGACGGCGCAGGGAGTAGGTAAGTCGCGAGATCGATTCTCTATAAAGAAGTCCACGCCGCGCTCACCCTGCTGCGCCTTGAAGTCGCGCAACGTGAAACACCCCTGATCGTCCAAATAGTCCTTGACCTGCTTGCGCATCCGCGGCCAGTTGCCCTCGTGCCAGCCGCGCAGGGCATTGGCCGTACGTTCTGAACTATGCAGCACTTTTTGCAAGCGCTCCCAGCCGCGTTCCTCATCGGCATCTTTGGCCGCGAGCACCACTTCCATGAGCACCCATTCTGCTGTTTCCACTTCCGGTTTGCAGACTTGGATACCCAAGACCTTCATGCGGGCTTTGTCGATGGCGTCACAACTGGTCAGCAGGGCCAACAAAATCAGCAACAACGCTGAAACAAGACGCAATACCTGGGGCTGAGACGGATGCAGCATCGAGTCCTCCGGCTGACGGGCCAACGCCAACAAAGGTAGCCCTGTCGCAACCGCCTGTCCAATCGCCGGCAATTGCGCCATTGGAAAGCCATTTTCGCCCTTCTGCCGCTGCCGTCGCCTAGGGTTAGATCCAAATGGCTGCGTGCGCGTCCAAGCCTGTAGGACCCGGGGCCGCGCCACGGCTCCCCTTTCGGCGTAGAGGAGAAGAACATGAGTATGATTAGCAATTTCTTTCTCGAAGGTGGATTCGGCATGTGGCCAACCCTGGCGCTCGGCAGCGCGGCCTTGGTGCTCGCCGTGCGTCATGCCCTAACCCCACAGGCGCGTTGGCTGCCGCTGATGATCGGTCTGGGCCTGGCGACCCTGGCATCGGGGACTCTGGGTTGCATCACTGGATTGATCAGCACCTTCAAGTATGTGCAGCACGTTCAGCTGGCGGAGCGGTCGGCGATTGCCATGCTCGGCGTCAGCGAGTCCTTGACCAACCTCGTGCTTGCGTTGTTGTTTTGCACCCTGGTGCCCCTGCTGGCTGGCATCGGCTCGTGGCGGCAGCGCTTGGCCCTGGCGGCATAGGCTTGATCGCGGCACACTGCGCCTGTGTTGTACGACGAACTGATTGCGCCGCTGCTGTTTCTTCAGGACCCGGAACGTGCCCACGAGCGCGTTCTGGTGGCGTTGCAACATTTGCCGTCACCGCCGGCGTGGCTGCCTCAACCTAGCTTGCCGACGCGCTTTTTGCGGCGGGAACTGCTCAATCCGATCGGTCTGGCTGCCGGCCTGGACAAGAATGCGAGTTGCTTGGGCGCTTGGTCCTGGCTCGGCTTTGGTCTGGTCGAGGTCGGCACCCTGGTTCCGCAGCCGCAGGCCGGCAATTCGAAGCCGCGCCTGTTCCGCTTGCCTGAAGCTAAGGCGTTGATCAATGCCATGGGTTTCAATAGTTTGGGCGTCGACGTGGCGCGACAGCATCTTTTGGCTGGGCCCTCGCCTGCGACGTTGCTCCTGAACATTGGCAAGAATGCGACAACGCCAATTGCCGCAGCGGATCAAGACCTTTGTGCGGTCATTGCAGCCTTGAAGGGGCTTGGGCACGGCTTTGTCATGAACGTCAGCTCGCCCAACACCGCGCAATTGCGGGAGTTGCAGGCCCCTCAGCCGATTCGCGCCCTTGTCGAGGCCTGTGTGCGAGAGGCCCAAGGCACCCCCGTACTCGTGAAGATGACGGCAGATTTGCCCCCCTCGGATCTGGATGCTTCGGTGGATGCGGCACTCCAAGGGGGCGCTGCCGGGCTGATTCTGAGCAATACGACCGTGGCAAGACCGCTTGAAATTCAAGGACATCCTCATGCCGTGCGCGGCGGTGGCCTCTCGGGGGCGCCGCTCAAGGAGGCTGC
Organism: uncultured Myxococcales bacterium; assembly: GCA_903840165.1. Classification (GTDB taxonomy): domain Bacteria; phylum Myxococcota_A; class UBA9042; order UBA9042; family UBA9042; genus CAIMEY01. The sequence goes on along the minus strand of CAIMEY010000078.1, from coordinate 161,796 downwards.
GACCCGGGCGATTGCGCAGGCCTATCGTCACACGCGCGGTCGGGTGCCCTTGGTTGGCGTAGGCGGTATTGCAACACCGCAAGATGTTTGGGAAAAAATGGCGGCGGGCGCAGACGTCGTACAGATCTACACCGCGCTCATCTATCAGGGGCCGCTGCTGCCGCGCCGCTTGGTTGCGGGTCTGCGGGTCTTGATGGAAATTCAGGGAATGAAAGATGTTTCCCAAATCGCTGGCTGCGGTCTTGCGGTGCCAGCCGCGTTGAATTAGCCATAGAGCCGGGCAGTTGTGCGGGCGCTATCCCTGAAGAAAATCCCAGGTCGCCTGCAGCAAGACGCCTACGCCTAGGGGTAGCGCCGCCTCATTGACGACAAACCGTGGACAATGATGGGGTTGCGCCTCAGGGCCCCCACAGCCGACAAAGAAGAAGCACCCTGGCACCGCCTGCAGCAGGTACGCCATGTCTTCCCCTGCCATCATGCGCAGTTGCCGATCGATAGCGCCAATGCCGTCCACCTTCGCCGCTGCGCCCGCCACCAAATCCGCGATCCCGGCGTTGTTATGCAAGGCCGTGGTATAGCGACGGTAACTGAGTTCCGCCGTCGCGCCGTGGGCCGCTGCGGTGTGTTCCACCAGTTGCCCCATCCACAAAGGCAGCTGCCGGCCAAGCTCGGTATCATAACTCCGCACCGTGCCATGCAAAATCACTTCTTCGGCAATGACATTGAAGGCAGAGCCGCCGTGGATACTGCCGACCGTGACCACCACGGGCTTGAGTGGATCGCTGCGTCGCGAAGCCAAAGTCTGCAATCCCAAAACGATTTCGCTGGCCACCACCACGGAGTCAATGGCTGTGTGCGGCAGGGCTCCGTGCCCGCCTTTGCCGTGCACCGTGATCGTAAAGTCATCGACCGCCGCCATCACCGGGCCGCTTGCGCAACTGATTGTTCCAACAGGCAAAGGGCTCCACACGTGTAGGCCAATGGCGGCCTCCACGGCGCTGCCTCCGTCCCAGCGTCCGTCGACCAGGCCTTGTTCGATCATCGCCACGGCCCCACGCCCGCATTCCTCGCCCGGCTGAAGCGCGACCACGACCTGCCCGGGCAATTCGGCCTCAAACTTCAATAATCGTTGAACAGTCGCGAGCATACAGGCCATGTGCGCATCGTGGCCACAGGCGTGCATCAGCCCCGGCCGCCGCGAGGCAAAGGCAACGTCCGCCTGCTCTTGCACGGGCAATGCATCCATATCTGCCCGCAGTAGCAGCGTCTTTCCTGGGCGCTTGCCACCGAGGCGCAGCACAAGGCCCGTGCCACCACAGTCGATAACCCGTTGCACGCCCATGCTTTGCAGCGCCTGCCGCAGATACGCCTGCGTGTCATACTCGGCCAGGGACAGTTCCGGCTCGGCGTGCAGATGCCGGCGCCAATCGCGAAGTTGTTCCTGTTCCTGAGTAGTTAGCGGCGTAAGTAGGGGATGCTGCGGCATGGTTCCTCCGCGCCCAAGCATGGCAGAGGCGTCGCGCCACCTGCAAGTTGAAACGCGTTGTCTACCGTTCCGTGGTCAAATAGAGAGCCAATATCAACGGCTACTGCGACTATTGCTGCCTTGCACCCGGTCAGTCCAGCGGCTGCGATCGCACTTCTCCGTAGTCCTGCTTGCGGCGGCACCCTTGCCCTTTGCCTGTCATTGCGCGACAACAGCCGTCATGGCACGTCTCACCAGCCAGCTCGATCCGCGCAGCCGTCAGTTCCAGGAGCGGTGCGCCCATATGCTCGCGAATTTAAAGGTGTTGCAAGATCGGCTCAGTGCCGTCCAACACGCTGGCGGGCCCAAGGCGGCGGCCAAGTTGCACAAGCGCGGCAAGCTGTCTGCGCGCGAACGCATTGAGCGTCTGGTCGATCGCGACGGAAGCTTTTTCGAATTAAGCCCTTTGGCCGCATGGGACCTCTACGATGGCGAGGCGCCAGGGGCGGGCGTCGTCACCGGCATCGGCCACGTCGGCGGTCGGCCGGTCCTGATTTCGGCCAACGAGCCTCGGGTCAAGGGCGGCGCTATCTATCCCGTCGGCGCCGACAAGATGATCCGCAGTCAGCAGATTGCCATGGAAAATGGCCTACCTACCGTATCCCTAGTTGAATCGGCGGGTGCCAATTTGCTGTTTCAAGCCGAGCTTTTTGCCTCGGGCAGTCGCGGTGGCCGTGGCTTTTGCAATCAGGCCCGCATGTCGGCCGCGGGGCTGGCGCAAATTGCAGTGGTCTTTGGCAATGCAACTGCCGGTGGCGCCTACGTTCCGGGGATGAGCGACTACACCGTCATGGTCAAAGGTCAGGCCCACGTCTACTTGGCCGGACCTCCCCTGGTCAAAGCGGCGCTCGGCGAAGATGCCGATGATGAGGCGCTCGGCGGTGCGGTTATGCACCATGAAATCAGCGGGTTATGTGATTATCTTGCCGAGGATGATGCCGACGCCATTCGCCTCGCCCGGCAGATCGTTGGCAATTTGCCCAAGCCGGGGCACGCCGTCTTGCGTGATGCGCCCGCGCTGCCCGCCTACGATCCCGAAGAGCTTCTGGGCATTGTGCCCGAAGATCTCAAGATTCCCTTTGACATCCGTGAGGTCATCGCGCGCCTGGTCGATGCCAGCGAGTTCGACGAGTACCGCGCCGGCTATGGCCCCACCCTCATCAGTGGATTCGCTCGCATTGACGGATACTTATGCGGGATCCTGGGCAATAATGGCCCCCTATATTCGCCTTGTGCGCAAAAGGCCACGCAGTTCATCCAGCTGTGTTGCCAAAAACGCTGTCCGATTGTGTACTTGCAGAACATCACAGGCTTCATGGTCGGCACCGAAGCGGAAAGGGGCGGCATCGTCAAGGACGGCGCGGCCATGGTGCACGCGGTCTCGACCGCCAGCGTTCCGCAGTTTACGGTCCTGGTAGGTGGCAGCTTTGGCGCGGGCAATTACGGCATGTGTGGGCGGGCTTATGACCCACGTCTGCTATTGACTTGGCCCAGCTCGCGCATCGCCGTGATGGGCGGTGAGCAAGCGGGCCGCGTGTTGCGCATCGTTCAGGAAGAAGCCATGCGCAAGGCGGGCGCTACCGTGGACGAAGAGGATCTCTTGGCCCTGGAAGCTGGCGTAAAGGCTGAGTTTGATCGGCAAAGCGACCCTTACTTTGCCACGGCGCAGTTGTGGGACGATGGCATCATCGACCCCCGGCACACCCGCGCGGCGCTGGCCCTCGGGCTGCAGGCGGCTTGGCAACGCGACGTTTTTGCCCTGGGCAAGCCCCAGTTTGGCGTCTTCCGGATGTAGACCGTGCACAAGCTCCTGATTGCCAATCGCGGTGAAATTGCCTGTCGAATCGCCCATAGTGCGCGGTTGCTGGGCCTGCAAACCGTCGCGGTGCATACCGACATCGACGCCCAGGCCCTGCACACCCAACTCTGCGATCAGGCTGTGCTTCTTGGCGTTGAAGGGCAGGGGCCGACGCCCTATCTCGACATCGCCAAACTCTTGGAGGCTGCAGCGGTCAGTGGTGCCGACGCTGTGCATCCCGGCTACGGATTTCTGAGTGAACGAGCGGACTTTGCCCAGGCGGTCCTGGACGCTGGTCTAACCTGGGTCGGCCCGCCGCCTGAGGTGATGGCGGCCTTGGGGCGTAAGGATGCCGCCAAAGCCCTGGCCCGCATCGTCGGCATTGCCGTGGTCCCTGGGCGGGAGCTCGGCGGTCGGGATCTGGACGCGGATTCCCTGAGAACTGCAGCCGATGCCGTGGGTTATCCGTTGTTGCTCAAGGCAGCAGCCGGCGGCGGTGGGCGCGGTATGCGCATAGTTCAGTCCGCGGGGGAACTGGCCGATGCCTGGGAAACGGCAGGTCGTGAGGCCAAAGAAGCCTTTGGCGACGCGACGTTGCTGCTGGAACGCTACATTGAGCGCGGCCGCCACGTGGAAGTACAGGTGCTCGGCGATAGCCACGGGCATGTGATCCATTTGGGCGAACGGGACTGTTCTGTCCAGAGGCGCCACCAGAAGATTATTGAGGAAAGTCCGAGTACCGCGCTGGATGACACCGTGCGGGCGCGCATGACGGCCGCCGCCGTGCAATTGTGCCAGCATGTGGGCTACGTGGGCGCAGGTACAGTGGAATTTCTCTACGACGTCCATGCCCGGAGCTTTTATTTCCTCGAAGTCAACACGCGCATTCAGGTCGAACATCCGGTCACAGAAATGCGCGCCGGCATCGATTTGGTTCAGTGGCAACTACGCATTGCTGCAGGTGAATCTCTCACCTTGACCCAGCAGGACATTCGCCTTCACGGTCACGCGGTGGAAGCGCGCGTGTGTGCTGAAGATCCGCTGGCACAGTTCTTGCCCCAATCTGGGCCGATTCTCTTGTGGAACCCCCCGCATGGACATGGGATTCGCGTTGACCACGGCCTGCACGCCCGTGACCAGGTGCCGCTGCATTACGACGCGATGATCGCCAAGGTTGTTGCCTGGGCGGAGGACCGGCCGACCGCCTTACAGCGCTTGGCGACGGCCTTGCAGCAAACACGATTGCTTGGTTTGGTGAATAATCTTGAGTATTTACAGGACGTCCTGACCGAGCCCGATTTCTGTTCGGGCGTGATTACCACGCAGTACGTCGCCGAACATCCGCCCGAGCCGGACCTTGCCGGGATCCCCGACCTGACGCTGGTGGCGGCGGCGCTGTTCCGTCATGCCGCGCAAGTGGGCAAGCGCTTTCGCAATGTGCTGAATCGTCCTGATATTACAGTGTTTGATTGGGAAGGCCACGCCGTTCACGTCGCCTTGTTGGCCCAGGGCTCGTCCTTTGCCTGGGGTATTTCGCGGCAACCAGAGCCGCTTCTGTGGCAACTGCCTGAACTGACAGGTAATTGTTTGGTGCTTAGCCGCGATGCCCAGCGAATTGCCCTGCACGATGGCCAGCAGCGCTGGTCATTTGATGTGGCGGAATCGAAAGAAACAATTTGGATTCAAGGGGTTGAGTCGGCTGCCATCGCCTTGCGCGAGGGCACGTTGCTCCCCGAACCGCGGCCCCCGGCCATTTCGCCTGGGTCCGTGACCGCGCCGGGACCTGCGCGCGTCATCGCCGTGCACGTTCAGGAGGGGGACGTTGTCGCCGCAGAACAGCCGCTGGTGTCCTTGGAAGCCATGAAAATGTTGACGGTTCTGCGTGCGCCAGTGGCCGCGACAGTGGCCCAGCTTCGTGTGCATGTGGGTGAGGCGGTGTCGGCCGGCGCGGTGGTCGTTTCCCTGACGCCCTTGGCCTGAAAAGACTGGTATTGTAAGCAATTAGCGATTTCATGCCAGCAAATGCGCGGTAGTTGCGGGCTGCCTCAACAAGTCGCAGACTCAAGGCGGCCTGCAGCGGTGCCGACAGGGCCCACTTGGCTGCAACTGAGGAATACACGATGGTCCGCAATGTCGTTTTTCGTATGCAATCTGCCCTAGTTCGCTGTTTGCTGTTGGCGGGCGCAGCGGCGCTGAGTTCAGCCTGTTCGGCGGCAGGGCCCGGCGCTGGGGCTGACGGTGTGGTAGCCGAGGAAGTATCTGATACTTCGATAATTTTCTCAGACATCGCCGCTCCCGATGACTCGGCCGACACCGGACCAGCCTCGCCGGATGTTGCGGCGGTCGATGGTGGGGACGCGGCGGTCGAAGTGGCTGTGGATTCCGGCTCGGCCGATGCAGGGTGTGGCAGCGCTGGCTGCAGTTGCAGCGAAAATGCCCAATGTGATTCAGGATTTTGCCTCGAAGTCGACGGTGGCAAACAGTGCGCCGGCCTGTGCGGTGGCGGTTGCCCGAGCGGCTTTCACTGCAGCCAACTAGCGGGCGTCGGCGGGGACATCGTCAACGTCTGTACCCCTGCATTTCCACGAATTTGCGAGCCATGCCAGGCTGACAGCGATTGCAACAATGTCCTTGGCGGTGCCGACAACCGCTGCGCCCCGTATCGCGACGGCGGTGGCGATTTGCTAGGCAATTTCTGCGCTTCGGCGTGCTCCAGCACCCTGGACTGCGCCGATGGCTTTGCCTGCCAGCCGGTGACCAGCCTCGGCGGTATCAAGACTAACCTCTGTATTCGCAAGGACTTAGTCTGTTCCTGCGACGCGCGCAGCCAAAAACTCGGGCTGATTACCGCCTGCAGCACCATCAACGGTGCCGGAACCTGCGCAGGAAAGCGCACTTGCAGCAGCAACGGCCTGTCAGTGTGCGACGCACCTAGCGCCCAAACCGAAACCTGTGACTTGCAAGACAACGACTGCGATGGCCTGACTGATGAGCCAACACCCGGACTTTGCGACGATAGTCTGTTCTGCACGTATGACAACTGCATCGCCGGCGAGTGCCAACATCCACCCAAGACGGGACCCTGCGATGATGGCAGTGGCTGCAGCAGCGAGGACAAGTGCAACAACGGCGAGTGCTTGGGCGTTGCCCTGGTCTGTGACGACAAAAACCCATGTACAATCGATAGTTGTGATGCCAAGAAGGGTTGTGCAGCCACGCCCGACGACACGGCGTCTTGCAGCGACAACAACGCCTGCACCACCGGCGACCTATGTTTAGGCGGCACCTGCACAGGCGGCGACTCCACCGTCTGCGACGACAATAATCCTTGCACAACAGACACCTGCAGCCCCAAGTCCGGCTGCGTTTACACCAAGAACAGCGCTCCGTGCAGCGATGGCAATGTCTGTACGATGGTCGACACCTGCCAGATGGGCGCCTGCGTGGGCGGGGCTTTGTTGCCCTGCGCGGACGGCAACGTCTGCACCGACGACAGCTGCGACTCCGAAAAAGGCTGTCTATTCAAGAACAACACAGGGGCGTGCAGCGACGGCAATACCTGTACCCTGAGCGATGCCTGCCAGGACGGCGTCTGCGCCGGCAGCAGTTTCCAGGTTTGCGATGACAACAACCCGTGCACGCAGGACGTTTGCGATGCCAAAAAAGGCTGTATTGCCAATGCAGTAGCTGCCCCATGTAGCGACAACAACGCCTGCACCGAAGCAGACCTCTGCAAGGCCGGGCAGTGCACCCCTGGCGCACTCAAGCCGTGCGACGACGCAAACCCTTGCACCAATGACAGTTGCGACACGGACAAGGGCTGCCAGCACGCGCCGACGATCGCGCCATGCAACGACAACAACGCGTGCACCGTCGCCGATTCCTGTCAAGGCGGCAGCTGCAGCGGTGGCATCGTCGTCAGCTGCGATGACGGAAACGCTTGCACGGACGATAGTTGCGCAGCCATCGGTGGTTGCGCGCACAGCATCAACACCGCATCCTGCAGCGATGGCAACGTCTGCACCGGCGGCGACGCCTGCAAAGGCGGCAGCTGTGTTGCCGGCCCTATCATCGCATGCAGCGACGGCAACCCGTGTACCGACGACAGCTGTGACGCCATTTCTGGCTGTCAATTCAAGAACAACACGGCACCTTGCTCGGACTTCAACGCCTGCACGCAGGGCGACGTCTGCAGCGCCGGCCAGTGCAAGCCGGGCACGGGGTGCGACAAGCAGGCCCAATGTACCGACACAGGCGCGGGTCCTAGCTGCCTATGCAACAAAGGTTTTGTCGGCAACGGCTACACCTGCAGCGGCCAATGCGGCGATGGCATCGTCGTAGCTGGGGAAGGCTGCGATGACGCCAACATCGGCGGTGGCGACGGCTGTAGCGGCAGTTGCTCGGTCGAAGTGGGCTTTAACTGTGTGAATTCGCCGAGCATCTGTTCACCTATCTGCGGCGACGGCCTCAAAGTCGGCAGCGAGGCCTGCGACGACGGCAACGCCAACAACGGGGATAGTTGCGTCAACTGCAAATTGGCCAGTTGTGGCGACGGGTTCCTCTACGTCGGCCAGGAGCAATGTGATAGCGGCGCGGCCAACGCCAACAGCGCCGACAAATGCCGGACCAACTGCAAATTACCCAGTTGTGGCGATGGGATCGTCGACAGTGCTGAGCAATGCGACCTCGGAGTAAACAACGGCGGCGCCGGCACCGGCTGCTCCGCGCAGTGCAAGTCCGTGATCGTGGGCTGCGGCGCGGGCACCATCTTTGGCAATGGTTGCGTGTGGTCCAGCCCCGGCAGCTTCAGCTGGACCGTGCCGGGCGGCGTCAGCAGCGTCACCCTAACGATGATCGGCGGCGGCGGCGGAAGTGGCACCAGCTTCTATTATCCGGGCGGCGGCGGCGGCAGTGGATACTATGTCATTCAGAAGGTTGTCCCGGTCACGCCTTTGGGCAACGTCAACCTCGTGGTCGGCGCAGGCGGCGCAGTCTCGGCCGATGGCGGCAGCAGCACCTTTGGCGTCACCACGGTCAGCGGAGGCCTTCAGGGACAGCCCCACAACGCCGGCAGCGGCCAGCCCTCCGCTAAGGGCGGTAACGGCGGCTCAGGCGGCGGCGCGGGCTACACCAACACCGTCAACGGCGGCGGCACCGGCAGTGGGCTGGCGATGGGTGGCATGGCGGGAACGGGCGGTGCACCTTCGCCAAACTCCGGCGTACATGCCTGGAATGGCCAAGGATTTGGCTCAGGAGGCGGGGCCCATTTCGGCACGTCGGGCTATAGTTCGGACTGCGCTGGCCCCGGCGGCACAAACGGCGGCAACGGCGGCACCACGGGCGGCTGCGGCGGCGGCGGCGGTGGCGCGGGTGGCCTAGTGATTCCCGGTTTCGCCAGTCCTCCATCGGCGCAGAGCCAAGCGGGTCTGAGTGGCGCGGTGTGGATTTCCTATTAATTTCAATCACTCTGTAGGAGGGTGTCCTGAGCCACTCAAAAACCATCATCACGTGCGCTCTAACCGGGGTGCTGACCGATCCAGAACTGCATCATGTTCCTGTTACTCCTGAGGAAATGGCGGATCATGCCCAGCAAGCTTGGGATGCCGGCGCGACCATCGTCCACCTGCATTTCCGAGACCAAACGCCCGGTTGGGGACGCTTGCCCAGCTGGGATCCGGCGGTGGCCAAGTCGATCAGCGATGCCATTCGCGCGCGGTGCCCGAAACTCTTGCAGAATTTTTCCACGGGCACGGTTGGCCCGGACATCGCAGGGCCCCTGGCTTGCCTGGAAGCGGGCCGACCGGAGATGGCGGCGCTCAATGCAGGCACCCTCAACTACCTGAAATTGCGTGCAGGTGGTCAGTGGGCGTGGCCGCCGATGGTCTTTGACAATCCGGTTGAAAAAGTGCAGGCCTTCGTTGATGTGATGTACCGCCTGGGAATCATTCCCGAATGCGAGTGCTTTGACACCGGAATCGTTCGCAGTGTCGCACTATTTCAGGAAAACGGCCTGTTGCGCGGGCCGGCCCACCTCTCCTTGGTCATGGGCGTAGCGAGCGGAATGCCCTGTGATCCTGAGTGGTTACCTCTGTTGGTGCGCGAAATGCCGGCCAACGCCCATTGGCAGACCATTGGAATTGGGCGCACCGAAGTCTGGGCCCTGCACAGGCGGGCGGCTGAACTGGGCGGCAATGTGCGAACTGGTCTGGAAGACACCTTTTATCTGCCCGATGGCCGCAAGACCCGCAGCAACGGTGAACTCGTTCAAGCGTTGAGCAAGGTCGTGCGAGAGGTTGGCGGGGAAGTCGCATCGGCTGAAGAAACACGGCAAATTCTCGGAATTACCTAGCCATGCGTCGCTCAGCTTGGCCGCTGCTTGTGCTCTGCGCCTGTGCGCGTCCCGCAAGCGAACCCAAGCGGGTGCCGGCCGCTGCGGTTCAACCGGCCCCGGTGCCCTTGGCCAATTCCGCCACTGAGTTTGCAGCACTTGCCAACGAAATCACGCAGATGCAAGATGTCGTTCCCGCTGTCGACCACGACAAAGCCGCCCTCGACCTCAGCCGCGATGCGACTCACACCGGCGAAGTTCTGGTCTGGCGAGCGCTGGCTCATGGCTTTGAAACGGTGTGGATATCATTAGTTGTTGGGCAACCACCGGTCGTCATCGGCCGCCAGCCGGGCATCTGGGTCGTTGCCCACGGCGAACTCTGGCAGATGAAGTTGAGCCGCCGGGCCCTACCGATTTGCGATCAACAGCACTGTGATGCGGATGCGACTGATTGCCAGGCCGTTCCGGCGCAATGGAGCAATTCCTATGTAGAAGAGCTTAGTTGGCGCTCGGCGACCACGGGCAATTCCCGGCCGTCCGGACCGCGAACGCCCCAAGGCATCGGCCTCGCCCTGGTGGCCACCCGCTTCAGTCAGACGATGCAACCCCTTGGCGGTCTTGGGGATCGCCTGCTGTGGGCGGTACAGACCAGCTATGGCCCGTGCGGCGAGACGGCCGAGCGGCTGAGCACCGAGTATCAGTTGCGGGACGTCAGCAGCGGTCTGACCCAATCTCTTCAAGATGCAGAGGAATTACAGCTGAGGGCCGCCGTGGACACTGTGGCAACTGCCAAGCTCTTTGAAGCTGATCACGGCAGCGGTGACGCGCAACTGCGCTGGCTAGCTCCGCATTTGGCCCTTTCTGACACTGGCGCCTGGCAAATGACGATTCAGGTAGATCGGCCAGTTTCTGGGCCGGGCGATGGTCAGTCAGAAGCGGGGTATGTCTCGGTGCGCGTACCGGCCCTGCGGCTGCCCAACGTACTGCGCGAGCACGGTGATGCGCCGCGACTTCAAGGGCTTATCCTGGGTGGTGAAGAGCCGGCGGATCCCCATGCAGGCTACAGCTGGGTGCCTTCGGGCACGGCTGTTTCACTTAAGCCACTGTTCTTGCAACGCAATGGCCGAGACCACTGAGTCAGTCCACGTGGTCAGCAACGACTGCGCAAGACCCAACTCGGTCTAGATTTGCTTGAGTTCTTTGGAGTACAGGGCCGCCTCAAGCGGGCCACCGTCGCCGGGCCTGCGCCCCCTGCCAGTGAATTCGGGCAGGGGACGCAGGGCCAGGCAACGCGAGAGAACTACTGGCAATCGCTTGAAGAACCCTGCGCGCACGAGGCGAAGGTCTGGTAGGCCGCCGAGCCGCCTGCGTCGAGGTTGGGCAGGCACTTGGCCTTGGCGCAGGCCTGGAATGCCGTCTGGTCGGTCAAGCTGCCGCAATCATTGTTCAAGCAATCGATGAACGCCATGCAGTTGGCATTGCCGGTGCAGCCATGGAGTTCGTCCTGGCAACGGCCTTCAGCGCAGAGGTTCACGCATTGGTCGTAGTCCTTGGTGCTGCTGTCGCACTGGATGCACTGGCCGTACATGCAGGTGATGACGTCGGAATATTTGTCGATCGTGCCAGTGACTTCCTTGGCCAACGTCACGCACTTGTCTTCGCAGGTGGTGCCGGTCACGGAGTCCGGAGGGGAAACGGCGGGGGTCTGGGCGCAGCCGTTGATGCACTTGAGGAAATCGCCGCAGCTCTTGTCATCGCTGCAAACCTTCTGCTGGGTGGCGCAGTTGACGTTGGAGCAGTCCGTGATGCAGGTGTTGTCGGTCGGGGCGCACAGGGTCGGGCCGGTGTCCTTGGGGGCCGTGTCGATCTTCTTGATATCCGTGGTGGTTGTGTCCGTCTTGGTGGTGTCCGCAACGTTGCTCGCGGTGTCGCCCGTCCCGGTACCCGCGGCATCCGTTGTCGTCTTGACGTCGGCTGTGTTGGTGTTGGTGTTGGTCGTGCCGCTGGTGCTCGAAGTGGAACTGCACGCGGCCAAAGCACAAAGTGCCGCAAACGTCGACAATTGGATCAGGCGCTTCATCATTTCCTCGCTGCTGCAAAAAGAGCTACTGGTGATCGGTGCCGCGTCCGGTGCGGCTGGCAATCGGTCCGACAGGGACAGCCATGGCGACTGCCAGGGCTCACCCTTGCCGGCAGTTCCTGGTGACCCCAAAGAACCCGGCAAAAGGCGAAGTACGATACGCGATTGGCTGGGGCAAAAGCAAGCTATGTTGCGCCGTGCCGCCCGCCTATGCCACTCCGCGCGCGCCAATGAAGCGACACATCCTGTCGGATCGAGTGCCGTCAGGTGTGCCCCAGGAGACGCCCTGAGGCGCCACTCTGTTCGTGAATCCCCCGGTGAATCTGCAGGTTCTTGCCCGCCTGCCGTCCAGCTTCATGCAGCGAACCGCGTCGCAGCACACTGCCGGCCATGTTGCTTGTGCGCGGATGCCTCTCGCTGTGGTAGCGCTTAAGCTCAGGATCCCCAAGCCAAATCAGGCCCTTACCCGCGTTGATGTGCCGTTCGGCACGGAGCTTTTCGCTAAACCCCATCAGTACGCCGGCGATGAATTCGCGTCGCGCTTGGCGATACCCCGGGGCGGCCAGGGCCGACTTCTGCTGCCAAAGTCCCTCAGCAGCATGGGTCAAGAAATCATGCACATACGCGGCCATATCCAGGCTGGCTGGCGTGCCATTGAGCTCAAGCTGCCTCTCGGCGCGACCGCGTTTGGCGTTGAAGGTCGAGATCCAGATGCACTCGACAAAGAAGAACTGCGACAAAATGCTCGCGATCAACTTGCGATCCAGCCCAACCGCCGCCTGCGTCGGGCCCACACGCCGGTAGCCATATTGCTGCCCCGTACCCCCAGTCAGCGCCAGGTTATACTTTAAAAGCAGGGTATTGGCCGCGGCCATGGCCACTTCCGCCTCGTGCTGATTGGGACTCGCCGCCAGTGCCAAGAGCTTGCGCACCTTGTCCAGGGCGCGATCGACTTCCGAATCCCGGCTGCCGTGGGCCGGCGTCGTTGCTGCCGAATTCGCACCAACCATTTGACATGCCAGAATAAACGCCGGGCCGTGCGGTTCCTCCCCTTGGGCGTCCAGCAGTTCATGCGCCACTTGGTGGGCCATCTCGTGGCGCAGGGTCGCCAGCACTTCATCCCATGAATTCGACCAGATATGGGCCTCGCTGATCCCAAGCGTCCGCGTTCTCCGCTCCCAGCGTCCCAGCCGCACGGTGGGGCCGACGTCAATGCTGAACACGGGCGGCAAGAGGCGCGAGTCCAGTTGATCGATGTTGACCATGCGCCATTCGAACCGAAGTCGCTCCAGCCAAATTCGGTGCAGTTGCTCTTGCATCGCAGATAATCCTATTTGATGACGGGTACTTGTTGGTCATGCTGCCTCAACGCCATGCCCTTCAGTGTCCCGATTTTGCCGCTCACTGCAACGGTGTCGTGGGCCATGCCGGCGGGTGTCTACATGATTCCGTAGAGTTGGCAACCATGTCGGCCAGCCAAGGCTTTGTGCTACACTGAAGTTGCCCTGCATGGCTCCGCACCGCGCGTTGGGCCTAAGGGCGTGGAAATGTATGCGAAACCGCTTGCTTGTTGCAACTGTCCTGAGTCTAGCCTTCGCTGGCTGTGCCGATGATCTCGCGTCGCGATCGCCGATTCCGACGCCGGGTGCGCTAGAGGTCGGGTCAAGCGACGACTTGACCGGCATGGACGCAGATCAGGACCTGGGGAATCAGGAGATTGATCAAGGTCTTGCAGGCGATCTGTCGCTCCAAGAGGACGCTGCGACTGAGGCTGGCCCAAATCCGGGGGTGGATGCCGACGGCGATTCGCCCCAAGCCGATGGGACTGAAGGACTTGCAACGTCGGCAGATGTGACTGGTGTTGATGATGTCCAAGACGCTGATAGTCAAGAAGATACCGCGGCCGACGTCAACGCCATCGCTGCCAATCCCCACCTGTGCAATCCGTGCAGCTCCTCGCAGGCGTGCGCAGGCGGACTCTGCGTCGCCCACGGCTGGGACGGCAGCTTCTGTGCGCAGGACTGCAGTGCCGCGGGCTGCCCTGATGGCTACCATTGCCAGCAAATCGTGTCGGTCGAAGGCCAATCAGCCTCTCAGTGTTTGCCCATTCCCGCGGTAGGGCAGCTTTGGGGCGACTGCACGTGCAACGCCGCTGCAACGGTCTTAGGCCTTTCCACGTCCTGCGCCCAAGTCTGGAAAGCGGCTGACGGCGCGGCGGCAGGAGCTTGCGTCGGCTTGCGTTGGTGCGCTTCTGGCGGTCTGACCCTATGCGATGCTCCCACGCCTACGGCAGAGGTTTGTGACAGTTTAGACAATAACTGCAATGGCTTGACTGACGAAGGCAGCCCCTGCGACGACGGCAATGCTTGCACCAGCGACCTATGCCAGGGCGGGCAGTGCTTGATCAGTCTCAACGAAGCGTTTTGCGACCTCGACGGCGACATCTGCACCGCCGACAAATGCAGCGGCGGCGAGTGCTTACCTGGCGCCCTCAAGGCCTGTGCGGATGACGGCAATCCCTGCACGGCCGATGAGTGCCAACCCAGTCAAGGATGCAGCCATCCTTTCGTAGATGCCTTACCCTGCGTGCCCAAAGGGATTTTCTGCGTCGCGGGAGCATGCCAGGCCGGGCAGTGCGTGGCTGCCTCCAGCGCCGGCTGTGACGACAACAACGCCTGTACACTAGACCTTTGCGACCCAGTCATGGGGGTCTGCAGCAACACGGCCCTGGGCAACGCGCCTTGTTCGGACGGATCGGCCTGTAGCCAAAATGACAGCTGCGTCTTTGGAAAGTGCTTGGGCAGCAACGTGAATTGCGATGATGGCAACCCGTGCACCATCGACGCTTGCCTGCCCGCGAGCGGCTGCGTCAGTCCCTGGGCAGCCGATGGCCTGCCCTGTTCCGACGGCGATGCGTGCACCTTGGGGGACGCGTGCAAAGCCGGCAAGTGCACGGGCCCCCTTAGTGTAACCTGCGAAAAACCTAGCAATTGCCAAGTGGCCGTCTGCCAATCGAGTTCCGGAGCCTGCGCCACCGTCCCGGCGATCCAAGGGCAGGCATGCGACGACAGCAACGCCTGCACCCAGGGCGAATCCTGCCAAGCCGGCAGTTGTACAGGGATTTTGGTCGGGTGTGACGACGGCAATCCCTGCACCGATGACAGCTGCGCTCCAAGCACCGGCTGCCAACACAGCTTTAATACAAGCAGTTGCAGCGATGGCTCGGCGTGCACGCAGGTCGACACGTGTTTGCTGGGCCAATGCTTGGCCGGTGCGCCCAAGTCCTGTGACGATGCAAACCCTTGTAGTTTCGACGTATGCGACGTGGGCAGCGGCGCTTGCATCCACATTGCCCAAAGCGCCGTCTGCGACGATGGGCAGGCGTGCACGGTTGGCGACATCTGTATCAGCGGCGTTTGCGCAGGCGCACCAGCCAGTTGTGTTGATAGCAACCCTTGCACGGTGGATCTCTGCGATCCCAAACAGGGATGCCTTCATCTGGCTGTAGCGGCCACCGATGTCGCCTGTGACGACGAAAATGCTTGCACAATTAGCGATCTATGCCTGGGCGCTGTGTGCAAGGCGGGAGGGCCAGCCGCCTGCGCCGACGGCAATCCGTGCACGGACGACAGTTGCGACCCCAATGTAGGGTGTCAGCACGTCGCCAATTCCGTTGTCTGCGACGACGGTTACGCCTGTACCGTCGGCGATTACTGCCAGGCAGGCCAATGCGTCAGCGGTGTCTCCGGCTGTCAGTGCCAGACGCTCAGTGATTGCGCAAAGTTGGAGGACGGCAATCTGTGCAACGGCACGCTGCAGTGCGTGGCCAACGCCTGCGTACTGAACGCAGCGACCATTGTGGTCTGCGATTCCTCAAAAGATAATAGCTGTTTACACGCAACGTGCAGTCCACAGACCGGCCAATGCGCGCCCGTAGCCAGCCCAGACGCCAGTCCGTGCTCGGACAACGACGCCTGCACCTTAGGCGACGCCTGTAGCGGCGGTCAGTGCATCGGCCCCAAGTTGCTCGGATGTGACGACAAAAACCCTTGCACGATAGACAGTTGTGACGCGACCTTTGGCTGCTCCTCGGCCTATGCCACCTCGAACTGTGATGACGGATCCCCCTGTACCCAGGGCGATGCTTGCAATGCCGGCCTATGCGTCGGCCAGGCGATTTCCTGCGACGATGGAAACGCGTGCACCACAGATAGCTGTGTGAATCCGAAAGGTTGTCAGCATATCTTTGTTGGCGGCCCCTGCGATGATGGCAGCGCCTGCACGGTGCAGGACGTATGCGTGGCCGGCCTTTGCACGGCTGGCGTCACCGTGGTGTGCAACGACGGAAATCCTTGCACAATCGATAGTTGTTCGGCCCTCAGCGGCTGCCAAAGCGCCCCTTTGGTCGCGCCGTGTAACGACGGCAACCCCTGCACACTGGGCGACCAATGCCTAGCGGGCAAGTGCCAAGGGGGCCTGAACACGAAGAATTGCAGTGACGGCGACCCGTGCACGGCCGACAGTTGTGTTGCAATGACAGGTAGTTGCATCCATGTGGCGATCAATGGCTGCGGCGGCAACTGCACAGCGGACAGCGATTGCCCGGCCACTGCCGGCGGCTGTCAGGTGGGCCATTGCACCAAGAACAAATGCTCATTTGCACCCGTCACCAACGGTATCGCCTGTAATGACGCCAATTTGTGCACTACTGGGGAAAGCTGCAAGGGCGGCGTCTGCAAGGGAGGCCTTGCCAAGGTCTGCGATGACGGCAACGTCTGTACGCTCGATAGCTGCAGTTTCGCCAGTGGCCAGTGCACGTTCGCGAGCGCAATCGGCACACCCTGCAGTGACGGCAATGCCTGTACATCCAATGATTTCTGCTGGTTGGGTGGCTGCCAAAGTGGCCAAGCCAAGGCGTGTGCGGACAGCGACCCCTGCACGGCCGACACCTGCCTGCCCAGCTCCGGCGACTGTTCGCACAAGGCGATCCCCGGGTGCATCAGCCAGTGTACTACGGCTGCCGATTGCGGAATTTCGCCCGATCCCTGCCAGTTCCTGACCTGCAACGTGGCCAAAGGCCAGTGCCAGACCAAGCCAGCAGCCAACCTCACGGCTTGCAATGACGGAAATCCGTGCACCAGCCAGGACCTGTGCTTTGGCGGCCTCTGCCAGGGCATCGGCACCCTCAACTGTAGCGACGGAAATCCTTGCACAACAGATAGTTGCAACAAGGCCCTGGGCCAATGCGTCCACGCCCCCGCCACCGGCGAGTGCACAGACGGCAATCCGTGCACCATTGGCGACCAATGCGCAGGCGGCGGATGTCAGCCGGGCGCGGCAAAGGTCTGCAACGACGGCAAGCCCTGCACAGCGGATGTATGCGATGCAAAAACAGGCATTTGTGTGTTCAAGGCTATCCCTGGCTGCCCCTAGATTCTCGAGGCTGCTCGGCCCGCTGCGTCCTTGCACTGCACGCCCTGACCTGAGTCGTCGCGCTTGAGCCAGGGCTGCCCTGGAGACCCCGCAAAAATTTGGGCGTCTGCGCACTTGCCTGCAGCCTCGCTGTGCCCTACGCTGCGCCGCCAACCGCCGCTAGACCGGCGCATCAGCACGGGGGCCTGGCCTATCGGCGCTCGCAAAGCCCGTTGGCACGCCTAGGGAGGAATCTGAGCCATGCCAACCGTCAAGCCGATCAAGAAGCTTAAGCTCCAAGGGTTCAATAACCTCACCAAAACGCTAAGCTTTAACCTGTACGATATCTGCTACGCCGGCACCGAAGCCCAGCAGCGCGACTACATCCGCTACATCGACGAAGTGTACAACGCCGAGCGGTTGACGCAGATCCTGGTCAATGTTTCGCGGATCATCGGTGCCAATATCCTCAATATTGCTCGGCAAGACTACGATCCCCAGGGCGCCAGCGTGACGATGCTTATCGCCGAGGACGAGGTCGCGTCCAAGCACAAGACCGAAACGGAAGATGCCCTTGAAGAGGAACCCGGCCCGGTGCCAGACAATGTGCCGCATGGGGCCCGGCCGCGGTCGGACGCCGTGGTGGCGCATTTGGATAAAAGCCACATCACTGTGCATACTTATCCAGAAAGCCATCCCGATAACGGCATCTCGACCTTCCGCGCCGACATTGACGTCAGCACCTGTGGCCGCATTTCGCCTTTGCGCGCGCTCAATTACCTCCTGCACAACTTGGAATCCGACATCGTGACCCTGGACTACCGGGTACGCGGGTTTACGCGCGATGTTTCCGGCAAGAAGTTCTTTATTGACCATAAGATCAACTCGATCCAGAACTTCATCGATAAAGAGACACGGCACCAGTACCAGATGCTGGACGTCAACGTCTATCAGGAAAACATCTTTCATACCAAGATGTTGAAGCAGGATTTTCAGCTACAGGATTACGTCTTCGGGATGCAGGTGCAGGATCTGCCGGCAGAAGGGCAACGCACCATCCAGAAGCGTATCAAGCGCGAACTGCTGGAGATCTTCTACGGCCGCAAACTCAAGAAGGGTGCCTTCGAGTAGCCGGCCCCGTCGCCACCGAGGCCGCAGAATCCCGTGGCGCCTCCTCACAGGGGCGCTGGGCTGGCAGGGCAGGGCAGGGCGGCACCGAGCAAGACGCTAGGTAGTCCGCTGCCCCGGCTTCTCAAGCCGGCAATGGGCGACTTTCCCTAATCTACACAGCCGTTTATCGCCGAGCGGTGGCCGTTTGGCTTGCGTGAGCGCGTCGATTGGCCGGTACCGCGCTCGCTGCAAGCCGCAAAAACACAGCGGCCGTCGCAGTCGGATGTTACCCCGGTGCGACGGCCGCCGTCGTCAATGGCTACCTAGGTAGCTGCAATGGCTAGTAAATGCCCTTACCGTGCGGGTTGCCCAAGTTGTACGCCGCGATGGCCGAACGCATGAACGTCGGCACCGAGATGTACTCCTTGAGCGCCATGCAGGCCCGGTTCATGTCGCAGGTGCACGCCGAGAAGTCGGTGTCGGTGCAGTTCGGGAAAGACGTGATATTGCCGCCTGTTGCCGGGTCAACACCAACCACGCCTGCATCGAATTTGACCAAAGGCTGACCGTTGCTCGGGTTGAGCTTGGGCTGGTACCAGTCGACGACGCTGTCATTGTCCACGTCGACGGCCGTGCAGTCATAGGCTTGATTGAGCAATTCATTGGCGTATTCCAGCACGCGGGCGGCGATGCCCTTCTGCACGGTCTTGCCAAAGATGTCCTCACGACCGAACGAACGCGCGATCCAGGTCCGGCCATCGGGGTGGTGGAACTCGATGCGATTATTGCCCAATTGCGGGTCCGAATCGCTGCCCATTTCCCACACCTTGAACATGTTCAGCCAGTCCTGCTGCTGATTCTCCGGCAAATACAGCAAGGTCCAAGCAATCAGGAACTTCTGCTGCTCCCAGCCCACTTGCGGGTCGATGGCCAGGGTGTTGGCCGGCGTCTTGCTGCCGAACACGGTCTGGTCGGCCTTGCTTAGCGAACTGCAGATCGTGGTGCCATCGCCGGGGAAGCAAGAGGTTGGCGTCGCGCCGTACCACGTGGTCCAGCCGATCGGTGAGGTCGGGAACAACTGCTTGTCCGCCAACACCTTGCCGTTCTTATCGGTCGCAACGCGGGCGCCCTTGATGAAGGAATCGTTGGTCAGCATGTTGCCGATGAAACGACGGTAGCCTTCGGGGAACAGATCCGCAATCGAAACCGAGCGGTAACGGGCATCGGTGAAGTCCTGCAGCGACGAACTGATGAAGTTGTCAACCGACTCGGTCAGCAGCATCGTCGTGTACATCTTGTCGTAGTAAGAGCCAGCATTCATCGTGAATTGGCTGTTGTAGTCGCCTTGATCAGTAGCCAGCGCGTTCTCAACCGGGCGACCATTGAAGGTCACCTTGCCGAAGAAGCCCGTGGCACCGTTGGGGACATTGACAACCGTCTTGACCTGGCTGCTCATGCTCGAACCCGTTGAAAGTAGGACCTTACCGGTATCATCCAGGTAGTGGGGGCCGTCTTCCGGGCGTCCAGTCTGGTGCGTGAAGTAATCGAACACCATTCCGGCCGACAGGACTGGATCCGGGAAGAACTTTTGCGCCGCATAGGCCCACATCGACTCGCCAGTCAGACCCAGCTGCGCGGCGAACTGCTTGTAGATGTTGCGGTACAAGCCAAGACCCTTGGCGCCGTCGCGCATTTTCTCGTTGTAGCGACTCAGGGAGCGGTTGGCCGCCGAGCGAACGCTGAACGTCGAGCGGTTGCGACGGTAGTTGTCAAAGATGTGCATGACTTCCTGCTGGGTCGCCATGAAGTTGAAGATTTCGTAGGTGTCCGCACCGTTGTCGTGGCGGTAGACGCTGGCGTTGCCAAGGTCGGCCCAATTGTCGCTGGCAAAGCCGTACGGCAAGCGGGTGCGTCCCTGGGCGTCGATGGCGACGTTGCCGCGGTACGTGCCGGTGCCGTACTCCTTGGCGGTCGGGCTGCGCAGGCTCTGCCACGGCACGTAGTCGACCTGCTGCATCTTGCAACGGGTATAGTTGCCGCCGACATTGACGATCAGGCCGTCCAGGGTCGGGTGGAAGGCGCCGTCGCGCGTGTCATCCCAACGGCCTGGCTTAAAGGCGATCGGGTCGGCCACAGCCGCGCAGTCGGTGATGAGCGAGTAGTTGCTCTGCAACTGCGAGTAGTGGATGTCCGTGTATTGCTTGGCCTTGGTGTCGTAGACCTGCGGCGTAAGGCCGAGGATACCGCCAAAGTCGTCCATCTGCGCCAACATGCCGTTGCCCAGCTTGGTACCGACGTTGTAGGCCTCGTTGGTGTGCACGGCCACGGTCTCGCCATAGAACATGCGCACAGCGGCGAAGTCGTAGGCGCCCAAACCGAGCATATCCTGCGTGGTTTCACCGGCGTAGTCCATCACGGAGGACTGCATCCACATCCAGATCAGGTTGTCGCGCTCTTCCTTGGTCACCGGGTCGAAGTAACGCGGGCCCACGCACTTGGCGCCATCAGCCGCGAGTTGGGTGCAAGGCGTTGTGACCGTGCCATCGCTGGTGCGCAACTGCCAGTATTGCGGGCGGAAGCCCCAGGCGTCGGCCGAGCTGATGAAGTTGTGGCGAAGGCCCATCGAGTGACCCATTTCGTGAATAATCACGGCGTAGTGCACGCGGCGAGCAAGGTACTTTCGCATCGATTCGGCGCGGGCATTCTGGGTCTTGACTTCGCTGGTGGCATCAAAGCCGCCGAACTTGGTCTGCAACACATCGGCCAGACCGGCGATGGACAGAGGCGCATCCGCCATTTCCATGACGCAAGCGCCGCGATCGGCCAGCGCATTCTCACGCATCTGGCGAACTTGGCGCTGCAGGGCCGGATTGCCACCGCGCAACGGCGATGCCAAGTCCATGATGGACCCGGTGAGGGGCAAGCCAACCACACCCATCAACTGCTGAATCGCTGGCGTCACCAAGGCGGCTTCAAATTCCGTCCCGGCAGCAGCCTGCATACGCGCGTTGTAGGTTGGCGCACTGGTCGACGTCGCAGCGGAATTGGCTTGAACCGTCCGCAACTTGTCTTTGAGCTCAGTGCCTGCGGTAATCGCCTCGGGATGGGCTCCGGCGAACTGATCAGCCTGAGCGGCCGACATGTGGTCACCAACGTCACCACGGCGACCTTCTGCTTGTTCCGCAGTCAGTTGCGGCAACGTGCCACCCATGGAAGCAGCCTGGGCCGCAGCCGACCAGTTCTGGATGTACTTGCCGTTGGTGATGTCCTCGACAGGGATTTCGCCATTGATATAGCGAGCTTGGTCAACAACGCCTTGGCTCCACAGGTCATTGATGTAGGTCCAAACGTTGATGCTGGCGCTGACGGTCTCGCCGGTCAGCGGGTCCTTGGCGTCGACCATAATGCCCCACGGCGAAGGCACTTGCGGCTCAACTAGGTTGTTGACCTGGTGGAAGCGCAAGTCGCCGCGACGGGCATGGATGGCCTTGTTGCAGGTGTCGATGGTCGGGCGATCGCCGCCCTTTTGGGCATTGAAGCAATCGACCGAGCTGATGCCGTGGGGCAGACGCTGGTTCGGATCGCCGCAGACCAGGGGATCCGTTGCCTCAACCGGGCTGTGGCAAAGCACAACCATTTCCGGCATCTTGGCGATGTCGATAACGGCCGGTCCAACCGAACGCTTGGCGCCTACCGTGTCAGCCAGCGCCTTGCACTTGGCGTCATCCTGTCCCAGGTCCTTGTGGGCGATGCCGTGGCGGCAATCGTCAACTTCCATCGCCAGTTGGATGGCGTCCTGATTCTCTTCCTGCTGTCCAAAGTAGATCGGGAAGTTCTTGGCGCAGGTCGCAGGATCCGCGACGGCGTCCTTGCCCTTGTCCAAAGCATTGGTGCACTCCGAGTACATGGCGGCCCGAACCGCGCCGCGCATCGCAACGTCCCACTCGTGAGCGGCGTCCTCGGTCGGCTGGAAGTAGTCGGGATTGTTGCCATTGGTCGAATACCAAATCACCGGCTTGGGCGTGCGCAGGCGGTACGGCAGGGTGCAGCGTTGCTTGAAGGTGTCGCAGCGTGAACCGCCGAGGCCCGTCTTGTCCTTGACCGGGGCGCACTCGTCTTCGGTACCGTCGGCATCTTCGTCGCGGTGCGGGTCAGCGCCGTAGGGCGTGGTGTCTGTGGTGAAGCAAGGCACTTGGCCTGTCATATCAGCCTGATTGTCGTAGTAATGGCTGCGATTCCAGATGTCATAGATTTCCGCGAGGCGGTGCCAGTTGGTGTCGGTCATGCCGTAATCGCGCGCATAGCCGCGGCGTTCGGTCGTGAAGACGCCGTAGGCCTGGAAGCGGTGGCCATCCCATTCCTTGGGCTCAAAGTCGCTGTTGGCAACGCGGCGGAAGGACTGGCGAATAGTGAGTTCAACCGGGTTGCAACTGCCGGTGGGCGCGCTGCCGCCAGAGAAGTCGGCATCGAGGTAGCAGGACGGGAACTGCTTGATTCCCCAGCCCAAGTAGCTCAGGTCGATCATGCCGGGGCGGGCGAAGGCCTTGTTGGTCACGTCGAAGTAGCTGCCGTCTTCGGTGAAGAAGGGCGCGTTTTCGTCCGAAGGATCGGTGATTTCGTAGGCCGTGGCCTCGTACGAGATGCCGCCGTAGACGCCCATCATCGACAACGTGTCGAAATCATAAGAATCTGTGTTCAGATTCTTCGAGAAGTCGACGTGCATGTACGCCCGGTCATACCAAGGACGGTCGCTCGAGTTCTCGCCGACGACATTGAGTTCTTCACCCGTGGTCGGGTTGTAGTCTTTCTTGATGTCGAAATGCGACGTAATCGGGTAAGAACAGACGATAATGCCGTTTTCCGTCGACTGGCCCACACCTTTGCCGTCCGAGTTATTGATCCGCTCATAGGCCAAGCGGCCGATAAGGAACTTCTCGGTGACTTGCCACTTGATACGCGTAGTTGGCTGCGCATAGGTCGAAGTGAACAACCCGTCCTGAGCAGCGCCATAGCCGACGTCAATCAGCGTCGCGCGCGACCAGAATTCAGGGTCATCTTTGGCGTCCTGCAAGTCCTTACCAACAAACCAAGTCTTATCTAGCGCATAGGGCTGGACGCGGTTGATGGCAGGGACTTGTTGGGCGCAGCCAACCGCCAGGGCGCATAGCGTCAGGGCGGCAACAAGGAGGGTAGTACGGTGCAAGGTCATGGCGGCCTCGAAAGTAGACGCGGGCAAAGAAGTTCTGCCCTGGAGAGATGACTGGAACGGACAAAGACGACAATTCAGCAAAGGCACTTAGGTTAGAAAAACACTGGCAATACAGGGGCTTTGTGCTCTGCCCAGGCCAGACTTGGCACTGAGCGTGTTGCCCTAGCCCTTGTTCGAAGCTCGACCTCCTGGGGTCATCTTGCTGGGCGCGGACGGCGCGGCAAAGAGCTTCTCCGGTGACAAGACGACGTCCAAAAAGACGTTGGTGTACCGGTTGATAAACGGCGATTCGTAGGTGGAATTCAGCTTGAGCTGAGGATTGAACACTTCGGTGCCGGCCGATAGGGACCAAGCATCGTTGATCTTGAAATCCGCGGCCAAGCCCCAGTACATCGTGGCGCGCATATTGCTGTTGGTGCTTGCGACGCCGACGGGAATAACCAGGCCAGTGCCCTTGTTGGTAATGGAGGTGGGGTCGGACGGATGGAGGACGTCGTTGATGACGCCCATCGTAGCGGAAAAGCCAAGGCGCGGTAAGGGTTGGGCCGCAAGCACCAGGATGTTGAAGAAGCGAAACTCGGCGGTTCGCGAGGAACCCTGGTCCAGGCCAGCGCAACTCGGGTCGCCGATGTTGCATCCGCTGATCGGGAAGTTGTTCAGCAAAGCCGTGGTGGACTCGGTCCAGATGTAAGAACCGCGGGTTACGGTTGCCACGGAGAAAATGCCCTTGGACCACGAGAGACCCAAGTCCAAGCCAGGCGTCATCCGCGTGTGCTTGTAGATTGAGCCTTTGCTGGTGGGCAGGCCGACCATGGCTCCGACATTGACGCCCAACCCTAGGGCTTCATTGCGGTATGCCTTGTAGGCCAGCGTGACGGAGGTGTCGGACAGCGTGGTCTCACCCTTGTAGGTGTTGCTGTCACTTTGCGTGAACGGCTCGAGCGTTGTGTATTGCCACATGCGGAGTTGCAGCTTGTCGGTTAGCGAAAATCGCGGCGCACTGACCAAGGCCAACGTATGGGTCGGGTTGTACGTTTGCTCATAGGCGCGGTCAAAAGTGCCTAGAGACGCCATGTTGCGAAAGGTGAAGCTCGTGCCAGCCCAACGCGATAGCTTCCGATCGGTGGGGGCTGGGGTGGCAACTGCGGAAACTGTATTGCTTTCGCCCGATTCGGCAGGTGCAGACGCGGGGGCAATGGCGCGCTGAGGTACCGGAGCCACTTGCACTGGCTCTGGCGCAACCGGCGCTGGATCAGGGAGCGTCGCCGATGCTGGCGCTGGCAGTGCAACTGGCGTTGGCGCAGGTTCCACTGCCTTTGCAGCAGGTTGCGGCGAAGGCACCGGTGCCCCGAGCTGCGGTTCAGCGGGTGCGGCTGGTGTCGACACCGCTGGTGCGTTGGCAGGCGCCGGGTCAGCCCAAGCGGCAGGTACGGCAACTCCAGCAATGATCAGGCCCAGCGTTGCCGTCGAACCAATGCGCAGGGCCACTCGGCGCAACGCGTCGTGAAGTCCGCCAGACAGGGCAGACGCCCCGGCTTTGGGACCGCACTTTGGGCAGGAATCAGTTGCAGAAAAAAGGTTTTGCATCGACTAAAGCGCCGGCCCCGGAACGGAGCGCGAAGGCGTTACAATAGTCAACCACGGCGGAAGTGGGTATGGAATCCGATGCAGCGAGGGCCAACGGAGTCCGCATCTGGCCGGTCTTCTGAAGAAAACGTTGTAAAATTAAGCCGGTCATTGATTGTTAAATAGTGTTAAGGTCAGCGGTCGGCCCGTGTTCGTGATCGACGCAGCCTATCGAGCCCGTGGTGGTGCCAAGACGGGGTCCCAGGCGGCGTGCAGCCCGAGCGCGTCGTCCAAGTGTTTGACACACAAGGCATCGTCGCCGTCTCCAGCTTGCCGTAGGGCTTGGCAATCGGCGCAGTCTTGGGCGGCCGCGTAGACGCGTTCGCTGCGAAGAGCCATGAAACCTTGAGCAACACGGGTATCGACCGGGCGATCAGGCATGGCGACCGGCGAGCGATCGCGGTTGGACGGTGGGGGGCGCATGGTCAACCTCTGTGGGCCTAGCAAATGCCAGGTAACTAGGCAGAAGTAAAAGATTTACGAGAGTCAATCTTCCTATTCACGGCGCGAAAGGTGCGTCGACTTGTTCAGGCTGCTCAAAGTAGGGCGTCTGCAGCCGGCGACAAGGCATGATCGTGCGATGCGGCTGGGCTCGCGATTGAGCCGCGCCAACCTTGCCCGTCGACGCGAAAGCTCCTAGGGTGTCGGAGCGTCCTGACCTCGACCTGCAGCGGGCGTCGTAGGGCTGACGCAGAGACGGCAACGCACAGCGAGGACGCCATGCCACTGCTTCGAGGCATCGAGACCACGGCCCTAGGTAAGACGAAAACCGTTGAAATTACGTACGAGAAGCGAACCTACCTCGATCGGCAGGGCCGACCGGTGGCACTGCAAGACGTTACTTGCTACGGTTGTATGAATAATTACTATGTGTTGGCGGATGATCCGATTGATTTTTGCCCGCACTGCGGACGTCGTGAAGGCGCGCCGTGGAGCAGCCACGATCAGGCCGTTTCCTGGGCAAGACAGTATGATTTCAAATGGTTGCGCAAGCTCGGCTTGGAACCCTATGGCTTACGCAGGGGCGATGGCGTTTGGGTACTAGGGTTTGGGCGGGGCGCGGAGCAAATGCTCGGTTCGGGGCACTTTGTCCAGGTGCGCTCCTTGCTAGCCGAAGGCTGACCGTCAGGGAAAAGGGGAAGAACATGGCTATTTCGCAGCCGACAACCGCTCCACCGGCGCCTGAGCCGGGGCGTCTTCCGGCGGACATTGCCGTACCCCCTTTCATGGTGGGCCTTGTGATCATTGGTGATGAGGTGCTCAGCGCCAAGGTGCGTGACGAGAACTCTCCCGCCTTGTTGCACGGGTTGAGCGATGCCGGCCTGACCATTGGCGAAGTTTCCGTTATTGCTGATGATATTCATAGAATTGCGCAAGTAGTCGCGGATTTCTCGGGCCGCTTTGACCTCGTCATCACCACGGGCGGAGTGGGGCCCACGCACGACGACCGCACTTGGCAGGGAATAGCCCTCGGTCTTGGCTTACCTCTTGTTATTCATGAAGAATTGGTGGCGCGAATCGAAGCCCGCAATGGCGAGGCATTGACGCCCGAGCAGCGGCGTCTGGCCCGCCTGCCGGAAGGGACCAAAGTCACGGTAGCAACAGGGCATTGGCCCCTGCTTGAGGTGCGCAATGTGCTGGTGCTGCCCGGCGTTCCGTCGATGGTGGCAGCGCGGATTCCCTTGATCTGTGCCCGTTTTGGTCGCAGTCGACTCTGGCTGGCGACGGCCTTCTTCACCACCGATGAGTGGCATTGCGTGGCGCATATCGACAAGGTCGTAAGTGATTACAAAGATTTGGCGATCGGGAGTTACCCCGTTTACGACGCGGCCGACCACCGTTTGCGCTTGACGTTTGAAGGGCCCAACCGCGAGCGGCTGCAAAGCGCGGTGCAGGCGGCAACGGCGGCCCTGGGGGCTGCGCAGTGCGTTCGCGTCGTTTGGCAGGGTGGCTTAGGGCAGAGTAGTTCGGGGCAGGGCGATTTTGGGCTGGGCAGTTCTGGGCAGGGTGGCGGTGCCTCCGGATCGCTAGGCTAGGACTTTGCATCTATGTAAGTGGTTAAAATAAATCGGTAATTGAACATCTTGTGCCAGAGCCCGCCCCCGACGTCGATGGGATGAGGGCCACCTAGGATTGCAGGAGTCATCATGGCGACCTTGACCTCAGCCGACCTGCGCACGCGGTTGCAAGTGGTGCCTCTGGATTACCAATTCGCGCGTGCTGAGAACGCGCAGGACCACAACCAAGTCGAAGTCGTCGCGCGCTTGGCGGGGCCCGCGATGGCCGCGCGCACGGTGACCACTCGTCTGCTGACGTGGGAACTGCGCGGGATGGTTGAAGCGTGTCGTAAACTGGCAGATGGCCAACTGGCTGTATGGCAACCGCATTTCCTCGACAGTGGCCTGCACTTGTGGCTGCGACGCAGTGATGATCGTGGCGACCGTCTTCTGGCGGTGGCGGTGGTGTCGACGATCAGCGGCCCCCTGCCCGTGGAAGCGGCAAGTGCTTGGCAGGGCGCGATTTTGCAGGTTCCGGGGCAGGCGCTGTCCGGGATTCGATTCTCTTGCTCAGCCCATGCCTTGGCCGTCTTCGCGGCGGAATTGCAGGGTGCCATGCTGGCTTTGCCCCCGCGTACCCTGGCTGCGACCGAGCGCTGACACGGACTGGCTGGCGTGATCAAGGGCCAGGCGGCAGGGAACTCGGTGACGGCCACGGGTTCCACCGCGGCTGCAGCGCGCCAATGTCCGCAGAAAACGCTTGATTGAGGGCCTCTTGCACGTCGTCCGCAGACCCATCGGCCAGCAGAGCGCCGCCTTGAAGAACCAGGACTCGGTCAACATGGCGCAGTGCTAGGCCCAGGTCATGCATGGCCACGACGACAAGTAGTCCGCTCTGTGCCGCCAACTGCTTGCAAAGCCCAAGCAATTGGTCAGCTTGTGGCAGGTCCAGGCTAGCCGTCGGCTCGTCGAGCAACAGCACCTGCGGTGATTGGGCGAGGGCCATGGCCACCATGACCCTCTGTCTTTGGCCACCGGACAACTGATCCAGCGTTCTATCTGCAAATTCAGCGATGTTCATGCGGACCATGGCCTGGTCGACGATGTCCGTCCCGGGCTGATCCAAGCGCGCAGTCCAGCGTTCGTGCGGGGTTAGCCACGCTGTTCGGCCCAGCGTGACCACATCTTGGACGCGCCATCCCGCCTCCATCGCCACGCCTTGGGGCAGATAGGCCAGGCGTTGTGCGTTGGCGGCACCGTGGCGTCGCTGGCCGAAATCATCAATCGTTCCAAGGCAATGCGATGCAGTTCCGGCCAGGGCCCGCAGCAGCGTGGTCTTGCCAGCCCCATTGGGTCCCAACACCGCCACCAGTTGCCCAGCCGGCAGCGCCAGCGTCACAGGCGCCAGAAGTTGAGTCCCATCGGCCGCGTGGACGCGCAATTCCTCTGTCCTCAAGGCCATCTGACTCTGTTGATTGGCCGACGTTGGGCGGGGAAACGTCGCGAGCAGGTCCGGTGCAACCGCTTGATGTTGAGGGCAAGAGCTGCGCTCAGGCCGCAGTAGGGCAAACAGCACGGGAGCCCCAGCGAGGGCGGTCAAGATGCCCACGGGCAACTCGGCCGGTGTGACCAAAATGCGCGCTAACGCGTCCAAAATACAAAGGAATCCGCCGCCAAAGAGCAGGCTCGCGGGGGCCAAGACCCGCATGTCCCGGCCGAGCCAGCGACGCAGGGCATGGGGAACCAGCAGACCAATAAAGCCAATAATTCCAGCGAGAGACACGGCGACCGCGGTCAGCGCACTGGACCACAGCACGGCACGGCGGCCCAACCGCTCGCTGTCGACCCCCAACCCGCGCGCGGCCTCTGGTCCAAGGCCCAGGGCATTGAGTTCAGCGCCGCGGGAGGCGGCAAAACCCAAGGCTCCTACAAGGCAAATGCCTGCCGGCAGCACGACCCACAAAGAGGGTACCGCGACGCCTCCCATCAACCACTGGGTCGCGGCACGCAGGCGAATGTCGTTGAGTTGGTAAAGAAAGAACGATGTCGCCGCCCCGGCGAAAGCGCTCAGGACCAAGCCCGCCAGCAGGATGCGCTCGGGCCGATGGGGGCCAGGATGCCTCGCTAGAGTCAAAGCCAATGATATCGCGCCAATAGCGCCGAAGAGGGCCGCAACGGGTTGGGCCCAGAGCAGCATGCCATCGGGTTGCAGGCCCAAGGCGGCGCTCAGGCTCAGAACCCAGGGTGTCACGACCACGGCTGCCAGCGTCGCCCCGGCGCTGGTTCCCACAAGATAGGGGTCGGCAATGGGATTTCGCGTTGCAGATTGAAGAAGTACACCGGCCAGACTTAGGCACGCCCCGACAAGCTGACTGCCAAGGACCCTGGGTAGGCGAACGTCCCAGAGGATTGCTGAGGCAGTATGCTGAGTTGGGCCTGAAGGTCCCCACGCTTGCTGCAGTAGGGTCGGCAGGTCGGCCGGGGCAGGGCCCGCCGCCAGGCCAATACCAGCGCCCAACGCGGCAAATGCAGCGCCACCCAGCCAAGCCTGAGCTAAGTGTTTGCGATGATTCATGGTTCTTCCGTCATCGATGGCAGGCCGGCCAGCGCAATCGGGTGCAGAATCCGCGCCATCTGCTCCTGTCCAAGGACCATCCGCGGACCGGGGCGGCTGACCCAATCGGTGGTGAGGGGCGCCACGCGACGGGCGCGCACAGCGGCAAGTGCGGAAAAGCCAGCGCGATTTTGCAATGTTGCGATGGACTGGGGCTGTTCGGGCACGTCGGCATCGGCCAGTAGAATCCACGTCGGATCGGCCGCCAGTAGTGCTTCGACCGACACCTGAAACCACGCCGCACCGGCCTGAGCGAAGACGTTCGTTGCCCCAGCTAGGGTAAGAAGATCATGGCCAAAAGCCCGTCTAGACACCGTATACGGCCGTGTTCCGCCGCCTGCGTCCACCTCAAGGAATACCGTCGGTTGGGGTTCTGCGCGGACTCGCTCCGCAATTTCCTGAGACCGCGCAGCAAGATGTGCAGCAATTGCCTCAGCTCGCATTGGCTGCCCGCAAGCCTGACCCACGACCTTAAGGGCACCGAGGGCTTGTTGCAGGGTTGTTGGCGCAAAACCCAGCCACGGGACACCGGATTGGTCCAGGGCAAGACGCAGCGCAGGCGGTGGAAAGTGCAAGAGGACGAGGTCGGGGTGAACCGCAAGGATCGCTTCTGGACTCGGCGAAAATCCCGCGATTGCAGGGCGTTGTTGGACCTCTGGCGGGTAGTCGCTCCATTTGTCGCGCAGGATGAGTGCTTGGCAACATCCTACCGCGCAAAGGCTTTCACTCATGGCCGGCGAGAGCGAGACGACTCGATGGGCCGGCCCCCTCAAGCGCACTTCGCGCCCAAGACCGTCGCGCACCAGGAGGTTCATCGCCGACTCGTTGCCGCCAGCGCCGCCTTTGCACTGCGAAAAACCTAGCAAAACCAAGAAGAAACACGCCCATGGGTGCCTGCGAAATGCAACTCGCACGCCGGCCTGTCCCCCGCGGTTCTGCGTGACAGGGGCGGGGCCATGGGCGTAAAACCAACGTGCCAGCAATGCAAGGGCCAAGGTAAAGTATCCTTAAAATCCGCCTAGATCGACGGCGCCTAGGCTCCCCGGGTTGCTCTTGACGTTGGGCAGCGTTTGGATGGCCTGTAGGTTGTGGACGTCAAAGACCAGGATATCTCCTTGGACATTGGCCGCTTCGGCTGCAAGAAGCAACTGCTTGTCGCCCTTGGCAAAGGCGCTTAGGCCACTCAAACCGAAAGGCGCGCCGGCCTTTGCCAGGAGGGTTCCTTGGCCGTTGCTCAAATCGATGCGCCAAAGGGCGTCGGGTGTATTGGTGTCAAAGTTGCCCTGGACAAAGACCGCGACTTGATTGGACCCGATAGCCACGAGATCTTTACCAAAAGGTCCCTTGTACGCGTTGCCGCTGCCGCCCAGAGTCAGCGCTGAGGCCGCAGTCTGCACGCTATCGCTGCCGTCATCCGCAAACGTCACAAGCTGCGCGAACTTTGTTTGATCAGGGCCATCGCCGAAGAAGCCCTCGCACACGACAGCGACGCGCGCCGACGACGCGAGCCACACGGCCTTTGCGCAGTTCTTCGCATTGGGAATGTCTTTGACGTACGCAATGTTGCCAGTTTTTGCTTGTATTGCGACAAGCCTGCCGGGACCGGCGCTGGCAAAATCGGCCGAAAGGTTACTCAGTGGAACGTAAAGTCGCTCATTTCCTTGGGCAATTCTCCCCGGCGCTGCCAGAACACCCGCTGCTGTGGCCTGACCGTGCAAATCGATGCGTCCGGTGACGGTATTGGCCGTGGGGTCGACGGTCAGTAGGTCGTCACCATCGTCAAAATCTCCTTTAGAAGTGGTAGCTTGCAGGTTCCAGCCGATGCGCGGAACGTAGGCGAGGTGCGCATCGACCGGCGAGTAATCCTGTGGATTGGCGTAAAACCCTGTAGCAACATTGAGTTGTTGAACCACAGCGCCTTTTTGCGCGTCATACCACGTCAGCACCCCAGTGCTGCGATCAATCAAAACAATCAGATGGTTAGCGCTAGCCTGCTGGGCGATCACGACATCGCCCGACAGCGCTGCGCCCGCCGGCGTCACCACCGAGCCTGAGTCGAGCACGTGCGGATGAACGGCACCCGTCAGCGGGTCAAGCCATGAAATTGTTGTCGTTTTGAAATCCGAGCCGGCAACGGCAATGCCTTCCGCCTGCAACGGCGTGGCGGTAGTCGCTGCATCCGGCAGGGCATCGGCGGCAGACGCGGCATCCGTCCAATCCGTTGTAGCTGTGCCGTCTTCTGTAGGGCCGGCAGCCGCGTCGCCGTCAGCGATCAGGCCGTCCGTGGGCGTCACGTCGGCATTGGCACTGTCGGAACTATCCCCAGCGGTCGCGTCGACTGCAGAGGCGGAATCGATAGGCGCCGGGCTCTTTTGCGTATCATCGGCGCAGGCAGAGCTGAGGCTCAGCACGGCCAGGGCCAATGCCGCGCATTGCCAGCCCATTGTCTTAGAATGCTTGAGGAATCTAGCGAACATGAGCAGCTCCTGCAGTTGGGCCCTGTGCGGCCTGTTGGGGAATGGTGCGTCGGGCCTGACCGTCCTCTGAGGACGGCCATTGCTGCCAACCGATTGAAACAAAGAAGGAACGTCCGGGAAGCGGATAGCCGATAAGGTCGTAGTGACTGACATCGAGGGCATCGTCCATCCGCAGATCGACATAGAAATCATGCCAGTAGGCGCGCGCGCCAGCGTCCACCAGGGTTCGGGCCGGCACCGCCACCAAGTTGGCTGGATCGAGGAAGTAGCCCGACTGCCATGCCACAGAACTCCAGACCATCGTGCGCCAACTGCCTACCGTTGCAGTGTATTCTAGTCGCGACTGCCAGCGCGTCCGCGGGCGAAAGGGCAGGGCTTTGCCTTGGTAGGCCTCGATGCCGGAAGCGTCCCGCGCCAGCAAGGCCGTGTACGTGCCGATTAAGCGAACCGGGTCTCGCTTGATATTCGTGGCAAATTCAAGCCCTTGTAAGTTGGCTGCCGTGACGTTCTGATAGCGGGCCTGATGCTGACTCGTCGTCACAAGCCCGATTAAGTTATTGACATGACTCTGAAAAGCGTTGACTTGGACCGATGCATCGATGCCCTGCCACGTCTGGCCGCCCGCGAGCCCAAGGTCCCAGGCCATGGCCGCCTCCGGCAGCAGGGCGGGATTGCCTTGGATAAGGCCGTCATTGCCGAACAATTCCAGAAGATTGGGGGCGCGCAAGGAACGGGTCCATGCCGCAGTCAGCCGCAGATCGTCCAGGGCTCGCCAAGCCACGCCTACGCGCGCCGTAGTGAGGCGGTCGTCATGGCCATCGACGGTACGCCAGGTGAATGGAAAGCCTTGATTGGTCATGCGTTTACTGTGCTGCCACTGCGCCGAAAGCGACGGCATCACGCTCCAACGCGGCCACTCCGCGGGCATTCCGAGCCCCGTTTCCAGGCTCGCGCGCGAAGAAGTTGGCTCATCCAAGCCATGCAACTGGTCATGCCCATGAATTTCCGCGTATTGTCCCGCCACTCGTCCCTGAAAGGACACGGGGCCCGCCAGGATCGACTCGTAGGTCCATTGATTGCTGAACGCGTCCACTTGCCGCGTCTTGGCTTGGGGTAGCCCAAGTTCACCCATGGAATCATTGACATCAGTCGATGTCCGCACGGCCTGAACCGACCCGCGCAGGCGATCCCCGGACCGAACTACGTCACGGCCGACAAGGCTTAAGGCCCCAAGATGACGTTGATTGTTGACCCGCGCATCCACAGCCTCATACAGCGCGATGCCCGGGAGGCCTTGCTGGGCAGCCGAGCCGAGCCAACGCGCGTCCAGCCGCCAGCGCCGGCCCAGGTTCATCCACGCGCCGAGGGTGCCGCCCAGCCGGTCTATCGCGTTGTTGGAGCGCAGCCGGATCTGATTGTCTTTACTGGAAAATACGGTGCCCGGATTCCACAAGTAGGGGAAGTTGCCATCTGAATGTAGCCAGCGGGCACCGCCCGACAGGTGCACGCCCAGGGCCTGCCAACTGCCCGCGCCTTCCAGTTGTCGGGCGCCATAACTACCTGTCAATAGGCTGAATTCTCCACCCGGCTTTTCGTCTTTGCGCAGTTCAATGCGCAGTGCGCCGCCGATGGCCTGATTGCCCAGCAGGGCAGGGGTCATCGACCGGTACAGCTCCATCCGTTGGATTTGCCCCAGGGGCAGGTCGGACAGGTCAAGGACTGTACCGTCCAAGGATTGCAGAGGGAGATCGTCTAGAAAGACAGAGACTTGATCGCTATTGCAGCCGCGGATACTCAGCCAACTCGGCGCGCCAAAGCCGCTGAGGGACTCGACGCGTAGGCCCGGCTGCCGGTCCAGGTACTGCCCAAGTTGTATTTGCGTTTCCCGCAGTTCCTTGCCAGACACCTGCACCATCGCCGCCGTGGGGTCTAGACCCGTGGGCGGCAGCGCCGCATGGTGCCCGTGAACCGTGCGCGGTTTGGCGTGAAAGGTCGGCAATACCGTTGAATGTTCATGGGATTCGCTGGTCGGAGCCTGCGCAAGCTCGACCGCGGGCTGGGCCCAAACATGGCTAGCGCAGAACGTCGCGCAAAACGCGAGTCCTAGCCGTAGGCGTTGTGGCCAAAACCGGTTCAAATCAAGGTTGTGGACTCTCGGTCGACAAGCCGTATCGCGCTGTACGCGTTGCGCATCCCGTCACTCCCGCCGTCCCAATCCCCGAGGACGCGATGGTAGCGCTCCTGGCCGGTCTCCTGACTCACAGCGGAAGTACGCGCGGCTCAAACCGTTTGTGCTTCATCGTGCGGGAACCTTCCCAGTCCAGCATAGGCCTTGTGTGGCCTAATTAGCTGTTTCCAGTGGTTTTTCCGCGAGCGCTGCTTACAGTGGCGGGTCCGTGCCGGATTTTCACCGGCTTCCCTCAACAAAGCGGGGACTTTGGCCTAAGGCCTAGGTTCCACGACCGCTTTGCGGCCCTCATCGGGCACCGGGAGCGCGGGCATCATCGCTCAGGGTTCAGCGTGAAGTCAAGGCCCAATGCAGCAACACGCGCTTGGATAACAGGTGTCTATTCGGAAGGTTCCGCGGACGTCGGCTGATGATCGGCTAGTCCGCACGGGCCCCGCACGCTAGGGATGCGAGCAGGTATTGGCGCCGCCACAAGCGCTTAGGCTCAGCGGCGTCTGAATCGCGGTGTGGGTGCCTGCGACCAACTGCTTGACCTGCATCGAGCCGCCGTAGAGGTGCTGGCCGGTCTGCTTGTCCACGGTCGTGACGTGTAGGCCAACGGATGTGCCTGTAATATTGCAGATATACAGGGACTTCGCGTCCACCGGCGGTATGCAAGTGCTGTTGACGGACTTCATGTCGATGACCCGCTGCTTGGTGGTTCCAGCAGCCATATTGCAGGGTTTCGAGGCATCAGGGTCGGTCATGGCCACGACAATCTGGCCGTTGGCGTCCTCGACCTGGACCAGGACGTTGTCGACGTTGTGGCTGGCGCAGGTGCCATTGTCCGCGAAAATCCAGTCGAGGCTGACGGCCGTGTTCGCAGCGGGCTGCGTCGATAAAGGCACGAGATCAAAGGCTGTTTGGAAGCTCGTTGTCACGCCCGACTGAATGTTGAACGGGCCGTAGACGGGGTTGTTGCCGTACACGATCGCGCCAGAAGCGTCCATCGCGTCGATTTCCAGGTAGCTGCTGCCGGGCGAAAGGTTACTGACTACAGCCTGACCGGCGCTGCAGGCGACAGTGACTGAACCTATTGGGGTTTTCTTGTCCTTGTCCAGGACCAAGACCTTGA
Source organism: uncultured Myxococcales bacterium (assembly GCA_903840165.1). Classification (GTDB taxonomy): domain Bacteria; phylum Myxococcota_A; class UBA9042; order UBA9042; family UBA9042; genus CAIMEY01. The sequence goes on along the minus strand of CAIMEY010000078.1, from coordinate 126,318 downwards.
CGGTGCTCAAGCCCAAGGCGCCACACGCGGAAGAGGCAGGCTGGCCGGCGATCGTCCAAGCCGCCGCGACGGCGCTGGCCCCGCCCGTAGATGCGCCTAGGGTAACGATGGGCGCGAGCGTCGTAAGGCCGTTGGGCGCGTTGACGGTGATGGGGCCGCCCGTCGTGATGACTTGGTTGGTGCCGTCGAGGCCGTCGACGGTAATGCTGTAGGTGCCGCCCGGGACACTGACCGATTGCGAGTAGCTGTCACAGACCAAGCCAGACAGGTCGGTGTTGATGCCGCTGAGGCTGGTCAACCGCACGTGGACACTGGCAATTCCGGCGGTGCCGCAGGTATTGCCAACGGGGGCTGCCCAGCGGACCGTGACGACGGCACGGTTAGATGTTGTTGAGTCAAAGCAACCTGTTGCGGTGGCACCTAGGGCCAAAACCGTCAAGAAGCGGGGGGAAAGCATCAGGGACAGGAATCGCGCAAAAATCATAGGAACCTCCGCGGCAACAACGTTGGAGCCGGCAGTCTATTCATTGAACGATTGAACGCAACCTTCATGACGAGTCGTCGTGGCAGCAGTCCGCCAAGCGTGCCACCGGTTTGACGGCGTGGGTGGCCCCTGGCGATCGGATTCGCAAGTAAAGCCTAGTGGTTGCGGGGGGCATAGCTGGACGCGCGTAGCTTTCTTGACCGGTGCGCCCCGACCGGCATCCTTGGGGCACCCTGGCCCGTCTGGGTCTGGAGTGCAATTGCCGATGCGTGGTCCCGATTTACCCATGGCCCCCTGGCCTGCAACGCTGTGGGCGGCCCTGGCCGTGATCAGCACCTGCAGTAGCTGCGTGGCATCGCAATTGCCCGCAGAAGCTTGGTATTCCAGCCTATCTGACCCAGGAGACCGCGTGCCAGCGGCCGGAGTCGTTCACGCGGACCTGGCCGAATCAGGCGCGGCTCGACGCCCCGCCGTCGTTCAGCGCAGCCGAATATCGGCCCCAGCCCCAGTAGAAAGGCGAGCGGGCAGGGCGGCGACACCAGCAGAACCTCAGGGGTTACCGCCTGTTGAACGTGCCCCAGGCTTTGCCAGCGGTCACCAAGTTTCGCCCTCGACGCCCAGGTCGGTGCCAGCACCGGAACCCAAGGCGCCGCCAGCGGCTGCGCAGCCGGAGGTCCCAAAGACGGAGCCCCCGCCTTCCCAACCTCCGGTTGCGCCCACAGGTCTGGGTGTGGCAAGTGATGCATTGAGGGCAACTCAGCGTGTTGACGCTGCTTCTGCGCTTCTGGGCACAGCGGGCATGCAGGACCGCGCCTTTGTCGCCCACGTTCTGCGCGCGGCGGGTCAAGATGTTCCTGTGGACACCCATGCTGTCTATCCGGCTGCATTGTATCAGAAATTGACGGCGAGTGCTCAGCACGTCGACGCCCACCAGCCTCGTGCCGGCGATCTGGTGTTCTTTCGCGACACGTCGGACACCAACGGCAATGGCAAGCCCGATGACGGCGTGACGCTGGTCGGCATTGTCGAAAGAGCCCAGGGCTCTCGGGCCGTCTTTATCGCCCAAAGAGCTGGAAAAGTCAGGCGAATGGCCGTAGATCCTCAGCAACCGCTCGTTGTCCGCGACGGGCACGATGAAGTCGTCAACACGCGCCTGGTGCGCTGGCCCGGCAGTCAATCACCGTGGACCACGGGGCAGTGCTTGGTCGGCTATTTGCGCCCAAATTAGCGATAGGTCTCAGGCGGTTTTCGCGCCCAGCCTTACTGCCTGACCCACACCAGCGTCGCGCCATCGCCGCCTTCACCGCGAATTCCCGCACGAAAATGGTCGACTTGCGGATGGTGTTGCAGGTGGCGGCGCACTGCATCGCGCACAGCGCCCGTGCCTAGGCCGTGCACCACGCAAATGCCCGGGGCATTGGTCATGACTGCGCGATCCAGCATCTGATCAACGGCTTGCAGAGATTCCTCAACGCGCTGTCCGCGCAGGTCGCAGGTCCGCTCGGGCGTGCGCAGGGAATACGTGTCCTGGTGCTCCGGATCGGCCGCCACCGGCAGGATACGGCGCGGATTATCGGTCTCCACCTTGGCCTTCATGCCTGAATTCGCTTGTGAGGTCGGACTCTTATTGGCGGTGCCAGTGCCCGGTCCGTCCATGGGCAAAGGGGCGCGGACATCATCCCAGGCGGCCCACGTCTCGAGCAGACCCGCCCGCAGCCGCACCCGTTTGGCGCGGTTGTCGATTTCCGTCACCGTCAGCAATCGGCCCAGACCTTGATGCCAAACGCTTTGATTGACGCGAAGTTGCGCAGGCTCCACCGCCGGGCGCTGCGCTGTTGCTTGGCCGCTTTGCACCCGCGCCTGCAAATCCGCTAAGGCTAACGTCTGTTGGCGCAGTGTCTGCAAAGAGCCATCGATTTGGCCGCGATCGCCCGAGCGAAGCGCCTTCTTAGCGTCAGACAAATCTCTCTGAATTGCAGTAAGTTCCGCCATCACCGTCGACGCTGCTCGTTCAATGCGCCGGTCCGCCGCCATTTGCTCATGGCGCCGTTGGTCCTCAAGGAGCGCGCGCGCCCGGTCCAGCTGCAGTTGTTGCTGCTCCACCTGGGCCAACTGCGCCTGCAACAGGGCTCGCTCTCGCTGCAAATTATCTAGCATTTCATTGATTTGACTGCCGCCTCCTCCGACTAGCTGTTCCGCCCTGGTGACGATCGCCGGGTCCAACCCAATTCGCGCCGCCAACGCCAGCGGATTGGACGCGCCGATTTCCCCCAGGCGCAGGCGATAGGTCGGCGCCATTGTCTGCGGCTGCAGCTCCAGCGCGGCGTTAATAAAGGCAGAATTGCGCAGCGCGATCAGCTTGCAGGCTTCAAAGTGCGTGGTGACCGCGCCCCAGACGTGGGGCCAAGCGCCAACTTGCTCAAGAATGGACGTCGCCAATGCGCTTGCCGCGATCGGTTCGGTACCACTGGCAAGTTCATCTAGCAAAACAAGGACTTCTTCCTGGTTGCCTTGGGCAGCTTCCAGAGCCGCCTTGACCGCGCGCAGGTGACCTTCAAAGGTCGATAGCCCGGCCGAGAGGTTCTGCGCATCACCAACGACCACATGAACGTCACAAAACCACGGGATTTCACTATCAATCGCCGCGCAAACCGGCAGGCCATGGCGCGCCATGATCGCGGCCAGCCCCAAGGTGGTCAGGGCGACCGTCTTGCCACCGCCATTGGCCCCCGAAATCACAAGCCAGCGCTGCCCGGGCTCCAGGATCAGATCGCTGGCGACCACCTGGGCACCTTCGAGCACCAAGATCGGATGGCGAGCCTTGCGCAATCGCAAGCGATCTTTGGTGAATTGCGGACGATGGGCGGCCAGCGTCGTCGCAAGTCGCGCGCCAGCGAGGCACAGGTCGAGACCCACAAGGCCAGCAACCGCCCTTTGCAGTTCAGGCTGGCTATCCGCACAAAAGCCGCTTAGTTCCAGGAGGATGCGTTGCTCTTCGCGGCGGACCGCATCAAAGGCCAGGGCCAGCTGGTTGTTGCCCTCGACCATCTCGCGCGGCTCAACGTACACGGTCTGTCCCGTTTGCGACGATCCGTGGATGATGCCGCCTAAGGCCCGCTTATCACTAGATTTAATGGGTAGTACGTACCGGTCGTCGCGCAGCGTGTAGTAATCGTCCTGCAGCAGTCCCTGCTCATCGGTCTCCTTGACCAACTCCGCAATTCGTTTGCGCAATCGGGCTGCCAGATTCAGCACTTCTGCGCGCAAGCGTTGTAGTGCAGGACTGGCGGTGTCGAGCAGCAAGCCGTCTTCGTCGATCGAATCAGCCAGCAGGTCAGAAAGTGTACTGCAATCAGGAAGTTCCAAGGCATCTCGTCGCAAATCCTCGGCGGCGAAGGGCCAACTCTTGGCTTGACGCAGGAGCGCCACCGTAGCCCGCGCAATCTTTGCCAAAACAGCGAGTTCTGTGCCTTCGAGCGTCGCTCCACGTTGCGCTGCTTCTAACCAGGAGGCAATGGTCAGTCGCAAGGGCATCTGCACAGATACCTGTGCCTGCAGAAGCAGTTGCGCCTGATCGATCCGCGCCAATCGCGCTTGCGCTTGAGCGACGTCAGGGGCCGGCCGGAGCTGCAGCGCGGTCGCCTGACCTAGGTCTGACTGGCACTGGGCGGCGAGCGACTGCAAAATCCGCGTAAACTGCAGAGAATCCATGCGTCTGTCCTTGTGTCGCCGGGGCTGTGTGAGCGCGCTTGCCGCCAGCGATCGCGGCTTCTATCATGCTGCGCTGGGTCGGTGAACCGGTGAAACGCCGTGGTCACGCCGCAGGAGAACTTCGCCTCCCCGCGACTGCAAGCGTGTCCTCTTCACGCCGACCCGTAAGGTTATGCAATGAGTACCGATCCACGGTCCTCTCCTGCGACTGCAGCGGCTGGGCCTCGTTCGTCCAATGCCACCGCCAGCGCGCGCCCGGTTCCTGCGCGACGAACCGAGCGAGCGGCTGGCGGCGTCGAGCTGGCGGGCGTGACGAAGCGAGAATTACTTGCGGAATCGGCGTCTGCGCCGTCCATTTCTGAGCCCGCCGTCACCGAGGTGGCTGCCGCGCTTGGGTCTGACCGGTCCCCAAGTCGGCCAACTTGGTCGCAATTTCGCGAGTCGCGGCACGGAGAAACGACGTTGCTAGGCGCGCCGGTTCCCTTTGTGGGGCGGCGTCAGGACGTGGAAACCCTGTATAATCAGCTGCGTGAAGCCTTTCAGGCCAAGCAGTGCCGCTTGGTTTGGCTTCATGGGGTTGCGGGCATCGGCAAGACGCGTCTATTGAACGAATTGCAGCGGGTTATTCAGCCCGATCGCCGAGGCGTCGCGTGGTTTCGCGTCAGTGCAGCGGCGGATGCAGGCGGTCCGCCGACCCTGGCCGGGCGCAGTTTGCTGGCGCTTGTTGGGGACAAGCCCGTGCTGCTCGAGGCCAATCCTTGGCACGCAGTGCAGTTGCAACTCCAGGATTTAGTAGGAGAACCCGCGGCTTCCGATTGTATGCAGGTCGTGGGGCCCCTGCTTGGTTTGCGCAGGCCTGATGCGCCTGAAGAGGAAGCCCTGCGGCGCGTGGAGGCACCACTGCCAGTAGCCGTGCAGTTCGTCGGCAGTTTGTACCGGCAGCGAGCGCGTAAGTCCGCAATCGTGCTGCAAATCGACGGTACTCTGGCAAAGATCGATGACCTTTCGCTGTTCGTGCGCGGTCTCGTGCAGGCGCTGGGTTCGTCGCCCGCGGCGATCTTGGTGGACGCGCCGGTGCCGCCCCCTGCCGATCTGAGCGAAGTCGGCATGGAATTGGCACAGTTGGATCCGGCATCGGCGAGGGCGTTGGCCAAAGCGCTGGTCAAGCGGTTGAGGGGGGCACCTGTCGAACTAGTTGAAAGTCTGTATGAATCATCCGCCGGGATTCCGGAGCGGATGCTCGACCTGGTGCGCGGCATGATCGCGGCTGGCGAGGTGGTTGCGGACGATGGCGTCTGGGTATGGCGAGCCCGGGCAGGCCATTCGCAACGTCCCGTTATTGAAAAGGATTCGCTGCCTTCTCGCCCGCATTCTGCGCTGCCAGACCGGATCGCGAGATTGCCGGCGGACCTCCGCAATGTCATTGAAGCTGCCGCTGTTTTTGGTACTACGCTTTGGTTCGGTGGCGTCCTGTCTGTGCTGCGCGGCGCGCATCCTGACACGTCCGATATCCTTGCTGAGCGCGATCGCGTCGCCCTTAAGGCTGGGCTCATGCAGCTGCAAGCCATTGATGTGCTGAGCTTTGTCGATCAGTCCCGCATGAGTCAGGAACTCGAGTTTGCCTTCCTGCACGTCGCAGATCCGCCGATGATTGTTGCGGAAATGCCGCCCGAAAAGCGTGGGTTGTATGCCCGTTTGGCCGCGCAATGGCTGACGACTCGTCCCCGCCAGGACTTGATCGGCGATAATAGCAGAATTGCGGAACTATTTGAGCTTGGTGGGCGCTATCGTCTTGCCGCCCAGCAGTACCTAGAGGCTGGCAATGCGGCGCGCGGTGTGGGGCAGGTGCAGCGGGCGTTGGCCCTTTATGCTGCCGGTTGCCGTGCCGTTGGTGCCGATGATGCTGATTTAGCGTGTGATTTGCGCGTGGCCCATGGAGGAAGCCTGCTGCGTTTGTCGCGGCACCGCCAGGCCGAAGAGGTGCTCATTGAAGCCTTGGCCATGGCGCGCTGCTTAGACGACGATTTACGCTCTGGAATCACGCTGTTGCGGGTGGCCCAAGTGGCTAGGCATAGTGGTCACTACGATGCCGCTCTGCAGTTCCTCGAGGGAGCTCTGCGCCACCTGCGATTGGTCGGCGCTCACCGCTATATTGCCGATGTGAGTGATGAAATCGGAATTGTTCACCTGATTCGCGGCGACCAGGATGCGTACCGATCGGCCCTGTCGCACTTTCTCAAGGCGCTGGCGCTGCGTCGCCGTTCTGAGGACCGCCGCGTGGTTGCCCGCTCTCTGTGTCATATCGCGCGAATCCACATGGGACGCGGCCACTTTCAGGACGCCATGGATGCGGTGTCCGAGGCGATGACCATCTGCGACCAAATTCAGGAGCGCTGGGGGGCTGCGGAAGCGCGCACAGTTCATGGGGAAGTGCTTGCAGCAAGCGGAAAGTACAAGCAAGCGTTGCAGAATTGGGAGCAAGGCCTGGCTTTGGCCAGCGAAGTGGGCGACCGAGCACGTCGGTTGGAACTGCTTATTTTGCAAGCAGAAACCAATATCGCGGTTGGCGACTGGCAGCAGGCCGCGGCGATGATGGTCGATACCTTGGACCTAGCGCGGGACATGGGCGACCCAGAGTTGCTCAGCGGCGTCTACCGTGTGCAGTCGGCCATTTCCTTGGAGCGAAATGCGCTAGAAACGGCGGACTTGGACAGTGAACGCGCCGTTGATGTCGCTCGCGAGAGTGGCGCCCGCATGGCGGTGGCAAGGGCGCTTCTGGTGCGTGCGTGCGTACTTGGCACCCGCGCGCTGTCCGAACAGGGGGCGCGGTCTACCGTGGTCGACCGTCGCTGCACGGAAGCCTTTGAAGAAGCCCTCGATGCCTTCCGCGACATGGGCGATCTCGTGCGTTTGGCTTCTGGATTAAGGTCTTACGCGTCCTACCTGACCCAACGAGGGGGAGGCCCGCGCCTCCAAGCGCTTCAAGGGCGATTGAAGGACGTTGAGGCTGAGTTGGCCCGCGTTTCAGGCAGTTAGGCGTGAGGTACTGGTCTTGGGCTAACCATCTTTGCCAAGAGCCCAGCCATTTTTGCCAAGAGACTAGCCGTGCTAGCCGATTACCAGGCGTGCTGTAGCACGGCGCCACTGCCGCTGCCGGTCGTCCAAGGCACGATGTGCCACTGCGCTGCAACTGCGCTTTCAGACTGCGTATCTTGGCCTGAAGTCGGCTCTGCCTGCGCGCTGCGACTGCCGGACGAAGTAGCGATCAGCCAGACCCCGCCGAGGACTAATGCACCGCTAACCCCAGCTGCGCCATAGGCAATTTTGGCCTGCGTTTGTGCTGCAGCGTACTGTCCGTCGGCCAAACGTCCGGGCAGTGAGCCGTCATTGGCTGTCTGAGCTAACGCCCTGGCATTATACAACATCCAGCCAGCGACGCCGCCCGCGCAGACGCCGACAGTAGACAGCCAGCCTCCCTTGCCCGCCCGGCTGAGCCCGCCATTGCTGAACAAATACGCGGTTCCTACGGCCGTCGCCACGGCACCCGCGCCAAGGCCGATGTAGCCCAAACGCGTCTGCTGCGCTGCGGCGTCCCAGGTGGATTGGTAGTCGCTGCTGCCCAGGGTGGTTAGGTCCGCATTGGCCGTATAGGCGGCGCTAATCCCGCGTAGTGACAGGGCAACTCCGGCACCGGCCAAGGCGATTCCCGTGCCCGTCCACAACCAGCCCTTGGTCCTGTTGCTCCACGGTGTTGCCGGCCCGCTGCTGCTGCTCGCCGAGCTTGATGTGGAAACGCTTGTAGGAACAATGGGTTGCGGTGAGTCATCCCGATCCATCGCACTTGGATTTGCGTCGGCCACCCTTTCGATCTTGCGTCCCCCTGACTTGGTGTCCGCATTGCCGTGTTCGACCTGAACGTTCGTGCGTTTTTGCCCCTTTTCCAGCGGCGAATCGACATTGGGCCGCCCAGCGAGGTTGCGGCTGTCGCCTTTTTCATCCACCTCGGACGGCAGCAGTTCCCGGTCAACCTGGGACGCCTGACGCGAGCGGATGTTTTGCGTATTGATCGGCTCGAGTTGCACGACGATCGTCAAATCTTGGCCAATGGCCAAGGGCACCTCCCGCACCCAAGGGTAAAACGTGTTGCGCTTGACGGTCACCAAGTGGGCACCCGCACTGACAGTAAAGCGGCGTTTGTCGCTGGAACCCTGGTAGGTATTGTCAATCCATACCTCAGCTTGAGGCTGCACCTCCAACGTCAACGTTGGTGGACGAATCAGCGGACAACGGAGCGAAACGTCGACACGTTCGCCGCGACGGACCGGCACGACCTGGCTGACATGGCTGTAATCGGGCGCCGCATCGGCATCCACTAAGTGCCCGCCTTCATTGAGCCAAACCGCCTGACTGGCGGCGCGGGGCAGAAGTTCTTTGCCGTCCACCATCACCTGGGCATGGCCAGGCTGGACGCTGATCTGCAGCATGCCAATGCCGGCATCTGCAAGATCCCATTTGAGATCATTGCGCTTCTTGGTCAGGTCGGCACTTTGTTTGGCGCCGGCCCCGGGCGAGCGCACAGCCCTTTCCAACCAATTCATTCCTTTGGCTAACTGATGGCTATCAAACGCTTTTGCTGCCAATTCGCTGGCCAGGGCTGCGCTTGGGTGGCGGCGAAACTCTTCTTCTCGCGGGTCCGCGGCCCAAACGTTTGCCCCCCAAAGCTGGGCTAGCAGTGCCAGCGCCAACCCAAGCATTGTAGAACGAGCGCAAAGTGGCTGAGTCAGTCGGTTGGGCTCTGTAATTGCGCGAAAAGACGCAATAATTGTGGCTAGACTACGCCGCAGCGTCTGGCCCTTGGTGGACACGACGTGCTGGGGCCGTTGAAGTTGGGCCAAAGCAGAATTGCCGCTCCACAAGGCCAATTCTCGCCTTTGGACCCGCCGTCCCATCTCGGTCGCCCCAGCCATGCCGCTCCCCGCGCCGGTCGCCCAGCACACTAGCCTGAGCTCTGTCTAGCACAAAGGATCTCCCGGCGGTAGCATGGAAGTTCAGCGTAGCCGTGACCGATCGAGACGGTCCAGACGAGGTAGCGATGCGGGCAATCCACTTGGTGCGCTGCAAGCCGGGTGTGGCTTGGGCGGTATACTTCGCAATTGCAGGCACTTTCGCTTGTAGCAGCAGTAATACCACCGCCACGACTCCGACCGCGGACGCTGCATCGGCCGCTGATGGCGACGGGGCCGCCTTGCAATGCGCGACGGCAAACGCCGTGTGCGATGACGGTAACGCTTGTACCACCGGTGATCATTGCGAAAAGGCCGTCTGCGTCGGCACAGCCGTCGACTGTGCAGACGGGATTACTTGCACCGATGATTCCTGCGTACCCGCCACGGGCTGTCTGCACGCGCCTGTGGCAAAAATGTGCGTTATCTCGGGCTCGTGCGTCGATGCGGGCCTACTCGACCCTGCCGATCCGTGTCGCAAATGCCAACCAGCCAACGACGCCCACGCCTACAGCATTGATCCGAATACAGTGTGTGACGACGGCGATCCATGCACCAGCGGCGATGCCTGCGGACCTCTGGGGAAATGCGCTGGCAAACCAATGCTTTGCGATGATGCCAACCCTTGCACACTGGACAGCTGCCAAGCCGGGGCCGGCTGCGTGTCGACGCCAGGCGGTACGGCCAGTTGCAATGACAACAATCCCTGCACCTTGAATGATGCGTGCCTGGACGGCATCTGTCAGGGCGGCAGTGCCAAACTTGCGTGCGACGATGCAAACCCTTGCACCAAGGATAGTTGCGACAGCAAGGTGGGATGCACGGCAGCCTTGGACCCCTTGGCTTGCGACGACAAGCAGCCCTGCACGGTCGACAGCTGCGACCCGGTCAAAGGCTGCAGCCACAGCAATCTCAAGGCTGGTGATCCCTGTACATCCGGAGACTTATGCGTCTATGGCGAGACGTGCACCGCCGCATTGACCTGCGTCGGCGGCTTACCCTTGCCTTGTGACGACAACAACTTGTGCACCGACGATTCATGCATGAAAACAAAAGGTTGCATCCATGCATTGAACAGCGGCTCTTGCGACGATGGCTTTGACTGCACCACGCCCGACCTCTGCACAGGCGGCGTCTGCAAGGGCATCAAGACCGCCAGCTGCGCCAAGTGCCAGAAATTCTTCAGCGATACCGAGGGCAAGCTGACCGTCTTTCAGATCGGCAAGAATGGCAAACCGGGGGAGGGCATCGATGTCGACGGGAACCCCAATACCTGTGCGCCTTCAGGGACTTGTACGGCGGGTATCGACAACGCCTGCGCCATGCTCGGGGCCTTTGTTAACCAATCGCTCATCAAAGCAATTGCCGATGGCAGCATGACCTTTATCGCCGAGTTTGAGGGCTACACAGGGCCCGATAAACCCTTTACTTTGAACCTATTTTACGCAGAGTTGAGCCCGGAATCCCTGGCCGCAGGGTGCGATGGCCAAAAGCAGGTCTGCAGTTGGCTCGTGAGCCAAGCGGCCTTTGGTCCCGACTGCAAACCGAAGTTCACCTTCGCGAATGCCGTTGTTTCTGCAGGACATTTGACCGCAGGCGGGGCCGACACGCTGTTTGCCATGGATGCGGCGTTGCTCGGTGCCAAGAACACGACGCTCTTTGTCAAAGGCGCGCGCATTGAGGCCGACGTCAAGTTCGATACCGATGGCATTCAATTGCTAAGTGTTTCTGGGGTATTGGGTGGCGCTGTGCCGCAAAAAGCCTTGCTGGACGTCATCAACTCGCTAGACCCTAGCGTTTTCGCTGCTTCGGGATTGTCTCTCAGTCAAGTCGTTGCTTTAATTCAAGATGCCTTGACCTTGGACATCGACATCGATGGCAACGGCGTACCCGAAGCGGCTTCCATTGGCCTGCGCTTTTCGGCCATGGGTGCCAAGGTTGTCGGCGTAAGCGGCTAGTTGCAACCCATTGCTTCTGCAGAGCTTTAGACGTCTAGGCTTATCCAGTGCTGGAGGCAGTTCCAATTGCCCTGGCAGTCTTTGGCCGCAATTGACAAGAAACACGTGACGCCCGCGCCGTATTGCCAAGGCATAAAGGTGGCCAAGGCGTTGCCGAGGCCGGGAGAAATCGGCATGATACAGTCAGGGTAGTGCGTTCTGCGCTTGTTTGCGGTGAGCGCGTCGTGCCCCTGGTCCTGGCGTGGAATCTGAGCAAGCGGTCCACCGATCCTTGATTCACAATAGGAATTCGCCAAAGGGCGAGCCGAACTCGGGCATGAGACTCGGTGTGGCGCGGTCAAGGCCGGTCCTGCCACGCGCAACGGTTGTTGCGGAGGAAATGGGATGGTGTCGCTGAATAAAGGCCGGCCTGGGCATCCTCGTTCGCGCCCAATTCATGAGGCAGCGAGCCGGCTTGAGGCGCTCCTGCCCTATCTTGCGCCGGCAGCGATGACCCTGTTGCTGGCCTGCGGCGGTGCCACCCCAAGTGGCTCAAACGGTGCGGACGTCTTTCAACTGCCGGATGCTCCCTTTCTGGAGTTGCCGGTTGTTCCCGATATCGTGGCTGATTCCGGCGTGACCGACGCAGGCGACACCGGGACGGCGGCCGACAGCGATGACTCAAGCCCGACCGATGGCGATGCCGTAGAACCCACTGACAGTACAAAGGATACGCTTGATGCCGTCGCCGGCGATGGCCTTGCTGGGGATGCTGCCGACGCGACGCCGTTGCCCAGCCCTTGCACCACGGACTACGACTGCGTGGGCTCGTTATCGCTCAAGCCCTGCCAACTCGGCAAATGCAACGTAGCGACAGGGGTTTGCAGCGCCATGGCCGCGCCGAAGTACTGGCCTTGCGAAGATGGTGATCCCTGCACAATCGGTGAGTTATGCGTCAACGGCAAGTGCAACCCAGACGCGGGCGACATCCGCTCCTGCGAGGACGGCAACCCATGCACGCAGGACGGTTGCGATGCGACCACCGCTGGGGCCGACAAGGCCACCGGCTGCGTTCACTTGGCCGGGGCCGGCACCTGCACCGACGGAAATACCTGTACTTCTGGGGACAAATGTGACGGCGGCATCTGCGTGGGCAAAATCCAGCCGGGCTGCGGTTGCTTGGTAGATGATGACTGTTTGCCTTTTGAAGACGGGAACTTGTGTAACGGCAAGCTCAAGTGCATCAACCAGGAGTGCGCGGTCGACCCCAAGACAATCGTCAAGTGCAACGCCAACCCCGGTCAGTGCATCGTCGAAACCTGCGACACCAAGTCGGGCCTTTGCAACCAGTCCCCGGCTGAAGACGACACAAGCTGCGATGACGGCCTGTCATGCACCAAGAATTCCACTTGCACATCAGGTGTTTGCGGTGGAGGCGTGCCGATTTGCCAGTGCGCCAGCAACGCCGACTGCGCACCCTTTGACGACAACGATCTGTGCAACGGCGTGCTGATTTGCCAGGCCGGCAAGTGCCAGGTCAAGGCAGGATCGGTCATCACGTGTCCGCAAAAGGGCGGCTGCGTGGACAATCTTTGCCAGTCAAATACGGGCAAATGCAAGCAATTGCCGCGACCAGATGGGGCCGCTTGCGAAGACGGCAACGACTGCACCATCGGCGAACTGTGCATCAACCAAGTCTGCGGCGGCGGCACGCTAAACCCTTGTGACGACAACAATCCTTGCACAACGGACTTCTGCGCCGGCATGTGCTCGCACATTCAGAAATCGGGCGCTACGTGTGAAGACGGGGACTTATGCACCATCGGCGAGGTCTGCACCAAGGGCGTCTGCGTGCCAAGCGGCAAGGTCGACTGCGACGATAAAAGCCCTTGCACGGTGGACAGTTGTGACCCCGTGTTCGGCTGTATCCATGAGAAGAAGAGCGTCCCGTGCAGCGACGGCAACGCCTGTACGTCCGGGGAAGCGTGCAGCAATGGCTCCTGCGTCGGCGGGCAACCCGTGGTGTGTGACGACAGCAACCCCTGCACCGATGACAGTTGCGACCCGGCGAGCGGCTGCGTACACAAGAATACCTCAGGATTTTGCGATACTGGCGACAACTGCACTAGCCCCGGCGTCTGCAAGAACGCCGCCTGCGTGCCCGGCAAGAACAAGTGCGTCGAGTGCATTGTCGACAAAGACTGCCTGAGCCAGGACGACGGCAATTTGTGCAACGGTACGCCGATTTGCGTCGACAGTTCCTGCCAGAACAACCCCGCCAACGCGATCGTCTGCGACAAATCCCAAGACACGGCCTGCAGTTTGACCTTTTGCGCTCCCCTGACCGGCCTATGCCAGCAGGCCTCCGCGCCCAAAGGCGTCAAGTGCGATGATGGAAATGCTTGTACTTCCGGAGATGTATGCGCCAACGGTCTGTGCAAAGGCGTGACGCCGGTGTTTGGCGGCGCCTGCCCAGCGAGTAAGTGCGGTGACACATTCTGCGATAAAGCCACCGAAACAACAGCGAATTGCAAGGCAGACTGCGGCGACCCCTATGACAACTGCGGCGACGGCAAGTGCTTTTACTTTGACGACGCCTTGACGCAGCCCGAAGACTGCAACACCTGCCCGGCCGATTGTGGTTTGTGCAACGCCGGTTGCAAGACAGCCGACAGCCTGTACTCCGGCAGCGACAAGTTGCTATCGACCTTCTCGGGCGGTGCCACGGACGGGGTTGACAGCGTCGGTGGCGCGTGCTCCGGCAGCTACCCCGGCAATGAATTCACCTACGCCTACAAGGCGATATGCACGGGGCCCATCACCATTACCTTGGTTCCAGCCGACGATCAGGGCTACTCGCCGGCCTACCCCAAGCAGGCCCTGGGCTTGTACGTGCTCGACGGCACCAAGGCGTGTGATGGAAAATCCTGTTTAAAAGCAGCGGTTCCCGCCATTGGCGCGACAACCTTGGTGGCAACGGTGACCAAGGGCCAGTTGTACTACTTGGTCGTCGATGGCGCAGGTAAGCCCAGCGATTACGAAATCACGCTTACGGACAACTGCGGCCCTCCCCCCGTCTGCGGTGACGCCAAGTGCAACGCCAAGACCGAGGATTGCAGCAACTGCCCCAAGGACTGCGGCCTGTGCAACGGTTGCGGCGATGGCAAGTGCGTGCAAGGTGCTGAAGATTGCGCCAGTTGTCCTCTGGATTGCGGCGCCTGCGTCCTGTGCGGCGACGGCAAGTGCACCGTTCCCGGCGAGGACTGCAAAACCTGCCCCATCGACTGCAAAGTCGGCTGCACGCCCTGCGGCGATGGCAAGTGCGACATCCTCGGCACCGAGAACTGCACCACCTGTCCGCTGGATTGTGGCGTATGTCCAAAGACTTGCCAGCCAATGAACTTGACGGCGACCTGCGGTACCTCGGTCAAGGGCAACATCCTGCAGCCGGGGTCCACTTCCGCAATCGACGTCTGGAGTTGCCTAGGCGGCAACCACAGCGGCCATGAACTGGCCTACACGTTCACCGCGGGTTGTTCCGGTCTTGGCTATGTCAAGGTCGTGCGTGATGTGGGAACCACTGGAAATATCGATATTTTCGTGGTCGATCCCGCCAAAGCGTGCGACGGCACGACCTGCTTGGCCTTTGCGCAAATGCTGACGGGGACGTCCATTGTCAGCTTCAATGCCGATAAAGGTAAGCAATATCAGATCGTTTTAGACTCAACGCCCAATGCTGCTGCATCCTTTACGCTCACGACGAGTTGCTTTGGCTGTAGCGATGGCTGCGGCAATCAGACCTGCGATGCCGGCGAAACTTGTGGCAATTGCCCGGTCGACTGCGGACAGTGCGCGGGCTGTGGTGACAAAGTTTGCGCGGCCAGCGAGAGCTGCGCCTCCTGCCCAACCGATTGCGGCCAATGTGGCTTCTGCGGCGATGGCGTATGCGACCCCAAGGCCAGCGAAGACTGCAAGTCCTGCACCAAGGATTGCGGAGTCTGCCCTGCTAGTTACTGCGGAGACGGCAAGTGCGACGCGGCCAAGAACGAGACCTGTTCCACCTGCGCCAAGGACTGCGGCGCATGCCAGGGCGGTGGCGCAGCTGGGTGCACGGCATCTCCTCCTCCCGGCAAGCCAGGCTGCGGCGGATGTGCCTGTGAAGCCTGCGTTTGCGCACTTGACGACTTCTGCTGCGCGGCGGCCGGCAATTGGACGGCCTATTGCGCCTCCCTGTGCAAGACGCAATGCGGTGGCGCCTGCCCCTGACGCAGTACAATCCTGACAATCCTGCCCAAGACGCAGTATGATCCTGCCCATGACGGCGATAATTACGCATTTCTGTTAGGCTTTTGCGCCTTGGTGGTTGGCAGTAATCGCGCGTCTGCGCACCCTGAGGGGCCCTTGACCGTGGCGCTGTTGAGCACCAAGCCTGCCTGCTTTCCCAGAAGCGATACCTCAGAAATTGTCAACAAATCCAGGCAATTACTGGACTGATGGACTCGGTGCGCCTTCGGGCGGTGCAGAGGCGACCGGTGCAGCGTCTGCCCGTGGCACTGCGGTAATGCGCGCACCACGGATGGCGCGAATATCTCGCTGGGAAGCGATGTGAATATCCAGGGTTGAACCGTCATCGCCAGCGCGCAGGGAGACAAAGTCATCCACGGTCCAGTCCAGCCGCGCCGAATAGGTTCTTTGCGGCGTTACGATGCGCAAGTGGCTGGATTCCCCCTTGGCGGAGGCGGCACAGGCCACCAGTTGCACCTGCAAACCATCGGCATCGCCAGAGGTTTTGGAGCGCCAGTAGACGCGTTCGTCACCGCCTTCGCCGCGGACAACGGGCCCGACCCGGTCGCCCAGGTCCGACTCCAATTCCAATGGATCTACACGGGAAATCTCGCCGCAATCCAAGGCCAGATAGCCATCCCACGCCTGCGCTGCTGGCCCTGCCGTCGCTGTTCCTTCGCGCGGTCCGGCGGGGTGGCCCCATCGCAACGTCACAGTTAGGCGGCGACCCTCATCGAGCTGAACCTCAGGCCGCATCGGTGCTTGCACGGCGACCTTGGGGCTGACAGCAACGACGGCGGGCAGTTGGCTCCAGCCGCTGGCCAGCCAGAGAGAAATGGCCCCGAGCGCAATAACACCTGAACTCCAAACGACCACTGGCCGTCGAGCTGCGCGTATCATCGGCTTTAATGGGGCAAGGGCCATCCGTCGCCTCTTGGCGTCGCTGGGTTGCACGACCGCCTCTATTCCGTATGCCAACCCCCGGCGCGTTGTGCAAGTCAGGGGTTCGGCGATCGCGATCACCAACACCGCAGGCTGGCAAAACATTCCGGCGTTTGGCGGACGGGCAGAACTTGAGAACTTGCGCCGATTGGGCCGCCGCTGCATGGTTGGGCTGCCGCAGGTGCGCGCCCACGGGCAGGATATCGTTCACGTGATCATAGGGCCTCGCTATTTCCTTTTGATATTGGCGATTTGCTGCGCCCACGTCGGGGCTGCGACGGCCGCTGAACCTAGCCTGTCTCTGGGCAACAGCGTGCGTGGCGAATTGCGCGGAGGTGTCGAATTACCCAGGCGTGCGGCGGGTTTACAGCGCCTCAGCGTCGTGGCTCGGCGCGACACGGGCTGGGGGACCCAAGACACGGTGGACCTGCTGGTGCGCACGGCGGCGTGGTTGCAAGATATCGAAATGCATAAAGATGTGCCGCTTAGGGTCGGCAATCTCTCGCTGCAACGCGGTGGCGACATGCGCTGGAGCCATTCGCACAAGTCGGGTCGGGACGCGGACCTGCTGCTCTACCTGCTAGACGTTGAAACCAATGCGCCTGTTTTACCAGATGAATTCGTAGTTTTGGATGCCCAAGGATGCGGCAAAGTCGGGCCCCCCCGTAAGGTCCAGCGCGTGCAACTGGATTTGCCGCGGATGTGGCACCTGCTCGAGGTGCTCGTGCAGGATGCCCATGTGCAGATTCAGCATTTGTACTTGGCCGAGCCGCTGACCCGCCTGATTCTCGCCCACGCCGTTCGTCAGGGGGCCGACCCGACCGTGGTGCAGCGGGCGCGGACACTGCTCAGCGAACCAGCGCATTCTGGTAAGCATGACGACCACTTGCACGTGCGTCTGTTCTGCAATCGTCAGGACAAACTCGCTGGCTGTCGGGACGAGGACCCAGTGTGGCCGTGGGTCGAAACATATCAGTATGACGTGAGAAAACGCGTGAATAGCGTTCTGCAGGCCCTGGGCGAACCCGAGGCGGCGACCCGGATTCAAGCGGTGGCGGACCTGACCTGGCTCGATGCAGGCGATGACCGCGTGACGCAAGGGCTTTGCTGGGCGGCGGCCTGGGATTTGCCGGAACCGGCGACCGCCGCCTTTGCCGCGCTGCGCCGTGCCGACCGCTCGGAGGCCGTTCCCTGCTTGTTGGCCGCGGCTGCTGCGGTGCCAATGACAGCCAAAGCCATGGAATTATATGAGCTTGCCCTTGACCTGGCTAAGCCCGTGCATTCGCCGGTCGTGCTGCCCCTCATGGGCCGTCAAGGGCCCGCGCAACTCGCGGCGCTGGAGGCCAAGGACTTGTCTTTTCTTCATTTTCTGGCCGCGCGAGCCGTGGCTCCTTGGCTGCTCGAATCGGCGGCTGTGCCCCTGCTTGGACTGCTAGACGATCCGTCGGCGCCAACCCGGCGAGTGGCGCATCAGGCCTTGGAAGCGTTGGTGAATCGCCATTTTGTCAGTGACGACGCAGTGCGGGGCTGGCTCGAGCGCAATGGCGACAAGGGGCGTTTGCGCTGGCTGGTCGAAGGGTTTGCCGCACGGGGCATTTCAGCCTCAGTGCCCGAACTGCTGGTTCCGCGTCTGCTGCCCCTAGTCGGGGATAGCGATACCGTAGTTTCCCTCAATGCGGACGCTTGGTTACGGATCCTGGTGGACGACGCGCCCCGCGAACCGACGTCGACGCCTTGGCTAAGGCAGAGGGCCTGGATGCGCTGGTGGGATGTGTCGCAGAATCGCTATGTTCCGAGCGTCGACGCTGGCGAATGAGCCGCTGGAACGGTTGACACTGGAAGCAATGGACACATCCAGGCACGCCCGCAGCCGGACCGCGAAGTGTCAGCCCAGCTTGAGGAAATTCACAGCAAAAGTAACGATATAGTCGAACACGAAGATGCCGATGGCGCTGGTCACCACGCACCCGTTCACGGCCCGGCCAACCCCAGTAGCGCCGCCGCTGACCGTGAGGCCGTAATGGCAGGAAATCACACTGATCGAGCCGCCAAAGCATACGGCCTTGACTAGCCCCGTCAGGTACTCATCCAGCAAATTGCTATTCACCACACCCTGGTAGAACACGCGCCAATCGACTTCGAGGATGAACTGGCTGGTCAGCGCGCCACCCACCAAGGCAAACAGGTCCCCTAGGGCTGTCAGTAGCAGCAGCATCAACATCATCGCCACAAAGCGCGGCACCACCAGATAATGGACGGGGTCAATGGCCAGGGCGCGCAGCGCGTCGATCTGCTCGGTCACCTTCATTGTGCCTAATTCTGCGGTGTTATTGGCACCCACTCGGCCGGAGAACATCAGGCCGATCAGCACGGGGCCAATCTCAGCGAGCACGGCGTAGCCAGCGCCCCAGCCGAGCAGCCCGGTCGCCCCGGTTTGCTTCACGTATTGGCCCGACTGAATCACCATGATAGCGCCGGTGAACAGCGCCGTCATGATGACGATTGGGAAGGATTTGACGCCAACTTTGTAGAGATTCAGCCAAGTTTCGTCGCGATCGAAGCGCGGAGGCAGCAAGGCCCGCAGGATTCGCAAGAGCACTAACACAATACCGCCCAGCGTCTCGGCCGAGGTGAGGAAATTGCGCCCAATGCTGGCAAGTAGGCCCATCACGCGGCCAAGACTACCCGCGCAGCGCTTGCGTGTCGAACATCCGAATCTTCGCGCCGAGCATTGACCGCCATGCCTGCATTCACCGGGCCCCGAAGACGCGGTCAAAACTCCGGTCGTCGTACGTGAATTGCGGCTGGCGCGGCCACGGCGAGTTCTGCTATTCTGTCCCCCGCTTTGTACTCGTGCGACCCGTCGCGTCGCTGTTCGCGGGGAAGGCCTCTGGGGGACCCATGGAAACGTCGGATCGCTGTCAAAGGTCGCGTGTTGCATCTCCGCTCGCGGGCAAGCCTTTATCGCCCTCTAGCCTCCTATTTGCAGCAGCAAGCTTGGCCTTGTTGGCCGGGCTTTCGGGCTGCGGGGGCACCGACACGCCGGTCACGGGCTACCAAAATCCCTATGCAGATAGTGCCGGAACGGATGGCAAAATTGGCGACGTCCTGCCAACGGACAGCCTAGGCGACGTCACAGATCCGCCCGCAACCAGTTGCCAGACCGACCAAGACTGCCCCAAAGGCCAAGGCTGCGCGCTGAACCTCCAGTATTGCTTCACTAATCCGTGCAAGCCTGGGCAGGCCTGGTGCATGGGCGGCTACCAAGTCACCTGCAATGCGGACGGCGCCTCAGTGACGGGCCAGATCTGCCCCAAGGGCATGGTCTGCAGCGGCGGTTCTTGTGGCAATTCTGCGTGCGGCAATGGGATTTGCGACAGCAGCAGCGAAACGTGCAGCTCCTGTCCGGCCGACTGCGGCCCTTGCGCGGCGGGCTGTGGCGACGGCAAATGTGCCACGCCGATAGAGACTTGCAGCAATTGCCCGGCCGACTGCGGCAGTTGCGGCAAAGATGCCGGCTGCGTCGCCCACGCCACGCCCGGTTGCAGTGGCTGCACCTGCGAAGCCTGCGTCGGCAACATCGACCCCGCCTGCCTAGCCAACGCTTGGGACGGCGCGTGCGTCCAATTATGCCAAAAATGTGGCACACCTTGCGCCACCTCCTGCGGCGACGGTCTGTGCGACAAGGCGGCCGGCGAGACCTGCGCCGCCTGCCCGGCCGATTGCGGTACCTGCCAAGGCTCCTGCGGCAACGGCGCCTGTGAGCCCGGCGAGAGCTGCAGTCTTTGTCCAGCAGATTGCGGTAGTTGCGGCTTCTGTGGCGATGGCAGCTGCGATCCCAGCATCGGCGAAGATTGTCTTAGCTGCCAAGGCGACTGCCAGACCTGCGCCGGCTGCGGCGATGGCGTTTGTGCTCTGATTTCAGGCGAGAATTGCAAGAACTGCAACCTGGACTGCGGACAGTGCGCGGCCAAATGTGGCGATGGCACCTGCTCTCCTCAGCAGGGCGAGGCATGCAGCAATTGTCCTTTGGATTGCGGTCCTTGCACAGGCATTTGCGGCGATGGGAAGTGCGATCCGACCGCTGGCGAAACCTGCCAAGGCTGTGCCACCGACTGCGGCGCCTGCCCGAGTTGCGGCGACAAGGTGTGCAGCCCGACGATCGGCGAAGCCTGCGACAGTTGCCCGGTCGACTGTGGTGTCTGTAAGCCCACGTGCGGCAACGCGAAATGCGAGTCGGCGCTTGGCGAGTCATGCGCAAGTTGCACCAAGGATTGCGGCAATTGCTCGGACACCTGCGGCGACGGCAAGTGCGAGAGTCCGGTCGATACCTGCGCCAATTGTCCAAAGGATTGCGGCGCTTGCCCTGTGACCTGCGGCGACGGTGCCTGCAATGGCAGCGAATCGTGCAGCACCTGTACCCAAGACTGCGGCGCGTGCCCGGCCAAGTGCGGCGACGGACAATGCAGTATCCCCTCAGAATCATGCAGCAATTGCCCCGGAGACTGCGGTCCGTGCAAGCCCGGCGAATACTGCGGCAATGGCGTGTGCGACGGCACCGACACCTGCAGCAATTGCGCCCAAGATTGCGGCAGTTGCAAGCCAGTCTGCGCCGACGGCATCTGCGACCTCAAGGGCGGCGAGTCCTGCGGCAACTGCCCGAAAGATTGTGGCATTTGTCCGGCAAGCTGTGGCAACAACCTCTGCGAATCGGGTGAAAGCTGCCTGTCCTGCCCCGCGGACTGTGGTAAATGCCCGGGCACCTGTGGTGACGGAGTCTGCGCCGCCAACAGCGGAGAAACGTGCACCAATTGCCCCCTGGACTGCGGCCAGTGCCCGGCTCAATGTGGCGACGGCGTTTGCAACGTCATCGGCGGCGAGAGCTGCAACAGTTGCCCCAAGGATTGCGGGCCATGCGTCGTCACGTGCGGCGACGGCGTTTGCGATCCAAAAATCGGCGAGAATTGCGGCAGTTGTGCCCAAGACTGCGGCTCCTGTGGCCCGACCTGTGGCAACGGCAATTGCGAAACCGGCGAAGATTGCAAGGCTTGCCCCAAGGACTGTGGCGCTTGCGTGGTCTGCGGCGATGGCGTCTGCAGCCCGACGGAAACGTGTCAAGCCTGCGGCAATTGTTCGGGTTGCGCGATTGACTGCGGCAAGTGCGTTCCGCCCTTTGCCTGCGGCGACGGCAAATGCGACGCGAGCCAAGGCGAAACTTGCACCAACTGCCCCGGCGACTGCGGCAAATGCCCGCCGGCAAGCTACTGCGGTGACGGTATTTGTGACGCTAAAACAGAGTCTTGCAGTACGTGCAGCAAGGATTGCGGCGCGTGCACGGACGACCCTTGCACCGCCAAGCAAACCCCCGGTTGCAACGGCTGCGGCTGCAGCAGTTGTGTTTGCCAAATGGACCCTTACTGCTGCCAGACCGCCTGGGACAATATCTGCGTCGGCGAGTGCAGCGGCCAATGCGCGGTGCCAGGCAGCAAAGCTTGCCCCAGCGTTTGCGGCAACGGCACCTGTGAAACCGGAGAAACTCCAAAGAGTTGCCCCCAGGACTGCGGTGGCAATCCCACCTGTGGTGATGGCGTTTGCAGCCCCGCGACCCCCATGGGCGGCGGCGAATCGTGCAGCAGTTGCCCAGCAGATTGCGGTAGTTGCCCGGTGTTGTGCGGTGACGGCGTCTGCACGGCCGGACAGGAGTCCTGCAGCACCTGCCCGCTGGACTGCGGCCAATGCGTGGCCAAGTGCGGGGACGGCGTTTGCACACCGGCCAGCGCTGGCGGCGTCGGCGAAACGTGCTCAAATTGCCCTGTAGATTGCGGTAGTTGTGGTGCCAAGTGCGGTAACGCCAACTGCGAGGCCACGGAAGACTGCAAGTCCTGCCCCCAAGACTGCGGCAAGTGCTCGATATGCGGCGATAAAGTTTGCGACGTGCAAGCGGGCGAAAGCTGCAGCACCTGTCCGGGCGACTGCGGGAAGTGCTCGCCCAAGTGCGGCGACAAGATTTGCGACGTAGCCTCAGAGAGTTGCAAGAACTGCGTGGCCGACTGCGGCACCTGCGTCCCAGTCTGCGGTGACGCGCTCTGCGAGGGTGCCAAGGGCGAAACCTGCAACAATTGCAGCAAGGACTGCGGCATTTGCCCGGCCAATGACGGCTGCACGCCCACGCCCGGCGTCTCCGGCTGTGGCGGCTGCGGCTGCGAGAAATGCGTCTGCGACAGCGACCCCTTCTGCTGCAGCACGGCATGGGATAGCAACTGCGTAAATGCTTGTAAGTCCTCAGCATGTGGTGGCTGCGGCAGCGCCTGCGTGCCCAAATGCGTCAACGCCGACGGCAGCAAAAAGGCTTGCGGTGCAGACGGTTGCGGCGGCAGCTGCGGCGCGTGTGCGGCCAACCAGGCCTGCGACGCAACCAACGGACAATGCCAGGTCATTCCAACGAGCTGCGGTGATGGCAAATGCGTCGCTCCCGAAACCTGCAGCCTCTGCGCCAAAGACTGTGGCATCTGCCCCGGCGTCTGCGGCAACGGCGCCTGTGAAACCAGTGAATCTTGCAGCAGTTGCCCGACGGACTGCGGCCTTTGCCCCATCCAGTGCGGCAATGGCACCTGCGACAGCGGCGAAACTTGCCAGAGTTGCTCCAAAGACTGTTGCCCCATGCCTAGTTGCGGAGACTTTGCTTGTCAGCCCGGCAATGGCGAAACTTGCACCAATTGCCCGCAAGATTGCGGACTTTGCCCGTGCCAGCCCACCTGCATCAGCGCCAGCGGCAACAAGAAGGTCTGCGGCGACGACAGCTGCGGCGGCTCCTGCGGCAGTTGCCAAGCGATCCAATACTGCAGCACATCCGGCACTTGTGAGTGCGCACCCAACTGCAAGGGCAAGGTCTGCGGCGGCGACGGTTGTGGCGGTTCCTGTGGCACCTGCGGCAACGGCACCCACTGTGATAGCCAATTGTCTTTGTGCATAAAGGATTGCGTCCCGAGTTGCGGTAGCGCCAAGTGCGGCGACGACGGCTGCGGCGGATCTTGCGGGGCCTGCATCGCCGGTCAAAGCTGCGTCGCCGGCCAATGCGTGTTGCCCAAGCAATGCACCTTCGACACCGATTGCGACGACGGCGACAAGTGCACGATTGACTTCTGTTTTAGCGGCACTTGCACCCATCAGCCTTCGAGTTCGCCGGCCTGCTGCCCGGACCAGGACAAAGATGGAATCTGCGACAAGGTCGACAACTGCCCGACGGTGAGCAATCCGGGCCAGAGCGATACCGACAAGGACGGAATCGGCGATGCCTGCGACTCCGATCTGGATGGGGATAGCATTCCGAATGTAAAGGATAATTGCCCGAATATCTACAACCCGGATCAAAAGGACACCGATGGCGACGGCAAGGGCGACGCCTGCGATGCGGACTGGGACAACGATGGCATCCTCAATCCAGACGACAATTGCCCGCTGGTGGTCAATCCCAACCAAGCGGACCAGGATGGCGATAAGGTCGGAGATGCATGTGACAATTGCGTTGTCACGCCCAATGATCAGACCGATAGCGACAAAGATGGCGTTGGCGACGCGTGCGATAACTGCCCGCTTGTCCAGAACAAAGACCAAAAGGACCTGGATGCGGACGGCAAGGGCGACGTCTGTGACGATGACATCGACGGTGACGGGTACCTCAACGTCAATGATTGCCAGCCCTATGACCCCGATTCACCCCAAGCCATCGACGTGCCTTGCACCGGCAAGGATGAAAACTGCAATGGTTTGACCGATGAAGGCGCTGTTCTGCACCACACCTTCGATAACAACAATGAAGGCTGGCACTTCGACCCGTTGGTCGGCGGCGTCGGCTGGCAGCAATCGACCACAGGTGAGGCCAAGTCGAAGCCTGGCGCGCTCTATTACGGCAACTTGGCGACGGGCAACTACGACAATGGCCAAGCCAACAGCGGCGTGGCGTACAGCCCCATCGTGCTGTTGCCCAAGGGCGTGCAGTTGTCGCTTAACTACTGGTATTTGTTTGCGATTGAAGGCGGCACGACCTATGACACCGTCGACCTCCAGTTGGCGACTGAACAAGGGCTGTACACCAACTGGGTGACGGTGCAGGCCAAGGGAGCCAACACCAGCATCAACAAATGGGCGCGGCAACTGGTTGATTTAACGCAGTTTGGTGGCCAGAACATTCGCCTGCGCTTTGCCTTCAACTCGGTGGATGGAATGGCGAACACCACGGCGGGTGTCTATATTGACGAGTTCTCGATTTACGCTGGACAAAAGGCGGGCGTCGATGGCGATGGCAATGGCATTGCCGATACCTGCCAGGCGGACGCGGACGACGATGGCTTGGCCAACAGCCAAGACCTATGCTGGCAGCTAAAGTCAAGTGATAACGGAGATATCGATGGCGACGGCATCGGCAATCCCTGTGACCCTGATGAGGACGGCGACGGCATCGCGAACGGCAAGGACAACTGCCCATTGGTGGCCAATCCGGACCAAAAAGACAGCAATAACAATGGTAAAGGCGATGCCTGTGATGACGGCAGCGTCCTGCCCTGGAAGGAAATCTTTGACGAATACCAGAAATCATTGAGCGAAGGTCAATGGACGGCGACCACGCAGGCCGGCTTTGGCACGGGCAACTGGGGTCTGGCTCAGACCAGCAGCGGTGGTAAGGTCGCGCAAGTTAACGTCAAAGGCGGCTTCCCCAACATGCAAACGGTGGGCACCTTGCTCGCCTCGCCGCCCATCACCGTGGGGGCGACCAATTCGGCGACGCTGGAGTTCGACCTGACCTACGGCGCCACGGGCGGTCCTGGCGGTGGATTGCCAAGTAATTCAACGGTCTCTGTGCGCATCACCTTTGATCAAGGCGCGACTTGGACCGAAATTCAGCTCATCAACGTGGCAACTGGCACCAATCACTTCATCGTCGCTCTGCCCATGCCGGGCAAGGGCAATATTGAAATCGGCTTTCTGCTGACGTCAACGGCGGTGATTGTCAATGGAACATGGCAAATTGATAACGTTTCTGTCCATCAGTAGCCGAGCCGGCCACAGGCTGTCGGCAGCCATTGGTCACGGCGAGACCGTGGCGCAGCGACACGCAGGCTCTTGGAAGGTCACGACTTTCCTTGGCTTGCTGGCCATGGCCACGCTCGCCTGTGCGCGGGACGCCCAGATCGTCCGTTGGGAAAGCGACCTCTACTACACTGAACAATTGTATATCGACGGGCAAACTACGCTTGCTTCCTCGCGTTTTCAGACCTTGCGCCGCCAGGCCGTGACGCCACGCGACGCCGATGAAGCCGCCTTTTCGGCCTGTGAGGTACTGGCTCGGGGCGGGCAATTCCCTGAGGCTACGGCTTGTTACGACGCCCTGGCTTTGGATGCTGCGACACCGGCCACACGGGCGCGGGGCGTGCTGTATGCCGCTGAACTGCGCATGGATCATCTCCAGCAACCCCGCCAGGCCTTAGCGCTTTTGCTTGCCCTGATGCGCAAAGCGCCCTCCGAAGCAGCGGCCCTGCGCGCAGTGGACCTGCTGACCTTGCATGGCCAAAAGGATAGCGGTAAGCGCGCACAAGTCATTGAACTGTTTCTGGAACTCGAGCACGAGGCGCCCCAATCTGACCTAGCGGACAACTTCCTATTTCGCGCCGCCGTGTTGCTTTCCGAATTACAGCAGCCCGCCGCGGACCTGCACGCCATCGCCCTGCTTGAGCGCAACGAGTCTCTGCATACAGGTCCGGGAACTCTGATGGATTCCATGCAGTTGCATGCGGAACTCCTGCATCGGCGCGGCGATTCGGCGCAGGAGGCTGTGGTTCTGGGGCGCATCATTGAGACGTATGAAACCAGTTACGTATTCGCTAGTTATGCGGGTCCTTACCACAGTCAGGCCTTTGAACGGATCATCGCGCTCTACCGTGGGCCCCTCAAGGACTTGGCCAAGGCGGAACTCTACGCCAAGCAGCGCCCCAACATGCTGCACCATCCCCTTGAGCTGCCACAACTGATGATGGTTGTTGCGGATATTCAAGAAGAGCGCGGCCATCTTCGCGACGCAATGCACACCTGCGAGGCGCTCCTAGCGGAAATGGCCGAGCGCCACGTCAAGATGCACGCCAATGACCAGCGCATCTGTCAGGAGATGGAGGAACAGGCCGAGCGGTCGCGATGTCTCAAGGATATTGAGCAGTTGACAGAGCCAGAGCACAGGGACGTCGGCAGGGCGCGGCAAACGGTAACGCGCCTGCAGGCTCAGCTGCGGGCTCAGCCGGTGACGGGGGCCCTGTGAACGACGCGACGGTGGTTGTCTCTGCCGAACATGAGCGACAACTCGGCGGTGAAGTGCTGCGATTGCGCGGTGTTTCAAAGTGGTTTGGCGACAGCTGCGTCTTGGACCGCATCGACTTCAGCCTGCGCGCGGGCGAAGTGGTCGGCCTCATCGGCCCAGGTGGCGCCGGAAAATCTGTATTCGTCAAGCTCTGTTGCGGACTCATGGACGCAGACGATGGCGAAATCATCCTCTTAGGCGAGGACCTCAAGCTCGTCGGAGCCAAAGAACGGCAGCACCTACGCGAGCGCGTCGGCCTAGTCTTTCAGAATTACGCGCTGTTTGACTTCATGACCGTGGGCGATAACGTCGCCTTTCCCATGCGCCAGCGCGGTGGCTTTTCTGTGGCCGAAATCGACGCCAAGGTGCAGGAACGCCTGAGCGAAGTGGACCTGCCCTTGGTGCGGGCTCTGATGCCCAACGAGCTCTCCGGTGGCATGAAGAAGCGCGTGGGCTTGGCGCGCGCCAACATCAACGATCCAGAGCTGATTTTCTTTGACGACCCGACGGCCGGCCTCGATCCCGTGACGTCATCGAAGATCTTCAACCTGATTCGACACACGCAAACGCAGCGCAATTCCACGTGTTTGGTGATTAGTCACGACATCGACCGCATGAGGCCCGTGGTCGACCGCTACGTCCTGCTCTACGAATGCCGGGTGCATTGGACCGGCACGCAGGCGCAGGCGATGGCCAGCCAAGACCCGATTGTTCGTGAGTTTTTTCGCAAGCAAGAGGTGATTGGCCTCTAGGTCATGACTTTGACGGGCCTGGCGCAAGAGCACGGCCACTGCATGAGCCCAACGCGCACCATGTCACCGATTGCAGTGCATCGTTGAAAAGTCTAAGGAATTAGCGGGATTGAGTCGGACTAGAGGCCCATGTCGGCGCCGTAGTTGATCTCGACTTCGTCGCCTGGCTGTAGCACTTGCGGGAAGTAGATCGCCTGCGAGTAGACCTTGCACAAGCCGTCCTGGCAGTGGAGGCCTTCGGCACAATCCCTTGTCTTGGTGCAGGATTGCTGGCCCTGGCCTTGGGCAGCTTGGGCCTTGCCAGCGAGGCAGTCGGCGGAGTCTTTGAGGCAGTAGAACTTGTCCTTGACACCGCTGGCAGCGGCTTTGGCGCAGTCGGGCGTGTAGGTCAGCGGAATCTTAGCGCCTTTTCGCACCAAGGTCACAGCAATCTGCGGCACACCCTTGGCGTTGAAGGCTGGCGGCTGGTCTAGGCACTGCTTGACGACGTTGAGCAAGATGTTGTCGCCGATCTGCTTGAGCTGGCCACCAAAGTTATCGCCGGCGCAGATATTGGCAACTACGCCATTTTCACCAAATGCTTCCGCAAGTTGCACAAAGCGGGTGCCAAAGCCGGCGTTGCCGCGCGTACCCATGCAAACGTAAGGCGCAGCGCCTGGGGCCTGATTGTGCAGCAATGACTCGTACATGGAGACGCCGTCGGCCCAGCTCTTGGGCGTGACGTCCGGCAAGCCGGCGTTGGAGAAGCCCGTCACCACAGCGAAGATGACCTTGGCTGGGTCGTCCTTGAGGCTACGGAACTTATTGACAAAGGTATTGACCGGTTCAAAGCGCCAGTCGATCTTGGCGAACTTAAGCCATTCGGCCTGCACGGTGCTCCAGCAGTCCTTGGCAGCCTGCGAGCTCTGGTCCATGGCGCGGCAATCACAGGGGCAAGCGGTAATCGGTGCCGGGGTGCCTTTCCCCTTGCGGTACTCGCAGTTGCCCTCGTTGAGCCAGTCATTGCCGCCAACCGCGTCGCCGTATTGCTGGCACTTGTTCCACACATCCACGGGTAGCATCTTCTTGACCGCAGCCTTGTCCTCGGGGGTGTCGTACTTGAGAGGCAGGTCCAGGTTGACTGAGCAGTCATCGTCATCACTGACGACCACAATCACCAAGTATGCGTCTTTACGAACCAACTGCGAGTACTGGCACTGCGCGGGAATTGGCAGCTTGGTCTTGGGGTCCAAGGCGCAGTTCGGCCCGTTGGGATCCAGGGCCAGCCACGCCGAGCGAAGTCCGCCTTCAAACTGCGATTCCGGTGTCTGCGAGGCACCCACCGTCGCGATGCAGTGGAACAAGTCGAGGCCAGAGACCTTCTTGGCTCCCTTGGGCGCATTGCCGGCGGCATCGAGAGGAACCACTTTGCTCGCACTACTGATGTTGCCGCCTGCATCAACAGTGACGCCGATGTAGGCCGAGCTGAGCACCGCTGGCAAACCAGATGGGCAGTCGTCCGTCGGAGGCGGGAACTGGCAGCCCGATTGGTCCGAGGCCGTGCCACCTGGCGAATAACACTTCATTTTCTGGTCAGCCGGCGCAACGTTGGGCTCAAAGACGTCGCGGCACTCTTGGTCATTCTTGCAGTGCCGCCAACAATAGGTATTGATGGAGCAATTGTCGTTGGTGGTAATGTTGGCGTTGGCCGTCTTCTTGCAGCGCCACTGGCACGACGGGTCGCCATTGCACGAGACGCTCTGGAAAGCATTGGTAAAGGTCTGTGTCAGGCTGGCAGCCGCGCCCAAAGTGCCCTTGGCGTCGGTGCACATGGTGGAGCCGGAGCATGTCGCTGGATTCTTAAACGGAAAGCTCGTTCCCTTCTGGCATTGCGAATCGTCGGTGCAGGGCTCGATAAATCGCTCAATGCAGTTGGGCGGGAAGGATTTGGCGGGCGTGTTCATAAAGGCGCCGACTTTGGCAACGTACGGATCGCCGGCCTTCTGGGAGTCGGGCAACTGCTGAATCGTCACCACCGCCATCTGGGCGTCGATCTGGCCAGCATCCTGCAACTGCTTGATAAAGGTCGAGAAACCGTGGGCCATGTCGACCTGGTGACCGCACATCGACGCCGAGTGATCGACCACCCAGAGGAAATCGAGCTTGATCGGCTTATCGTGCGACAACTTGGCGGTCACGCGCGCTTCAAAACTGTCGAGCAGGCTGTGCACCGGGTAGTCATTGCACGCTGTTGCCAGCAAAACGCAAGCAATCAGCGCGGTTGGCGACACCATGGGGCGGAGCAAGGCGGGCATGGGGGTCAGCTTCAAGGTCGGGCTCCTCATCGCGGGCACCAGTCTCAGACTGCCCAAGCGCACCTGCGCGAACCTAGGCGGCACGTCCATTGTCAGCGCCACCAGCGGCTGTCCGGCGAGAATTCCCGCCTTATTTCAGCAGCGCTGCTGCACTTCGGTCCAGCCACGGACACGCGTACACGCTAAGCGCAAAGGATAGCACAGGTGCAAAGGCCCTGCCAATCGCGGCCTCAGCGAATCACAGGGCGATGCGCGCCGACGCAGCTGCCTGAGAGCATGAACAAAAAGGGCATGAACATAGGTGGAAATCGGCTGCGGCTGCGGCGTTCGCTGAACCGCTGGTGAACTGGTCAGCACGCAGCGATTGCGCCATCATCACCTAGGCTGACTTCTTGGTCGGTGAGCGCGATGATGCAGGTGCCGGTTTACATTGCTGCAGGCGGACTTTCGCGGCGAATGGGCCAGGACAAGGCGCAACTGCTGCTGGCTGGTCGACCGCTGGTGTTGAGGGTGGCCGACTCCCTGGCGCCTTGGGCTTGCCGCGTGACGGCCGTGGTCGATCAACCGGGACGCCTTGCTGGTCTGGGCTTGCGCGAGTGTGTCGACGGCGGCACGCATCAGGGGCCCCTGCTGGCGCTGGCTGCGGCGTTGGACGATCTGCAACCTGAGGAAGATTGGTTGCTTTTGGCACCGTGCGACGTGGTCGGGCTAGAGCGCATCGATTGGGGATTGCTCGGCCGTGCCCGGTGTCCTCAGGACCAAGCGGCTGCTTTTGTTCAGGATCGTTGGCAGCCCCTGCCGGCACTCTATCACCGCTCGCTCAAGTCCTTGATCGCACAGAGGTTGGCCCAGGGGGATCGCTCCTTGCGCGGCCTGCTCGATGCTGCCCGGGCCCGGGGTGTCGCCGCGCCGGAACAATGGCAGGACTTGCAACCAGTCAATACTCAAGCACAACTGCTGCTTGCTGAGGCGAAGTTGCTTTCCATTCCGCAGGAGAACCTATGACCCAGGCCGCTTTGCAACAGGCTGTGCGCCGTGCCGACATCGATCGCTGGCAAGGCGACGCTGCCACTGCATTGGCTGATGCAGTTGTGGTTGAAGAACCTCTGGAAATTCGGGCTGTATTTCGCGATGGACGGCCTGAGCGCAGCTTGGCCATCACCATGCGCACGCCCGGCGACGACCTTCACCTTGCGCTGGGCTGGCTGCTGGGCGAAGCCATGATCCACGGGCCGAGCGATGTGGTTCGGATCGAGTCCGTGGACAGCGGTCGGCCGGCTTGTGGTGCCGTGGCGGTGGAATTCTCGCCCAGCGTTGACTTAGATCTAGGCAAAACCCAACGGCATTTCCACTCTACGTCGTCCTGCGGCGTCTGTGGCAAGGCGAGCCTCGAAGGGCTTGGATTGGACTTGGCGCACGCACGGATGCCGGTGGCAGAAGCCTTTGATATCAATGTGATCCATCAGTTGCCGGCCCTGTTGCGGCTAAGGCAGGCCAATTTCGACCAGACCGGTGGAATTCACGCCGCTGCCCTGTTCGACTTTCAGGGACAACTACTTGATATTCGTGAAGATATCGGCCGACACAATGCAGTCGACAAGCTCGTGGGCGCGCAAATGTCCCAGGGGAATATTCCCCTCGATCAGCGAATTCTGATGCTGTCAGGCCGAGTAAGCTTTGAAGTTTTGCAAAAAGCGTTGAGGGCTGGCATTGCCGTTGTGGCCGCCGTCGGTGCGCCTTCGAGCCTCGCGATCGACGTCGCCGAGCAGTTTTCCATGACATTGCTAGGGTTTGTTCGTGATGACCGCTGCAATGTCTATGCTGGACGCGGGCGCGTTCGTGGCCACGGTGCCAACTAGGCCATCAGTCGCCCCTAGGACCCGTTGGCGACTCTGCCCATATTGGGGCGTTTATATCAATAAATTAAGGTACTTGTGACTGTTGCTCCCGGCCCGCGCAGATGAGGTTCTTGCGCGGCGGCGGACGTGCACTACCATGAGTGGGCGGTACCAGCGAGCGCTGGCGCAGGAGTCGGGGATGCAGCGGTTGGTAGGGCAGAAAGTTTGGGTGATTCAGTTTGACGACGAAGACACCAGTGTAATTGGCCTAGTGGATGCCATTGACGGCGGCTTTGTCGCCTTGCGCAATGAGCGAGAAACTGCGCCGTCCCTCTATGTGAACCTGACAAATGTCAAAGAAATTGAAGTCTTTCGGCAGGAAGGCGAGGGTGAGCTGCGGATCCTCCGTTTCCCTGAGACGGACCGCTAGGGCAAGGGTCTGGATCGGGCTCTGCTGAATCAATTCATGCTGTTGTGCGGGGATTGTCAGGCGCGGCTGCCACAGCCTTTGAGCCTTTGGCGCTGTTGGGCAAATCCGCGCGTTTGTCCAATCCTTGGGGGTAAGCCATGTTGTATACGGGCGCAGAAGTTGCTGCACAGCAAGGGTTTTCTCGGCTCCAGGGACGACGTCTGGGCGTGCTGTGCAATCCGAGTTCGTTGTTGAGGTCGACGCGGACTCCGGGAGTCCGGCGGCATTTAGTCACAGTTCTTAGAGAGTTGGGCCTCAATGTCGTGAGGCTGTTCGGGCCCGAGCACGGCCTGTGGTCCACCGCGCAGGACCTTATTGCCGTAGATAGCGGTATCGATCCCATTTTTCACTTAGAAGTCAAGACGTTATACGGACGCTCAGTGGATACGCTGACGCCGGAGCCTCAAGCCCTAGAGGGCATCGACGCGCTCGTGTTCGACGTGCAAGACGTGGGCGCGCGTTACTACACGTACGCTGCAACCCTTTGTATGGCTTTGGAAACAGCGGCAGTAACCGGCGCCGAAGTTTGGGTGCTCGATCGGCCGAACCCGCTGGGCGGCGTGGTCATCGAAGGCAATGCACTGCCGGAATTCTGGCGTAGTTTCGTGGGCTTCATTGATGTGCCCCAGAGACACGCCCTGACGATCGCGGAGATTGCCCAGCTCTACCGCGCCGAACGGGGGCTGCAGGTGGCCCTGCACGTGGTGCCATGTCAGGGCTGGGAGACTGACAAGTACCTGGATGAACAGGATTTCGGCGGACTTGGGTCCTCTTGGTATGCGCCGAGCCCCAACATGCCGACCGTAGCGACCGCCGTGACTTACCCGGGGACCTGCCTGGTGGAGGGCACTCGACTCTCAGAAGGGCGCGGAACTACGCGGCCTTTTGAGCTGATCGGCGCGCCCTGGCTCGACGCTGTCGCCTACGCCAAGGCGACTGAATCCTTTGGAATCCCCGGACTTTCTTTGAGGCCAATGCTGTTCGAGCCGACGTTTCAGAAGTATGCGGGCCAAGTCTGTGGCGGCGTTGCGCTAGAAGTCTATGATCGCGGTAGGTTCCCCGCTGTGTACGCGGGTCTTGCGCTCTTGGCGGCCGCGCGACGCCTTGGGCCGACTGAGTTTGCATGGCGCACAGAAACCTACGAATTTGTAAGTGATCGTTTGGCCATTGACCTGCTCATGGGCGGCGATCGGGCTCGTTTGGTTCTGGAGAACGGTGGCGATCTGCGCGAAGCGACAGCTGATTTTGCAGCTGGTGAGGCCGCCTTTGTCCGCCGCGTTGCTGGGCACCTGCTCTATCGGCGGCAACAGGGGCAGCTGGCGGGCGTATCGTGAGCCAACAGCCTACGCGCGTTGGAATTTATGGCGGAAGCTTTGACCCGCCGCATCTGGGCCATGTTTGGATGGTCGGCTACGCACTGAGCTGCGGCACCTGCGACCGCGTGGACGTAGTGCCCGTAGTCCATCACCGCTTTTCCAAACAGCTTTCCAGCTTTGCAGAGCGCGTCCACTGGTGTCGACTCGCCTTTGCGATCTACGGCGACCGGGTGCGCGTTGCGCTGGATGAGGCAGACAATCCCAGTGGCGCAACGTACGACATGGTCCTGAGGCGACAGCAGCAAAACCCATTGGAAGTGCATCGATTATTGCTGGGAAGCGATCTGCTGAGCGGCACCGAGCGCTGGCTCAATTTCCAGGCGCTGTGTGCTTTGGCACCGCCGCTGATCATTGGCCGCGCCGGCCATCCCGTGCCGCGGGCGTGGTCCGATCAGCACCCTGGCACCCAGGTGCTGCCGGCGGAGGTGCCGGACATCAGTTCGTCATGGATTCGCAAGCAGTTGATCGCCCATGCCGACGTTCAAGGCTGGGTGCCGGCGGCAGTTTTGGCTGCCATGCAGGGCAGGGCGTCGTGACAAAGCCCGAGCTTCTGATCTTTGGCGGTGGCCGCGCTGCGTGTGCGCTGGCGGTCAGCTTGCAGGCTGCGGACTGGCCGTTTTGTTGGTGGATTCGTGAACCGAGTCGCAGGGTTGCTGTGCAGAGTTGGTGGGCCTTGCGCCGCCTGCAGGGCCGGGTGGAGTGGTTGACCGATCTGCAAAGGCATCAAGCCCCTTGGATCGCTGTGATTTTGGCCGTGCCGGACCGAGCATTGGCAGCGGTGGCGGAACAGGCCATGGGATTGCCCGCCCTGTCCGATATTCCGTTGTGGTTTCACATGTCTGGGGCATTGCCCGCTGGAGTCTTGACGTCAGCGTCTTCAGCGATCTCTGGCGCTTCTCGCGGCACGATGCATCCCCTAGCTGCCTTGGCCGATCCGGTGGCCGCCGCTGCCGAACAGCCCTTGGGCGACCCTTTGCGCGGGGCCTTCTTTGCCCTAGATGGCGACGCGGCTGCGGTTAAGTTTGCCAGTAAACTGGTCGAATCTATAGGAGGGTTGCCGAACATCGTCCCAGCGCCCGCCCGCGCTGCCTACCACGCTGCTGCGGCCCTAGCGGCCAACGATGTTGCCGCGCTGCTGGACATCGCGTGCCAAACTGCCGTGGAGGCTGGGCTGCCAGAACCTTCGATTCGGGCTGGACTTTTACACCTGGCCACGACTGCAATTCAGGCCCTAGCTCGCGTGCCGGCGGCGGCCCCGCTTTTGTCCGGCGCCACGGGAGCGGTGGTGCGTGGCGACAGTGCCGTCCTGGCGATGCATTTGCAAGCTCTTGGAACAACAACAGAATCAGCGCAACTGCACAGGCTTTTGTCCCACTACTTGCTGCGACGGCTACAAAACGCTGGGCAGCTCGACCCGGCCACGGCGGCGGCAGTGGAGGCGGTGCTGGCGTGCAGTCCGTCGCCCAACGAGTCGGCCTGAACTGCCGCGCCAGCGACGGTGAGGTGTGCTCTAGTTATTTGGGATCATTGCTAAAATACAGGGCAGGCACTTCCGTTGAAGGTGTCGGGCCCCGCGGCGTCTTGGCCAAGTTCAGCCGGCGATACAATGTCGCCCGGCCGATTTCCAGCCTCTCGGCCGTCGCCTTGAGGTTGTCGCTGAGTCGGTGCATCGCCAAGTGGATGCCGGCCAACTCCAAATCCTCTATGCGCGGAAGCTGTTCAGAATCCGGAAAAGCCAAGCTCAAGGCGTAGTCCAAACGCTCTGCAACCGTACCAGTGCGCATTCGTTGCAAAATCGTCTGCGGCGGCAGTTGCAGGGCGGCCATGCTGTCGGCAGAGCGCTGCTGGGCCCCTCCGCCGTAGGTTGGTGATTCGTCTAATCGTTCTGGGCTATTGCGGCCGTAGCTAGCGGAATCGGTGTAGCGTGCGTCTCCCTGTCGCGTCGACTCCTGGTGCTTTAACCTTTGCAATTCATGAACAAAGCCGTCCGGGAGGTCGCGCAGCGCGATCCGATCGCTGCCGCAGACGACCGCCGCACGCGCCACCACGTTTTGCAACTGCCGAACATTGCCCGGCCACGGGTGAAGCTCAAACAGATTCATGACTTCTGGCGTGACGCCTTGGATGACCTTGTTTTCATCGACCGCGGCTGCCTTCACAAAGTGGCCGACGAGCAGCGGAATGTCCCCTTTGCGCGCGACTAGCGGCGGCAGGTGAATCGAAAACACCGCGATACGATAGTACAAATCCTCGCGAAACGTTCCTTGGCGAACCATGGCCGCCAGGTCACGGTTGGTCGCCGTCAGGATGCGGGCATCCGCCTGGACCACCTGATTGCTGCCGAGGCGTTCGTATCGGCCATCCTGCAACACCCGCAAGAGCTTGGCCTGCAAGGGCAAAGACATCTCGCCCACTTCGTCCAAGAAAAGCGTGCCTCCCTGCGCCGCTTCAAACTTGCCGATCTTGCGGGCATTGGCCCCGGTGAAGGCACCACGTTCATAACCGAAGAGTTCGCTCTCCAGCAAAGTATCTGGAATACCGGCGCAATTCACAGCAACGAAGGGGTGCGAATGGCGAACACCGCTTTCATGGATCGAACGGGCGACGATTTCCTTGCCCGTGCCGGACTGGCCAGTAATCAGCACATTGACCCGGGACTGGGCAACTTTCTCAATCGATTGGATCACTTCGTCCATCAGCGCTGACTGCGAGATCAGCTTGATGCTTCGCGCCGGATGGTGCAGGGAACTCACTAACTGGCTCACCTGCTCGTCCTTGGCTAATGAATCCAGGGCGTTGCGAACCGTAACACCAATGCGGTGGATCAGATCATCACCTTTCGTAATAAAATCATAGGCTCCTGCGGATGTCGCGCCGAGGACGACGTCCAAACTGTTGTGGGCCGTCATGAACACGACG
Organism: uncultured Myxococcales bacterium; assembly: GCA_903840165.1. GTDB lineage: Bacteria > Myxococcota_A > UBA9042 > UBA9042 > UBA9042 > CAIMEY01. The sequence goes on along the minus strand of CAIMEY010000078.1, from coordinate 89,964 downwards.
CGGGTTCGCGGTGCAATTTCACGAATTGTTTCAAATAGGTCCAGGCCATTGCAATCGGGCAGACCAATGTCGAGCAGCACCACCGCCGCGGGATGCTCACGCAGGGCCCGTTCAGCGGCGCGCCCTGTGGCTACTGAGGTCACATCATAGTCCAGCTCAGTCAGCAATTCTCGAATCGAAGCAGCGAGTATCGCATCGTCTTCGACAACCAAGATAGGCTGATGTGTCCTCGTCGATAGCGCGCTCATGATGGCTCCTCAGCCTGCTGAGTTCAGCACCGACTGTCGGCGCGACCAGCAAATCGTCTATCAGGCCTCGTTTCTAGCCGCGCGGCGCTTGGTTCGGACTAGGCCTGTCGCGAACTGTGCCCCGGTGCCCTTTTCCTATTCCCTTCAATGACGTGTCTTCACTTAGGCCTCCGACCCACCTGGGTGCCGCCCTGCTCTCAGGCCCATGGACCGATCGCGTCGTAGTGCGCCAACTACGCAACAACACAGCGCGATCGTGCGGCTAAGTCCCGCTCCTGGGCGAACCTTGGGTCATCCTCTGGTACGAACCCGGCAGCCTGCCGTCACGCCAGGGCCTGTGTGTCAACTTGAGACAAGGCTATTTCAACTTGAGACACTTGGCAAGCGCGAGTGTCTCGATTCGAGGCACTGCTGTATCGAGCGGCCTTTGTCCGTCCGGGCCCACCACGACCTAGAATTTGGAAATACGGTATAAAATCATCGATCTGACCTAGGCCGTCGTTCAGAGCCTTTGTCCGCCGTCGTGAGACGTCCAGGACGTTGGCATGGGCAGCGAACCCTATGTGTTGAATCCCGAGCCGGAGTCCCGGCCAAGGCTCAGCTTGAGGCGCTGTTGACACGTCGCCATCTTGACGCGCCGCCCCCAGACGAGGACGCTATCCCTTCAGAGGAGGGCAGAGACGGCGATGCCGATGCGGGTTCAATGCGAGCACTGTGGCTCAAGCTATACGCTTCCGGATTCGCGACTTGCGCCCGGACGGCGGGTGCAATTCCAGTGCCGCCACTGTCAGGAACGGGTCGTGGTTTTGGTGCCTCAAGAGGCCCAAGCTGGCGTTGTTGCTGAGTCGCGCGCCGCACCTTCCTTGCCGTTGCCGGCGCAAGTCATGTGGTTTGTTGTAGTTGGCGATGGGCAGCAGCGTATGGGCGCAGAAGCCGTTGCCGCCGCCATTGCCGCTGGGACCATTGCTGCCGACACGCTGATGTGGTGCAAGGGCATGGCGGAGTGGAAAACCGCTGCCGAAATAGAGCCTTGGTCCACTTCGATTGCCCATGCCCAGGCGGGTCCCGGACGCACCGCGACGCCCGCCTACGCCCATCCAGAGCCGGCGGGCTTGGCACCGCTGCGTACAGATGCGCCGGCCGGTGCCTCTCAAGTCGCGGGAGTAGCATCGGTTTTTCGCGCAAGCATCAGTCCGCCCGATCAGTCGCAGGTGGCTGTGGCGCTGCCCGTGATTCGCGCACCGGTTCTCGATACAAGTGCCCGTTCTGCAAAAGGTCTTCAGCGTCTGGAGCCGTCTAGTCGTGAGCGGTCCGAGGATGCGCGCGCGGTGCAGGATCGGGCGGGGGCGCCGGATCGGCAATCTGGAGATCGGCCAAGAACACTTGTGGATGCAAAGCCTTTGGAGCCGCGGTCAGGGGCAGGGCGCTCAGTTCCCCGTCCCGAATTGCGCAATACGCGGTCAGACGATCGGGCTGATGCCCTCGACGCGCAGTCGCGCTGGTCCCCAGCCACAGATACTTGGCAAGGCCCAAAGGTAACCCGGCGTGTTCATGAAGGGGAGCGCCAGCAACTTCTGCAACAAGTTGCAGATGATGCAGCCCTAGAACGTTTGAAGGCCTTGCAAGCCCGTGCCGAAAGGCAGGCCGATGAGGCCGACGCAGACGCGCAAGTCGCCCGAGCCGAAGCCCGTTCCTGGCGCTTGTTTGCTGCCACGGCTGCCGTAATCGCTTTTGTTGCTGCGTGCTTTGCGGTCTACGCGGGCGTGCGCGTCCATGTGCTTGAAGGGGAGCTGCAAGCGCGCCCCGGCGTTTCGGTCGCCAAGTAGGCAGAACGAGTACCTCAAACCCGAAGTTCCTTGCGGTGACCCGGAAAGGACTTAGGGTTACGTGTACTAGCCCATCTTGCGCCTACGGAACGTGCCAGTTGAGTTCTCCAGGCAGCAAGGCACCTTGACGGGACCACAGCACTTGGGCGTGGCTATCCAAGACGATCGTGCTAGGCAGGCTGTGTACGGGCCACTGGGTCTGCCCGACTTCACTGAGGAATCCAACCGAAAAATGACGTGGCGTGGTCGATAGATAAGCGCGAACTGCCTCAGGATCGTCGAGTGCAATGCCAACCACGGCCACCTCTGGGTGGCTGCGGGCAAACTGGTCGACCGTGGGCGAAGTGATCTTGCAGGCGGGACACCAAGTTGCCCAGAAGTAAAGGACCAGCGGCTTGCCTGCGTAATCGGCGAGTCCTCGCGCGCTACCGTCTGTGAGTGTCAGGGGCAAGGCCGGGGCGTGATCGGGCAAAGGGACGCCGCCGCGAACGGACTGAATCACCATCCAAATCAGGATCATCAGGGCTGCGTCGATGCTGAGGCGCTTGAGCCAGCGTTGCCAAGCCGGTGAACCGCGAGTTGGCGCTGGGGCCGGCAGGCTATCGGCGGTCTCTGGCTGTAGCGGCGTGGTCATGAAAAATCCTTGAGAATGCCCGTCTTGCCTCAGTGGGCGTCCCTAAGCCGCTTGCCTGGGTGCGACCCGTCGCCGACGCTCCAACCGGCTCCGTGGCCCCGTCGCGAAGGTTGCGGCCTGGGCGCGGATCCTGACATGATCGGCCCCCATGGAACAGTCAAACAGCCTTGCGATCGTTGGAGCCGAAGTCGTCCTGCCAGACGGTGTGCGGCGGGTCGACCTGGGTATCAAAGATGGGCGCATCGTCGAATTGGCTCTGCCTTTGCAGGGTTGCTATGCGCGAACCTTGGACGCCCATGGCCTGACCGCGCTGCCGGGGCTGATCGATACCCAAGTCCATTTTCGCGAACCGGGGTTGCAGGCCAAGGAAGACATCGGCAGCGGTTCCTTGGCGGCCATCGCCGGGGGCGTGACGACCTTCTTGGAGATGCCCAATACCAAACCGCCGACGACGACGCCGGAATTGCTCGACGACAAGCTGCAACGGGCCAAGGGGCGCGCGTGGGCCGATTACGGATTCTTCCTAGGCGCTACCCAAGAAAATGCTTCCAGTTTAGGCGGTTGGGAGCGAATGCCTGGGTGCTGCGGCGTCAAGGTCTTCATGGGCAGTTCCACGGGCTCCTTGCTCGTCGCTGATGACGCCACACTGCGCGAGGTCCTGGGCTCAGGGCGACGCCGGGTTGCCGTCCATGCTGAGGATGAGACTCGACTGCGTTTTCTCGCGCAAAATACTGAGGTTAGCCACGCTCGGGATCACATGATCCGGCGCGATGCGCCGACCGCTGCGCTGGCCGTGCAACGTCTGCTTGACGCCGCAGCCGAAACTCTGCGTCCGGTGCATGTGCTGCACGTCAGCTCTGCGGAAGAACTGGCCATTTTGCGCAAGCATCCCGCGCGGCGCCTGGCGACGGCCGAAGTCACGCCACAGCATCTTTTGCTTTCAGGTCCAGAGTGTTACGACCGCTTGGGCACCCAGGCCGTGATGAACCCGCCGATCCGCACAGAGACGGATCGCCTTGCCTTGTGGCAGGCCCTGCGCGATGGAACTTTGACCTGCATCGGCTCCGACCACGCGCCGCACCTGCTCCAAGAAAAAGCGCTTGGTTATCCGCATGCGCCCAGTGGCATGCCGGGCGTGCAGACGACCTTGCCTCTGCTGCTCAATGAACACGCCCAAGGCCGCATTTCTCTGGATGAAATCGCCCTGTGGACAGCGCAGCGGCCGGCCCAGGTCTATCAAATCGCCGGCAAAGGCGGGTTGGTGCCAGGTCTGGATGCCGACATTGTGCTGTGCGACCTGAAGCTAACTCGCCAATTGTCAAGCGATTGGCTCAAGAGCCGCTGTGGCTGGAGTCCTTGGCTTGGCCAGACGTGGACCGGTTGGCCGCGCATCACCGTCTTGCGTGGCGAATTGGTGTACCGAGACGATGAGGTACTTGGGAATCCCCAAGGAAAACCCATTGGTTACGGCGCTGCTACACCTTTGATGCGCGGCCTCACGTAGGTTTGGGGGCGGCCCGCACGCGCGCGGCAACTTGAGGCAGCAAGCCCAGGCAACCGTGCAAACAAATGGCATAAACTCGGTCGAAACCGCCCGCGCCACCGGCCCACGGGTCGGGCACGTCGAGGTCTGGACTTTGAGGGTCAAAGCTGCGCAAAAGGTGAATTCGGCTCAAGCGGCGGCGTTGCCCACCGGCGAGGCGTTGTAAGGCCGCTAAATTACTCTGGTCCATGGCGATCACCCAATCGAAGTCGTCCAAGTCCGCCGCCTGCACCTGCCTCGACCTGTGCTGCAAGGTGAGGCCGTTGCGCAGGCTGACGTCGCGGGTGCGCGGGTCGGGTAACTCGTCGATATGATAATCAGAAGTGCCGGCGCTGTCACAACTGATCCACTGGCTGAGCCCGGCCTGAGCAACCAATTGCGCAAAGATTCCCTCCGCCTGAGGTGAGCGGCAGATGTTGCCAAGGCAGACAAAGAGAACGCGCTGCGGATTCATAGTCATTGGCTGTCCACGTGGCAGCCGAGCTCGCCAGAGCAGCCGAATCGGCTTGCCAATCAGGGCGTACGGCTGTCACTCGCTTCAGTGGTGGTTGCGCAGTTGGGCATTGAGGTGGTCATTCAGTGTCTGCTGTATCAGCACCTTAGGCCCCAGCGGTCCGGTGAAAAAGGCTAGAACCAAGGCCAACACGGGCAGGTTGCGGTCCGGGTGGCCTCCTTGGCGCTCAATGCCTTCGACCAGCCAAGTGGTCCAAAAGTAGGCAATAAAGAAGGACCAAAGGCCACAAGTCACAAACAGCAAGATGATGTCGCGCGTGACCGGAGGCTGTTCATCGCCGCGCAACTGGGCGATGTCACTGCCTAACTGCGCCAGCCAAATGATGCCGTAAATGCCACACGTCACCACGGTCAGGATGACGGCCTTTAGCAATTCGCGAGGTTGCGGCATGGGGTCTCCGGAATTGGCGCCGTCCGACGCTGTCGAGCCCAAACCTTGGCACGGCCTAGGCAATCGGTCAATCGGGCACGCTTGGTCGGCGCTTACCGCTCAGGCCGGTTGACAAATCTGCAGCGCCTGCGCTTCCATCCGAGGCATTGCGCGCCGGTGCGCGCCTGTGAGTTGACGATGGCCCTGACTCCTCGCGTTCGCGAAATTCTGTCTTGGTATGGCTCGGACAATCCCGGTGTGCGCGCCAACTTGGTGCGTATGCTCAACCACGGTCGCTTGGCCGGGACCGGCAAGATGGTGATTTTGCCGGTGGATCAAGGGTTTGAACACGGGCCGGCTCGTTCCTTTGCCGCCAACGCCGCTGGCTACGATCCGCGCTACCATCCACAATTGGCTTTGGATTCAGGGTGCAATGCCTACGCTGCCCCCTTGGGCTTTATCGAGGCCGTGGCGGACGAGTACGCGGGACAGGTGCCTCTCATCTTGAAAGTGAATAATTCCGACTCCCTTGGCGGGCCTGACCAGCCGATTTCCGCCATCACCGCATCGGTGGAAGACGCGTTGCGCCTAGGCTGCGTCGCGATTGGCTATACGATTTACCCAGGATCGAGCCATCGCAACACACAGTACGAGGAACTGCGTGAAATTACATTGGAAGCCAAGCGCAAGGGCATTCCCGTCGTCACTTGGTCCTATCCGCGCGGTGGCAAACTGTCCAAGGATGGCGAGACGGGCATCGATGTTGCTGCCTATGCCGCGCACATTGCAGCACAATTGGGCGCCCATATCATCAAGGTCAAGCCTCCGACGGCGCACCTCGAGCAGGACGCAGCTCGCAAAGTCTATGAAAAACAAGGAATTGCAATTGATACCTTGGCCGACCGGGTGCGCCACGTTGTCCAATCGGCGTTCGGTGGGCGGCGAATCGTGATCTTCTCCGGCGGTGAGGCCAAGGGGGAAGAAGCGGTTCTCGAAGAAATTCGTGGGATTGCCGCAGGTGGCGCCTTCGGTTCGATCATGGGGCGTAATGCTTTTCAGCGCAACCACGACGACGCCGTGAAATTGCTCCACAATGTCATGGATATCTACGCGAAGGCCTAGTCCTTCTCCCCCCTTCCCCCCTTCCCCGCGTCCACCGGCCGATGTTCAGCTCGCGCCGTGGCCTGGGGCAGGGCGGCCTCTGACCCTGGATTCTTGGCGCTTTGACCCTCGATCGGTGGCGAAAATCCTGCTATCCTGGCCGGGCCTGCATTTGTGAGGCCTTACCGCGAGGAACGCCATGCCCGTCCCTGGATTTGATACGGCCAAAAAACCCATGATGACAAGCTGTTCAAGCCTTTGGAACTGGGCCATGGCGCTCAGCTTCGTCGCTCTGCTCGGGGCCTGCAGCGACTCTTCGACTGGAAAATCTACGGCCAACGCGGACGCGGGTATCAAGCTCGGTTTGAAACCCGGACAGTTGTCTAGTTTCAAAGGGATAGAGACCAAACTTTCGACCAACACGACCACAGCCGGCGTCGATGTGACGGTCGCGTGCTTCGGAGAACCAGGGGATGTTGCAATCCCGACGCCGACTTACACCGTGGCACCAGCGGCCGACGTTGTTGAGAAGGGCACGATCATCACGGCGCACAAGTCGGGCACGTACGATGTCACCTGCACCGTGCCCGGGCTGAGCGATACTACGCCTGAAAAACTCACCGTTTATGCTGGCCCGGCCACCACGATATCGACGCAAGTCGACCCGGCGCAGATCGCCGCTGGGGACTCAGCCAAGGCCAAATGCACTGGTACAGACGCCTTTGGCAATGATGCGAGCTTTAACAAGGACGCCAAGTGGAGCGTCAAGATCGATCCGCCAACGACTGCGACCATTAGCGACTTGGATCTCAAGGGAAATAAGGTCGGTAAGGGCACAGTCACCTGTCTGCTCAGCGGTTCCGAAAGTGCCAGCACCACTACGGCCACGCTGACCGTCGTTGCCGGCAAGCCCGCAAAAACCGTGGCTAAAGTCGACCCGACCACTTTTGAAGCGGGGGCCGGCAGTGCCACCGTTTCGTGCAGCGCTGTGGATGCCCAAGGCAATGACGTTGGCGCGGATCCGGCGCAATTCACCTTGGATATTCCCACCGGTTTGACCTTACAGGGTACGTCGGTATCCACCACCAAGTCAGGCAGTTACGACATCGGCTGCAACTTGAGCGGTGTCAGTGCCGCGGACAAGGCGACGCTCACCGTGACGCCTGGCAAGCCCATCAGCATGACGCTGGTCGCCAAGCCGAACCAACCGGTCTATGCCCCGGACGACAAAGTGCAGCTGAGCGGCCTTGGCAAGGACCAGTATGGCAATGATGTTCCGGGGATGCCTGTGGGCGAAGCGACCATCGACCCGCCTGGTGAAGTCACCGTCGTCGCTGGCGGCAAGAGCTACTGGTTCCAGCATGACGGCATCTTCAAGTTCACGGCAGCGTCGGTAGATTATCCTAGCCTTTCAGCCTCTTTGACCGTCAAGGTCGATTCGACGGGGCCCCTCGTGCTCATTACCGATCCGCAGCGCGCCCAAACCCGCCAAGGCGATCCCAAGGTGACAGTCAAGGGTAGCTGCATCGATGAACTGAGTGCAGTCAAGGGGTTGACCATCAACAAGCTGCCCGTGACCATTGGCGCGGACGGCTCGTTCACCTTCGACATTGACTCGCAACAGGGCATGAACGCGATTATTTGGGAGGCCGTCGACGAATGGGGCAACAAGTCCAACGGCGTGCAGACCTACTACTACTCGACGCTCTGGTACCCTGCGGACAACGCAAACCCTGTCAATTCCATGGTGAAGTCGGGAATCGGCGTGTGGATGGCGCAATCGACCCTGGATGCGGGCCCACCCCATGATCACAAGAGTCCCAAAGACTTGGCTTCCGTCGCCGAAGTCGTCATTGGCAGCATCGACATCAAGTCCTTGCTCGGCAATGCGGCCATTCCGGTCAACCAAGGCCTGCTCGGTCTGAACATTGACAGCATTGAAATCAAGAACTTCAAGATTGGCGACCCGGCCAACAACGGCGGCTACCCGGACGTGACCCTCAAGGTCATCAAGGGCGGCATGCACCTGATGGCCAAGATCTACAAGATGGACCTGACGGTTCGCGTCAACGTAAGCGCTTTGGGTCTAAAGGGTTACATGGATGCGGAAGTGACGGCCGATTGGATCCAGATCGACACTGATATCCTCATCAGCCTGGACCCCGTCACGGGCAAGCCGATTTCCAGCGCCCAGAACACCGCGCTCAAGATTTCGACGATGAAGATTCAGATGGTTGGCAACAGCGCGCCGTTTGGCCTAGACAAACTGCTCGACGGGGCCATCAACGGCATCATTGGCTTCCTGGATACGTTCCTCAACGGTGTATTCACAGGCCTTTTGGAGAGCATTCTCCAGAGCCAGATTCAGTCCATGATCGGCAACACCATGGGCAGCGTGCTTGGCGCCCTGGCGATCAACACCGAACTGCCGCTCAAGCCGTTCATCGGCACGGGGCCTGAAGTAAAACTCAAGCTTTCCTCAAAGTTAGGTCTGCTCAACTTTCAGGAAGCGGGCGTGCAGCAGGGCGGTATGCTCATCGGCCTCGATGCGGCGATGACGGCGCCGCCCAACGTCAATCATCAGGTGCTGGGCTCGATTGGCCGTGCGGCTTGCCTGACCCAGGGCCAGAAGGACATCTTCAATCCGCTGATGAAGTTCGCGCTGGAAATCGGGCTTGCCGATGACTTTGTGAACGAACTCCTCTTTGCCGTTTGGCAGGGGGGCCTGCTCAACCTCAGTATCGGGGCGGACGCGCTCGGGCAGAACGCGGACCAGCTGACGCAGTTTGGCGTGGCCGACCTCAACCTGACCACCGACTTCTACTTGCCGCCCATTATTAATACCTGCTTGGATAATCAGTACTTGAAGCTGCAAATCGGCGACATGAACCTGCACGCCAAGCTGACGTTTAGCGGCACGCCGGTGGACGTGATCATGTTCGCGACGATGCAGGCGACGGCCCAAGTCATGGCTGTAGATGTGACCGGAACGACAGACAAAAACCTCGCGTTCTCCCTCAAGAGCGTTGACTTTGTCGAACTCGAAGTCGTCTCGATCAATGCTGAAGCCAAGGGCCTCAAGGACCTGTTCGTCACGCTCATCAAGGGCGTTATGATTCCCAAGCTTGTGGATTCCTTGGGCAGTGGCCTCGGCAGCTTCCCGCTGCCGTCCTTTGACCTGTCGGCCTTCTCGCCCTCGATTCCGCCGGGCACCTCGCTGGGTATCCAAATCCAGCAGATCGATAACTCCAAGGGTTATACGTACTTGCGCGGCAAGGTGAAATAGGCGGCCTTTGCCGGCGTGGCCGAGCGATCTGGGGAACGCCCCTGCATTGCCCTGGCGTGGCGAGTCCGCTACCGTGCCGACGCTTCGTTCCTGTCCCCGACCTGACGCACAATGCGGACAGGTCAGCCCCGGTTGCTAGGCCCCCTTGCGCGGGCAAGAAGAGCGGTTCATGACTAAGCTTCGTATTTTCAATGCTTTGCAGGGCGGATTTCGCCTTCACCTCGCGGCCGCCGCTCTTGCCGGGCTGGCGGCTACTGCGTGCAGTTCCTCGTCGCCGCCGGCAACGACTACAGTTGCGGACGGGCAGGGCACAGGCACCGACGTCAAGGTCACCGGGGATGCTGGGGATACCGCAGCAGTTACCGTGACGGGTACGGTCGGCTTGGTCGTCGACGCCAACCGCGACGGCACGGCAGATCCGGCCAACGCCGATGACCTCAAGTATGGCAACACCTTTGACACCACCCATGGCGCGGTATTCTTGGCCAATGTCGATGACGACAACAAGGACAAGGCCCGCGACTGTGACAACGACACGGTCGACGGCGACCCCGACCTGCTCGACCTTGCGCGCGCACAGGTTGTTGCATGGCCGACCGCGCCCGACGGCACCAAGGCGACGATCAAGCTCGACGCCATGGGAGCGCAGAACGTCCGAATTTTCCTGCATAATACCACCGACGAGACGTGGACGGCCGTGGCGGGAGAGCTCGGAGCCTGCACGGGCGCTGATGACTGCATTGTCACCAAATCCTTCGACATTCCCGTGGAATTGCTGCGAACCGGCGTTGAACTCGGCATCGAAGGCAAGCGTTTCCGCATTGACTCGACAGCGGCCGACTGGGACGGCTCCCTGAAGTTGACACTTGGCATCACCGATGCCGCCGGCAAGGTCGTTGTCGGTGCCAATACGGCGGCGGACGGTTTGGTCAAGGTCGTGCTGCACGTGGCACCCTGGGTGCTCAACGGCAACCTGTCTCCCTTTGACCAAGTTCGCTCAGCCAACTACTACGGCGAATTTGTTGCGGATATGAAGACCGCTCTGGCCGCCGCGACCTTGACCTACAAGACCTACAACGGTTGGGATGATCAGTGGACGCAGGACTTTTTCCAGACCGCATGGACCGGAATGCCGGGTAAGGATGGAAAATATCAGTGGATGCGCATTGCGAACGCTCGCCCATGGGGTCGCGATCAGAAGGGAGGCGACAAGGACCTGCCCTACTACTGGCTGACCAAGAACTACCTCGGGCCAGACGCGGGCATCATCGCCATCTACCTGCAGCCGTGGTCTGGAAGCTCTTATGATTCCCATGGAAATCACGATTTGCTGCCCCCCTATACCAATGGCACTGACAACTTCCCACTGGGGCGAATCATTCATGGTTCCGGAATCTTGGATGAGACTGCGGCCTTCTACGACGCCCAGCTTGTGCAGGGGCCGGCCCTGGAGGTGAACACGTCCTGGCTGCTGGTTGGTCACGTCGATGAAATTGCAAGCTATGTGCCTGCCAAGACCGACCGCGGATGGAAGCTGCTCATGGCCTCCGGCAAGCTGTGCAAGACCATGTATGAGCAGTGGGTCAAGGACGGAAATGGCGATGTGAAGTACTGGACCGGCCTGAAGAATTACGATCCGAAGACCAATGCCGAGAAGAACGCCGAGATCACCATCGCTGGTACACTGGCCGACCCTGACCTGATGCAGTGGAGCCAAGAGGCGCAGACCTTTGTCGATGGCGACCATGACCAGATCGCCACGGCAGTGGGCCTGACCGAGCAGGAGATCATCTACATCCCCTTCTTTACAGAGGATATCGCGGACGGCGGCAAGAAGGACGACAAGATCGCCTGGAATCCTGGCACCGTGAACTCGCTGGTGACCTACAACCACATGATGATTCCCAATCCCTTTGGTCCCGTGATCAATGGCAAAGACGTGATGGCGCAGGATTTGCTCGACCGGCTCGGTACGGCCGTCAATGGTCTGGGCAGTGATGGCAAAGGCTTGCAGGTCCATTTCGTGAATGACTGGGCGGGCTACCACGTCGCAGAGGGTGAAGTGCACTGCGCTAGCAACCCCGAAGGGCCGCCGCCCACGCAGACATTGTGGTGGCAAATCAAACGCTAGGCGCAGGTGCCACCTGAGGCCTTGACGAAACGACGCAGCGCTCTTGGCTTGATGGCCATGCGCACGGAGGAAACAAATGGGTATCAATACGGTTTTGGGCCGCTTGGCCGGACAAATGTGCATCGTCGCCGCAGTAACGGTGGGCTGGGCCAGCCACGCAGTAGCTGCCGAAGATCACGGCTTGGTGCTGACTGCGCGCCAACTGCCTGCGGGCACAGCAGATCACCTGCGCGCCCTGGTGGACGCCAGCCGCAAGCAGTACCCGGGGACCTTTCAGGCCCTGGGCCAGGTCAAGGGTTGCACGCGCGTTGGCTATCAGAATAACCGCAATCCAAAGCCGGTTTGCTATCATGAATTTCATGGGTTGGGCGTAGAGGGCGTGCCGGCTATGCTCGATGCGCTGCTGCTGCACGACCCCACGGCCCTGTACAGCACCGATGTCGAGAAACGTGCTGTGATTGCTGGGCTATTGCGGGCCGTCGGCGTGGCTCGGGATGTGCGGGCGGGCGATCTGCTCCAGCTGATCTTCGCTACGCCTGGCGTGGTGGACGTGGCCCAGGCCGAGGCTGCTCAAGCCCTTGGACGTTTGGCACGGGATACGGATGTTTCCCTCTTGATTGCGCACAGTTCGCCCAGCGATCCGCTGCACGCGGCCGCTGTGGAAGGTCTGGGCGAGTGCAAGCAGGTCCGCGCCGCTGAACAGTTGGCCAAGCTGACGACTCAGGTCAGCACCTCGGCGCAACGCGCTTGGGTGGCTCGTTCGCTGGGCCACGTCGCCTCGAGCTGGGGCTGGCAGGCGCTGGTACGCTCGGGCAAGGCGACAGAAGCGCAGGGACGCCAAGTCTCTGAAATTGCGGCGAAAGCTTTGGTGCCGATGTACGCTCAGGCCGATCCGGCGGTGCGAACGGCTGTGCTGCAAGCGTTGAGGATGGCTGAGTATGCGCAGTCGGCCCAGCTCATTGAGTCGGCCCGCGCGGGCAAAGACGCCGCGACCGTGGCGGCTTACGCCGATTTGGCACAGAAAGTCGCGTATTCCATGCGCTAAATGAATCAGCGACTCAGGATCGCAGCGCTGTTTGCCGCTGCCATGGTCTTGGCCGAACCCGGGTTGGCGCAGAAGGCCGCCGGGACCGTCGATCACACGACAACCATTGATAAGACAGCGCTTTTGCCGGTGGCGGAACACGTCGCGCTCTGGCTAGCGGGCGGGCCGTTGCCCCAAGGTCAGCCAGGGACGGCCGACGCTGATCAGCGAACCGTCCACGCCATGCCTTGGTTTGCCAACTGGGTTGCGCAGTTGCGCCAGGGACTGCAGCCGTTCGCGCTGTCGACCCAAGTTGCGGCCCATCCGCTGTTGGTGCGGGATCCGCTGGTCGTCTGGCTGGACCAAGGCGAGTCTCAAGTCCAGGCGATTGCATGGAAAAACCTTAGCTGCGTCAGCGAAGGTGCGCATCCTCAGCGGCTCGACGTGCGCGTGACGGTCGTGGATGTGGATGGCGCAGGCGTTCACCGCCTTGGTGTGGATTTGCTCTGCCTGTCCGAGCAGCCGCCCCAGTTGCATCGCTTCTTGCGCCTCATCGTGCAAACAGACAACACGGGCCGTGTGATTCATGCCAATGGCGTTGGATTGCATGGGAAATGGCCCCTTTCGGGCGATGCTAGCGCGCCCATTCGCGTGCCTTGGCGGCCTGCTTTCGGTGGGGTGCGGGAGCCCTCGCCGCTCATCCTCACAGGCTGGGGAATTGCAGCACAGATTCAAGTAGAAATGGCGATGGAGCTGCAGACGGACGACGCGCTGCCTCACCTGCAAGCCTGGGATGAGCGCGGGCCCCAACTCCCCCTGCGCGGTGCGATTTGGCTAGATGGTCAGGGAATTGTGCAGCGCCGGCTGTTCTTTGGGCTCATGGCCGACGCGCCAGGTCCCGCCCGCCAAGCGCCGCCCGGGCAAGGGCTGCTGCTGGAAGCCATCGGCGAGCGCGATGGTCTGCTTTTGCAATCGGTCGCTGCGTTGCGCGACGAGGATGGAGCAAGCGATTGGATTCACTCTGGAATACTTGCCTTTTACCTGGGGTCCGATGGGGCGACGCCCTTGCCCTTTGCGCTGCCCCGGTCCGAGCTACCTGGCCTGTGGCAATGTCAGCCTGACCTGCAAGTAGGGCATATTCGCTGCCGTTTTCAGGCCCCCGGTACGACGTCGCTGCCCGACTATGCGGTGCGGGTGCAGGGCAAGGCCTTGGTCGTGACGCCGTTAGAGGGGATGTAGGCCGGCAATCCCTTACCTGGCGCAATCACTCGGATTTGCGGCATCAAGGACGTCGACCAAGAAGTGGGCGATCTGCGCTGGGCCTTTGCCCACGGGCGTGCCCAAGGCCATCACGTGATAGTACCCAGGATGGGGAAAAGTGATTTTGGCCTCGGAGCCGATGTCGCCTTGGCCCAAGGGCAACGGTTGGGCCTGATTGGCAGTGACGTCGCGTGGAGGCGGCAGCGCCTCGGCCAAGGTCAGCCCGGAAAGTCCTGTATCCACAGCTAAGTATTGGACGCCAGCGCCCAGCGCATCGGCAATTAAGTGCACGGCCTTGCCCTGGCGCAGCCATTGACTCGCTAGTAGGGTTGGTGCACAGGCCGTCAAAGGCGCAGGATCATAGAGAAGCTGCACCTCGGAGCCATTGGCCAGACGGTCCCTAGCGTGGGGCTGGCCGACGCCAGGGCTCTCCTTGGCATCCCCGTCGACGCGAATGAAGCTCGGTACGGTTACTAGGCCAGCACCGCGAGGGCGAAATAGGACGTACAGGATGTGGCTGCCCGCATTGGGAAAGGTGACCGTGAACTCGTGGCGGCCTTGGACAGGGTCGCTCAGCTTGGTGGCGGTCTGGACCTCGGCCCACGAACCATCGACGCGCAGGCTGACCAACACCAACGAGGCCCCCACGACGGGGTCCAAGTCCCGAATCACTTGGCCCTTTGCGTCAATCGGCCAAGTGCGTATTTTCACAGGTTTGCCGACGCGGGCTGCTGCGCCTGCATCTCCTGGCACTCCAGCATCGATCACCAGTGCAATCGAGGCTTGGACCGCGGCGGGCGCGGGCGTTGTGGGCGAGGCCTCTGCGGCAATTCCGAGGGCGGCTGTGGGGCTCGCCGGGCTAGCCGGCGCAATGGCTGCCGGCTGGGCATTGCGAGCCTCTGGCGACGCGAGGACGGCCTGTGACGGCACGGTTTGGCGTGGGGCCGCCTTACCGCAGCCAAGGGCGGTCACGGCGCCGGCAAGGACAACCAATCGCTTGCTGCATACAATCCAGGACATCGACGTCTCCGCGGGCGTTCAAGGTGCGAGCAAAATCAAACCTTAAGGGCTTGAACGTTCATTTGGCGCTCAATGGCTATCAACGCTCGGCCTTTGCGGGCCCAGTTGCCGCTTATCGCCGGCAGTCCTGCGCAATTGGCTCGTGCGATTGCAGTATTGGCCCCTTTGACAAGTACCTCAAACCCGAAGTTCCGTGCGGGTTCGAGGTACAGTGTTTGCTTCTGGTTTCAGGGGGGCCCGCGGCCCCCCTCGCCCGCGCGCGCGGGCTCACCTCTGCGTTCGGCCGGGTCCCCGGCTGCAAAGTCCACAACGCCGAGTCCTTTCCGATAACCCGGAAAGGACGTAGGGTTACGTGTACTACGGCGTCAGCAAACGCAAAGCCGCAGTGTTGCCGCCTTCATCGGTGACTTGCAGCAGAATCGTGTGGGCACCAGTGAGCGCTGCCGGCGGCAGCTCAATCTCAAACCCTTCGTGATTGCTATCGAAAATGCCGTCCCGTGCCGCAGCCTGCAGCATAGGATCGCCGTCGATGCCCACCTCGACCTTGACGATGCGCGACACCGCATCGTGAGCCAGGCCCAGCACAAAGTGACCCTTGAGCTCGGCCGTGATCTCGGGACGACCGCGGTCAACTAGGAAAGGCTTGGAAATACGGGCAGTCGCGCGTGCTGTCCTGGGACCGTTGGTTGGCAAGTCGGTCACTTCGATATGGGCTTCGTACCAGCCGTCGGGCATGTCGGTCGGCACCAGTTCCATGCTCTTTTTGTCGTAGAAGCGATCATGCAGTGAAATCCATTGCTTGGTACCGCGCATCCGGTACTTGACGACAAAGCCCAGCACATCGCCGTCGGCGTCTTCAGCCTGCCAGGACAGGTTGATGGTGCCTTTGGCCTTGTTGAGACTGCTGTCGATCTTGGTCAAAATCGGCGTGCGGTTCGCTACTTGCCGGTAGATGCGCAACTCAGTCAACCGCGAGTTGCTGCTCAGCTTGACCCGGGCTTGCAAGAACGTAGCTGGCGGGCTTTGGCTGGCACCGTTCTTGAGCGTTTGCCACGGGCTCCAGGTATCGCCGGCCACTTCCGAAAACCCAGAACGCGTTTCAACTTCAAGGGTTCCTTCGCCAATCGCCTCGACGCGGCCCCACACGGCCGTGCCCGTTTCCATCAGCGTTTCGGTCGTAAAATAGGCCGAACTCTCCGCGCCGGCGACCGTGTACACCGCAGCTGACTTACCCGTAAGCAGGGTAACTGGGCCCTTGGCGCCAACTTCAACGCCGAGAACCTCCTCTTCCTTGACGTCAAAAAGCGTTTGAATATCGCCAAAATCATCGCCAACTACGACGCGCCCGCCCCGGGCCGCACTGGCCAGCACGGAATTGCCCAAGACCGCGATCTCGCTGATCATGCCTTCGGGGGAGACGAACATCCTTTGCACGACACCATCTTCGGTGCGTTTCCACACGGCGCCCTTGCCCTTGGCCTGTGCGTCCTTGCCTGACTTGTTGCCGGTAGGGCCCTTGGGCATGGAACCGTGCTGTCCTGGGCGATCGCTGGTTGGCTTCATCGACGCCAATGCCGCCGCCGTTTGACCGCCGTTGACCGCGGCATAGAGGGTCTTGCCGGCCCGCGCTAGGCTGCGAACTTCAACGCCAGGAAATGCTGCAATGGTGCGGACTTGCTTCTCGCCATCGATGCGGACGATGGTCGCGGGGTCAGATGTTCCGGCTAGCAAGGCCTCGCCATCCTGTAGCAGCGTGATGACGTGGTCGGCGCCAGACTCAGCGTAAATACGGGATTTTCCCGTCCCAAGGTCGATTGCAAAGACGCGGCCTCCAGGGCCAGTGCCTGCATATAGGGTGGAGCCTGCCTTGACCAAGGCCCAAATGTGTCGCGGCGCATTGGGGTCGTCATTGCCAGGTGCGCGATCTGCTTCGGCTTTTTCAAGACCTTTGTCCGCAGCCTTCTTGTCGGCCGTGGCCTCATCCTTGCGTCCGTCCTTGTCGCTCGCGTCACCGGCAGCGGCTTCACGGACGAGCTTGACCAAGGAAGTCACCTTGCCGTCGGCGCCGACATGGACGACTTCGCCTTTGCCAATTAGTCCTGCGTAGACGCCGCCTTCGCCGTCACTGGCCAGGGCGGATACCAAGGGCGCATCGAGCTTGGCGACCAAGCGGCTTTTGCCCGCCTCGACAACAAAGAGTTTGCCCTGTAACCCCGTGCCTAGCCACAGTTTCTGGCCGTCGCGCAGCCAGCAGTGGATGAACTCCGCGTCGACTTCGCTGCGGCTCAACTTGGGCGCCACCCCGAGGCCGAGCGTCGGATGTAGGGTCAATCCTTCCAGATTGCCACGGCGGAAATCGGTGTCATCGGCGTAGAGCCATTGGCCGGGCTGGCTCGCTTGGGCCGTCAGCGGTGGCAATGCGAGCGCCACGATCAGGATGGCACGCAACCGAAGGAAAACAGGACGCATGGGCAGCTCCAAAAGATTGAGCAAAGAACCAAAGAGTTATCGGGCGTCGCGCACTTTGAGCTTGATCGTCGTTGTGCCATTGATGGTCCACGGCAAATCTACACCGGTACGCAAAGTCTGCTTTCCAGCACGAGAAACGGACGTGTGACCGCTCAGTTCGTCGCGCACGCCCAGGGGCAGGCCGACTAGGCGCGACCCACGCAGCATCAGGGTAGGCTCGGGCAGGGCGACGACGGCGGCAAGGCGATTGTTCGCTGGCTGACGGCGCAGGAAACGTAGCAAATCCTCGATGTTTGCTGGCTCCGGCGCCTCCCAACCCAGGTTCTTTTCGGCGCCGATTTGCAATTGCAGCGTAGCTCCGGCCAGGTCGCGACCTAGGGGCGGCAGCGTCAACGTGACGCGTTCAAGCCCAGCGTTGGCCCTCTGTAAATCAACTTGAATGACAATGGGTTGGGTGTAGTCGACTTCCTCACTGGCGGTGCGCGCGTTGTCCAGGAAGACGATGTTGCGCTCATCGGACACTTCAAATTCGGCGTCAATGCGGGCGACGCGAAGTCGTTCAAAACCATTGTAGGTCAGGGTCTTGGCAATCGTACTGACGATGCCAGCCACCTCATTGACCGACTGCATGCCGGCTAGGCCCGTGTAGAGGTCCTGCACGACAATGGGCGCATAGGGCCCGTCGATCGTGAACTTGAGGCGCATCCGCAAGGCGACGTTTTCAGCGATCGGTTCGGCCGAGCGCACGGCGTTGGCGATGACCATGGCCGCGGCCAGGGGAAAGAACATCGGCTGATCGACGACATCCATATTCCAAGTGCTTGTTTCTTTGCGATCTTTATTGGTGATCTGCACGCGGATCGGCACCATTTGTGCCTTGACGCCCATGCGGCCAGCCACCGCCGCTTGCCGATCTTGGTCCAGCACGCCGACATCGCCCAACGCCGTGCCCATCTTGAAGGACGAGTTGGCCGACGCCAGGATCCACTGGATATCTGCGCCGCCAACCGGCAAGTGGACCTGTCCCAAGCCTTTGAATGGGTGGCCAAAAGCGATGAATCGGTCCCCGTGCACCCAGGTGACGGTGCCGATGCCAGTCATGTTGACATCGCCGCGCGCCAGAGACAGGGAAATCGCCGACCCGGGCTCGAATTGTGCTGTCGCCGTGCTGAAATGGTTGCTTGCTGCGCCCCCAGCGGCCGTTTGAACCAGGCCAAAACCCAGGTCTTGCAGGGCCCCGCGCATGGATTGCACGACGTCCGGGTGAAAGCCGCTCAATGTCAAAGGAATCGCCACCGGCTGCATTTCGCCGCTGCCCGGCACCTGCATCTTGGGCGCCGGTTCCGGGGCCTGCGCAATCCGTTGATTCTTCGGGATGGGGCCGAGCTTTCGGTCGAATTCCGGGAGCATATCGGCGATTGGCGTGACGCCAGCGACGGGGTCCTTGTTGAAAGGAAAGCCATAAGACAGCGCGCCGACGAGCAGATCGCCCTTCTGGGGGTCGGTGACGAAGATCGGACTACCCGACATGCCGGCGACGACGCCAGAGTGTTCAAGGCCTAACCCCGCACAGCGAATCAGGATCATGTCCTGCTTGGGCAGCGCATAGGCCAGCACGCCAATGACTTCGACCTCAAAGCGTTCGATCTTCTGACCCTTGACGACCGTGAGCCCATAACCCTTCATGCCTGTACGCAATTCGCGCGACGACAGCATTGGGGGCAGGGCATTTGCGGCCTGGGCGTCGCGGGCAAAGAGCCACGCAGCGCCTAGGGCAAGGCCCGTAGTGCCAAGCCATTGTCGGCGGGAAAGATCATGAGATTCCCGGTGGTTATTTCCCATATGCCTATTGCTCCTGCCGTGCCCAGCCTGCGAGTCTGCCCCAGGCATCTGCCAAATTCTACGGCCCGTTCCACGGTCGCCCTGTCTGGCCTAACCACGCTGCCCCGCCTGCCTGTGTAGACGCGTCAACTTCACGCCCGGTTTAGGGCCCAAGCCAAGGCCTACAGCAGCCGTTGCCACGCCGATCGCGGCAGAGTCCATACCGGAACACCGCAATACCTATCGCCTTCTGGGCAATAGGGCCTAAGTCCCGCGGCATGGCGGATGGCACACGGGGGCAGCAAATACTGCCCAATTTCGGGTTCCACAGCGGCGATGGCCCCTGCTTCGTCCATACTGGCCTGCCAAATCTCTTCCTGAGCGTTGTAACACAGGCGCATGGCATGTTTATGCCGCAGCGCCGCCAAGTCGCAAGACTCTGTAAAACGAAGTCGCACCGAATTGGGCAGTAAATACGCCTGCCATTGCGGGGATACCCCTAAATTTCGCAGCGTTGCGATGGCCGACCAAGTGCGCGTCATACTCGTGCGATAGCGCCGTTCTACCTGACCGCCAGCGTGTGCAACCAGGCGTGGAACCACGTAATCCGGCTGATCGTGCAGGTAGGCGGGCAAGGTCGGGCGGCTCGCGGGCGTCAGGCGGTGGCGCTGATCCTGGCTGTCTGCGGCGTGGCTCAAGGACTTGGCAAACACGTAATGGGCGGCGTGCAAGGTGCGACCCAAGGCGTGGTGCGCTGTGGTGTTGAGCGTCCCGCCAAGCAGGTGATTCTTTGCAGGATCCAGGGCCAGACCGATTGCGGCCTCGTCACTCAGGGCGCCGCGCGGTTGGCCCAGGACTTGGCGCACGGCATCGGCGACACGCCTAGGATTGCTGACAAATCTGTCGAGAAGCACCGCGGTCTTTCCGCCCAGGGCCTCATCGAACTCGCTCGCCATGGCCCGGGACGCCACAAAATCTAAGTGCGGGGCCGAGTTGTGTGCCTCTGGCCCTTCCTCGGGCAGCGGCTCCACCGGCAACTGGGCCAGCAGGGGATCAACGGCATAGAGCTGACGGGCCATTTCCCCTATCACATAGCGGGCTTCAGCCGAAGTGTCGCCGCACTCGCACAGGCGGATATAGCGCAGCAGGGTTAGCACCGACACCGTGTGCACCATCCACGTCTGCGTGGCAACGGGCAGCACGTACCTGGCAACTTCCTGAGCTCGCTTGTGAATTGTGGCTTGCCATCGCTGCGGCCTCTTGGCTCGCGCGGTGAAGAGCGCGGCGTACTCAGCGGCAGCAACCGGCGTCAGGAGTTCGATAAGCGCTTGATAATCAGCCATTTGCTCAGTGACGCATCGCTGGTACACCGCCATCGCTGTCGCCGGCAGTTGGGGCACCGCCACCCGATCGCTGCGCACCTCCACGTACCGCTGGCTCACCTGTTCACTGTTGTAAAACGGGTGGTTGTGCAGGAAGGACCAGACAAACTGGCGCGACACGCCGTCTAAGGCAAAGCTGACTTGGCCATGTTGCAGCGTGGTGTGATGCCCAGCCTTGAACGTTGATTGAGCTATCTTATCACGCAATTGAATGCGATCGGTCTGCTTCTGGGTGGCAAGGCCTTGCCCCGACACCTGATCGGCCGTCACCACCCCCTGGCTGGCGTAGCAGGTTCGCGCAGCCGCCACCGCTTGTTCGTAGGGCCGGTCAGTCGCATCGATCAGGCGCACCGTTGGCGCTGCCGACGCAAATGGCGAAATGCAGGAATCGATCCACTGCAAATTCATGGGTATATGCTCCAAGTTCCCTGCACGTTACGGCTGTTCGCGCAAGTCGGCGTCCGATTGCGTCAAGGCAGGCCCTTCGGACGAACTTCGCAACTCACTGACCGGATAGCATGTATGCGGCAGGAACAGCGTTAGTCGCCGCCGCAATAGCCCTGGAAACAGCGTGCTGTCAGGCCAAGCATGCCGCAAGTCTTGCAATAACAAGAGGCGCCCCACGGTTTGCCGGCGATGAGCAAGCACTTGTCGGTGGTCTTGCCCACGCACACAGACGGATCACATGCCGTACAACCGGTTGGCGGGCAAGCACTATTGCCGCTGCAGTTGCCGCACCAGCAGTCCGGGGCATGGTTGGGCATCTGCGTGCAGCCGCACCAGCTCGGGGCCTTGACGTTGTTGAACACGCAGTCGTCCTGGGCTTGGCAGTCCTGGATGTCCAGAGGATCACAGATGTATTGCGGGCATTGCTTCTTATCGGCCGTGCATTTGGTGCCGCAATAGCACTGTGGATGGTTGCCGGGGCATATCGACGGGTCGCATTTGACCTTGCCGGACGCGCAGTTGTCGCCGCAGTAGCACTGACTCAGGCTGGGGCAGGCGCTCAGGAAGGCGCACTGCGTGTCGAACGGTTTGATAGCTGGGTCGATCGAGATGCCTGTGCAACTAGCTACAGCAGCGGACGAATCGGCTGAGGAATTGCCATCGCTGCCGCTGGCGTCGGTCTTGGCGGCCTGGCTGGTGCCCAGCGCTGTGCTTGGGTCCTCGGCGCAGGCCACAAGGATAAGGGTGCTGCACAAAATTGCGATGAATGTCAGGATGTTCGGTCGACATTGTTCTTGGATGTGGCGCACTCGGTTCTTCGCGTTCATGGCAGCCTCGGCAGTCCAGCGCAGATGCTACACGCGGGAGCGACCGCACGCCAACCGCTCCGGAGAGACAGGCGCCCCGTCACGGTCCCCGCCGCGTGCGTAGGCAGGACTGCGCCAATTGTCTTGCAGAATGCGCGCAGCTATTGCACGATCCGCAGCACGCCAAAATGGCCCGTTGGAGCAAGCAATGCGCAAGATCATCTTCATCATGGTTCTGTTATCCCTAGTTGCCTGCGGCAATGACACCAACCCTTCGGCCACCGGCGTCACCGCTCAAAACGATGCTTCTGGCGATGGAGCCGGCAATTTGGACGCCGCCGACGGCAGTGCTGGCTCTGATGCCACTAGTGATTCCACGGGCTTGAACGATAGTTCTACTGCTGACGTTGCAGCAGTTGACGATGCCGTCAGTGACACGGGCGCAAGCGCCGACGACCTGGGGACGCCTGCGGATGTCACCATCAAATACCAGCAATGTTCTGATCTTCTGATGTGCACGACCATCGCCTGCGCCGGCGGCATTCCCCTGGGCTGCGAGAAGGTTTGCACCCAAGTCGCGAGTCCTGCAGCCAAAACGCAGCTTCAGCCGGTCTTGGATTGCCTGGACACTTGGTGCCGCAAAGGCGCGTGCGCCGGCAACTCATTGCCCAACTGCATGGATCAGTGCGCTTTTGCCAAGTGCGGTCTAGCGCAAATCAAGTGCAATGCCGATGGCAAGTCGGGGGCGGCTGACTGCGGTTCAGCGCTGACTTGCCTCAATAAGTGCAACAATGCCAGTAGCTTGACTTGCTCGACGGACTGCTACGCAGCGGTTTCAGCCCAGGGCCAGACCGACCTAGATGCCCTCTTCAGCTGCATGATTGCCAACGGCGGCACAAATCCCGCCGATTCCTGCCCGATGCAGGCGCTCAAGTGCACTTCGGGCGCCAAAACGGGCACCAAGACCTGCTGGGACACCCTGAACTGCGCGATGATGTGCAAGGATCCGGCGACCAAGGACCAGTGCGGCCTAGACTGCTATGGTCAAGCCACCGCCGACGCGCAGACGCAATATGTCAAGACATTCAAGTGCTTGCAGGATACTTCGGGCAACGGGCAATGCGTCGGTGAAATCGTCGCCTGCATCGCGCCGGACGGCACCAAGGCTTGCCTCGACATGATCACGTGTTCGCAGGCTTGCGCCAACAGCCCGGACAAGGACCTGTGCAATTTCCAGTGCATCAAGTCTGGCTCACTAGCTGAAGCCACCAAGCTAGGCGCCTTGCTGCAATGCCAGGGCACCAACTGCCCCGGTCTCAGCGGGCAGGAACAGCTGACCTGCACCAAGACCAAATGCACAGCGCAACTCAATAGTTGCCTAGGCCAATAGGCCAAGCCGAGGCGCCCCTTTCCGCTTTGCAGTTGCCCTACTGGCCGCAGTACACGCCGTTGCAGCCCCAGTTGATGGGCTGCAGGTAGTACACGAAAAACGCACCACAATTGGTAACTTGCGTGGGTTGCGACCACATGCAGGAGTTGCCGCTCCAGTTAAAACACACGGTGCCATTGACGTTCTGGCCAGCGTTGGCCGGCATGGGGCTGCTATACCAGCCCGGCGCGTCCGTGCCGCACGAGTAATAAGCCGGCGGCGCTGTTGGCATTTGCGTGCCGGCGGCCCCGGTAAAGCGGTACCAGTTGGTCGCAAGGCCATTGTCACACGTGGAAGGATTCTTGGTATTGACGTTGCGCTGCACGTTGGAAAGCGTCGCGTAATTGCTGCATTGGGCTGGCAAGTTGTTGATGCAGGCTCCAGCAACGCAGCTCAGGCCGCCGCCGCACTTGTTGCCGCAGCTGCCGCAGTTGTTGGCATCGGTGTTCTTGTTGATCTCGCAACCGTTGGCCAAACTGTTGTCGCAGTCCAGGTAGCCAGCATTGCAAGAGCCGATGGCGCAAGCACTATTGACGCACGCGACCGTTGCCTCACTCGCGCTACCGCAGACCTTGCCGCAGCCGTTGCAGTTGTTGACGTCGCCCTTGGTGTCGATTTCGCAGCCGTCAGCGACTTTACCGTTGCAGTCCGCGAAGTTACCGTTGCAACTGCAGGCATAGCTGCCGGGCGTGTTGGTGCAGGTGGCGTTGTTGCCGCACAGGCCGGGTGTCTTGGCGCACTCGTCGATGTCCTGGCAAAAGAAGCCATTTCCGGTGAAGCCGTCCTTGCAGACGCAGCCGATGTTGACGCCATCGCCCGAGGGCAAGCACTGCGCATTGGTGTCGCAGGCAGCCTTGGGCGTGCAGACGCCGCCGTTGCAGACGTCGGGGCCGGTGCAGCCGCTGCCGTCGTTGCACGCTGCGGAATTGTTCTTGATTTGGCAGCCTTTGATCGGGTCGCAGCTGTCGTCGGTGCACGCGTTGCCGTCATTGCAGGAAACGGCCTGTCCCGCCAAGCAGTTGCCGGCCTGGCAGTTGTCGCCGACCGTGCAGACGGTGCCGTCCGAGCAAGGGGCGCTGTTGTTCTTGTGCACACAGCCCCCAGACGGGTCGCAGACGTCGTCGGTGCAGACGTTGCCGTCGTCGCAGTTCATCGGTACGCCTGGGCCGCAGAGGCCGCCCTGACATAAGTCTGCGATCGTGCAAACATTTCCGTCAGAGCACGGCGAGAAGTTGGGGCCGTGCTGGCAGCCGGCGACCGCGTCGCAACTGTCATTGGTGCATGGGTTGCCGTCGTCACAGCTGATGACGCCGCCGCCATCGCACTGGCCTCCGGCACATTTGTCATTGGAAGTGCAGGAGTTGCCGTCGTCACAGCTGTTCTTGTTGGCCATGGCGATGCAGCCGTTGACCGGGTCGCAGGCATCGTCGGTGCAGGCGTTGCCGTCGCTGCAGAATTTCGCCTTGCCGGGCAGGCACTTGCTGTCCTTGCAGGTGTCACCCTCGGTGCAGATGTTGCTGTCGGTGCAAGAGGCGCTGTTGGCGGCGAACTGGCAACCTAGCTTGGCGTCGCAGGAATCGTCCGTGCACGGATTGCCGTCGTTGCAGGGCAGGGCACTGCCGCCTTGGCAAGCGCCGTCCTTGCAGGTGTCGCTGAGGGTGCACAGGCTACCGTCGGAGCACGACGCCGAATTGTTTGTAAACACGCAGCCTTGCTTGACCTTGCAACTGTCCGTCGTGCACGGGTTGTTGTCGTCGCAGGCCAGTGAGTCGCCGGGAATGCAGAAGCCGCCGCTGCACGCGTCGCCTGTGGTGCACGCGTTGTTGTCGGTGCAGGTGGCGCTGTCGTCGGGTTGGAACTCGCAGCCGCTGTTGCCCGCGCAACTATCCTTGGTGCAAGGGTTTTTGTCGTCGCAGTTGAGCGCCACGCCTTTGCAAAGGCCATCGCTGCACAGGTCGCCTTGGGTGCAGGAGGTGCCGTCGTCGCAAGGGCCGGTCTTGGGCGGGTGTTGGCACTGGCCGGCGATGCAATTGTCGTATGTGCACTGGAGGTTATCCTCGCACATGCCACTGGTCGGTTCGTCGGTTTGGCCATCGCAGTCGTTGTCGAGCAAATCGCAGGTCTCGGTTTGCGCCTGGGGTGCGTCGCAGGCGCTCAGCCCGCTGCTGCCGCAAGTCCGCTTGCCGCCACATGTTCCTGCCGGTCCGCTCAGGCTGCAGCCGGTGGTGAGGCCCAGTTTCAGGGCGCGCGCGTCGCAAGCGCAGACCAGGTCTTTCTTGAGGCACAGGTTGACCTTGACGCCGCCAAGGCTGGTTGTCGATTGGCAATCATAGCCTACGGGACAATCGGCGGGGCCGGTGCATGCGGGCGCGCAAAAGTTGCCCAGTAACGAGTTGCTGCCGTCGCGGTAGGGCGCGCAACGGTTGTTGGTGCCGCCTAGGACGTTGTTGCAGTCACTGTCGGCGCCGCACGGTTCGCAGAGCCGGGGAAAAGCAGGTGTGCAGACGTTGACGATGTCGCCGCCGGAACTGGCGACCTGGCTGCAGGCAAAGCCCTGGGCGCAACCACTGCCGCATAAGGCCGCGCATTGTTTGCCGTTGTCTACCTCAAGGCAGAAGCCCGAATCGCATTGACCGTTGTCGCTGCAGGCGCAGCCCGCCTCGGAACAGCCCGCGTCGCTCGGACCGGCATCGGTGCTGATCACGTCCGCTGGGCCGCTGACGTCGCTGGTGCCAGAGTCCACCAAGATCACGTCGCTAGCGATCGAATCATCGTGATTTCCAGGGAGTTCACTGAGTGATCCCAGGTCAAAGCCGCTGCTGTCTTCACCGGTCGTACCGGCACCGGAGACGGGGGTTTCGCCCGCGCAGCCGCCGAAGATAAGTGCGCAACTGCATAGAATACTAGAGACAAGGCCAGTCATTGTCCGCATTGAAGCTCCCCATCTTGCCCTGTGGTCAAACCTTGCTCAGCTTGCCAGATTCGAAGCGATTTGCCAGAGGTCTTGGGCGGATGGCGACCGCTAAGGCCGTTTGGCGGGCGCTGCAGGCCAGTCTGGACAATTCTCTGTTGATTGGCACGGTTGCAGAGGGAACGCCTTGCCCGCTGAGGCCATGTAGGCAGCGATGGCGTGCCGCAGCAAGGCACCATGGTCAAAATAGGTGTGATTTTGAGGACTACACTCAGTATCGCTCTTGCCCGCGGCCTTGCACAGGGCCATCTGACGGTCCGTGTGCTGGCCGGGGTCGTCAATATCATGTTTTCCTTCGGGAATCACCAGCGGAAAAATGGCGCCCGAAATGCCGCCGTGGCCATCGTCACTAAGCAAATGATTGTGCAGCGGCATGCGCAGGCGGGGAACCTGATAGCCGTCCTGGCCGACGGGGTAGGGCGGTGACGTCAACCAATCGCTGCCGGAACTCAGGGCGGCGGATTGCGAAAAGTCTTCAGGATCCGCTAGAACTAGCGAGCCATCAGGAGCGACAAAACGGCCAATGACGTTGACGCCCTCGAGGACGTGGGCGTCAATGAGCACCTGATTGGCTGTGCGATTTCCCCATTCAGGACGCGGTGTTGTCCAGTCAATGAAGCCAGCAGAGCGGGCGATGGCGGCCCCCGTCGCTAAGGGCACGGCCATGTCGCCGATTGTCGAAAGGACGATGGCATGGGGCTTGACCACCTCGCCGTTGCCGAACTGCATCGAACCGTCCTGCCACCAACTGGCTATCACGGCTGGGTCCGAAGGGTCGAGGACGAGCTGAGCAATCGTCAGAAACCGCCGCAATTCCGGGCGGGCGCGATGCAACCCCAGCCCCTCGGCGATGGGCGCTAGGGGCTCGCCCTTGTGAAAGGTCAGCGGCAGAGACTGATAGTGGTAGTTGACCTCGACGCCAAACTTATCGAGGACATACGTGGGCTTGGCTCCTTGTTTGAGCTGGCACGCCTTGGCCTTGACCGGATCGCGCACGCCGGGGACAAAAGCATTGCCGGCAAAGAACTGCAGCCGATGCCGCTGTGGTGCCTGCGTAAACAGGTTGACGTCAGACGCCAATCCTACGCGAAAACGACCACTTGGCATGACGATGGCGCAGTCGTACTCGCCATTGTCGAGGTTCTCGGCCAACACCGAGTCTCCCGGCTTTGGCATGGGTACCTCAGCAATCTTAAGCACTTCTGTCTGGTTGAGTCGCGGTGCTACCGCGTTGATGGCGAGGTGGTCTCCCTCCGGTTCACCGGCGTAGAGCGGGCCCATCACGCGCAGCATGACGGCCTCGCGGACACCGCCTTGCTGGCTGCGAATGCCGACATCTGCCAGACCGCCGCCCGAACACATCGGAACTAAAGCAGCAATTTGCGGCTCGGTGCCCGCCATGATCGCCGCCATGATGCCACCCAGCGAACTGCCGGTCATGCCGATGGCCGTGTCTTTGCCGCCGATGTCGATAAAGCCGTCGCCGTCGAAATCACCTGCTAAATCATTGGCTTTGCCGTCTTCATTGACATCGGTGGCCCAAAGCGCGGTGTTGTCAAATCCACGAACAATTCGAACGGCTTGCATGTAGTCCAAAGCCGTCTGCCTGAGCACATCGCGGGTGTGAAAGGTGTAGGCGGTCCAGAAATCGGCGCCCGGGTCCGGGTCTCCATCTAGATCTTGGTCCCAGGCCCGCGTCGCCGTTAAGGCTGTGATAAGACCGGGCAATTCTAGCGCTTCGATGATGCCGTCGTAATCGTGCAACTGCGCAATATTCTTAGGGCCCAGCGGAATCCCGTGGCTGACGTTGTCGATGGCCAATGTCGCCAAGCCATGCATGGCAAAGCTACCGCCAAACATTGCCGCGTCCAGCCTTGAGCCCATGTAGCCATGGCCGATAATGGCCAAATTTGCAGGTTTATTGTCTTTTCTCGCGCTTACTTCCTTGCGCGGCACCGTCAGCCAGAATGACACTTGCTCGTGGTAGGCCGTTGCCGCCATGCGACTGAGGTCCGGAGGCCACACCATGTCGTTGTAAGACAGGTAATTGCCTTGGGCATCCTTGCGGGGAAACAGGCGCGGCGAATCGAAACTGCCCAACACATGGTAATCAATGTACTTTTGGGCATTAAGCAGTCTCTTGCCCTGCTCCGAATTGAGGTCCATGCCCAGGAGCTGCGAGGCCAATTGCCCGAAAACGACCTGGAATTTCTCGCTGGAGATCACGTACGCATGAAATCCATCGGTGCCTCCCTTATGAACGGGCTCTAAGTGGTTGATCGTAGAGGGAAAATCGGTGGCCAATTGCGCCTGAGGGCCTAGGCCATACAAGCCGTCACGGGCGGCGCGCAGGTCGCCCTTCATCGAACCGGTGGTAAAGCTCCAGCAAAACGCGACATCGGCCAGGGTCAGGCCGCCAAGGGCCGCTGGCTTGCTTGCCAAAATATCGGCAAGTGGCTGTAATTCAGTGGTTTGTGCCGTGTGGTTGATGGTCGGATACGGGGAACCCACCGCCTGTCCATTGGCGTCATGCAGACGCCGCGTCACCACGACGGCATAGGTCGTTTGTTCGCGCAAGGGACGTAAAGGCCTTAGAATCATGGTATTTGTTTCGCGTTCGTACCAAGTCATCAAGGCATCGGCGCGCCCTGGCCAATCGGTTGCGGTCGGTGTGTGGTCGGGCAGGTAGTTCGGGTGGTCGAGGACGCCGTCGAGGTCCGTGTCTTCACCCGCATCCAACTGCCCATTGTGGTTGAGATCTTCCTCTACATCCTCAAAGAGCGCAGCCAAGGTGTCGCCGCGGGCATCATTGGCAGATTGGCCAAACAGGTTGCGGTCTTTGAGTACGTGCGGATAGTTGCCACTGCCCAAATCCACCGCGACGGGCTGGCCGTATCCGGGTGAACCTCGGGTAATATCAATCAGATATATAACATCATCGCCAAAGGCGTAGTTGTCGTGCTGCTGATGGTTGACCACATCTTGGATGGCGATGAGACCGCTGAACGGCACGGTGATGGGCATAAAGACGCCCCAGCCATCGAGGCCGTCGATCAGGCTGCGCGTCTTTTTCTCAAAGGAAGTCGGCGCAATCATAGAGGCATTGAGTCGCCGCCCCGTGGCTGCGGTGGCGTCATAGCGCACGGCCAAGTCGCTGGGCAGGGGAATCTCAGGCAGAGGACGGTGTTCAAAATCCAATTTCACCGTAGTCGCAGAGGGTTGCGCAGGCCCGAGTCCGGCAGGCGCCGCTTGGCAACCCAGGATGCCCAAGGCGAGAAGGCCGAGAAAATAGAGGAAAAGTGCGTGCTTGTGCTGCGTGTTGGCGTACATCATCGACCTATCCTCCACAGAAACAATCCGGCTCGAGGCGACACGGCGATCATTGCGAACCAATCCAGGGGGTTGCGGCCTATCGACCGATCAGGCCGACGCGAAGCAGACCGGCAGCCACGTGCCCCGGGGCCGCGCCGCTACCGCTGAGGGCACCACCGGGCAGGAGAATGGCTCCTTCGGCGCTGATTTGTACAAGCGTTTTAAAGCCTTGAGGCAGGGCCAATCGCCAGCGTGCACCGACATCGACCTCACTGCCAAGATAGTGGCCATCGGGAGAAAGGCCATAAGGTGTAGACGGTTGGCCGCCAGTCGCGGTCCGGGAAGTGTATGGATCGGTGGGCGGGGCAGGGGCCCAGGCCAAGAGGGCGCCAGCATACAATTCGCCGGCATCGGTCAAGTGCCAGCCGACTTTGGGAAAAATCGTGATTGCATTGAAAACGGCGCCATCGCTCGCCAAGCGATCCAGGTCGGCCTGGGGCACGCCGACCAAGTTGAGGTCCGATGCCCTCAGGCGCGCCGTGCCCGTCTGCCAGGCCAAGACCCGGGGAAACAGCACCAAACCTTGGCGAAAATTGCGGTCCGCGTGAAAGGTGGTCATGGTGCCATCGTCCAGATCGGCATCGCCGCGAAACCAGCCCAAATCCAACTGCGCCTCCAGGTCACCCCGGCTGCGCCACGTCAGCCGCCCCGCCGCGGCAGCCTGCTGCAACCGGTGCGTCGGAAAATCAGGGGTCGGAGAAAGTGAAGTTGTTCCGCCAATATAGACAGCCTCACCCTGGGTTCTGAGGCCGTGGCCCTGCACGCGTTGGTCCAGGTCCAAGGCTGCATCGACGACGTTGACCGCTAAATCGGCACCGCCACTGGTTCGCTGGCTGCGGTGCACGGCATAGAGGCCCAGCCATTGCTCTTTTGCCAGGTAGAGCCGCCCGGCGCCGACGATTTGCATGGCCCGATCGCCATCGATCCAGCGCGCATTTTCATCATCAATTACCGCATCTGCGGCCAAGGTCAGCCATAAGCCGCGGGCCACGCTGGCCGTGTCAATCAGCGGCATGAAGGAAACCGCAACGCGCATCACGCGATCGCCACTTCGCGAGGGCGTGAACCAGTCGTTGCGCTCCAGGCTATGGCCGTTGCCGCCGTCATTGGCCACAAGGCCAAGGCCCCAATGCGAGGTCATCAACCCCGCGCGAACGCCGGCCAACTTGCCGTATTGGGCCCCCAGCCAAGCCTCCTGAAATAGGACGGTTTGCCAGCGGCTGTCAGGCAAACGATCGCCCGCAGCCAAGTTGCGGCCGGCCGCTGCGCCATCGACGACATCGACCCCCACTGCGCCCAAAAAGTGCCAGTGGTCAGGGACTTCTGCGGTGTCCAGCTCAAGTCGCGCCCGCCATCGCGCATCCAAAGTGGAGGTTGCTGGCGCATAACGACTTGTATCTACAGCAAAACCACTGCCGAGCGAACTGCCAAACCAGCCTGTGATGCCCAGACGAAAGGCGCCGGGCTCAGCCGCGGTAGCTGGCTCTGGGGCGCGAACGGCTGCAACTGTGCGCGTTGCCTCGGAAGAAGCGCGGGACAGATCGACTGGGGTCGCAGCCTGCGCAAGCGTGGCAGGAACTTCCTGTACAGCGCGAAAGTTCAATTCCCCTTGCGCCCAAGCGTTTACCGGCACCAGCGCGACAAGGCTGGCGGCGATCGCGAATTGCCAGGTCCGACTTGGGGGCAACCCCGAAGATAGGGTTTGCAGCGTCGCAGGGTAGATGTCCTGAATTCTCCAACACAACAGTGGCTTTGGTGTGCAATTGCCCATGAAGCCTCCCGGTGGCTTGGCCGCAGTGGGTTGCGCCAGCCATGCGTATTCGCGTACAATCCCGCGTTGATGGTCCAGGCCTACCTGCAGTCCTGAGACCGAGCGCTGCCGCCCAGTTTGGCGCTGCGCAGCATCTACCACTGTCCCGTGTCGCTGCCAACTTGCGCGAGCAACAGAGGGGACAGGCTCAATCTTGTCATGGGGTTGCCATGTCTTCGAACGCTCAATGTTCCTCTTTGTCGGTGAGGGCCCGGATGGCGGTTCTTGCTGTCGCGGCCTTGACCGTGGCTGCGTGCTCCAGTTCGAGTGGATCGGGCGCCGGACTGTCGTTTTCCGGTGGTGCGACCGGCTCGGTCTGCAATGACCAGTATCAAGGCCAAGGCTGCTTGCTCAGCAACGGCCAGTGGTTGGAACAAGAGTGCCAGTCGGGAAAATGGGCGACCGTGGGCACCTGCGCCGCCAATCAGCACTGCGTTGAGAAGCTGGTGACCGGTTCGAGCAAGAAGGCCGCAGGATGCGTGGACAATCCAGTTTCCACGACCCCTACGGATGCCAATGGTTCTGGGACAGACACCGCTGGCCAAGACGCTGGCGGCTCGGGTGATTCGCAGGTAACGACAGACATTAGCATGAGCCAGCTGCTGAGCTGCTTGCAGAGCAAATGCTCCGCAATCATGACGGCTTGCGTGGCAGATACCCAGTGCAATACCAACCTCAACTGCGCCAAGAGCTGCCCCGACGTCGCCTGCACCAGTAACTGCGCCAAGGTCGACAATGCCGTTTGGGATCAGGTAGGTCAGTGCGGCCTCACCAACAAGTGCTTTGGCGACATCGGCCAATCCCCGGTTTGCGGCAACGGCACCTGCGAATCCGGCGAAACCCAACAGAATTGTGCCAAGGACTGCGGCGGCAGTGGCCCCGTCTGCGGCAACGGCGCCTGTGAAACGGGCGAATCTACGGCGAACTGCCCGGCTGATTGCCCGGTAGTTTCAGGCGACTGCAAGAGTTCGGCCGACGCCAGCAAGGTCAATCAGAGCAGCTTTGGCACGGCCGCCCAGCAATGCACGTTGCAGAAAGGCTGCTTGACTCAAAGCACGCCCGCGGCGCAAAAAACGTGTATCTCAGCGTGCTTGCAGACGTCGGCGGGTATCTCAGCGGGCTGCGCGAGTTGCTCGGCCGACTTCTCGCTGTGCGGCGTCAGCAAGTGCCTGAGTTCGTGCGCCTCCAACGCGAACAGTGCCGAGTGCCAGAGCTGCATGGCCACCAATTGCGGCGCAATTGCCGAGTCGTGCGGCATTGGTGGCGGCACTTCTAGCCCGGTCTGCGGCAACGGCACCTGCGAAAGCGGCGAAACGTCAAGCAATTGTGCGGCCGACTGCGGCGGTAACACCGGCAATCCGTGGGGAACGCCGTCCACTTGCCTCAACCAGAGCTGCGATGCTGGCGAAAACAAACAGAATTGCCCACTTGATTGCGATCCAGCAGCCCAGTCGTCAGCGACGTGCATGTACAGTTCCTGCCAGTCGCAGACGCTGGCGTGCGCACAGGACAACAACTGCTTATTGTTCGTTAATTGCGCCATGGCCTGCAATGCCCAGCAGGCGTGCATCACCACCTGCTACAACAAGACGCCTTCCGGTTCCAAGTCCGCCGCTCAGGCGATCGCAGCTTGCGGCCAATCCAGCGGCTGCATCAGTGGCGGCAGCACCGGCCCCGTCTGCGGCAATGGCAAGTGCGAAACGGGTGAAACTTCGAGCAGTTGCCCCACTGATTGCAAGTCGGCCGGCAACATTGGCTGCGCGGCCATCGCCGGCGGTACCGGTGGCTGCAGCGGCTGTGCCTGCGAGTCCTGCGTCTGCAAGGGCCCGATTCCCAACGGCGCTGCCGGTGGCGATTCCTACTGCTGCGCCACGGCTTGGGATTCCACGTGCGCTTCCGAATGCTCGCAGTGCGGCACTTGCCCGTAGGGCGACGCTGCCTGGGATTGACGACGATTCTCGGGTACCGCGCCTTGGCTCATGACGGCTCGAGTTGTCGTAATCCCTCCGCAATTTTCCGGGGTTGATGGCGCGGCTGGCCTGACGAAGTCAACACGATGAGCCAAACGCAGTTGCGCCTATGGCCTCAGAGGCGCGCTGCCCCAATCCCTTGCCTGCCTAAGAATGCTTGAAAGTCATAGGTTTGGCCTGGTCCATTGCGACGCAACGGTCGATGTATGGGGAGTGCTGGGCAAAAAAGCCAAACGCCGCTCCGGCGCTAGGTCCGGAGGCGGCGTTTGGTGGAAGAAGCGGCTAAGCGGCGACTAGCGCTTGTTCAAAGCCACGAAATCACGGGCATTCTTGCCGATGTAGATCTGGCGAGGGCGACCAATCTTGGCCTTGCCGGCGTTGTGCTCATTCCAGTGTGCCATCCAGCCCGGCAGGCGGCCGATCGCGAACAAAACCGTGAACATGCCCGGCGGGAAGCCCAGGGCGCGGTAGATGATGCCGCTGTAGAAGTCGACGTTGGGGTACAGCTTGCGGGCGATGAAGTACTCGTCATGCAAGGCGGCTTCTTCAAGGCCCTTAGCCAGAGCCAACTGCTTGTCATTCTTGCCCAAACGGCTTAGAACCAAGTCCGCCTGCACTTTGATGATGGTCGCGCGCGGGTCGAAGTTCTTGTAGACGCGGTGGCCAAAACCCATCAAACGGAAGGTGGAATTCTTGTCCTTGGCCTGGGCCACCGCCCAGTTGACGTCTCCGCCGTGGGCAACCACCTCGTCGAGCATCTCGATCACGGCCTGATTGGCACCGCCGTGCAGGGGGCCCCAAAGCGCCGTTACGCCCGCCGCGATGGAGGCCGATAGACCGGCCTGCGCCGAACCGACCAAGCGCACGGTCGAGGTCGAACAATTCTGTTCGTGATCGGCGTGGAGGATAAAGAGCAAATCCAACGCGTTGGCAATGTCGGCGTCATTGGTCTCGAACTTGGTACCCTTGAACATCATGTTCAAGTAGTTGGCCGCGTAGGCCTTGTTCTTGTCCGGGGCGACGAAATCCAGGCCTTCGGTATGGCGATACAGGTACGCCGCGATGGTCGGGATCTGGGCCAACAGGCGGAGTTCATTGGCAGCCAGGCCGGCTTCGAGGTCCTTGGTTGGGCCTTCCACAGAAGACAGCGTTGCGAACACAGCCGCCAAGCCCGCCATAGGATGGACGTTGCGCGGCAGCGACTTGATCAATTGCACTGCGAAATCAGGCAGGTCACGATGGCTCTTTTCCGCCGCGTCAAACTGCGCCAGCTCTGCCGCCGTGGGCAGTTCACCCTTGAGAAGCAGCCAGGATACCTCCAGGAAGGAGGCGTGGCCAGCCAATTGCTCAATTGGAATGCCGCGATAGCGAAGAATGCCGAGCTCGCCGTCCAGAAAGGTCACTGCGCTCTCGCAGGCACCGGAGTTGCCATAGCCCGGGTCAAAGGTGACCGCGCCGGTCTTGTCGCGCAACACTGCGATATCAATACCAACTTCTTTCTCGGTGCCAACAATCAGCGGTAGTTCCAGGGTCTTGCCGTTGATTTGGAGAACTGCTTGATCAGCCATGGTGGGTTCCTCTGGGCCACCGCGCAGGGTGCAGGCGGCCAGCAATGGGGGCTCGGCGGTTCGGTCGCAGCTGCGGCGCGGACGTTCGGGCTCGGATCCGCACACGCCATTGGCCCGAACCGGAACCCGGGGGCAAATCCGTATGCGGCGCCGGGGATGGTCCAGGCGCACGTTGCATATACCAGCGCTTGCCGCCGGGCAAAAGGGGGCGAGGCCCGGCAAGTGTCACACAATTATCGCGCCGGGCGCACGTGGCCAAAGAGCGCCTCATGCACGTCCATGGCCATCTGCCGGCAGTTGGCATAGCGCTCGGCGGGCCGTTTGGCCAATGCTTTGGCGATGATCTCGGCGGCCTTGGCTGGCAGCGTAGGATTGTAGACTAGAGGACTCGGCACCGGCGCTGTGGCATGCGCAACAAAAACATTGCCTTCCGTATAGGGCAGGTAGCCCGTCAGCATGCGGAACAGGACCACACCGACGGCGTACAAATCGGCACGGTGGTTCACGTCCGAGCCATCTAGCTGTTCCGGGGCCATGTAGAAGGGCGTGCCGGCCAAGACGGACTGCTCGCCAAAGCCGTCATCTAGTACCCGCGCCAAGCCAAAATCCAGCAATTTCAGGGTCCCATCGGTCGCGATCAGAATATTGTCCGGCTTGATGTCGCGGTGGACCAAGCCCTGTTTGTGCGCGTAATCCAACGCATTGGCCAGTTGTTCCAGCACGGAGACCAGAAACACATGATCGCGCACCGGTTGACCATGGTTCAGGTAGGCCGTCAGCGGCGATCCCTCCACATATTCCATGGCATACCAGAGCATGTCGTCGGTATTGCCCATGTCGTAGATATGCACGATGTTGGGGTGATTGAGGTTGGCCGACAGTTTGACTTCACGCAGAAAGTACTTGCGCGCCATTTCGCTCGGCATCGTCCCTTGAATCATGAACTTAAGGACCACTTGGCGGCCGAGCATGATGTCGCGGGCGCGAAAGACAACGCCGTTGCCTCCCTGGCCAAGGCGTTCCAACTCCCCGTAACGGCTCGATAAAGACTGCGGAATTCCCGAAGGCCAACCAGGCACAGCCAGCCCATGGGCATCGCGCTGCTCGGGCCCCGCCGAACCGCCAGGGAAGGACTGGGTGCCGCTGATCTTAGAGGGCGGCGTACGAGTCATTTCATCTACAGTTTCAGTCGATTCTCCATCGGAGGCCCTCTTCTGAGCCTCGGAGCGCACCACTACTTCCGGCTCACTGGGCGGGTGGGGCGTGGCTATGGCGTCTGCTGTCTCTGTCCCTTGGCGCAATTCATCTGTCCGAGCGCGCAGTTGCGCAAGCCATGGCTCTTCCGAAGCACCGGGCCGATGCATCGGTGCCAATCGATCCAGCAACTGACGCCCTCCGGCTGCATCATTGAGTTCCAACGCCAATTCAGCGCCTTGTTTGCCGAGCGCCGTCCTCTCTTGAGCCGGCAGCGGCGCGCTCAGCAACTGCAGCAGGATACGCAGGGCCTGGGCCTTGTCGCCGCGGTTGACCAGCAGTTCTACTGCAATTTGGCCTACTTCAACGAAGATGGCGTCTGTCGTCGGGATGGCCAGCGCGACGCGGAGCGCTTCGTCGGCTTGTCCAAGGGCGGCGCGCATCTTGATGACGGCCAAACGATCGCCGTCCAGCGTAAGGCACTGAATCGCCCTCTCGGTTTCCCCGGCTTTCTGGAAACATAACGCAGCCTTTCGGTACATCGGCACGCGTTCGTAGGCCTGACCCGCCTCGGCGAAACGGCCCGAGGAA
Organism: uncultured Myxococcales bacterium; assembly: GCA_903840165.1. Taxonomy (GTDB): domain Bacteria; phylum Myxococcota_A; class UBA9042; order UBA9042; family UBA9042; genus CAIMEY01. The sequence continues at coordinate 53,178 of CAIMEY010000078.1, read as the reverse complement.
GCGAGACGTTCGGCCGCGCGTTCGTGCGCACCCGTCTGCAAAAGCAGTTCCGTTACGCCGTCGGCATCGCCAGCCCTCTCCAGGCAGTCCAAAGCGCGGGACGCATCATTGAGTTGCAGCCAGTGACGAGCCGCCTGGGCAAAATTGCCTGACTTTTCATCATGTTGAGCGCGCAGCCTCTGCGCTGTCGGCAGTTCGTGAATACGTTCAAGCAGTTCCGCTGCTTTGAGCGGCTGATCGGCGCGCTGCCAGGATTCCGCGGCTTGGCGAAGATCGCCTTTCTGTTCATATAGTTGTGCGGCCGTGGCCCAGTCTTGGGCTGCTTCAAGCATGCGCATTTGCGCCGACGTATTGCCCGCACGCCCATAGCACTGGGCAGCAGCCCGATAGTCATGGTTTGAGTCAAAAAGTTCTGCCGCGCGCGACCACGATTCAGCCTTGCGCAGGGCCCGCGCCGCCTCTAACTCTTTGCCAAGACGTAGGAAATATCGGGCGGCCTCTTCCCAATCGCCCGCTTCACTGGCTAGGCGCGCCGCCTTGATAAAATCACCTTTCGCAACAGCCTCTTTCAACGGACGATTGTCTGCGACCTGTTTGGCCGACTGAAATCCGCCGATCATGCGCCAAATGGCATAGCCGCCAAGGCCCACGAGCAAAGCGCCGGTGCCCCAAGAAAACAGTCGCGGGTCAACGTCAATCACTGTAGATTCACCAATCCGCTTGAGGGGTTGCGGCAAGGGTGGACAACTGGCTCTAGAGCATTCGCAGACAGCTCGAGGGCAAGTCAATCTCCAATTCACCTGTCCAGGCGTCTACTTGGAGTGCCAGTGCCACAGGCCCACCGCTAGGCGCGGCTGTTGCCCGTAATAGCTGAAAGTAGGCGTATCGCGCAAGTTCGGCAAGGATCGTTGCCAGACGGGTTCCCAGCCAGATTGCGCCAAAACGGCTGTACATGCCGGGTGTTGGTGCGATGTTGCCTCTCGCTGTGGATTGGCCCAGCAGCGCAGCGACTCGAAAAAGTACACGTCTTGAGGCGGTTGTGCGCCGCGCTGTCTCAAGGCGAGCCAGTCCGTCGCGGAAATCACGCGGCCCCAGGGAGCGAACAGGTAAGTGGGCAGGTGCAAATGCAGATCTTCGGCGGGCCCTTCGGCATAGGTACGGGTGACTAGCCAAAAAGGCCGAGAAACAGCAATAGAACTGAGAACTTGGTGCAAGAGCTGGTCCTCTTGCTGCGGATTAGCTGGTGCCCAGCACGCGCGTGTGGTCATCGGAGCGGCCGAACCCAGGACCAGGACGGCGGAAAAAGCCTTGAGCCAGGCCATGTTGCCCTCAAGCCACGGGCCGATGACGCCTGCAGCAACGAGAACCAGCAGTACCGCCGCTGGCATCTGCAATCGCGGCAGCGAAGTCTCATTGAAGTCCGCGTAACCAGGAAACATCCACGCTACGGCCATGGCCGCAAGCAGCCACCAGCGACGCGGTTGCGCGTCTGCACGCGGAACGGCAATGCTCAGCAGGACGGCCAGCCAAAGCGTTGCGGGCAGCCAGTCGGGGCGCCAGAGCAAGGCATCCTGCCACAGGTGGTGTGGCAAATTGTTAAGGTACATCTGAAATTGCGGGAGGTTGCCTTGGGTCAGGTCCTGCTGCGCGTGATGCCAGGCCAACTCTAGGGCGATGGCCACGCCCGTCCCCGCGATCAGTAGTGCTGGCCACGCTGCGCGCAAAAACCCCTGATTATTCGCGGGATTCGGTCCGATCCAAACCAAGAGCAACCAAGTCGGGATGGCCAGCGGTGCTAGATCGGCGCGAAAGAGGGCCAAAAGCGCCAAGGCCAAACCAGAAGCGATTACAGCACCTTGGCGCCACGCCACAGCGGCGATGAGAAGGCAAGTCACGGCGGGCAAGTGCATGGACTCACTGGCCCGCTCGCGCAAGAACAGAGGCAGCAGCGCCAAGAGCAGGCCGGCGACAAGCCCTGAAGTTGGCTTGGAAAACCAGAGAAACGCCACGCCAGCCAGCAGGCAGCCCGTCGCCATTTGCACCGCGACGAGGTAGCTGTGGTCCTGAGTCAAGGGCCCAAGAAACATCCCCCAAAGTGCAGTCGATCCAGGGCCATAGCGGGGAAGGCTATCGAGGTAGTAGGCCTGGGCAAACCACTCATAGGCAAAGTAGACCGTGGTCCAAGCCTGCGGTGCCAGCGCCGACGCCACCAATGCGGTAAGGAAAACCAAACAAAATAGCGCCTTATCGGTACGATTGCGCTGCCAGATCAACGCCAGGGTCATCACGCTCAGGGCCCCGATCAGGGCCGCTGCTAGGCCGAGGACCAGTGTTTCCCAAGGCGTTCGAGGCTTTGTCGGCCCTCCAGCGCGGACGCCATCGGGCGACTGATCCCGGCTTTGAAGCGCGGCACCGACTTGAGACTGCCAATGCAGGCACGAGCCATCGCCTTGGTTATGCAAAGAAAAATGCAGGGTCGTGCTGTCCTGGGCCCCTGCCCGCTCCACAGGGCCGACTGTCACGCTGCAGCCAAGCTGGGCCGGCGACGTGACCTCGACGCTGTCGACCCGCTGCGTGGCAATGCCGCGATCGCCCAGCCAAGCCTGCAGCGTTTGGGCCTGCAAGGGCGTCCCGGCCACCGAAGGCAGTCGAGGCGTCAGCAAAAGCCAAGAAGTACAGGCACATGCGGCCAAGAGTACCAGCACGGCCAGCCAACGCGACATGCCGACTCCACTACCGGTCACGCGTGCAATCCCCTTTAGAAGCGCGGGATTGCAGGGGTCGACCGGGCTGATGACCGTCTCGCCTTAGCTGGCGACGGAATCTCGCCCAGTGACCAGGATCTTGTAGCCTAGCTCAAAGAGAAATCGGGTCTTGCCGTCGAACATTGCGTCGACGATACCATAGCCAAAAGCTTTGTGATCAACGAGTTGGCCGAGTCTTGGCAGCATGGAAGGCGCGTACACCGTGGCCGTCGCCCGATCGCGCTCGCCCATGGCGCGCTGGAACAACTGTCGTGCCGCGCGGTTGGCGTCGGCCGGAGGGGCCTTGGCGCTCGCCTTGGTGCCCCCTGAACGCACCGTCGTACCCGTGGTCTTGCGTTCCGCTTTGGGTTTGACCTGTTGCGCGACTTCGCGTTCCGACTTGTGCTTGTGTTCACTGCCGCAGGTGTTGCAGCGGACGCGCACCACCTCTGTGCCGACCATAGCGACAATCATGTGAGTTAACGCCATGTTGCAACGTGAGCACCAAGCTTCACAATCACGGCCTACAGCTGGAAGGGTATCTTTGCGCGAAAGTCTGTGTAAACTCATCAAATTCCTTGGCTGACTCCTGCTGTTCTGCGGCGCGGCCACCGCAGTGGAGGACCGTCTCGGGCGCCGAATCCCCCAACACGTCAGCGCGGCAGGGGGCGGGCATTGTAGACGTTGGGCGCAAGAAAGCAAGCAATTTCCTTGGCAGTGTTGGTTCTTTTGCCCCCTCTTTTGCCCCGGTTGCAAACGGTTCTCAGGCGTTGGAGCCCTCGGGGCTTGGTCGCTCCGGTCACGCTTGTTGGCGCGCGGCGAACAACGTGGCATCGTATGCAGGCGCGACCATGCGCCAGCAAAAGGGACCTAATGAGCCAGATGCGTAACGCAGCAATGGGCCAAATGCTGCTCGGAATCATGCTCTTGTTCGCGCCGATTCGCGCCATGGCCCAGTGCGCGACTTGAGGTAACCCAGCGCTCCCGGTGGGAGACACCGACATCAGCCGCCAGCTGGATTCCTCCGTTGCCAAAGACACTTGGCGCGTCCGGACAGGTCTTGTCTACGGCTACAACACCAGCGACAAGACGTTTGCCGGCACCAAGCAGACGGTGATTCAAGGCGGCGATTACGATCTGCAGATGAGTTTGCTTTCATTGACAGCGAGTTGCGAGGCTCCGACCGGGACTGGCCTTGGGTTCGTTCTGCCCGCCGCGCGCATCTACCGCCACGATTCGGAACGGACGGCGACCGATTCGGGCATTGGCGACCTTGAACTGCGTTTTCGCCAAGAGTTCAGTCGATTTTGGTCACCCAAGTCGCGATTTGCGCCGCAATTAGTGCTCAGTTCGGGCGTAGTCGCGCCGACTGGCCCCTACGTGGGCAAAAGCACGGTCGGGGATTCGACCCAGGCGGTTGCAACCGTGGATACTCGTTACACATCTTTGGGGCGCGGCGTCTGGTGGTTCTTGGCCGATCTTGAGGCCTTTGGTGCCCTTGCAGCCCGCCTAGGGTGGTACGCTGCGATTTGGACGCGCACGCCGCTCGATGAAGCCAGCAACGGCTTTCGCTGGGGCGCCGAGCAACGTCTGAGCATTGCAGGCAATATTCGCATTATCGACAAGGTGCTGAGTGCCTCGGCCGGCATCGACTGGCAGCGTCGGCTCAAGGCTTCCGAGGTTCTCAACGGCGAACGGCACGAATTCCTCAACGGCGGCGGCGATTGGATCGATTTTGTGCCGTCGGTGCGTTGGCAAGTCTTAGACGATTGGGCACTTTCTGCGACCATGCGCCAGCCGCTGTACCGCAACGTGGTCGGCATTCAGGGGGTGCCCAATGCCGCCTATTTCCTTGGCGTTCATGGCGGTTGGAACCTAGGCGCCAAGAAGTCCGAGGCTGGCCCCGATAAACCGCTACCCGTGGTCCTAGGACAGTTGCCCAGCACGCCCCAAATCGCGACCTTGGTTCAGCCGGGGGTGGTAACCGTGGTGGATTACTGGGCTACCTGGTGCAAGCCGTGCCTCAAACTCGGCGAAGAATTGGATCCCTACGTGCACGCCCATCCCGGCGTGGTGCTCAAGCGCGTCGAAGCGACCGAGTGGCTGCAGGAAGAAATGGACCTGTTTCTACCGGGTTGTGCCGGGTTGCCGGTTATCGACATTTTTGGGCGCGATCGTAGGTTGCAAGTGCGCTTGGTCGGTCCCCATGCCTTTGAATACGCGAATGTTATCGCCTCATTGCTGCAGGAGGCTGAGGGCGCTGCTGGCGTCGGGGCTACGCAGGCGATCGCACTGCCCAGTTCCCCAACGAGCACGTCAAAGTCCGTACCGCAATAAGTCTGTCATTCAAATCGGTTGCCTAATAAAATTCGCGATCCTTTCGCGCCTGTTGACCTTGTTCTGTGCCGGGGTATACTCAAGTGTTACAGCGTTCGCTGCCGGAACCGACTTCCGGCGGACGTGAACCTGGCCGCATCACAGCAAACTGAGCTTTGACCAACGTCGATGCGGCACATCGCCTAGAATCCACAGCAGGGGGAAGAACATGCGAGACAGCAAAGGAATTTTCGCGGGCCTCAATCTAGCGGCGATCGCGGCCTGCTGTCTGGCGACCGGATGCGTCGCAGGGACCAGCGCCGACGGTAGCAGCGGCGTGACTGCGAATCAACCTATGAAAATTACAGGTGCATTGCTGACCAACATCGACAGCAAAGACATCAACATCGACTACACCGGTCAAGGTGCGACGGTGACGATGGTCCACCGTATCAACAAAGATTCCAGCGGATTGGCGTGCGTTCCTGAAGTGAACCTCGACTTTGCCCTGGCCGACAAGTCCTGCGAACTACAGCTTGGTTTCAAGGCCGGCTTGGAGGGCGAAGGCCTCAAGCTCAGCAGTGCCACCTTTGCGGCGCGAAAAGGCGTGTATCAATCGCAGGATGGCTCAAACGTCCTCATTGACACCTTGCCGTGCTCGGCCTGGACCACAGAACCCGCCAAGGGCGAAGTGCTGTACCAATATGACAGTGGCGATGCGACCTTGCCCTTCTCGCCGCTCAAGCAGCCCCAAGCGGGCGAGGCCAAGGCCAATCTGACGGCCTTGTTCCTGCAGCCTCAGGGCACGGTCAAGATGAAGTTCAAGGGTCGGGCGTTCTCCTTGGATCTCAGCAAGTTGTCGTTCAAGGGCAATGCGACCTCAACCGGATCGGATTCGGTGTCCTGCGCCAAGACCTACCACGACCTGCCGCAGTGGTCCCTGCCGGACGTGCAGCCGAAATCTCCTGGCAATGGCTCGAGTTATGGCCTAGACGCCTTCAAGGGCAAGCGCATCATCTTGATGATGGGGGCCGGCTGGTGTGCGTCGTGCATGGAACAGGCCAAGATTATGGAGAAAGTGAACCAGGAGCTGATCGCCGCAGGACGGACCGACGTGCAAATGCTGGCCCTTATCGATCCGAACCAGACGCAGCCGTTCACCGATGCCGTGTCTTTTCCGTGCTTTGCGGGCGATTACAAGGTGCATAAGCAGCCGATGCTCGATGGGTCGACCCACGACGGCTTCAAGAACGACGGGTACGCTTACGACGCGGACGGCCGCTTCATGGGCTTCTTCCAGGGGTACGATACCGTTTACACCAATTTGTTTGAGGATTTCGTGCGCCAGAATGTCGGCGCCGACAAGAGCAGCGGGACCACCTGCGTGCTCAACAAGTCCAACATGCGCGGCTGTGCACCGACGGCAACCCCGTAGTCGGCTAAGACGCTTCTTCGCAATTGCAACACAGTTTCGCGCTCTTGCGTGGATAAGGAGCGCTATGGCGGCTGCCCAAGAACAACGCGAGGCTGAGCGTCGTGACCAAGAGCGACCGGCGCATCTGGCCTGGCTCAGCGATGGAAGTGCGCAGATCACGTGGCACGATGCCCATGAAAGTGTCTTTACTCCTGCGTCGTTGCGCGAGCAGTGTCCCTGTGCGACCTGCCAAGGCACGCACGGACCGCCGACGACCCTGGTTCGGCAGAGCCGCGGTGGGCTGCCGATCGTGCAGACGCAGAGGCGGCGCGAGCCATCGGTGCAGGTGAAAAGCGCTTCACCAGTGGGCAGTTACGCGATTCGCTTTGTCTGGGGCGATGGGCATGACGGCGGCATCTATTCGTTCCGCTACTTGCGCTCAATTTGCCCGTGCCCGGTCTGCGAGGCATTGCGCACGCCTACAAAAAACGCCAGCTAGATTAAGCGGTTCGGCTGGCGGCCACATCGCGTCCATGTGGCGATGTTGCTCATTGGCCAGCGCTCCGCCAAAAATCTCATAAAATCGATTACCTACCTGTGGTCGCCCACGTTTGGAGGCTGCCCGGGCTCGTGCTACAGTCGCTTCCGACAGCACTGACTGGTGCGGGCGGTGAAACGATGCGGTGGTACTTCGGTGCGATTGGGTGGCTTTGGGCGACTTCGGCGTTGGCGCAGCCTGCGGCCGATGGTGGCAAACCGCCTGCATTGCTTGAGCCTTACGCTGGTTACGACTTGGTCTTTAGCCCCCAGGGCGAGCCGGTCCTCGGCCCGGATGCAGCGCCTAGCATTGAACGAATGTTCGGCAAGCGCCTTGGCAACTGCGACGTTGGCGATATTGATCTGCAGCCCCAAACCTTAGCAGTTAAGCTGAGTTGTGAGGGAATTGCCCAAACTTGGACCCTGAGGACCAAGAAGGCTGCTGCGGACCGGGGGCCTGTGGCCGCTGCGACCGATCGCTTTGTCATTCAAGCGCCTACCACGCCCTGCGACGGCGCATGTCTGGCAGCCCGGCCAGCGATTGAGGCCGCGCTTGTTGCACAAGTCACTGCTGGTGAACAGCAAATTCCATGGCAACGCGTTCGTGCCAAGGGTACGGCGCAGGGCGAGAGCTTTGAGTCGGCCCTGCAGCGCTGCCAAGCCCTCGTTGCAACCGGCGATCGTCCAGCCGCAGTCGAGGCGCTAAACCAAGCGCTGCGTCTACGCGACCTTGGCAAGTGCGATGCGGAATCGCTCTTTGATATCGCACTATTGGCGCACGAGGCCCATGACCAACGGCACTTTGATGAAGCGCGGCGACGCCTGGACGTAGCGCTAGCGGCTCAAGCGCAGCCGACTCAGAACGGATTTGTTCGTAATGCCGAGGTATTGTCCGGAATTGCGGTCGCAGCCGCGGCCCTGGCGGGCGATCCGACGACGACCGTTGACAAGGCGAAAAGCTGTTTAAAAACAGATCATTGTGACGTTCTCTGGTCCGTTCGCGCCTTGGCAGCGATGGAGAACTTTGCGCAGGCGGGCGAATTGTTGGACCTCGGGCCATTGCGGACCGACAAGACGGTGCCGCGGCGAGAATTCCTCAAACTTCGCTTTGGCTTAGCAACGGCGATGGCGGATGCGTCCACCGTGCAGGCGGTGGCTCAACGTATGATCGCCTTGTGGCCAGATGACCCGGAAGGCTACGACGTGCTGTCTACGGGTTACGCACGAGCCGGGCAGTTGCGTAAAGCCATTGAAACATTGCACGAAATTGCGCAAAAGCATCCGGAGCGAGACATCGTGCTCGGGCGTATCGCGGGCCTGCTGAACTTCCTCGGCGATGAGGCACAAACCGATCCGAAGCGCAAGTTGGACATGGAAGCCATTGAAAATCGTATGCAATTGGCGGCTGCGGATCCCAAGGACTTGGTGGCGCGCTTTGTCGTGGCCACTCGGCTGTATTACGCGGGGAAGCTCGCAGAAGCGTTGCCGAAATTGACGGAGTTGGCGGGTTCGACTAGCAGAGACCCGCGAATTCCCTTGTATATCGCCATGGACCATTTTTGGCTGGGACATCAGGAAGATGCGCAAAAGTGGATTCAGAAGGCGGTCGACATTGGGCCCAGTGACCCCGACGTGTTCTATTGCCGGTCGCAAATCGTAAGGCGGGTCAATTTGCCTTTGGCGATTGCGGACTTGGAGCGATACGAGACGATGACGACTCGGCCTTGGTCCGTGGGCCCCAAGCGCAAAGCGGAACGGGTAGCGGCGGAGCTGGCCTTCATGAAACGCGGTGAAATTCCGCCCGATTGGGACAAGCCGGGGCCGGAGCGCGCCGTCTTTGACCCTGCCCATCAGCCGGGCGTGCCAGTCGCCGAAGACGTGCGGCGCGGTGCCCATTGGTTGCCGGGCGCTGTGACGCCCACAGAACTGCCGGTCGTGGTGACAGCGGCGGGACTGCCGGCGGAACTGAGCATGGTAAAAGGCGAAAAGCCTTCCACGCCGTCGCCGGAGTCCTCGCCTTGGCTGCCCGTTGTGCTGGTCGTGGCGGTTGCTGGGTCCCTTGGCTTGCGACTATGGCAGCGCAAGGGTGGCAAGTAACCCTAGAAGGTTACATCGCAATTGCCGGCTGTCCCTCTTGCCATCTACGGATTGGCAAAGCCGATGATCTGCATCTGGTAACGCTGCTTCTGGAACACGCCTTCGCCGCCGCCCTTGGGGTTGCCGGTGTTGCCTTCGATGGTCGTGATGCTGCCATCGGCGTTGACATGCTTGACGATTCCGACGTGGTCGGCCGTGCCGTTGTGGTCCCAGTCAAAGAAGACGATATCGCCGGGTTGCGGATTCTTGTGGCCCTTCCACTGCCCCTGCTTCTTGAGCTTTTGGATAAAAGTCGGGCAGTACGGACTGTTGGTGGGCTTGCCGCTCTTGGACATGACCCAGGAGACAAAGTCGGCGCACCACGGCTCGTGGCCACGGCCGAATGCCTTCTGGTACTTCTCCGCGCCGCCGCCGTTGTTTCCCTTTTCCTTGGTGCCAATCTGTGAGCCAGCGATCTGCAGGATTTCCTGGCGTAATTTGGCGTCCTTGCCGAGATCCTTGGTCGAACGCGCGCCGCCCTTGGCCGCCTTGTGTCCAGCCGCCGGTGCGTGCTTGACGGGCGCCGGGCCCCCGTGGTGCGCGGGCTTGGCTGCGCCGGGGTGATGGGCGTGGGCATTTGCCGTGGTCTTGTTTGCCGCGTGAGACTTGCCAGCCGCCGCGGCATGGCCTTTGGGCGCCCCTTGGTGCCCCGCAGGCGCCTTGTGCTGCTGTTCCTTGACATGGGCGGGTAAGTGCGGTTGGCCCGCGGCTTTTTCCGCCTGATGGGCGCCAGAATGATCACGCAGGTGGCCCCATGTGTTGGGCCCGACGACACCGTCGACTTCGACGCCGACCTTGATTTGGAACTGCAGAACCGCGTGCTGCGTCAAGGGCCCAAAGACGCCATCAACCGGTCCGACATCCAGGCCATGCTTGATTAAAAGCAGTTGCAACATACGGACTTCGGCACCTGCAAGACCAACGGCCAGCATCGATGGCACATGGGCATGGGCGGCCGGAGCCATCGCCGATTTCTTGTGGCCCGCATCTGCCTTGCCATGGGCCGCCTGAACGGGCGCGTGACCCGCAGGCGCGTGCCCGGCCGGATGCTTTGCAGCGGCGCCACCGGCATGGGCCGGAGCGGAAGCGTGCTTGGCCTGCTCCTTGGCGTGCTGCGGATGTTTAGCTTGCAATTCGTGGGCCTTCGCAGCGTGTTCGGGCTTGTCCTCACCCAAGGATAGGGACATGGATAGCGACAAATGCAGCGACGCAGAAGCGTGTCCCTGCGGCATCTTGGCGGCCTGAGCTGCCTGAGCCTGCTTGTGCGGGGCTTCTTTGGCCTTGGGGTGTGCCATTTCCATGGTGGACTCCTACGAATCGTGAGCGTCTTGGGGTGCTATCTATGCGAAATGTTGTCTTATTTCGCTATTTTTCCAAATCCGTTTTGCTTTTCAGGGCTACCAGCAAGTCTGCCAGCACTGCGACGTCCGCTAGGGGCGCTCTCCAGGCGATGCTAGCGCAAAGGTGGCGCGATTTCACGGGCGACGGGCCTTTGGAGCCGCGCGCTGGAGCCTATTCACCCCACCACAATTGTAGTCTAGAGGTGGTGCGTTTCCGTGTCTGAGAATACCTAGTCTGTTCAATGATGTGCCAGCCAGCTAGCTTCTGAATTCAGCCAAGGTGAGCGGGCATTGCCGGCCTCGACATCGGCGAGAAAACGCCATTGGGCGGGCAACTCAGGCTGATATTCGGGCGGCTCTGGAAGAAAGGAGCCAAGTAGGAGCCCTTGACGGACCAGGGCCCACTCGACAGCCGCTCTCTGCCGTTCCTGGGGAGTATCAAGGCCTTTGTTGGCCTGCCAGCGCACCATGGCAGCGCGGGCGATCCGCGGACAGCGTGCATGGATCTGCCGGTCGGTTCCGGGCAACGGCGGCAAAGTAGGCAATCCTGCGACGCCTTTTTCGGGCGGTTGTGCCGGCCTGAGCGCTACAATCCGCTGTTCGCAGGCCTGCAAGTACCACGGCGGAAGGTCGGTGCCACCCGCACGCAAGGCGGCGATAAGCCAAGGTAAAGCCGCGTCCGGATCGCTGCGGGATAGGCCATCGAGGGCCGACCACCGCACCCAAACGTCGGCGTCGTCATTGGCAACTGCAGCCTCAAGGACGGCGACGATTGCTTTTGAATCTCCCCCACTTGCCACCCAAGTGGCAGCGGCGTGCAGGACTTCCAAAGTGGCGACCTGGGTCTGCGCAATGGCGGCAAGCAAGGGCGGCACGCGCGGATCGTGAAAGCGGCCAAGGGCTTGCAGGCACATCAGTCGATCGTCTGCATCATCCGCGCCCGGCCGTAGCACGGTGTTGACGACGGTGGGCAGGGCCGCAGATGGTCCGGCTTGCGCTAAGAAAACAGCAGCTTGCAAGTCAGGTACTGGGAGCGGACGCTGGTCGACGGCAAGGCGACCGAGCTGAGGCCACAGAGAATCTGGCAGGGAAATCGAATGGTTGCGTAGAAGTGCCAGCGCCGCATTGGCCGATTCCGGGTCGCGAACTTGGACGCTACCCAACAACGCGGTGAGCAATTGTTTTGGAAGTTCAAGATCTTGCAGCATTGGCTTGAGGGCCAGACAGCGCACCGCCGGCCGACTCTTGCGCCAGAGTTCGGCCAGTCCGGCATCCAGGCGCGCATCGCTGAGGTTCTCCGCAATCTGCTGACGCCAAGGCTGCATCTGCGCGTCGGTGGGCAAGAAGCCTTGGGTTAGAGACGCCATTTCTGCAAATAATTCAGTGACTTTCATGATGTCCTGACCCGTGCACGAAAGCGCCGGCGCAGCAGCCAGCCCAGCGCCGTCATCATCAGCAACCCAGCGCCAATCTCACCATACAACCAGCGAGGATCCTTGGGCTCTATTCCCGCCGGGCCTTTGGTCACGACCGGCGGATGCTGCACAAAGTCGGCGCGTCTTTTCTCTTCTAGTTCCAGCTGGTCAAGGCGGGTACGCCGCAAACGCCGGGCCGCCGCATCGGGGCTGCCTTGCTCAAAGGCCTGTAGGTAGAGCCGGGCGGCCATGTTGGCGCGCCTCAAAGAACCGGCGTCGATTTCAGCCATCTTGTCAAGGGCTTCCTGGACGCTATTGTCCTTCGAATCGCCCAACAGGGCCGGCTTGAGACCGTCCTTTTCCGCGACGCTAAATCCCGGCTGCCGCAGCAAGGGACTGGCCGCCTGCGCCGTCGCATCGTAGAGGGCACCGCCTTGCCGTGAACCCAGTTTTGCTAACGTTTCCGCAAGAATAGTGCCCGCGCCAGCACCATCTTGCCACGGCTGCTGGGTCAATGGACCACTGAGGTAGGGCTTGAGCTTATCGCCAAGCGCTGTCGCGAGTTCCGCGTCATCCTGATCCGCTTGGGCCCACGCTTTGGCCATGGCGGCGTGAGGCTGCTTGTTGTCGCGCGCACGCTCGAGTTGATCAAGCTGCCAAGCCTCAGCCAAGAGATGGTGATTACTCAAGAATTCTTGACCGATGCTAACAAAGGTCCGCACCGTCCCCCAGGTCCCGCCGCCCGTACGCAGTTGTTCCAGCCAGTTCGTCAGCTTGGCGCGACGAAACAGTGCATAACTGCCTACTTGCACGTTGTGCAGGGGCCAAGCCGAGTCCTCGATGTAGTGAAGACCGGCACCGAGCCACACAAGCGACAGGTATTCACCTGTAGAATCCATCTGTTCTAAGCCCCAATACTTGGCCAGGATGGCCATGTCCAGGTGAAGCTGCGCCATGGCTGCTCCATAGGACTGGACCTTGTCGGTCGGGAAGCCAAAATCAACCACAAAATTCCATGGTTCGCTCTCAAGGACCGAAGCGTCCTTGGAAGGGTGCTCCGCAGAAAGCTGATAATGCGCTATGGCTTGCGAGGACAGACCCGTCACAGTGCCAAAATTGAGGCCCATGGGGTCGATGGGGACGCGTGTACCATCCGGAAGATTCAGGGGTTTACGCTTGTCGTCGTAGGCGAGGCGGTCCTGATTGCGCTTGTCGAGGTCGGGCCTGGTCGCGCCGTCGATCACGATGCCAAAGCGCTCGATCACGACGCCGCGATCGAAGTCCTCCAAACCAAAGACGCTGTGGTCGCGTTCTTGGTTAAAGCCAAGGAGGCCGCGGATCGCAAAAGCGTCGAATGAACGCGGGCTTGGAAAGCGTTGGGTGAAGCGCTCGGGGTCGTAGCCATCCAGACGCTGATCGCCGCTGGCTTGGGCCATGGAGCGGCCAAGCCATTGATAGAACTTGACCAAACTGGCTTCAGACGGGTTGGGCACCGTGCCGATGGGAATCTTGCCCCGTAGCGCCCGTTCTGTAATGATCTTATGGGCTTCGGTGTGAAAGGCCTGGGCCGGTGTGGCCGCCGCCAGCATCAACACCACCAAAATTGCCTTTCGCCAAGCATTCATAGGGCGATGGTAGCGCTGCCCAGGGCAGTTCGACAACTGGCCGTCAAACCGGCAAAACAAAGGAGATTTCGCGCCCCAGCACCTGGGATATCGTCGCCGAGAGCGTGCTTGCCAATTCGTCACCGTTGCGTGGGTCGATCCAACGCTTCTGCCCGGAATCCAAACGAAAATGCCAGGCTCGGTCCCCAGCGGCGTACCAAACTTCGCGCAGTGGGGCTTGGTGATTGAGCACAAAGGTGAGGCGACCCAGAAGGCGGATTCTGATGACGCCCGACGAGAATTCACCTTCAATTTCATCCGGATCTTCGCGATCCAGGCGTGCGATCACGGCGTCATAGATGCGCTCGCAATGGCCGCGAAACGCCTGATCGGTCAGAGGCACTGCGAGGTCGGCGGGAACGGTGGGCATGGGTACTCCGGGATGCTGGCGCAAAGGACTCTGGAGCTAGGTCGCGTTACTCACGGACTTGATTGCGATTCCAGCTGGGAATTTCGATTTCCAGGTCGGTACTGCCGTCCGGCACGCACTGGCAAGCCAAACGCGATTGAGGGGTTAGGCCTGGCGCCGTGTCGAGCATGTCTTCCTCCGCCTCGGTGGCGGCCGAGCAGCTGGAAAGACCTTTGTGTACGACGAGATGGCACGTGGAGCAGGCAACGACGCCGCCGCAAGCATGGTCGACGTCCAAGCGATGGTGCAGCAAAATGTCCAGCAGCGAACCGGGTAAGCCATCACGTCCATAGGGCAATTGCGCCGGATCGATTTCGAGTTTCTGCCCACTATTGCGGATCAGGATCGAAAAGGGCCGCGCGGCGACAGAGACGCGGGCTTGTTGCTGGTATGGATTGACGCCGCCCATCGGTTAACCTCTTGAAAATAAAACTGAGTTTTGTGCTATCTGCTGTCGTCGTGCGCGGCCGAGACACCCATGGGCGATGTCGGACCGTTCTGGTCGGACATTGTACGGGGCACTGGCGGCGAGGGCAAGCGCAGCGGTGCTTGGGGACCTGCCTTTCTTTGCCCGAAGTGCTTTGCCAGAAGCGGCTCGTGTCTGGCAGGCTTTGGCGGCGCCAGGACCGGCGCCTGCAGCAAGGACGCTCGCCATGTCCCGATTTGACCCGACGCCTCAAGGACTTCGGCAGATGCTCGTGGCCAGTCACGCCGAGCTCAGCGATCTGGGCTACCAGCAGCTCTGGGCCTTTCACCAACTGCTCCGGCAGCGCAATGAAGACGGCGATCTGACGCGAATTCATGCCTTTGAGTCGATGGTCACTTTGCACTACGTCGACTGCATTTGGGTCGCCAAGAAGCTCGGTGCCAAGCTGCCGTCTCCCCTGCTAGATATCGGTTCTGGGGCGGGATTTCCGAGTATTCCTCTAAAGATCGCGGCGCCTCACCTACACATCATCAGCAGCGAGGGTAGGGCCAAGCGCGTGGCGTTTCAGGACGAAGCCATTGCCACGTGCGGTCTGCAAGGGCTTGAAACGTTTTGTGGAAAGACGTTTTCGACCTTCGATCGTCCGGTGCAAGGGGTCATCACGCGGGCTCTGGAGTTGGTGCCGGTGACGCTGGCGCGGGTTCGGGCATTTGTGCCGCCGGGGGGGCTGGCGATCTTCATGAAAGGCCCGAATTGTGATGCAGAAATCGCCGACGCTGTGCGGGCTTTCCCTTCGGCGTGGCAGCTAGAGGATGACTTGGCGTACCAGTTGCCGTTTTCGACCCACCAGCGGCGCTTGGTCACCTTTCGCCGCCTGCACGACCCGACCGAACTGGTGCGGCGGCGATCGCGGACAATTGACAGCCCAGACAATGATTCGTTCAAGGCATTCAAAGCCTTACTGACCCCTCGGGGTGTGCGTGCTCAGGGGGCCGTGCTGGTGGCGGGGAGCAAGTTGGTGGCTGAGGCGTTGCGCGATTTCCCGCAGCGCTGCTTGGAGTTACTGGTGCCACGGGGCACCGAGACACTGCCGCCTGAGGCGGCTGAAGCGCTGTCTGTGACCGTTCTCAAACCTGAGCTGTTTCGCGATCTAGACGTATCCGGGACCCGGTCGCCGCTGCTCAAGATCGCGGTCGAGGAGCCGTTGCCTTGGGATGGTTCGCTGCAAGGCTGTACCCTAGCCGTGCCGTTTCAGGACCCAGAAAACGTTGGCGCCGTGCTGCGTTCCGCGGTCGCCTTTGGCGTTCAACGTGTCGTGCTGCTGCGTGATTCGGCCTCGCCGTGGCACCCCAAGGCCTTGCGCGCAGGCGGGACGGCAGCCTTGCGTTTGACCCTGCTGCGCGGCCCGGATCTGGTCGACCTGGGCCATGCAATTGCTGGGAAAATGTTCCAAACAGAAGCAGATTCTGCTGAGGCGGCTCTGCCAGCGTCAATGCCAATGGCCCAGGCGATCGTGACCCTTTCGGCCGAAGGCACGCCTCTACAAACAGCTGATCTTCCTGAGGATTTCTTGCTGGTGCCCGGGGCTGAAGGCAGCGGTCTGCCCGCGGACCTGCGCGCACGTTCTTTGGCCATCGCCATGGCGGAAGGCTGCGAATCCCTCAACGCCGCGACCGCAACGGCCATCGTTCTGCACCAGTGGTATTTGCGTTGGCGCGTCGAATCGTCTGAAGATTCCCCCAACAGTTCTGATCATTTCGCCACTGGCCCGCAAGCAGAGGGGGAGACTGCGCCGTGAATACGCTTGACCATGTTTTCGCCGAGGCCCAAGCAGACCGCAGTCTTTACCTTGGGTTGTCTCTGCTTCTCATCCTGACGCTGACTCAATGGACGGTGGCGCGTGCCCAGCGACGGACGCGCTCGACGGTGCTGCTCTACGTGGCGCACCTCGCTTTAGTTCCTGTTGCCGGGTACTTGCGCGCACAGAATGCCTTTGCGGCGCAGCATGGCAAGCCCGTCACGCAGACCTATGAGGACGTTCGACTCGCTGTGCTGGTCCTAGCCGCTATGACGGCCATCGGCATGGGCGGGCAGCTGTTGTTTGACGTGCTATTACCGCGGGTTCGTCTGATTGCGCCCCGCATCCTGCGTGACTTAGCGACCGGCCTTGCCTACGTCATCGCGATCTTTGCCATTGCTACCAAGCTTGGCTTTAATCTCTCAGGAATTATCGCTACATCTGCGGTTGTGACGGCAGTCATCGGCTTCTCGCTCCAGGACACGTTGGGCAACATCATGGGCGGGCTGGCGCTGCAGCTGGACAACTCCGTGAGCGTGGGCGATTGGATCAAGGTCGGTGACGTCGCGGGCCGGGTCACGGAGATTCGCTGGCGCTATACTGCTGTAGAAACGCGTAATTGGGAGACGGTGGTCTTTCCCAACTCCATGTTGATGAAAGGGCAGGTGGTCATTCTTGGCCGGCGCATTGGTCAGCCGGCGTTGTGGCGGCGCTGGATCTACTTCACGGTCGACGCGACCAGGTCGCCTTCGGAGGTGATCGAACGCGTGGTCGAAGCGATCAGCTTGGCGCCGATCAACCGGGTCGCTGCCGACCCTCCTCCAAACTGTCTTCTCATTGATTTCAATGACTCTGGCTGCAAGTACGCGGTTCGCTATTGGCTGACCGACCTTGCGACGGACGACCCGACCGACAGCGAGGTGCGCCTGCGAATCTTCTTTGCGCTCAAGCGCATGGGCGCATTCCTATCCCTTCCTGGTCGTCACATCTTTATGCATGACGCGTCGCACGATCACACCGAGGCCGAGCTGAGCCGCGAGGACGGGCATCGCCTGAACGTGCTCGGGCAGCTCGACGTGTTCCGCGAACTGGGCCAAGCCGAGCAAGAGCACATTTGCAAGGCGCTCAAGTTCGCACCCTTTGGACGAGGCGAAACCCTGACGCGGCAAGGCAATTTGGCCCATTGGCTCTACATCGTGGTCACGGGCGAAGTGTCGGTCCGCGTCACGGTTGAAAGCGGTCTGGAACGCGAAGTGTCTAGGCTCAAAGGCCCTACCTTCGTTGGAGAAATGGGCCTGCTGACCGGAGCGCCGCGAACGGCAACCATTGTCGCCGTGACCGATGTCGAGTGCTATCGCCTGGACAAGACGGCGTTTCACGAGATTCTTACGCAACGTCCGCAGCTTGCCCAACAGGTCGCCGAGTTGCTGACCCGGCGGCGCGTGGAGCTCGAGGCCGTCAAGGAAGGCCTGACTTCGGAAGCCAAGGAGAAGAGGGTGCGTGAGACAAGTGTCGAAGTACTCGGCAAAATTATGGACTTTTTCGGGCTTTGAGCGAAAGTTTTGCCGGTTGACCCGGCGCCACTTCCCCTTTTCTCGCCTCGGGTGTCAGAGTGAATAGGTTGGCGGGTTGGCCCGTCGGTGTCTCGGCCGCGCTGAGGCGGTCCTGCTGCGATAACGGCGCTTGCTGCGCCGATGGAGTGTTCAATGCGACGCGTGATGCTAGTTCTTTCGGTAACTTTGAGTCTCTTGGCGCCCTCTTTGCTCTTGGCGCAAAACGCGCCGCCGCCTGGACGTCCAGGGACCAATCCGCAGGTGCAAGCGGACCGCAACAAGGTTCACGCGGACGGCCAGGCTGTCGGACGGGACAAGCAAGAGCGTCGTGATGATCATCAGCAATTGCGCAAGGATGCCGCACAAGGTAATCGCGGTGCGGTGGCCCAGGATCGCAAGGATTTGCGCAAGGACAACAGGAATGTTCGCCAGGACCGCCACGACAAGCGTCAGGACAAGCGGGAACTGCGCAAGGACAGCCACAAGGCTCGTCGTGACCATCTGCGGCCAGCGCACTAGTCGCTGTTTTTCAAAGAGATTGCGTCGCGTCAGACACGGGGCGTCGGTGTAAAGCTGCACTGGCGCCCCGGGCTGATGGCCCTCAGATTGGACGGCGCTCCGAGTTGGCAGCACCGCGCGCGCAGAGCGTGAACGCCGTCCAAACGAACTGCGGGGCGGCTGCATCTGTCGGTCGAGTCGATCATGCACACCGTTGTCACCACGCCCATAGACCTTGTCGGGCATGGAAACTGGCCTCTTCACGGGACCTTGTGTGAGCCGTCTACCGGCCTTGGTGCGCAGTCGCCGGGGCTTGTCGTCGCCGGGCACGCCATGATGGTCGATCACCGAACCTTGTGGAGGCCTGACCGGCGCTGCTTGGGGAATACTCTGATCGAGCACGGCTTTTCGCTGCTGCTGCCCGACCAGCGCGGCCACGGTGGCAGCGTCGATACCGCGCACGCCAAGGCTCCGTGGTCCTATGATGACTTGGTCGAGGACGTCGGGCTGTGGTGGCAGAAAGCGCAAGCGATCGCCGCTGGTAGGCCGATCTACTGGTTAGGGCATAGCCTGTGGGGCCACGTGTCGCTAGCGTATTTTGGCAGCCATGCTGCTCGCCTTCCCAGCGCCTTTGTCGCCATCGCGGTCAATGTCTGGGGGCGACAGTTCGAACCTAGTGCTTTGATTTTCATGGCTCAACGCCTGCTGATGGCCGGTGCAGACGGCTTGGTCCAATTGGTCGGGCGAATGCCGGCGCGGGCCCTGCGAATTGGTCCCTGTGACGAATCGGCTACTTACTGGCGCGACCTGTCCGGATTTGCCCGAAGCAACCGCTGGCAGAGTCGACAGGGCCTTGATTATGCGGACAACTTGCGCAACGTGACCATGCCGACGTTGGTCGTTGTGAGCGATGGCGATCGCTGGCTGACCCGTCCAGAGAGCGCCATGAGCTTCGCTGCCAGAATCCCCAAATCTCAGGTGCTTCGCCTTGGTCGTTCAGCTCCGGCGGAATTGGCTGGCTTGAGTCCAGACCACATGGGGCTTGTGACTTCCTCAACCAGCGAGCCGATTTGGCGCTGGATCGCGGGATGGCTGACCGCCGCAAACGCCATCGGCCTCGGCGATGCAGGGCCCTCACCCCGCCCTTGACGTCCGGCCCTGGCCAAGGTCACGCTTCTGCATGGGTCCTTCCGACCAGGGGGCCCTTGCTGGAAGCTTAGCCGAAATCCGCGCACACCATTCTTCATCGAATCCGCATCCTATTATGTTAGACAATGGATAGGGGCGAACGTTGGTCCGTCGCGATCCCGTAGTCAGGACGCGCGAACTTATGGGGTTAAAATCTATGAAAAAAACACGGGTTATTCCTTGTATTGGGCTCGTAGTCCTGGCGTGGGCTACGGGCGGCCTGAGTGGATGCGGCAGCAGCGCGCCTTCGACCAGCCTCTCGGGCGGCGACGGCGGGACTGTCGCCGATGCGGGCGACGTGGGTACTCAGGATGGCAAGGCCCCGGACGCGGCCAGCGACGCCAAGGCGGACACGACTTCAGTGGATGTGGCTCCCCAATTGCACTGCAAAGACCCGCTAGTAGACTGCCCCAAGCCCAAGGCGTGCGAGCAGGCGGTCTGTCGGGCGGACGGAGGCTGCGGCGTCCAACCGGTCGCGGCCGGGACGGTGTGTGACGACCAAGACCAGTGCACCAAGGATGAGCACTGCAATGGCACGGGCAAGTGCAAGGGGACTGTGCTCAACTGCGACGACGGCAACGAGTGCACGTCGGACGGGTGCTCGCCTCAGCAGGGCTGTACGCACGCGAACTGGCAGAAACCCTGTAGCCAAACGGGCCCTTGCATGCCGTATGCGTGCAAGGCTGGAATCTGCCAGGCGGCTGGCGGATCGCCGTGCGATGACGGAAATCCGTGTACCACCGAGTTGTGCGATCCCAAAGTTGGCTGTCAATACAACGTGATTGCCATGGGGCCCTGCGACGACGGCAATCCTTGCACCCAGGGCGACGTCTGCAAATTTGGCGTGTGCAAGGGCAAAGGCAAGCAGGATTGTGATGATGGCAATCCTTGCACTACGGATACCTGCGATCTTGCTGGCGATTGCACCCACATCGACGCTGCGATCGGTTGCAATGACGGCGACCCATGTACCACGGTCGATACGTGCGTGGCTGGCAATTGTAAAGGTATTTCAAAGGCTTGCGATGACAGTGACCCTTGCACGGTCGACCAGTGCGATCCCGTGACAGGCGTTTGCATGTCCTCGCCAGCGGTTGACGGAACTGTATGTACTTCAAAGAGTTCCTGCGTTGTCGACGCGGTGTGCACGGCCGGCATCTGCCAAGGGCAACCGGGTCCCTGCGACGACGGCAATGCTTGCACCTCGGACAGTTGTGGGGGAAATGGTTGTGATTACGTGAGTTTGCCAGACACCACAACGTGCACCGATGACGGCACTTGCACTGCCTCCGCCAGCTGCCAGGCCGGGAGCTGCACAGCCATCGCCAAGGTGTGTTTGGATGAGAATCCTTGCACTACAGATGCTTGTGACCTGACCAGCGGCGAGTGCGTCCATCCTGCAGCGGCCGACGGCACGCCCTGCGGCGAGGGGCAGGCCTGCAGCGCTGGGACTTGCCAGTAGACGCGGGTCGCGCCACGGACTGTCACGGCGCTTGATCCCGCGGTTCAGAGGCGCTACACAGCACCTAGGCCTCAGCCTAAGAGGTCCCTGGGTCAATCACGACGTGGAACTAGTTTTTTCAGCCCTTCTTCCGGGGTGGAAGGGGCGTCCCTTGCCTGCAAACTGGCCGCTGCGCAAGCGCCTGTGGATGCAAGTCTGCTTTTCAATCGTAGACTTGTGGGCGCTCGCACGCTACGGCCGGCTGTTTCGTCTCCTGTCCATGCAACGACGCCAGGCCGTGCTTTTGACGCTGAGCGAACATCCATGGCTGCCGCTGCGACGGTTAGTCGCGTCTTGGAAGGCTGCGGCATTACTAACGAAATAAACCGGGCAGACCGCCCAAGTAAACCGGGCAGTTCAACGAAGTAAGCCGGGCAGTTCAACGAAGTAAACCGGGCAGTGCGTCAAGCGTGAGGGGCTGAACTGTGGTGGCCAACCAATCGTGGATCGATGGCAGCAGCGTCGATGTCGATGAAAGTGCAGACTTTATCGTAATTGGCAGCGGCGCGGCCGGGGCAACCTGCGCCCGTTGGCTCGCCGGTGCTGGGCATAGCGTCATTGTCCTGGAGGAAGGGCCTTCGGCTCAGGTCACCCGCGGCGATGGCTATGAATTGACGACAAAACTTCTCAGAGACGGCGGTGGCCAAACGACCCGTGGGGCCGACGCCATCGAACTGATCCAAGGGCGCTGCATCGGTGGATCCACGACCATCGGCAATGCCGTTCACTCGCCCTTTCCTGAACGAGAATGGCGTGCTTGGGTGCAGCAAGATGTCCGTTGGGCCCACCGTCTGCCCTGGGATGCGCTGGCCCAAGTGCGCGACATCCTCGACGCAGAGCAGGCGGTGGTCAAAACGCCCCCAGAATTATGGGGTCCCCTGGGCCAAGCCTTTCTCGCCGGTTTTCCGGGCCAAGCTGCGCCCACCTGGCGGTCCGCGCCCAATTGCCAAGGGTCGGGACGATGCATGCAGGTATGTCCGCTCGGCGCCAAGGGAAGTGTCGACCGCACGATGCTGGACACCGCCGTTTTGGCCGGAGCCCGGGTCTACGCCCAATGTCGCGTCGACCGGGTGATCGTCTCCGCCGGCAAGGCCACGGGCGTCGTTGGGACCTTTTCCTCAGGAAAAAAAGGGACATGGATGGCCAAACGCGCCGTCTTCCTGGCCCTGGGCACCTTGCAAACCGTGGCCCTGCTGGCGCGTCAAGGGCTTGTTGTCCGTGGACCTGGGCTCCAAATGCATGTTCAGGCCTGGGTTGCGGGGCTTTTCCCAGGCGTCGTCGATGGCGTGGGAGGCACCAGTGTCGCGATGGAAACCCACGCGTTTCGCGATGAAGGCTTGGAATTACAGAGTATTCGTCTGCCCAAGGCCATGCGCGCCCGACTGGTTCCGGGCGTGGGGCCAGCGTTGGTCGATCGCCTGGCCGTGCAAAATCGCGTGGGCAGCTTTTCGCTGTCGATGCGGGCCAAAGCGCGGGGACGTGTGGCGGCGACTCGCGATGGATCTGCGGTTCACTACGACCTTCTGCCAGAGGACCGAAAGAGCCTCTTGCGCGGCGTTTCCCTGTTGTCGGAAGCGATGTTACGCGGTGGTGCCTTGGAAGTTTGGCCTCAAGTGCACGGTGCCCCTTGCGCGGTCACCAGCCATAAGCAACTCCATGCGATTGAACAGCTTTCTCCAGATCCCGGGCGGATGTGGCTGACTGCAACCCATTTCTTTGGTGGTGTGGACGTCGACGATTGGTTTGCACTGCCGGGTATTTCCAACCTCGTGCTCGCAGATTCGTCCGTATTTCCGCAGAGTATTGGCGTGCAGCCTCGAGCTGCGATTCAGACCGTGGCATCGGTGATTGCCGGCCGTTGGGCATCCGTATAGTTCTCTGAATCGATGGCGTTTTTTCTGCCGACGTCGGCGTGCCAGGCCGACAAACGCCTAAGGTGCAATGGCTTGGGCTGGCGGCGCGGGCTTGAAGCTGCGGGCCTTGGCCTGAACTGCGCGCAGGCGAGCTTCATCGCGCGAACCGCTGAAGTCCCCAAAACGCTTGAGTTGTTCTTCCAGCTTGCTGATGCGATCGGCCGTCTTGGGGTGCGTCTTTTCGAACTGCGCCGTGGTGGGCTTGTCGGCCTGGGCCTCCATCTTGCCCAGAATCGCAAGGAAGTCGCGGAGTCCAGCGCCATACCAGCCTACGCGCATCAGCAGGCCGGTACCGAGCGCGTCGGCCTCAAATTCAGCGGCTACGGGCAGGCCATGTTCAAAGAAATCGCCTAGATACGTGTCCAGCAACTGGCCAAAGAGGGCAGAATCCTTCCATGCATCAGCCGCCCCTTGGGCCAAGGCAGACTTGGCCTTGAGCGCCTTGATGGACTCAAGGGCGTGGCGCGCGTCTACATGCCCAATTTCATGCGCTAAAACCCCTGCCAGCTGCGCCTCATCGGTCATCTGCAGTAGCGCGCCCTTGGTGACAAAGACGTAGCCACCGGGCGCCGACAGCGCGTTGACCTGGGGCGAGTCGAGCACGGCAAAATGCCAAGCAAGATTGGGGCGTTGTGCGTGTAACGCCAGCGCCTGGCCCAGCAAGTTGATGTAGCCATGCACGGCAGGGTCGTCCACCAGGCCGCCGTAACGCTGCACAACCATAACGGAAATCGCGCCACCGTACGAGACCTCTTCCTCGATGCCGATGGGCAAAGTGGCGGCTGCCGCGGCCTTGGCACCGCCGAATGCTAGCTTCTGGCCCGCATCGGTGACATCCTGGGTGACCTGCCCTAACATCCCGCAACTACAGGTGAATAGGCCTAGCAAACCCAAGGCTGCAGACAGATTCGCAACGAAGTGGCGGCGGTTCATCGCTGGCCTCCGCGAAAATCGCCAAGGTGAGCCGCCCGCATGAATTGTTCTAAATCTTCGTCGGTTACCTGAAACTTCTCCATCTTCTCGACCGCAGCGGCGGCGTCGCCCATGGACTTGCTGCTCGCGTAGGTCTTGGCTTCATCCGTCAGACCGCGAGCGCCAGCCGTGTACGTGACTGTTCCCCCGGCGCGCACCGATTGGCCTGCCTTTTCGGCCAGACCGTCCTTGGACGGCGCCGTGTCGCTGACCCACATCTTGGCAATCCATCCGACTTTGCCATTGGGTACGCTGACTTGCAGGAATCCGCCTTGGTCAGTTACGACCGTCAAGCCATCGCCAAAATCTACCTTTCCGACCTGGGCCGCCGTGCTCGCCTGACTTTCACGGACCTTGGCGTAGCGGGTGTTGACGTAGACCGTCCGTGCCCACGCACCCACGGCGATGAGCAGTAAACTCCCTGTGATCAATGCAATTCGTCGATGTTGTCGGTGCATAGATCTCCTTTCCTGTCGGCGCCAACTCGGGCGCTGAGGTGGACCGCATTGGGCGGCGGCACTGTTGCCAATCGCATATTGCCGGCAAGTAGGCCTCATTGGGCTCTTTTTCGGGGTAGCGCGGGGTCACGCCCGACGGCCCAAGTATCTTAGCGGCGAATGGGCGGCTTGGGAACTGCAACGCTATGTGCAGGTTTCACTTGCGAACAAGCCCGGACTGCGGTATTGCTTGCTATGGCCTGAGGGGAAAACGGGCCAGTGTCGTCGCGCTCAAAGGGGGGCGTCGCGGCGCAAGACAAGGAAGTCCAACATGCTCAGCTAACGCGTTGAAATGACGCTGCAGCTTGCCTTAGTTCGGCTCGTTCAGCACGGGCGGTAACGTCTACGTGACGTTGTCGGCTCGGCGTGGTGAACCCGCTATTGGGGCACGGTCGGTCTACCGTGCCGCAGTCTTTGTCGGCTGCCCCGTGCAAGGAAGCGCCAATAGGCTAAGCTTGTCCATGCGAACTCCAGAGAACCGATCTTAGCCGTATCGTTTCAGAGGCGACCGAGTGTCGAAACCCTGTGCGGCTAATGAACAAACCCATCTTTGTCGGCGGTCGCGATGGGCTTTGGGTGCCAGCGAACTGCGTCGTTGGCCTGGCTCATCCTAAGTGTTTTTGACGGCACTTGAGCAAGGATTGCTGCCGAACCCTTTGAAAAAATTGAACGATACATGTCCCTAATTTGCCAATCCGCAGCACAGCGTCACGTGCACCCATAGGCCCGCGATGACTTGGACTCCGATTTGGCCCAAGACTGTTGATGTACTTGGGATTCATCCTCAACACGCCCGGCTACTGGTCGTGCGCTTGATCCTCACCGCGCGGCCGCCGAGCCGGTGGCGGGCGCTGCTCTTGCAGGCCGTGCTGGATGTCGGGCTGAGGCTGGCGGTGCCGATGCAAATCGATGATTTGGGGCTGGAAATTGCCCTACCGGACGATGCGCTGGAGCCAGAACTGCGGTACTTGGAGTCCGCAATCCGTAAGGCAAATCAGCAGATGGCTGCGGAGGAGAGACCGGAGCGGCAATCGGCCGGGACGCCCGTGCGCAACTGGACGACCACCATGGAACTGCAGGAAACGATGAGCCAAGACCTGCGCAATCGCCTGACACGGGCGCGACAGGTGGCCCAGGCGATGTCAGGCGTCTTTCAGTCGTCGCTTTGGGCCAATGAATCGGTGCAGACCGATGAGGTGCGGGGGCGTACCCCGCGCCCGGCAATGCCCAGTGCCGGCTCCTCGGTGCGCAAGCCCCGCGAGAGTTCGACCTCCGATGAGTATGCAATTCGCGCACCTACAGCGATTGGCGGCCGACGCCATGAAGTCAAGGCGGCACCGGCCTCTCTGCGTGCAGCGGGCATGAAGAACGACACCCTGGAAATCGCGACGGCGCGGGCGCTAGACGCCCCAAGACCTCCGCGTCCGGTGTCCGATGTCGCGGCGGTGATCAAACGCGATAGCTAGTTTCCGGTGTTATTGCGGGGAATTACGCAGGAGCGTGCGCGCCGAGATCGCCTCCGCAAAGCGCCGTTCTCGCTCGAGTTTGCGGCGCTCGACCCGCAGCAGGATCCAGTCCGACAGGTCGATTTCGTCTTTGAAACCCGTACGTTCCACTTCATCGTCGAACGCCACGATCCACGGCATTTCGCTGCCAAGCTCAAGTATTCGCTCGGGATTCTGCCACTCGGTGGCGTCCTGGACCGGCACCGCGCGAAAGACTTGACACAACCACCGGCCGTGGCGGCTCCCGTCTGAGGTGTCGCTGGTGTCGCGGACGATGATGCGGCTGGGGTGGCGGTTGTCGATCGATGCCGCCAACGGTGGTGCGAGGCGGTTTTTGAGCACAGTCACGATTCGATTGCGTTTCACAGCCAACCTCTCAGGACTCTGTGGGAATTTGCAATTGCTGCTTGCCGCACGAATGACAGGCAGCGCGCCGGCCGTGGCGCTTGCCAAGCTTGGGAGATACGCAGCTATTCGTCCCATTGAAGGGCCGTCCGCCCTAGCGCAACGGTGTGCCAGGACAGAGAATCTGTCAACGGGAGCCTGCCCAAGCGTCGCGCCCGCCTGCGCATTTGAAGGTGCCCGGTGAGCCAGTCCGCGACGCCGAGATCGGGCGCACCCACGGAGATGCGCTAGCGACTGGGATGGCGCGACTTGGTTGCCTTGCGCCGCTGCAAATCCTCAGAAACCTTGATCAACATGCCCGATATGCCGCGGTGGGCGACGGCCAAGGTCCATTCGGTCGCGTCGCGGTAATGGTTGGTCGCGCTATGGTCAATTTCGCTGCCTCCCCAAATAACCACCAAGTCCTTGACACTTTGGGCCCTTTTGCCTTCGCCGGGTCGTTCCGTACTGACGACTTGGAGGGCGAACGTCGCCTTAGTGTCCTTGTGAAGCATCCGCAATTGTTCGCGATATTGTGGCGATCCGCCGACAATGGTCACCTGTTTAAAGGCAAAAGCCTGACAGGTATCTGCAAATTGCCGATATGCCAAGCGCACATCCGAACCGCCGCACACTTCGCAGCGCTCCTTGGCAACCGACACCCTGGCGTGGTCGCGCGCCACGGCTGCGCACGCAGGCTGATCGCAGGTGACGTAAAGGGCGTCGCGCAATAGAGATTCCAAGCGTTCTCGGCCAGATTCACCCAAGGCTTCAAGGATCTTCTCGGGCACCTGACGGGCCAGGGCGATGAGGGCCCCAGCCTCTTCGTGCGGCAGCAGGCCTCGCCGGTGCCAGACGTCACGGGTTTGGCTCAAGGCAAGGGAACGCCTCAACTCGGTTGCGGTTTCCAACGCGTGGCTGAGCTTCTTCTGCAGCGTGCGCCGCTCAACGTCGAGCCGATCGCGCTCCTCCTGCAGCGCTTGCCGCTGGGCCAGAAGTTGACCGCTGATCAGGGTTAGGCGCGCCATGTCGCGATGTAAATTTGCAATTTCAAGGTCTTGCGCGGCATCCCGCGGAGGTAGCACCACCGCCTCCGCTGTAGGCTGGGGCCGGGCTTTGATCGGCGCGGTCGGGGCCAATGGCGTCCCCTGCGTTTGGGGCCCCCGCGGCAAGGCCGGCCGAGGCCTCGGGGCCGCCGTGTCGTTGCCCTGTTCTCTCTCAAAAATCGCAAGCAAATCTTTGTCATCCAGCATGTCTCATCTCCGTGGTCGTTGCCCGCGCCTCCCTGCAGTCTGCCCAAGCGCCAGCCATCCGGCCAGTCGATCCTGCACCGCGTCGGCGGGCGTGCTATGTTGGGCCTGCGGCAACGGGTTGCTCCGCGCGGAGGCAGCATGGCGGTCCACGACAAGGGTGCGGAACGGCGCGACGAAGGGTTGGAGGGCTTTATTCCCGACCTGGTGCGCAGGGCGGTGGAACGCAGCGTGCAGGCGATCTTGCACAGCGACGAAGGCCGCAAGAACTTGGTGCCCAACCTGATTCCCCGTGAGTTGATCGGCTCGGTCATGCAGCAGATTGATGGTACCAAGAAGGATGCCATCGCCATGATCGGTCGAGAGATGCAGAGCTTTCTGCAAAGTCTCAATGTCGGTGCGGAGTTGACCAAGATTCTGACCAGCGTTCAGTTTGAGATCAATACCTCTGTGCGCTTTATTCCCAATGAAGATGGGACTTTGCGATCGGAGGTCAAGTCCAGCGCTCGCGCCAAAGGACGGGACAGCCAGTCGTCGCGTAAGTCTGCAGCATCCAAAGAGAAAGTGCGTCGATCGCAGGCCAAGGAAAAGGCTGCTCGATCTTCAGAGCCAGCGGCCAAGGGACGCGTGCGCACAGCTGCTGAAGGGACACGCAGCCGCGTGGGGCGAATTGTCGAGCAAGTCGCTGAGCGGGCCGCTGAAATTGTTGACATTGCCAGTGGTGAGCCCCGCGATCTGTAAGGCGCGATCGGGCCGGATGACGCGGTGCCTACTCGACCGTGACGGACTTGGCGAGGTTACGCGGTTGGTCCACGTCAGTCCCTTTTAAGTCCGCAACATGATAGGCCAAAAGCTGCAAAGGCACCACGGCGACGATGGGGGCCGTCCACGGATGCGTCGGCGGCAGCGCGAGGTAGTCGTCGCACATGGCCCGCAGCGCGTCGTCATCTGCATCGCCAACGCCAATCACTTTGCCGCGTCTTGCGAGGATTTCTGCAAGGTTAGACGCCGTCTTCTCATAGGTCGGTCCGCGTGGTGCCAAGACCAGCGTCGGCGTCTGCTCATCGATCAGGGCAATGGGTCCATGCTTCATTTCACCTGCGGCGTATCCTTCAGCATGTATATAGCTGATTTCTTTCAGCTTTAGGGCGCCCTCGAGCGCTATCGGGTGAAGCAGACCGCGGCCAAGGTACAGGGCGCTTGTGGCCTGCATGTGCCTGCGGGCAACGTCGCGGACGTGCCAGTTCAGCGTAATCGCCTTTTCGACTTCGACAGGCACAGCCAGCAGATGCTCAATATGTTCGCGGGCTTGAGTCTGAGTCATCCGCCCAAGTCGTCGCCCAAGGTAGATCGCCAGCAAATACAGCGCGGTCATCTGCGTGGTGAACGCTTTCGTCGACGCGACGCCGATCTCAGGACCAGCGTGGGTGTAGACGACATCGCCCGAAGTCCTTGCAATGGTTGAGCCAATCACGTTGACGATGGCCGCCGTCCGGGCCCCGTGCGCCTTGGCTTCTTGCACTGCGGCCAGCGTGTCCGCCGTTTCGCCCGATTGCGAGATGGCAATGACCAAGGTGTGCTCGTCTAACACTGGATTTCGATAACGAAATTCGCTAGCAAGATCCACCTCCACCGGCAATCGAGCAGCCGCTTCCAGATAGTGCTTGCCGACTAGTCCAGCGTGCCAACTGGTCCCACAAGCGACGATCACAATCCTTTGCAATTGCAAGAGGGTATCGTTCTCAAAGTGCAGTTCCTCGATGAAGACTTCGCCTTGTTCCGCTGACACTCGACCGCGAACCGTGTCGGTAATTGCACGACTTTGCTCGTGAATCTCCTTGAGCATGAAATGCTTGTAGCCGCCCTTCTCCGCCGCCACAGCGCTCCAGGTGATGTTCGTCTGACCGCGCTCAACCCCCTTTGCGTCGGCGATGCGCGAAATTGCGTGTGAATCTGCATAGATGACGGCCATGTCCCCGTCTTCCAGGTAGACAACCTGCCGCGTGTGGCTGATCACAGCCGGAATGTCACTGGCGACAAAGCGTTCTCCATCGCCAACCCCTAGGATCAACGGACTTTGTTGCTTGGCGACGACGAGCCGATCCGGCGCCGTTGCGTCGACGACGGCGATGGCATAGGCCCCACGCACGCGCAGCGCAGCCTGACGCACCGATTCCTCAAGACTCAAGCCGGTTTGGCGGGCCTCGTCGATCAGGTGGCTAAAGACTTCGGTATCCGTCTCGCTTTGGAACTTGCGCCCCTTGGCGCGAAGATCCTCTTTGAGTTCCAAGTGGTTCTCGATAATGCCATTGTGGACCACAGCGATCGTGCCGACCAGGTGCGGGTGTGCATTGTTCTCAGTCGGTCGCCCGTGCGTCGCCCAGCGCGTGTGCCCAATTCCCAGGGTGCCATGCACGGGCTGCTGTAGGAGCAACTCGTCTAAATTACGAAGTTTTCCCACGGCACGGCGCAAATGCACGCGCTCGTCGACCAGGGCCAACCCCGCTGAATCATACCCACGATACTCGAGCCGGCGCAGGCCTTCGACGAGGATAGGTGCCGCTTGTTGTGGCCCAATATACCCAATGATTCCACACATGTTCTTTCCCCGTCGCCCCTGATTGGCTCAGGCGTTGTAGCACACACCGTTGCGGGTGGCAGTCTGTCGCAACTCAGCGACCCTTGGTGAGAAAAAGCGTAATCGATCCGAAAAATTAGGGCGGCAGCTGGTCGTACAATCGCAGCCAGATCCTTCGCTTACCCCAGCGCCCATCGGTCAGGCGAATCAGCACGCGAACGTCCAACCACTTGCTGCAGAGCTTGGCCGAATCGGCACCGGCCACCGGAAAGATGATCCGGGCTTGTTGTAAAGGATTCCCCCAGTTGCCGTTGCCAATTGGCATCAACTGCTGGGTCGACGGTTCGGCACTGGCGACCAACGTGCAGTCAAATCGGCCCGCGCGCATGCCCGAAATCTTCACCTTGTCGCCGGTCAGATCTGGAATATTCATGCGGACATCCATGACCACGTGCGTCAGTCCTTGGGGACCGTGGGTGATCGCGGCCCAGCCGCCGTCTTCATAGGCTGCAAACGTCTCGCTGACGTACTGTCCTAGGTCGATGGGGAGGGTCGCAACAGGAACAAGTCCAGCATCTTTCCATACTTGTGGTGGATCGTCCGGACAGTCCGTTTCCGGCGTCGTCGGTGGCGGCCCTGGCGTGTAGTTGGGCGACAGTGGGCAGGTTGGCGGGTCGGGCAGGGCAACGACCTCCTCTGTTTCCCCAGCAGCGTCTACGCCCCCGTCGGCTTGGGCGTCAGCGGCGGAATCGTCAGTTTCCGAGCTATCTTGGCCTTGATCAACAGCGTCCACCGCTGTCACATCCAGTAGGGCATCGACCACGGCCGTCACATCAACCGCTGTACCCAGGTCAGAGGACGGAATCACGTCTAAATCCAAGGGGATGTCTGCATTTCCCGCATCCACAAATCCATCGGCGACCACGTCCGCGGCGGTTGCTGCATCTTGGCCTTTGGCCGCCGGTTGCGTCGAGCAAGCGACCAGCGCGGCAAGCGCCAAGGCCAGCCACACGTTCGCCTGCCCGTAACGGGCCAAAATTGAACCAGTACTGCGCGGCATCAGGGCTCCGTAATCACGATTCGCCGCCGCACTGGCAGGCCCTTGAACGTCTGATTGATGCCACTGGGCCAGCGCACGGTCAAGGTGTCGACTTTCTTGGCGTTGCCAAGGCCAAACAAGGCCGCCTGCTCGCTCGATCCCCATAACCCCGTTGAACCCGATTCCATTTCATGCAGATGCTGTACCGGCCCGACCTGCATGGTAATGCGCGCGCCGAGGCCCGTTTGGTTGCCGCCTTTGCCCTTGAGGGTCACATGCAGCCAAGCGTTGTTGTTACAACCATTTAGATACAATTGCGATTTTCCCGAAACTGATCCAAGCAAGAGGTCGATAAAGCCGTCTTGGTTGAAATCGGCCCGCACCACCGAGCGTTTGGCCTGCACGCCGGCAATGCCAGCCTGATCGGTGATCTCAGAGTAGGTCCCATTGTCATTCTGCTCAAAGAGCTGGTCCTTTTCATACAGATCGAGCGGGTTGGGGCAACTGCCAGCCGGGCACTTGCCGCCCGTGTTCAACTGGCCGTCGAGGTAGCCGTTGACCACATAGAGGTCCAACATCCCGTCATTGCTGACATCAATGAACTGCGCTCCCCACGACGCGACGTTATTGCCATTGAAATTCGTCCCCGTTTCAATGCCGATGTCGTTGAAATTCGGCGGACCGCCGGGCAGGGTCTCATTGTGCAGGAAATGATTGCCGTCGGCCTGCCCCGTGAAGAAGACGTCGAGGCGGCCATCCCGGTCGTAATCGGCGATCGCTGCGCCCATCGAATGGCTAATCATGTCAGCGCCCGACAGAGGGGAAACATTCTTAAAGACAATGGGTTGGCCTGGGCCAGCGGTGTCGTTGCGCAGAAGCTGATTGGGAAGGAATAACTCCCCAAAATCATAGGTGATGTAGACATCCAGGTCGCCATCGTTGTCGTAGTCAAACAGCGAGCTGATGTAGCTCGGGCCAAACTTCGGCACGATCAAAGTGCTGGAAACATCTTCGAATTGCCAGTTGCCCTTGCCGCGTAGAAGTCGACAGGCAAAGGGTGTCGGCGGGAAATTGCTCTTCATTGGCGGTGGCTTCTCAAACTTGTTGGAGGCGATCAGGATGTCGAGCCAGCCATCGCGGTCGACGTCACCTACGGCGGCATTGAACAGTGGAAACCCTTTCGTTTCAATTAGTCCTGCCACGGCAGTGACGTCGGTCCAAGCGACGCCTGTGGCATTGCTGGGCCCATCGTTGCGCAAGGCGATCATGCCGTCTGCACCGATGATCAGGTCCTGATCGCCGTCCCCGTCAAAATCAGCAGCAATGACGCTGGTTTCCTCTGTTGCTGTCGTGGCGATGCTGAACTCGACAAAGCCGATCGCTTGCTTTGGGTCGGCGAGATAAAGTTTGTCATCGCCCGTCGCAATCACCATGTAGATGTCTAAGCGCCCATCTCCATTGAAGTCTGCGACGGCTTGCCCGCCACCTTCATGGACATGCTGATTGGGATAGGCTGAATCGGCCGGCCACAAGTAGGGCCTATCGAAAGTAACGCCAACAGTTTGAGCGACTTCCTGAAACACGCCAGCCGGCGGGGCCCCGGGAGTACAGTAGATCGGCGGGGAGGTGGTAATGCCAAGGGGTGGATACCACGGAACTTCTTCAATTTCAGGCGGTTCATTGGTATCCACGGCTGTCTCAGCCACATCGGCGTTGCTAGGACTCGCAGAGACTTCCGCCACCTGGGCATCGGCAGTCGCTGAGAGACCATCAGGCAACGTAGCCAGATCTGCTAGATCTAAGCTTTTCGATGCGGCGTCAAGGTCATCTGGCGCATCAACGGAAATAGCACCGTCCAATGCATCCAAGTCGGCCGAGTCCTGAGCGCTGGCCAGAGCATCTTGCAGTGTCACATCAGCGAGTTCAATGTCACTTGCCGCCGAGTCGACGCAGCACTCAGCTTGCAGTTTCACAAGCGCGTCGGTCGCAGTGGCCCAGTCGGCGTCCTCGGGTGCAGTGACAGCAACATCGGCGTCGCTGTGCCAGTCGTTCGCATTGGCCTGGTCGTCGGGCGTGACGGGCATCAAATCGTCGGGAATACCAGCCTTGCCAAGGGGTTGTGCACAACTAGCAAGGAAAAGCAGCGCCAAGGCCAGCGACACTGGAGCCAGCGTCGGGACAAAAAAGCGTTGAATTGCCAGACTCCGCAGGGACACGTGGCCTTGCCTTCGCGCGCAGATTGGACACCGAGATGTTGTCGTACACCGCCGTGCATCCTAGCGAATTTCGTGATTGGCCGCAAAACGCTACGGCAGACCAAGCTTGGCTGTCTGCGGCTTGGCGTCAAGCGAGGCCGTGCTTTGGGTCTGCTCAGGCTGTCGCTGTTGAATTACGCAAAAATACGCCGGAAATGCAATGCTGCCTGTCGTTGCCACCAGGGCCAGTCGTGGCGGCTGTCGAGGCCCCAAATATCCGTCGTGTTGGCGATGCCTTTGCGGTCGAGCAGGCGCCCCATGGCGATGGTTTCCTCGATGCAGCCCTCTTCGTACGCGCCGCGGCCGCAAATGAGCGTCAAGTTCGTGTACTTGCGAACCTTTTCCAGATCTGCACCGTCCAGGTTGGGCACGAACGCCAGAGGATTGTTGAAATACACATCGCCGCTGTTTTGGCCTTGGGTAAACGCCGTCGCTAGGTACCGGCCGCTCATGGCAATGGCTCGGCGGAAGGTTTCTGGGTATTTCAGGGCAAAAAGCGCTGCGTACATGCCGCCTAAGCTGCAGCCTGTGGCCGTGATTGGTGCATCGGGCCAGCGGCAATCGTCGCGAATGAATGGGACCAGCGTCTCCATGACAAAACGCTCATATTGCCGGTACTTGGCCATGCGGTGTTCGAGGGACGCGTGCTTGTCCGTCCACGACTCGCTGACGTTGCTTTCCGGGCAATAGAGCTTGATTTTGCCGGCCGCCAGCAGCTCGCCCAGCGCCGTGACCATGCCTTGACGCTGCCATTCATGGGCAAAGCCCGCAGCGGACGGAAACACGATGACTGGCAAGCCAAAATGGCCAAAGCACCACAGGTGAACCTTGCGTCCCAGGGCCGGGCTCTCCAGTTGCAGGTGACGTCCTTCCACAATGCCTCCGCGGTGTTGGTAATGGCCAGGGCCCATGCAGACACTGAGACGGGCCGGCTAGCAGCCCCCTGTTTGCTAACCGATTGTCCGCGACTTGGCAACCTGCCTCTGCACGCAAGTGGCCCGCCTGGGCCATCGCCGCTATACTGCCAGCCCCTTGAGCGCGATAGAGCGCTAGCGGAGCCCAACATGTCCAATCAAGACGTCTTTTCCGAACTGCTGCAGCGACGGGTGCTCGTCCTCGACGGCGCGATGGGAACGCTTGTCCAGCGGCGAGGGCTCGAAGAAAAAGACTATCGAAATGAGGCTCTACGTGATCATCCCGGCGACCTCAAGGGCAATGCCGACCTCCTGAGCCTGACGCGCCCCGACGTGATTGGCGATATCCACGACCTGTACCTGCAAGCTGGCGCGGATCTGATTGAAACAAATACGTTTTCTGCGCAGGCCATCAGTCAAGCTGACTATCACCTGCAGGACCTCAGCTATGACCTCAATGTGGCGTCGGCGCGAATCGCCAAGGAGCGTGCCGAGGCTTGGACGCGTAAGACCCCGAATCAACCGCGTTTTGTTGCGGGCTCTATTGGCCCGACCAATCGAACTTTGTCCCTTTCGCCCAAGGTGGAAGACCCGGGTTTTCGTAGCGTCACCTGGGCCGAAGTGCGGGACGCGTATCGCACGCAAGTTCGCGGACTTCTCGATGGTGGCAGCGACCTGCTGTTGTGCGAAACGGTGTTCGACACCCTCAACCTCAAGGCCTGTCTGTTCGCCATTGAACAAGAGTTTGTTGCACGTAATCAACGAGTTCCAGTGATGATCTCAGTGACCATCACCGACAAGTCGGGACGTACCCTGTCCGGGCAGACTATCGACGCGTTCTGGGCCAGCGTTGCCCATGCCAAGCCGTTTTCAGTGGGCATTAACTGCGCCCTCGGTGCCCGGGAAATGCGGCCTTTTCTTCAAGAGTTGGCGCACAATGCCGATTGCTGGCTCTCCGCCTACCCCAATGCAGGCCTGCCCAATGCCTTTGGCGGCTACGACCAACAACCGGCTGAAACGGCTGAGCTTGTGGGCGGCTTTGTCCGTGATGGCCTAGCGCAAATCGTCGGTGGTTGCTGCGGTACGACGCCCGATCACATTGCCGCTTTGGCCGCGTCCGTAGCGCGGGATCGGCCCTGCAAAATCGCTGTGCCTAACCAAGGTTATACGCGTCTCTCGGGCCTCGAAGGTCTGATGCTGCGGCCGGACAGCAACTTCACCCTGATCGGCGAGCGGACCAACGTGACAGGGTCCAAGCGCTTTGCGGACCTCATCAAAGCGCGTGACTTTGCTACAGCTTTGGACGTGGCGCGCGACCAAGTGCGCGGTGGTGCCAATCTGCTCGACGTCAATATGGACGAAGGAATGCTCGATTCGGAAGAAGCGATGCACACCTTCCTGAACTTGGTGGCAAGTGAGCCTGATATCGCGCGGTTGCCGATCATGGTCGACAGCAGCAAGTGGTCCGTGCTCGAAGTCGGCCTGCAATGCCTGCAGGGCAAGGGCGTGTGTAACTCCTTGTCTCTCAAGGAAGGTCCAGCTGAGTTCCTGCAGCGAGCGCGTCTGGTCCAGCAATATGGCGCGGCCGTCGTCGTCATGGCCTTTGATGAACAAGGTCAAGCGGATACCACAGACAGGCGCATCGAGATCTGCCAGCGCGCTTACGACCTTTTGACCGAGCAAGCGGGATTCGCTCCCTGCGATATCTTCTTTGATCTCAACGTACTCGCCATCGGCACTGGCATCGAGGAGCACAACGATTACGCGGTCTCCTTTCTCCAAGCCTGCCGCGAGGTTAAGCGCCGAATGCCGGGCGTTCACCTGTCGGGCGGGGTCTCCAACCTCAGTTTTGCCTTTCGCGGCAACAACATCGTGCGCGAGGCGATGAACGCTGCCTTCCTCTACCACGCCATCGCGGCCGGGTTGGACATGGGCATCGTCAATGCCGGGCAACTCGCCGTGTATCAGGAAATTGAACCGGAATTGCTGGTTCACGTCGAAGACGTCGTCCTCAATCGCCGCCCCGACGCCACCGAGCGCTTGGTGAGTTTTGCGGAGCGCGTCAAAGGCAGCGGTAAGGCCCGCGTCGTCGATTTGTCTTGGCGAGACGGGACCTTAGATGAACGCATCCGCCATGCGATGGTGACCGGGCAGGTTGACTTCATTGGCGCCGACCTGGGTGAAGCCCTTGAACTCTATGATGATCCGCTAAAGATCATCGAAGGACCGATGATGGCCGGCATGGCTGTGGTCGGCGATCTCTTTGGCGCGGGCAAGATGTTTCTGCCGCAAGTGGTGAAATCCGCACGCGTAATGAAGAAAGGGGTGGCGTTTCTCGAGCCCTACCTAGAAGCGCGCAAAGCGGCGGGCCTTGGCGGGCAGGCCCAAGGCCGGATTCTGCTGGCGACGGTCAAGGGCGATGTTCACGACATTGGCAAGAATATTGTAGGAGTAGTGCTGGGTTGCAATAACTATCACGTGATCGACCTGGGCGTCATGGTGCCGATGGCGCGAATTCTGGATGAAGCTGTGGCGCAAAATGCTGATATTATAGGTCTTTCTGGTCTAATCACGCCGTCCTTGGACGAGATGGTGCAGGTCGCTAAGGAAATGCAGCGGCGCGGGATGCAACTGCCGCTAATCATTGGTGGAGCGACGACGTCGCGGCCGCACACGGCGGTCAAGTTGGCACCGGCCTACGATGCGCCGGTCGTGCACGTGCTCGACGCGTCCCGGGCTGTGGCGACGGTATCGGCGTTGCTGTCGCCGACGCAGCATGGCGCTTATGTCTTGCAAGTGCGCAAGGACCAAGAGGATTTGCGCGCGTCCTATCTCGAGCGCAGCCTAAGGCCCCTGCTTTCGTACACAGAAGCTAAGGCCAAGCGGATGACCATCGATTGGCAGGCGACGGTCGGGCCGCCGCCGCAGCGGACGGGGCGCAATGTGTGGCAGCCGACTTTGGCCGAAGTCCAACCCTACATCGACTGGCATTTATTCTTTAGTGCCTGGGAGTTGCGCGGCAAGTTTCCCGCGATCCTCGATGATCCAGACCAAGGCGTGCAGGCGCGGGCTTTGTACGACGATGCACGGCAGCTGCTGGATAAGCTCAAGCAGACCAAGCGAATTCAGCTTGCGGCGGTGTGGGGAATCTGGCCTGCGGCGGCTCAAGGCGATGACATTGTCCTGTACCGCGATGACGCCCGGGAACAGCCGCTGCAGCGCTTTGCCATGCTGAGGCAACAGCGGGTAAAGACAAATCAAAACCCGTACCTGTCTCTCGCCGACTTTGTGGCGCCCCGTGAACTGGGCGTACCCGACTGGGTGGGTGCCTTTGCCGTGACAGCGGGGCTGGGTGTCGACGCCTTGGTCGCTGAATTTCAAGCGGATCACAACGACTACCACGCGATCTTGACCAAGGCCCTGGCCGATCGCCTCGCCGAAGCGCTCACCGAATGCCTGCATCAACGCGTGCGGCAGTTGTGGTACGCGCCCGACGAGCAGTTGGATAGCGAGGCCCTGATAGGTGAGCAATATCAAGGTATTCGCCCGGCCTTTGGCTATCCAGCCTGTCCCGACCACAGCGAAAAGCGCAAACTTTGGGAATTGTTGGAACCAGAGGCGGTGGGCATTGACCTGACGGACAATCTGGCGATGGTACCGGCCTCCAGCGTCAGTGGTCTGTATCTCCGCCATCCTCAAGCACAATACTTCGCGGTGGGGCGCATTGGTGAAGACCAACTGCAGGACTACGCGCGGCGAAAAGGCGTGAGCGTCGCTGAAGTGCAGCGGTGGCTGGACGGTTCGGTGGCGGAATAGCGCCGTGAACGTGCTGTTTTGCTTGAGCCTGGCGCAGGGAAAGCCATTGTTTATCAGGGAGAAGTTGGTGAAGGCGCACGGTCAAGCGTCCCTTGCTTGCGTGCAAATGGACTTGACCCATGGCTGTCCATCTCGCATCCTGTTGGCCGCCGGCCCCTTGGCTTTGCTGCCAGTAGCCGCTCCGCTTATGGCGCGGGTTCGGGCACAACGGCACGGTCGCGGCGCGACAAATTTCGGCTCATTGACGGGGAACATCGGATGATCAATCGCAATCGCTTTGCCAAGGTTTGCTGCCTCTGGGCTGTCCTGTCTACCTTGGCCGTACCAGCCACCCTGTGGGCCGACCCGCGCTGCAGCTTCGTCTCCTATGACCGAGGCGCGCGCAAACTCAAGGTCAAGATTGAGGATTTGCCGGAAAAGAAAAAGCTCTTCATCGCGGCCGCCCTCGACCGCGGCGCTGAAGGTGGCTTGTGGATTCAGGTAGGCCAGCACGTGAAGGCTTCTGGAGAAGTTGAACTAGAAGCCTATGATTTCTCAGGCAAGGCGGTTGTTTACGCAGCGCGCAACGGTGCCGGTCAGAAGTTCTTGGAAACTGCGCAGGTCAAAGCGGCCAAGCAGAAGCCGACCAGTGCCAAGGCCGTGGCCGCTGCACCGGTGGATACGTTGTGCGAGTTTGAAGTGCCGTAAAACGCCAGGTATTTGCTGGGATTCTCTCCGCCGGTCAGGACTTGTCAGGGGCAGCAACTGCGGCTCGGGCGGCCACCTCAGCAGTTCGCGTATGGGCCTGAGCAAAAGCAAGCAATTTCAATGCTTCCCCGCGATTTCGCGCCTGCCCCTGCGTGCGGACCTGCTGCATCTCCGTCGCCAATGCTGCGCCAATGGGTTGATCCCGCCACCGGGCATCCGTCATCGCGCTGCGCAAGGTCTGGGCGCCCCGCTGTTCCACTTCCCAATCAACGGCTTGCACGGCCTCTTCGAGGCTAGAAAACCGCGCTTTGGGCTTGTCATCCCACAGGACCAGCCAACGCTTGCCGCGGCCCCCTTGGTTGAGGACCAAGACCTCAGACAACGCCTTAGAACCAGTGAGAAAATGCAGGGCCAGGCCCCGACTTCCCAAGGACTCCCAGGCCAGCGGCGATATGGCGCGAACCTCCGCATCGACGCGCAAGGTCAACGGATCGAAGTGCGCAGCTCGTTGCTGGATTTCGCCCAAGGTAATGGCACCCGCCTCAAGCTCAAACCCTGGCATATCTAGCTGAATTCTTTGCCAGACCTTGCCCGCTTCGCCTGCGTCCTCACCGCGCAGATCCATCATGGGCGGCAAACCGAAGAGGGTCGGCAGCGTCATCAAGGACAGGGCGGAGAGATCGACGAAGTCCAGGACAAGACAGTCTTTTTTTCCGTCAAAAAGCCGAGTTCCGCGACCCACGCATTGGGCGTAGAGTCCGTCAGAGCGGGTCGGCCGCGCCATGGCGATGCACGAGACACCGGGGTCGTCAAAACCCTCTGTTAATACGCCGACATTGGCCAGGACTTCGATGGCACCATCGCGAAATCGCTGCAGCACGTCGGCGCGGTCCACAGACGCCATTTCGCCGTGGACAATGCTGGCGCGAACGCCAAGATGACGTAATGCTTTGGCTAAGTTGCGGGCGTGGCCGACCGTCACGCAGAAGGCGACCGTGCGTCGGTCCCGCGCAAGTTCCTGAATGCTGCGGGCCACCAAGGCATTACGCTCTTCGATGTCGACGGCTTGGGCCAGTTCTTCCTCGCGAAAGTCCATGCCGCCACTAGATAATCCTGAAAGATCGGCGGTCGTCGCGATGCGAAAGCCGCGCAAGGGAACCAGCCAACCTTGTTCGATGAGGTCGGGCAGGGCGCGGTGGTAGACGATGCGATCAAAGACGTCGCCCAGAGGTAATCCGTCGGCACGATGCGCAGTTGCGGTAAGCCCCAGCAGGGTACCTTGCCAGTCGCGGTCAAAACAGCCCAACTGACGCAGGACGCGGCGGTTGTCCTCGGCGACGGCATGGTGGCACTCATCGTAGAGAATGAGGCCGAATTGCCGTTGCTGCATCACCCGTTCAAGCCGCTGATCGTGCAAGGACCGCAGCGAGGCCACCACCACGCTGGCATCCGCTGAAGCACTGCGATCCGCTTGCTCAATGCCCACTTGCCGCGAGTCACCCAGGGCCGCCTGGAGCTTGGCCTGCGCCTGTTGCAGCAACTCCTCGCGGTGGGCCAGCACCAAGACGGGCTGTCGCGCCATTCGGGCAAGTTCTGAAAAAATAACGGTTTTGCCAGCACCTGTCGGCAGGCAAACCACCATGCGCTGGCAACCTTGGCGCCTAGCCTGGAGCACCGCGGCGATCGCCTCAGACTGATAGGGACGCAGCAGCGGTCGGTGCGACAAGGGGAGCCTCCCGTTGCCTAGGCGCAAGACGCCGCGTGAAAGCAACGGCGATCAGCCCAAGGCAGCGATGGAACACAGCGAGCGCCGTGCGCATTCCACGCGGGGCGTCGCAGGGAGGCAGCGTTGTCGCGGCTTAGTGGCTGCTGGCGGCGGCGTGAATCGCGTAGGATGCTGGGTCCATCAAGCCCGTGAAATCACTGGCGCTAGGCATGATGCGCAACATCCAACCTTCGCCGTACGGATCGGAGTTGACCAGTTCCGGCTGGCTGTCGAGTTGATCGTTGCGGCCCACGACCTCGCCCGTAGCGGCGGCAAACAACTCAGATACGGATTTGGTGGACTCGACTTGACCGCAGGTTGCGCCGCGCTCGACCGCACTGCCCAAGGACGGCAGCTCGACATAGACGACGCCGCCCAGAGATTCCTGCGCAAAATCAGTGATTCCCATGGTGATGCTGCCGTCCGCCTCAACGCGGGCCCATTCGTGGTCAACGGTGTACAGCAAGTTCTGCGGGATGTTCATCGGTTTCTCCTTGACGGTTTGCCTCATGCGCCGCGTCCTGACGGTCAGGAACGACGCGGATCATCAAATGGGGCGGTCGCCGCCCGTTGGCAGCAAGAGCTAGACGGTTAACGTCGTTTGCACAAAGGGGAATGCCACAACGCGGGCCAGACGCAGCTGTCCGCGCAGGTCGACCTGCAACTCGGTGCCCAATGTGGCCAGAGCCGGCGGAACATACGCCAAAGCAACAGGTTGCTTGAGCGATGGCGAATGCGTGCCTGACGTGACGGTGCCCACCCGTTGTCCATCCTTGAACACAGGCGTCCCTTCGCGGGCGATCCCTCGGTCGATCATATGTAACCCTACGAGTTTCTTGGCTAAACCGGCTGCCTTGCGCGCCTTGAGCGCCTCGCTGCCGACAAAGCCCGCCGGCTTGCCCAGCTTGATGGCCCATTGCACGCGCGCCTCAAGTCCGCTGGTTTCATCATCCAATTCATGGCCATACAACGGGTAGCCCATCTCAAGCCGCAGGGTATCGCGGGCACCGAGGCCCACGGGTTGCAGACCGAGCGGTGTGCCGGCGTCGAGCAGTTCTTGCCACGCAGCCTCGGCAATTTCTGGAGGCAGGTAGATCTCAAAGCCCTTTTCGCCCGTGTAACCCGTTGTAGCGACAAGGGTATCAGCGCCATGGAAACTGTGAACGCGAATCCGGTTGCGCGGCAGGCCGATGGCATCGCCAGGCAGGACTTTAGCCAAGATTTCACTGGCTTTGGGACCCTGAAGGGCGATTTGGGCGAAGTCCTTGGACCGGTTGATCACGCGCTCGGGATGATGGGCATGAGCCAGCATGTGCGCGTAATCTTTGTCAATATTGGATGCATTGACCACGAGCAAGAATCGCTCCGCACCAAGGCGGTACACGTACAAGTCATCGACGGCACAGCCATTTTCGTGGCAAAGTACCGCATACATCGCATCGCCGTCGCCCAGGACCGAGGCGTCGTTGGTCACAAGGTGATTGACTTCGTCCAGGGCCCCGGGCCCGTCGATGATGATCTCGCCCATGTGAGAAACATCAAAAAGTCCAGCCTGTTGCCGCGTGGCGAGGTGCTCCACCGTCACACCGCGACCGGCATACTGCACCGGCATTTCCCACCCAGCGAAGGGCACCATCTGGCCGCCGAGGCGCAAGTGCGCTTGGTACAAAGGGGTTCGCTGAAGGTTGCCCTCACCACCGTTGGCGTTGCCTTCGTGATCTGCTTGCTGACTCATCCTGCCTCCTAAAAATTGCGCGACCCGCTGCTTGGGGCGGTGTCGTCGTTTCGCGACAGCTTGTCAAGGCTCTGCCCTGGTACCGTCCTAGGCACCCACGCGTCGGGCCTGACACGCCTGAACCGTGTTGGCCAGCAACATCGCAATGGTCATCGGACCGACGCCACCTGGGACGGGCGTGATCGCCGAGGCCAGGGCGGCTGCGGGCGCAAAGTCCACGTCTCCACTGAGTTTTCCATCTTCGCCACGGTGGATGCCCACATCGATGACCACCGCCCCAGGCTTGACCCAGTCGCCCTGCACCAAATGCCGCTGTCCCGCTGCCGCCACCAGCAAATCGGCCGAAGACACAAAGGATTTCAGGTCCGCCGTCTGGCTGTGGCAGATCGTCACGGTGGCATTGGCCTGCAAGAGCAAGAGTGCCATCGGCCGGCCGACGGTGATCGAGCGACCGACAACCACGGCGTGCTTTCCGCGCAAGGACCAGCCCGTATTGAGACTGTGCCGGCGCAGAATTTCCATGACTCCCGCAGGGGTACACGCCACCAACGCAGGCTTTCCCGCAGTGAGCTGGCCCAGGTTTTCCATGCCGAAGCCGTCGACGTCTTTGTGCGTAGCAATCCGCGCGACGATGGGCCCCGCATCCAGCCCTTTAGGTAATGGCAATTGCACCAGAATTCCGTCAATCGTGTCGTCGGCGTTCCAGCGGTCGATGAGCGCTTCGAGTTCAACTTGCGTCGTGGTGGCTGGCAGGCGCAATTCCACTGACCGAATCCCTACTTCTTCACAGGCCCGCACCTTGTTGCGGACGTAGACATCCGACGCTGGGTCCTCGCCCACCAAGCACACGGCCAAGCCAGGCGTGATGCCTTTGGCCCTGAATTGCGTAACTGTTGCCTTGAGTTCCTGGCGCACGGCTGCGGCAATTGCTTTTCCATCCAAGATTAGGGCAC
This sequence comes from uncultured Myxococcales bacterium, assembly GCA_903840165.1. Classification (GTDB taxonomy): domain Bacteria; phylum Myxococcota_A; class UBA9042; order UBA9042; family UBA9042; genus CAIMEY01. Next base: position 9,975 of record CAIMEY010000078.1, on the reverse strand, counting down.
TCATCATTAACCTCTTGTAAATAGTCGATTCTTAAGGCGTAATCGCCGCAATGTGCGGTCCATACCCCACACTGCGGCGCATCGCGTCGACATGGCGTATGCCGAATTCCAGCCATTTTTGGCGCAGTTGCCACATCTCGGCCACGGACATGTCTCCCTGTCCGCCAAGGCTTGCCCGGCGCTTGGGTACAACCGTTTGCAGGGAAAGCGCCAATGCAACCGAGAGGTTATACGACTGGACCATGCCATGCATCGGCAGAATGTAGCGGCGGTCCGCAGCCTGACGCATCTCTGGCGAAATGCCGGCATGGGCATTGCCAACCACCAAGGCAATCTTCGGGTCTAGCGGCAATTCATCAAGCGTTTCAGTTGCTTGAAGATCTGATACCCAGATGCAAAACCCTTGGGCCTTGAGCGCCGCGATGCCCGCTGCGGTTCCGGCATGGCGCTGTATATCCAGCCATTGATCCGCAGACTTGGACACTGTCGACGATTGGCGAACCCCATGCTGATTGAGCACGACGTGCGTGCGCTGTAGGCCAAATCCATCGCAAGTCCGCAGGCACGCAGCCACATTGTGCGGGTCAAAGATATCCTCAAACACCGCGACAATGCTGCCAATTCGCTGGCGCAGCACGTGGTCGATTCGCGCAATCCTTTCGGCTGCCACGTAGGCTTCCAGCGGATCGACGCCCGGCCACGACCGATCCGCGGCGACGGGCGCCGACGCATTCGCTTGGCAATTCAAGGAGTCTTGCTGGGACATGGCGCATTCCGCGGCTGAGCTAGGAGCCCTGACTAAGGCCGGCGAGGGCCCGTTGAGAAAGGTGCACAATCTAAGCCTATTTCGGGCTGAAGACCTCACGCCCCTGGGCACCAGCGACGACATCCTCCACTTCATAGCGCAGTGGCAATGCCTGGTTGGCGAGCCACAGCTTGGCTTGATCAGAGAAATGCGCATTGCCCAGCAGGCCGGATTGGCCGCCCGGCAGGATGTTTTGGCCCGTGGTCTTGTCCTTGCCGACCGCGATCACCATGCGGAAGACCGGTCCCGAGCCGTAGTCATGGGCGTCGATGCCGCCGGCCGCGTCGACGACAAATGCATCGCCACCCCGCGGAAATACGGACAAATTCGCTCGCGGATCACCGGCAGGGAAGCTGTCTGCCAGGGCCAGACCAGCGGACTGAGGCGTCAGGGCAAACGCCGCCATCATCGGCGCAAACTGACTGTCGGCGCTGATCACTTGGCCCAAAATCGAGTCAAAATGCACGCCATGGCGCAGTCCGTAGAGCCACTTGCTCATGTCCGCCGTGGCAAACTGATCCTTGGCTCCGAGGTTCTGTAAGGCCTGAACCAGGGCGAGGATCATGATTTCTCGGCTCGTTTCAACGATCGGCGTGTCGATGATGTCCCAGAAGGCCGATTCCTGCGTCGCCGGGTTCCACGAAGCCATGCCCTTGGGGTTATTTGCGCCCCGGCCATCACGCATGTAACTCAGCAATCTTGTTCGGGCATCGCCGCCCCAGGGTTCCCAGAGTTCGATGCCTTCGTCCTCCACTGCAAGTTGGTCCAAGCGTCCAAACCAAGTTGCGAAAATCGATGTCGCTACAGCATCTTCCAGCTCGCCATCGGCCACCTTATGGTAGAACGTCTCCACGCCGGAGTGGGCTTGGCACTGACCGGACTGCCATTTTTGCAGGCGTGCGATGACTTCGTCGCGGACGCTCGGGGTAATCGCCTGATACAACGCGACAATACGCTGTTCATCGTCGGTCGTGCTCGCCGCCGAGGCCAGGGCCTTTGCTTCGTCCAAGGTCTTGAGCAGCACCGGCACCCATTCGTTGCCCAGGGGAGAACGGTTGCTCGCCTGCAGTTTGCCCATGTCATCTACCGTGGTTTTCTTTGTCGCAACAGATGCTTGCAAGCCTGCGGCGATGGTGCCGGCGCGGTAGCCGTTGGACCATGGACCGCCGATGTACCACTTATCATTGCGTAAATTGTTGTCAGTGGACAAATTGCCCGGGTCATTGTTGGCCGTTACGACATAACCCTGGTCCGGGTCAATGGAATTCGGGTATTCGTCAAAGGGCACGGCGCACATCGTCGGGTCGGCCCCGTGCGTTTCGTCGACGCTGCCATCGGCCAGAAGTGGGATCGTGAAGCCCGGATACTGCGTGCCATCAATGAGTTGCTTGGGGTCCGCGCCGGGCAGCCAAACGCCGTCTTTGTCGCGTGGCAGATAGGTGCGGCATGGAACGGCCTGATATCCCGTGTAAAATACGTTTCCATCGCCGTCTGCGGCCACCACGTTCTGCGAGTAGGCGACCAGCTTGCGGGTGTGGTCGCGGAACTCGTACACATCGGCCGAGTGGCCAAAGCCTTCTAGGGCGCTGAGAATGTTGGGCTTGTCTAGCCCTGTGAAATCAAATGCAATACCAGTGACCACTCCATCGCCATTGGTGTCCTTGGGCACGATGTAGGTACCGCTGAAATTGACAATCGTTTCACCGGCGGCCGGCTTGTAGGTCTTTGGATCGACAGTAGTTCCTTCGATATCGGTCAGCCAGCGGCCATCAAAGGTGGTGTAGCGCTTCCAGACCTCGGTGCGACCCACCGAGCCGACGGCCGGGATATCTGCGATAACAAAGGATTCATCGACCGAGACGAGGTTCTGATTCGCTCCGTGAAACACCGACGCCTTGGGGGCGCCCTGGGCATCGAGAACGATCTGCTCACGGTACCAATCCGTAATATCGCCAACGAGTTGCGTCTGGCCCCAAGCCACTCCGCCGTTGGTGCCGACTGCCATGATGGGCAGTCCGGGAATCATCAGGCCTCGCTGGTGGGTCGGCGGCGCTGCTGGCTTGGTCGAACTCACCGGTGCAAAGAGCGTGTCGTCGATGCCCATCTGCCAGAACAGCGAAGGGATGGACAACGGCAAGTGCCCGTCGCCACAAAGAATACCCGCGCCAGATTCGGTTGCAGTTCCCGCGACCGCCCAAGAATTGCTGCCGAAACCATTGACGCGGTCGTGGCCGCTGCTGCGCTGCCAGGCTTGATCGCGTAGCTTGGCCCTCTGCAAGAGTTCCACGGGCAAGGGCCCGTTATTGCTGGCGATAGAGCGATCCTTGCGCGATCGTTTGGCGCGACCGGTGGCTTGATTGGCGCTTGGCTTGACGCCCGGCACGGTCTTGTCGATGTGTTTTCCGTGTAAATCCAAGCCTAAGCCCGCGGCAGAGCTCACAGGTTGGATGGGCGTGACATGGTATTCCACATCGGCGAGGGCCCCCGTCTGCCTCAAGGCTTCCAAGGGTTTGCCGGCGAAATGACTCTTGATTCCAGCGATCGCCGCCGTTCGACCGATGTCGTCGGTCTCGTAGCCCAAGTTGTAGACAATGGCCGCTGCTGCCCCGGCTACTGCATGGCGATCCCACTTCTTCATCAGTGTCGCAGCCGTGCCGCCAAGTGCTGCTTTCGCAAGGCCAATTTCGCTTGGCTCTGGCAGCTTACCGGCAAGCACCTGATCGATATACGCGTTGACGCCCGCTGCGTAACCATCGAATACATCAGCCAATTCAGGTGTCAGCTTCTCTTCCAGAGACGCTGCGACAAAAGCACTGCCATTGGCGCGCGAGCCGTGGTCATTGGCCAAGGCAAAGTCGCCCAGCAACTCGGAAATCGTCCCAAGACCCAGGCGGCGGGTCAGTTCGATTTGAAAGTAGCGATCCCGAGCCTGAACAAAGCCGAGTACTGTCGCGAGATCTTTGCGGTTTTGCGCGTAGATGTGGGGAATATTGGCTTCGGTGCGAATCACTTGGACCGGTGCCGATAGGCCGGTAATACTCCAAGATTCCGATTGCTTGACGGCCAATACCGAGGCCTGTGCGGCGGCGTTACTGCCACTGGCGTCGGCTGCCGCATCCACCGCTGCATCGACCGCCCCATCGGCGGAATTGCCTGTATCTGCAGACGTATCCAGGGCGACATCCTTGGTCACCGCGGCGTCGTCTCCGGACGTTGGCGTCGTCTTGTCCGAACAGGCCGAGAGTCCGCAACTCGCTGCGATCAAAGACGTAACGGCCCATTGGGTCGCAATTCGTTCAAGCCGCTGATTCATCGTCTGCCTCCACTGTTGGCGACCGCTGCATGCGCGCCGGGCTGAACGCCTCTGTGGGGCGTGCTTCGCCGGTTGCGCCAAGATTCCGCAATCAATACAGAGATGTGTCTGACCATGGACGCCACAGTCTGTGCCCACCCACTGCGGGCGAAGGTATAGCACCCCCGGTGCATCTGTGGAAAGTCACACGGGCCGGCTGGGTTGAACGCCAGGTCGGACCAGGCAAGGCGCAGGCCGGTGTCCCTTGGCCTAGGGCAGGCCCGGTGCTGAAGCGTCTAGAAATCCAGAGCAATCTAGAATCCCGTTGTCGCGTCTCGGCGTGCATTTGGTGCTTGACCAGCCGTGGCTGTCGGGTAGACTTAGCGCAAGTTGGCGCGATTGCGTCAGCACATCCAGGGCGGATCGGACTGCGGGTGGTGGCGGTCGGATCGGCTCGAGGAGCCGCTTGGCATGGCACGTTTGGGGTCTTTCCGCCGCCCTTGGTTCGGACGCTGCAACGCGTTTGCGTCAGCGATCGTCTTGAGCTTGCTGGGGATTGCGGCCGCCGGGTGTTCGCCCAAAGTGACGACCGTCTACGTCTATGAAGACGCCGCTGCGAGCGCGGATACCGGCAACAGCGACGCGCACGATGGCGCTTCTGACGCGAAAAACGATGCCATATTCGGCGATTCCGTAGGGCCGACCAACGACGCTTCAACCGGCGATTTGGGCGGTGGTGCCGAGGACGGTGCGGCAACTGGTCAGGATGGAAGCGTTTCTGCCGATGGGACGACGACCGCCGACACCGAGACCTCAGCTGCCGACGATCTCACCCAGTTCCCTTTGGCCTTCGTTGGTTTGGCCGCTGGTCCTTTGGTCGTAGTCGATCGCAAGACGATGCAGCCGCTGACCCAAATAGGCACAGGGGATGCCAACTGCCTGGGGTCCGGGCCTCTGCCCGGGCAAAAAGCCGTTTGGTATGGCAATATTCCCCAACAAGCCTTGGATCGCTACGAGCGCGTGGGCGACGACCCGACCCAGTGGACCCTGACCAAATCGGTGCCCATTGCCTTTGCGCCCGGTGCCTTGAGCATTTCGCGCAATGGCAAGATCATCGGGCTGACCTCTGGGCAGGGCGCATCGTCCTTGGGATCGCCGTTCAAGACAGACCCGCAAATCAGCATTTTTAATGCACAAACGGGGGCTGTTCTGGCGACGCTTGCCAGCAAGGCGGCCTTTGCCGTGCGCATCAAATCCGACGGCACTGTGGCCTACTTTGGCAACTGGCAGGATCACGCGGTGACGGTGGTTGACGTGGAAACACTAAAAATTACAGCTGTTTGGCCTCTGCCCGTGAATCTGGCGCAACCAAACCAGACGGGTCCTGCCGGCCTGGCGCTGAGCCAGGATGACCACTGGCTGGCGGTTTGTGGCTGGGAATCCAAGCAGATCTCGATGCTTGACCCTGTTACGGGCAGTTCTAAGGCGGCTAACCTCGACGGTCTACCGTACTGGGCTGATTTTGCAGCGAATGACACGCGCCTGTTCGTAACCGTCATGCCCAAGCTGCCTTCGTCGATGGGCGAGGGAAGTGACGTCAATACCGTGGAAGTCTTTGATACTGCAACGCTTCAGCAGGTTGGCAAGTTGCAGTGGCCCGCGTCCTTGCAACTGGTCGGCGTGCCGCCAGGCAGTTCGACCATCTACGTCGTGGCGGCCCAGGCCAATCTGCTGACCTATGACGTGCAAACGTTGACAAATACAGGACAAGTCAAGCTGGCGGACACGTTCAAGCCCGCCAGTGTGCCCAATTTTTGAGGGATGGAAATCGTTGATAGCCCGCGCGCGCGGGTTCTTGGGAGGAGTGCCATGCGTATGTATTCGATTGTGTTTATGATTGGCCTGCTTGGCCTGTCCTCGTGCAGCAAAAGCACAACGACGACGGCAGGTTCCGACGCAGCCGTGGTGGCCGACACCACACCCCAGGACGTCGCGGTGGCCGACCTTCTGATTCCGGTGGACGCCTCGCCGACCGATTCCTTTTCCATTGCCGATAGTTCCATTGTGCCAACCCCTGCGTACAAGCTTGGCTTCATTGGCACGGTGATGGGCAAGGTTTTCATCATTGATTTGGCGACCATGAAGAAGCTCGCCTACGTCGGCGAAGGCCACTACAACGTCCACGGTTGCGGGCCGACGCCGGGCCAAAAGCAGGTGTGGTACGGCAATCCGGATGTGCCGCAAATTGAACGGTTTGACATGCAGGGCAACGACCCGACCAATTGGCTTCAGGCCAAGACCGTGCCCTCGCCTACCCAACTCGGTGCGATGGCGATTTCTGCGGGCGGCAGTGTGCTGTTGACGTGCGATGGAACTGTCGAACTCTACAACTCATTTCAGACTCAGGATCCCATGAACACCGGCAAGCACGTCGCTGTGTTCGACCTCAAGACCGAGACCTACCGCGGCGTCGTCGACGTCAGCCCGTCCTTTGCCGTGGTGCCGACGGCCGATGGTAGCAAGACGTACGTCGGGACGTGGTCTGAGAACAAGGTGCAAGTATTGGACAATGTCACACTCAAGTTGACCGGGTCATGGCCTCTGCCGATGACGCCGGGCAAGAAGTGGGGAGGCCCTTCAGGCATGACCCTGTCGCACGATGAAAAGACTTTGGGCATCGGCGGTTGGGACGGTAATGCAGCGTTCTTTGTCGACACAACCACCGGCGCAGCTCAGGCGATTCCGGTTGGCGGCACCGGAATTGTGCATTGGGCGGCTTTTTCGCCGGATGATAAAATGGCGTACTTCTCGACGTTTGACTACCTGCCCGACCAGGGCAACGAGGCCAACAACGTCAATGTGCCGTCGCGAATCATCTACGTCGATCGCACCACCAATAAAATCGTCAAAGAAGTTAACTGGTCCCACTTTGTCGGCCATGTCGGTACGGCGCCGGGCCTCGACCAGATCTTCGTCACGGCTTCCTTTGGCACTGTGCTGCGTTACGACGGCACCAGCGGCGAGTTGACCGGCCAAGTTCAGCTGTACTCCGGTCAGCCGATGCCGTCGTCGATTCCTTCCTTCTAGGAACGACGCTCCTTGCCTAAGGTTTTTGCTTGATGCGACAAGCAGTTGGCGCGCAGGACGCGACCGTAAACGTCACGCCTTGTTCGACCGTCGGGCGCCGCCAGCAAAAGGCGTTGTTGCCGCAATCGCTGTCGCCGACGCACAACATCGAGCACCAGTTGGGATTTTCGGGGCGAATGGTCACTGGGCAGGTTCTTGCTGCGCCAAAGACCGCGCAATCGGCGTCCGTGCTGCAAGCCTTGCCCACACCCTCTGGGTTGACCTGCCCGACATTACATGGGAATTGCACGGTGACGTCGCTGGCCATCGGCACGCTGAACTCATTGGCGCAGCGAATCGGCGCGCAGACGGACGGCTTGTCGCCGCGAACGATGCAGATGGCGTTGTCACCGCATTCGCTCGACTCCAAGCCAAAGCAAAATGTCGAGCAAAAATCAGGGCCACCGTCTTCGCTGTCGGCAAGGCAAACTACGGCGGCTTGGCCTAAGCAATCGGCGTTGTGCTGACACGCCTTGCCAACGCCCAAGGCTCCCACTGGACCTCCAGGACATCGTTGAGAAATGCGGGCACCGTCGGCGGCATAAAGCGCAGGAGCATCGCTGGCCGCATCTTGGTCTTGTGGCGTAGGGCCCTGGCAACCCAGCGCTGCAGACAACAAGAGGCATGCATAAACAATGCTTTGAGATTGAAAGCTTACGCGCCTCCGTCGTCTCAGGCAGAGCCCGGCGACCATCACGGCCAGGAGCAAGCCAAAGCCATGGCCCGTGCTTGGTGGTGCTGCGCTACAACCACTTGATTTTGCGTTTGCAGTAGGCATGGCTCCGCTGCTGGTGGCGGACGCTTCGATGCCGAGCTGTGCTTGTACGCTGGGCCATCGTTTCGGGCATTGCAGGTCGACCGCCGATGTGCCGCCACATTGCAAGGGTTTCAGGCTCTTGGCGCGAAGTAGGGGCAGCACTGACTTGCCAGCGTCCGAGCTGCGGCCGACGCTGTAGCCGTAGATCCGGTCATCGGTGCAGAGAAACAGGCCCTGCGCTGTCCAGGTCAGGCATTGAATCGCAATACCATTGGCTTTATTGAACTGCAGCGTTGAGGCGTCGGCGACCCAAAGGCCTAGGTGATCGTCCGTAGCGCCTAAAGCGGACTTGGCCGAAGTGCCTACCGCGATTTGGGAACCGTCTGGAGCCACGGCAAAGCCACTGAGGGACTCGGTCGTGGAAAAGACGGATTGCAGTGTCTTTCCGCCATCTTGGCTTCGCAGCAATTCCACAAAATCCTGATGAATTCTGCGAATATACACCACGTCCGGTTGCTGCGGGTCGACGCCCGCTAAGTAATCCGTCACGACATCGGTCGCGGCTAGCGGCAGGGAGGTCCAGGAGGTGCCGCCATCGTCGCTCACGGCCAGCACGCTCTTGTCCAGCTGCGCACCTGCCTGGGCTGACACGTAAATTCGCTCTGGCCGCGATGGAGCCAACTCCAAGGTCAGGCCGTTGTCGGCACCGGGCAGAGGCTGACCGACACGGTTCCAGGTGGCGCCACCGTCTGTCGTAGCGGCCAGTTGCAATCCCGTCGAAGTTGCCAGAAGGGTTACCAAATGTTTGGGATTACTACGATCTTGCACCAGATCGACGGCAGGTGCTTGGCCCCAATCGCCGGCCCAAACGGCAAAGGCGCAGCCATCGGCACTACCCACGTCCAGGCCGTCATAGGTCGCGAGAACCGCCCGCCCACCGCCAGCTATGGCTAGGTAAGGATCTGTGGCGTCAGCGTAATTGGCCGCCGTCTCGCAAATCCACTGCCAGGTTTGGCCGCCATCGTGCGATTGCAGCAGGCCGTAGGTTGCGCGGACCATCAAATGCTTGGTATCACTGGGATCTTCGCAGAATTGGCCTGCCTTGGGGTAGCGGCCATTGGCCCAGGCCGTCGAGCTGCCGACGAACCAATCCCCTGCGCCGAGGCTGACCACGCACAGCCCGATGCAAAGACACGTATGCAAGAAAGCTTTAAATAAAAGAGGTTTCATGGCTTCGTTCACCACAGCGTCCTTGGCCACCGGCAGCAGACTGTGCCGGTCGTTGGCCCAGACAGGGGGCTGGGCTTGCTGTTTGCGACGGATTCCGATGTGCACGCCGACAGCGGAGGTCCCCAGCATCCTGGCGCACACCTCAAAGGGCGGCAACGCCATCCCAGTCACTGTAAGGCGCGGGCCCGGCGCACACAACCTCTCGGGCGCGTGGGGCTTGGGATAGCTCAACGCTCATTTGGGTTTAGGCGATGATGGGGGCGCTGGCCCTCTGAAGCAGGAGGGCGCTGTGATCAGGCGGCTTTGCTAGACAGCGGGATTGACCTGCAAGCTGAGCCGCCCTAGGCCGATGTCGGCTAGGTCCTTGGCCGTGGGACGGTGATTGGTCGAGCGAATCGCGGCCAACACCTCGTATTTAGGTACAATTTGCGCCATCGTTCGCTGCAGGGACCGGACCATCTGCTGGTTGAGGCGCATCGCCAGCAACGTGGTTGAAGCCCGTAGTCGTGCGGTACCTTCACTAGTTAGGGCCAAGAAGCGCACATCCTCCATGGCGCAAGCCGTGATAACGGAAGGCATTTGTGCCAGCGCACATTCGCAACCGACCCATGCGCCTGGTTTGAGGGTCTCTAGGGGCAAGGTTAGCTCACCGAAAGCCATCCAAGTCTGGACGGTGCCGGTGAGCAGGAGCTTGGGGCCCAGAAGTGCGCCGTGTACTTCTTGAATATTGGTGCCTTTGCGGACCAGATGCTCGGAGCCAAACAG
>CAIMEY010000077.1 GCA_903840165.1 uncultured Myxococcales bacterium | reverse complement strand
GTGCATACCGAACTGCGCAGTTGGCTCTTGCGGTCCCGATGGTTGTGGCGGGCAATGCCCGTGTCCGCCCGGCCAAATATGCGATCCTACGACGTTTACTTGCAAGCAACCCGGCTGTGGGGCGCCGTGCCCAAGCTCCGGTAACGTGGGAGAGGCGTGCACAGAGACAGACGGCTGTGGGGCGCCGTGTTGCAAAGCAGGCATCTGCGTCAACGGGCAATGTTGCACGCCCAAGGTTTGCGACGGCATTTCGTGCGGCAATAATGGCTGTGGGGGCACTTGTGGCTGCAAAGGGCTCATGGTCTGCGGTAGCGACGGGCACTGCGGATGTCCCGGCCCGGCGCCGAGCAGCGGAGATCAACCCTGCAGTAGCGACCCCGCCGGTTGTGGATGTGAAGCGCTAGGCATGGCCTGCAACCGTCGACAGTGTATCTTGAAAGTTGGAAGCGGCTCAGAATACTTTGTGGAATGCAACGACGACACAGTGCTATTATCGTACAAAGTCGATAAGAGCAGCAATGCGAAGTACATGGGAGTCCGCTGCCTTTGCGGTCCACTCGCGGATGGTCCAAGCAATTGCAAGGAATTGCCGTGAACCGGGTGATTGGAACGTGCCTTCTCATTTCTGCCTGCTTCTCAGCCTGCCGTCCCGACATTGAATCTACTCATTCCGGGGTCGTCGAGAAGAGCGATTCCGAACACGTGGATGCTATTGATTTTGCAAGCGATGTGACAGTTGACAAAGGTACCTCCTGTACCCCGGCTACGTTGGGTCAAGTCGCGACGCTAGAGCAAATGGCCACGACGGCCTTGCTCCCTTGGTTCAATGGATGGCTTCTCGCCGTTGGTACCAGTGGTGTCAGCGACCAGCCTCGTGTAGCCATGCTCGATGAGACCGGCCAAGTTCAGGCCATTCAAACGCTAGAACTGCCGGTCGTCGCGAGCCAGTGTACCTCGGAATTGACGGCAAGTCATTGCGATGTGGACGTTACCATGCTCGGCAGTTCGATGGTAGCAGCCGGCAACGGCTTTGCGCGCGCATGGGCACCTGACGGCCAGGTCAAATGGACGGTGACGCAAGGGTTGAACGGCACCCAACTTGGACTTTCGCATCAAGTGCGCCCAGACCTCGTTTACGCGGGTGGATATCGGCGAACAAATGGGCTGGTGAAGACTCCGATCTTGCTGCAAATTGATGACGCGGGTCACACCACGACCATCATCGACGACCAATCGGCGACTCCCGGCCGGATCTTGGCACTGGCTTCCCGTGCCCCTTCTGGCGTGTTGTTTTGGCAGGTTCCGTTCGACGAATCGGGGTATGACCACCCTGCGCACAGTTGGATTGGCGCAATGGACGCCCAAGGGCAACAGTCGTGGAAATTCACATTGAAGACTCAGTCTTTTGACTCGTTCGACGTCGACGCGATGTCAGGTGGATTGACCGCCTTGGCCGATGGCGGAGTCGCCGTCAGCTACGTCGGCGGAAACATCAACGCCCCGGGCGAATCGAAGTTGGGAAACGCGTGTATTATCAGGCTCAATGCAGCTGGCCAATTGATGTGGCGCAGATGCTTGGCGTTCGACGATATTGTCGTATCTCAAGGTGAATCGGTGGAAACGCCCTCAGGATCCTGTGCCGCCCC
>CAIMEY010000076.1 GCA_903840165.1 uncultured Myxococcales bacterium | reverse complement strand
GGAAACAATACGGGAAATTCAGAGCGACATCCGGCGTAGCGAGTTCAAAGCCCGCCGTCGCCGCAAGCACTTGATCCTGGCGCAGCTGGGCCAGATCCTCGAGCCGGTCACCGCCGGCCGCAAACAAAAGAAGCGGCGATTCGACGACTTCCGCCTCCGCCATGCCGCTTTTCCTTTCTCTTACATGCAGTTCTCGGACGACGGCATCGCGCACGCCAAAGGCCCGATACGCCTCGCTGACCACGGAAAGTCCGCCAAACTCGGTCAGGCATTCGGCCAACGGTTCCGGGTCGATCTGAAAATCCAGCACGCCAGGGTCGCGCAATCGTTTCTTTCGCATACGGGGCCTCCTTGAGAAGACGCCTTTTCGCATGCGCACCTTCTAGGTGCAAGTACTTGATCCTAAGTGGGGATTTTCAGATCAGTTTTGGAAATTGGGACGGAATTGGGGCGGGGTTGGGGGTGGAAGGTCGCCCCAGCCTCGGCTGCTCAGCCAAACAGCCACTCAGGGGTAAGACCTCATGCAGCGCTGGCCGATGTAGACGTTCGCGTCGGCGTAGTAGTAGCGAAACCCCGCGCGCAGGTCGACAGCGACGGCGTCGAAGCCGCCGCCACGAATGACCCGGTAGAAGTCGCTTGCCGCGGCCACCGGGTCAACAGCAGCACCAGGACTGTAGGCGCCGTACGAATCCCGTGCCCACTCCCAAACACTGCCAGCCATGTCGTGCAAACCGTACGGGCTGTCACCGGCGGCCTTCGAGCCAACTGCCCAAGTAGTGTTAGTCCCGCAGCCATAGTTGACCCCGTCGTCGTACATTACCGCGTAATTGCAAGTTGCCGCAGCCTCGCCCCATGGGTAAGTGCGCATTGAAGCAGCACAACCCGCATCGTCCGCCGTGCTGCCGTTCTTCTCGCAGCTGCCCCGCGCAGCCATCTCCCACTGCGCCTCCGTAGGCAGGTCAAAAGCCGCGCCCCGCCATTTGCAATAGGCCTGTGATTCCTCCCAAATCACGTTGGCCACTGGATTATTCGTCGGACCAGACTGCGTCGGGCCAGCGCAAGCCCCAGCATCCACGCAAGCGTTGAACTGACCAACCGTCGTCTCCGTGATGTCCATGTAATAAGAAGATAATGTCACCTTGTGCTGGGGACTCTCGTACGAAATACCGCTGCAGCTTCCGTCCTTGGCCGCATTGCACCCCATCCAGAACGTCCCCGCTGGGATAAGCACCATCCCCGCTGGCGCGCAGTCCGCTGGACAGGTCGCGAAGATTTCACTGCAATCACAACTGCCGTTGCCGCACGCCGGTGCCGACCCCGCGCAGACGCCCGCGCTGCAAGCGTCGCCAGTCGTGCAGGCATCGCCGTCATCACAGGGCGTGCCGTCTAAAGGCTTGTTCTGACAGCCATTTGCCCCGGCGCAGGCGTCTTGGGTGCAGGCGATCTGGTCGTCGCAGCTGCCTTCGTCGGTTTGGCCATTGCAGTTGTCGTCCAGGCCATTGCAGACCTCGGGCTGGGCGCTCGGTGCTGCGCAATTCCCTAATCCTGCAGCAGAACAGACGCGTTTGCCTTGGCACTGCCCGACAACCTGACCGCCCGCATCTTTGACCTCCACATAACAGGAAGTGCTCAGCTTTTTATCGATCGCGCCTTGGGTGCACGGGCAAACGCCATAAGGCGACGGCGTGCCGTCCGGCTTGCGCACGCATTGCTTGAGATTGCCGCCACTTACCGTGGTTACGGCGCTGCAACTGTAATCGGCCGGGCAGTCGGCGTCGATGCTGCAGGAGATGCCGCAGAAATGACCCAGGGCGCCCTGTTCGACACACGATGCATTGGGTAAACCCAGCGATTTGCAATCGCTATCGGCGCTGCACGGGTCGCACAGGTGGCCGAGCTTGGCCACGCAGATCGACACGACATCGCCTGAGGCCATGCTGACTTGCGCACACTGATAGTTGTCTGGGCAGGTTTCGACGCAAGTGCGGGCACACACCATCCCGCCGGAAACATTAGGGTCTTCGATGCACAACGCGGTCTGGCAATCGGCATTCTGCGCGCACGGGCAGCCAGGGCCGCCTGGGCAGGCGTTTTGGTTGCCAGCATCCGGGGTTAAGTCGTTGGATACCACGTCGATGCTTGGAATATCATTAACAATACCAGTCGCTTGCAGATCTTCAATTCCGATGTCGTTCCCAGCATCAGTGCTGGCGACTGGCGTCGCTGTCACCAGCGTCGCGGCCGTGTTGGTGCAGGCGGCAAAAAAGGGCAGGAGGCCTAGAAAGAGTCTCAATGTGCGTAGACCACCTAATCGCCCTATCCCCATCGGCCACCGCCATCCGCCGCCCCATCGCCTGCCATTTTTGCCCCAAAAGCGCGACCGACCCTCGGCTACGAGGCCCAGAATGCGCCGTTCTTGCCGCCAGATCAAGCAAAAAATCGCCAAACGGACAAACCGGTGCCGCCCACCGCGAATCCGCTTCGCCGCCAGCACCGCCGAACTTGTCGGTTCGGCTCAGTTCCAGTCGTCGACGTTGACTTCGACGTTGTCATGAATTTGGGGGGCGTCAAAATCATCCCAAGTTTCCTCGTATTCGACCTCGACAAGCTCCATCGATTCGGGAGGCCCGGTAATCGACACGATGTCGCCGGGATCGGGATGGAGCTTGAGGTGCTTGAGAAAACGGACAATTTCGGTTTCGTCCTGCACGGCTGCGACGACGGTGCGCGTGCCGCAGC
>CAIMEY010000075.1 GCA_903840165.1 uncultured Myxococcales bacterium | reverse complement strand
CTATTCACGGTGCCAGCAGCGCAATCTCCCAGTCTTTGGCTAGCTTTGCAGCCTTCACGGCCAAGGTAGCGGCCTCTTTCTCGCGCCCAGGCACGGTCCGCAGCAACTGAACCGACTGAATCCACGGCGAAGCCTCGCTCGGTTGCACCTGCGCCGCCTCCCGGTAGGCCGCCAGCGCTTGGTCGATTTTTCCCATCGCGCCAAGACTCTTGGCTCGGTCCAGCTGAACGCTGTAATAACTGTAATCTTGACGCTTTAGCGTGCGCAATACCACGGCCAGCTGGGCTAGCGCTTCCGTATGACGCCCCAGTGTTGCAAGCAAACCAGCAACTTGGGTCCGATTGGCCGCGGTCGCATCGGGACAAGCAATCGCCCGTAGCAAGGCGTCTAGGGCATCCTCCAGCCGCTCCATCGCCCACAGCTCGCTGCCCAGTTCCGACCAAGTCTCCGCAGATTCAGGAGCTAGATTGCAGGCTTGCCTTGTATCATCCAGGGCTGCCAATGGATCCGCGTGCTCGGTCGACCGCCGCCGGGCCCGGGCCAGCCAAGCCCAATGCCACGTCGGCGCTAGGGCGATAAGGCCGTCGAATTGCAGCAAATCCTCCGCGCGGGCGTGGTCGCGGGTGGCGTCATCGACATCGGCCTTCTGGTGGTACGCCGGCAGACCGTTCGGGGCGCAGGGAGACGGTGGGCGAGATCCGTAACGCAATTGCTGCAATAGCATCTGTGCTGCAAAGGTCGGCCCGGGCGAGTGCGACTCAAGGTAGTCGACAACCCGTTGCAATTGCTGAGGTGTATGGATCAGCCAGGCGCCAGCGAAGACCATCTCAAGGTCGGGCCAATTGCCTTGCACCCACTGCTCTTGGTCCTGCGACTCGGCATAGGACTCCGGCCCGCGCTGCACAATCGGAATCGTCAGGGTGGTGGTCGCCGCGTCCAGGTCCGTGCGCTCTAGGGTAAAGCGAAAGCCCGATCCGGAAATCCATGGAAGATCAGCTAGTTCGAAGGTGACGCTCGCCATGGCAGGCTCCGCGGTGCAAAGGACGGCGTCTACGGCGCCGACGTGAGCGTCAGCGTAATTGGAGTCAACTGCCACTGGCCAAAGGAGAATTCCATCACACCGAGCAAGGTCAACCCTTGGCCCAGTTGGTAGTTCGCCGTGGCATCCTTAGCCTGCATGTAGGTGCCAAAGGCGCTACCGACGCGCAATGCCTTATCATTTGCTGACTTGCCCACCATGATATAGTGGGGCTTGCCGTCCGTGCCCAGGGCCAACGCATCGCTGACGACAACATTACCCAATGAAATCAACACAGACTCGTACTTGCGATTGGCCGCATCGCCCATGGCATCCCCGAGGCTGTCAACATCCACCTTGGCAATCGGCGGCATCACTATGTCTCCTGTGGGCGTCAATTCAAGCGGCTTGAGCTCGGTCATGCAGTAGTATTCATTGACGTCTCCCGTCACGCCGAACACTTGTCCAACTTGCAGCGTCGCGAGAGGCCCTCCCTGGGCCTCAAAGAGGTAAATGCCTGAATTCACACCACCTCCGGCCTGCTCGGCGAACAGGCCCTCGACGGTCTGGCCAGTCTTGGCGGAAGTCGAGAGCCGCACCGGAGAAGTCACTACCAAATTGCTGAGTTGCACGCCGGTCAGCGTCGTGGTGATGAGGCTCGGGTCGCAGGTGCTCGCGCTTTGCACGGCCTGCACGGTCGTCGGCTGCGGGATGCTGACTTCGGGCTCGCCTTGGCTGCCCGTGTCGGCCGGACTGGTTTCCGCTGCGCCTGTATCCACAAAGCCAGTATCTGCTTGAATATCAAACGATTGTGCGTCGCTTGTCGAGCCGCTACCAGTGTCTAATGGCGTGGACGTCGTGTCACCACCGGCCTGACCCTGACACGCAAAAGTCGCTGTACCGGCAGTGGAAGTCACCGAACAGGCTTGGCCCGCCGCGCACGCTTGCACCACGGCCCAGACCTTGGCATTGGCGTCGCAACGCAGGTGAGCCGAGGTGCCCAGCGAAAATCCGCAAGAATCGCCTTGGGTTGCGGGTGTGCAGGGCTGTCCCGCGCTAAAGCCGCCGCCTCCGCCCTGGCCAGAAGTGGAAGAACAGGCAACTGCGCTAAAGAAAAGGACTATCAGCAACTGCCTCATGCTCAACTCCGTTCTGCGCCCAGCCATGCGACCCGACGCCTGCCTCAATACCGGGGGCTTGGACGAACCGTTTGGAATTCCAGGTATCTTTGCCGCGTCGAGCCCCTGTGCCCGTACGACCGCTGGGCTAAGGATGCGCCGAACGGCCGGCGGGTTCAAGGGAGGCGGGGTGGGGCAAGCGGTAGGTGGAGCTTGATGAACCTCACGCCGCCACCACCCGCCCCCAAACACCACATTGGACGCAGCCCGTACGCCTAGGTATGCTGCCCGCCTCAGCGCGATCCTGCACATCGGATTCGCTCCCGGAGGGTGCATGTCTCTGCAAATATGGGGAAAATACACGACCGCCATTGGACCAAGCGCCCTGCTGACCCTTGCATTGGCCTTGCTGAGTCCGCCCGCTCAGGCCCTCGACCTCGTTCCATCGGCACAGATGTGGTCTGAAGTCGATGTTTCGGCGCGTCTTTCTCGCCAGTGGACTGCCCAGGTCGACGTGCAGTATTCGCGCCAAGGCGACAACGGCGGCACAAACTTCCTCTCTTATAACCAGCAGTTGGCCGTGCGCCCCTGGCTGCACTTCTACGTGCGCCCCTGGCTGAGGCTATCCACCTTTGCGGGACTATGGGACAATTTCGCCATCGCCGAAGTGGGCAACCGGGCATACCCCGAATTTCGCACGGCGCTGCAGGCCAGCGTCTACCAGTACCTGTCCGCATCGACGATTGCCCACCGCTTGCGCATTGAAAACAGGATGATTCGCGACAAGCAGTTCAGCTACGAGGACGTGGCGCGGTTGCGGTACCAGCTCAAGTACGTCAAGCCCATCGCTAGGAGCGAAATCACCAAGGGTACCAACTACTTTGTCGGATTCGATGAAATCTTCATCAACGGCGGCAGCCAAGTGACGGGCCACAACCTCTTTGACCAAAATCGCGCCTTTGTCGGCATCGGCAGGGCGCTTGGCGACGATGTCCTGATGGAAATCGGCTACTTCAATCAGGTCCAGCTTGAAGCCAACGGGACCAAGCTCGACGTCAACCACATCCTGCAACTGTCCCTGATGTGGACCGACGTGTTCGCGGGGCGAAGGCTGGCTGATTCGCAGTGATTGACGCCCCGACACAGCAAATGGGGGAGTTCGAATGAGCAAATTGCCTGCAATCACCCTGGCTTTTTGGCTGATGAAGATCTGCGCCACAACGCTGGGCGAGACCGCGGGCGACCTCTTGTCCATGACCCTGTCCGTGGGCTACGGCGCTAGTACCCTTATTTTACTCACATTTTTTCTCGCGACCGTCACCGCACAGTTGATGCTGCAGCGGCCTCGGCCGGCACTGTACTGGACGGTGATCCTCGCCACGAGCACCGCGGGCACGACACTGTCTGACTATATGGACCGCACCCTGGGCCTGGGTTATGCCAAGGGTGTAGCGCTGTTGCTAAGCCTTTTGCTAGCCGTCTTTGCCGTTTGGCGCTGGACGGGCCAGACTTTTGCCGTCGCTAAGATCGCCGGATTTCGCGGTGAACTCCTCTATTGGACCGCGATTTTGCTGTCTAATACCCTGGGTACGGCCTTGGGCGATTACCTTGCGGACGACTCGGGCCTGGGCTTTGCCGGGGGTGCGCTGCTGGTCGGAACCACGATTGGCCTGGTCGCGGCGGCGTATCGCTGGACGACGATCCCAAGAACCCCGTTGTTTTGGCTGGCTTTTATCCTGACCCGTCCTTTTGGTGCGACCCTTGGCGACGTTTTGACCAAGGCCCCGAGCCAAGGTGGACTCGGACTCGGCACCGTGGGCGCTTCAGCAGTGCTGCTCGCAGTCCTGGTGGGCATGCTGGTGCGCGGCGGACGACAACTGGCCGCCGTGCCGACGCAGCCCGCGCCATTGCCCTGATAGGATTGCACAAATAGCCCATCCCGCGCCTCTGGCGGCCCCGTCCAAGGATGCGGTGCCAGTCGGGCCCTGTTGCGGCCGATTGCGCATCAATTCCTGTTCACTTTCAGAATAGTACCGGATCTGCGGTTGCACTAGAACCGGAGGCAAGTAGCCTGAGCGCCCGCCTATGGCCGCCGCGGCCTCGCCTCGATCTGCCAACCTCTGTTTATTTCAGGAGAATCGCGTGACCAAGCAAGCGTTGCCGTCCATT
Source organism: uncultured Myxococcales bacterium (assembly GCA_903840165.1). Lineage (GTDB taxonomy): Bacteria > Myxococcota_A > UBA9042 > UBA9042 > UBA9042 > CAIMEY01. The sequence goes on along the minus strand of CAIMEY010000075.1, from coordinate 118,320 downwards.
CGCCAAGCCCTTTGCGGCACTGTGTTTGCCGCTGTTGCGATCAGCGGCTGCGCTGTAGAAGAACCGATTTCTGCAACATCTTCAAGCACGTACGCCCAGGCCACTGGAGCCCTCACGGTCGGCAGAACCCGCTTGCACCCCCTGGTCAATGCCAACGCGGCTGCCAACGCCGCCGGCATCCAGAACGCGGCCACTACGACGACTAAGCTCGTGTATTACGGTGGAAAAGTCATTGCCAACGTCAAGGTCATCGCCGTCAACTGGGGCCCAAACGTCAACACCACGGTGGCCTCGGGCATCGGCGGCTTCTATAGCGCCATCACCGGCAGTGCCTACTTCGATTGGCTCAGTGAATACAATACGGTAGGCCTCAACGGCACCGACGGCAAGGCCGGCTCCAACCAAACCATTGGCCACGGCAGCTACGCCGGGCAGTACACCATCACGCCGGCGATCAGCAGCGGCACGGTCACAGACGCCAACATTCAGGCGGAGTTACTGGCCCAAATCAGCGCCGGCAGCCTACCCGCACCTGATGCCAACACCATGTATATGATTGATTTCCCGCCCGCCGTCAGCATTAACGATGCCGGAAGCCTGAGTTGCGTGCAGTTCTGCGCCTACCACGGCACGCTGGTGTACAACGGCGTCAGCGTCGCCTATGGCGTTCACCCCGACTTGACCCAGACCGGTTGCAGCACGGGCTGCGGAACCAGCGCTGTGATGTTCAACAACGCCACGTCCGTGCACTCCCACGAACTCATTGAAGCTGTGACGGATTTGGAAGTCGGCATTGGCACCACCGTCGCCCGTCCGCTGGCCTGGTACAACAGCGCCAAGGGCGAAATCGGCGACATCTGCAACGGCCAACAAGGCAGCATCGCCGGCTACACCGTGCAGAAGGAATGGTCCAACAGCGCCAACGCCTGCATTGTTTCCAAGGTCGTCGCCAATACCTTCAACATGACCGCTAGTTCCGCAAGCTTGGCCATCGCTTTGGGCGGCAGCGCTAGCACGACGTTGACCTCGAGCATTGCCACAGGCGGCGCGGAGACCATCACCTTTGCGGTCAGCGGGTTACCAGCAGGAGTCACAGCGACGTTCAGCCCCGCCAGCGTCAGCACCGGCGGCAGCAGCGTCCTGACGTTGACGGCCAGCCCAAGCGCCAGCCAAGTCAATGCCAGCGTTACGATTACGGCGACAGCGCCCGGGGGCAGCAAGACCGCAGCCATAGCCGTCAAAGTCGGCAATCCGCCTGTGATTCTCAATGGTGGCGTCGACACGGCGCTGACCAGTTGGACCAAGACCGGCACCGCCTCCATCAGCACCACCGCCCACAGCGGCACGGGCTCCGCCATGGTCGGGGCCTTGACCGCCACCGCGACCAGCTCACTCGCGCAAACCTTTACCGTTCCAAGCGGTTACACAACCCTGAGCTTCTGGTATGCCAACGCCTGCAAGGGCACTGTTGCCAGCGACTACGCCACGGCGACGCTTAAGAACAACGGCACCGGCGTCACGACGACTATCCTCGCCAAAACCTGCACAGCCACTGCAGTTTGGACCCCAGTCAGCACGGCCATTGCCGCCGGCAGCTACACGTTGACCTGGACCAACAAGGATGACGGCAAGACAACAACGCCCAGCTACACGCTTTTTGACGACGCGAGCGTTCAATAGGCCCAGCCTGGGTCCGCACCAGCACCGCGCTTTCGGCAGACACTTCGCCGGAGCAAGACGGTTGTCGCCCGCGCCCGGCCTGTGCGATACTGCTGCGCCCGAGGGACGTTCGGCTTGAGACCGACCTCGTAGCTAGGCCCCAGACGCCGCGAGTGCACCATGACCGTTCCTCCCGATTTTCTCAGTGCCGTAGCGCAGTTGCGTGCCAATTGGCCCGAAGCGCCATCGCCCTATCGCCTGCCCTTGACCGCCAATACCTTTGGCGATGCCGAGGTTGCAGCTGCCCTCGAAGCCCTTATCCGCGGACCGATGACCATGGGGCCCCGTGTCGCTGCCTTTGAGCGCGCCTTTGCCGATAGCCATGGCGCCGTCGACGCGGTGTTCTGCAACTCCGGGTCTTCAGCCAACTTATTGGCGATGGCGGCCCTGTCTCGTCCCCAAGGCCCCGACCAAGGTCCGGTGCTCAATCCGGGCGATGAAGTCATTGTTCCGGCGGTGACTTGGTCCACAACCCTATGGCCCGTCGCGCAAATGGGCGCTGTGCCGGTGCTCGCAGACGTCGACCCAGCCACGCTCAACGTCACGCTTGAATCGGTGCAACGCGCCATTGGCCCCAAGACCAAGGGCGTGTTTGTCGCGCATATTCTAGGTAATCCTGCGCCAATTCGCGAAATTGCCGAGCTCTGTGCGCAGCGAGGCTTGTTCTTGGCCGAGGACGTGTGCGAGTCCCTCGACGCCGCCACCGACGATGGCCAACTCTGCGGGACCTTTGGCCGTTTTGGCACGTACTCCTTCTACTTTTCCCACCATATCTGCACGACTGAAGGCGGCATGGTCCTGTGCCAGAACGAAGACGATGCCGACCGCCTGCGCATCCAACGCGCCCACGGCTGGACCCGCAATCTGCCGCCGGCCAGCAAGGCGCGCTTTGAGCAGAGGCACCCGGACGTGGACCCGCGGTTCCTCTTTGTCGATTCTGGTTACAATTTGCGGGGTACGGACGTGCAGGCTGCCATCGGTCTGGTGCAATTGGACCGCCGTTTGCAGTTCTTGGCGCGCCGCCGCGAGGTTGCCGCCTTGTGGAGTGCCGCGCGTGACCGCCACAGCGACGTCTTTGTGCCCATGCGTTTTGCCAAAAATGCCAGCCACTTCGCCTTCCCACTGGTGATCCAGCCTCATCTTGCCGCCCGTCGCGAGGATTTGGCCAAGTTCCTCGAGGCCGCCTCGGTGGAAAATCGGCCGCTGGTGGCCGGAAACCTGGCACGCCAACCGGCCTTACGCCATGTGCCGCACCGTATCGCTGGCCCTCTGGATGGCGCCAACGTGCTGCACGAGCGGGCCATGTACGTCGGAATTCATCCGAACTTGGCGCAAGCCGACATCGCTGTGCTCGTACAAGCCATTGATCAGTTTGCTGAACAAGCGCGCAAAGGTTGAGGCAATCGCCTGCATCGCCGCAGGCCAAGGACAGGCATGAAGACCGCACTCATCACGGGCATTACCGGTCAAGATGGCAGTTATCTCGCAGAGTTGCTCATTGCCAAGGGCTATGTTGTGCACGGCATCATCCGCCGCTCGTCCAACTTCAACACCCAGCGCATTCGCCACGTGTTCCAAGATCCGCACAGCGAACAGCCGCGAATGGTCTTGCATTATGGAGACTTACTCGACTCCGAATCCCTGATGCGTATCATTCATCGCGTCCGCCCCGATGAGATCTACAACCTCGCCGCACAGAGCCATGTCCGCGTATCCTTTGACATGCCGACCTATACCGCCGACGTTGTCTACCTCGGTTCGCTGCGCTTGCTTGAAGCCATTCGCACTTTTGACGAAAAGCCGGTGCGTTACTACCAAGCCAGTTCCTCGGAAATGTTTGGCGGCATTGGTGAAATCATGCTCAACGAGGACTCGCCCCTGCTGCCGCGCAGTCCGTACGCCGTGGCCAAGGTCGCGGCCTACCACCAGAGCATCAATTATCGCCAAGCCTACGGGATGTTTGCCTGCAACGGCATTCTGTTCAACCACGAGTCGCCGCGGCGCGGTGAAACCTTCGTGACACGCAAAATCACCCGTGGTCTCGCGCAGATCTTGGCCGGCAAGGAGCGCTTCCTCTACCTGGGCAATCTGGCGGCCAAACGCGATTGGGGCTTTGCTGGCGATTACGTCGAGGCGATGTGGCAAATGCTGCAGCACGACCAAGCCGATGACTACGTCGTCGCCACCGGTGAGACGCATTCTGTCCAGGAATTCCTTGAGATTTCATGTGCTATGGTGGGGCTCAACCCCAGCGATGTGGTCCGCATTGACCCGGTGTACTTCCGGCCTACAGAGGTAGACCACCTGCTCGGCGATGCGAGCAAGGCACGCCAACTCCTTGGATGGCAACCGAAAACTAGTTTCCTGCAGCTCACGGGCATGATGCTGGCCGCCGATGTGCAGGCCTATGGCCTAGATCCAGCGCAATTTCCTGGTCTTTTGCCCTACCTTGAGCTTGCGCGTCGTCACGCCTAGGCACCTGCGCATTCAAATAGAGGAATTTTCATGCCTTTTCTGACGCCCTCGTTGGCAGACCCGGCGTATTGGCACGGCAAACGCGTCGTGGTGACCGGCGGGGCCGGCTTCATCGGCAGCCATGTGGTCGAGCGCCTTTTGCCTTTGGCCGCCGAGGTCGTTGTGCCGACGCGGCAGGACGGCATTCCCGAGCATGTACGCAGCTTTGCCAAAGACATCACCTTGGTCCACGGCGATTTGCGCGACGCCGAATTGGCGGCCCGGGCGATGCAGGACGCCGACGTCGTGCTGATGCTAGCGGCGATTGTCGGTGGCATTGAGTACAACATGGCCCACCAAGGAAGCGTCTTTCGCGACAATATCGGCGTATTCCTGCAGACCTTGGAGGCATGCCGGCAGCAAAACGTGGGGCGGGTTCTGGTGACCAGTTCTGCTTGTGTTTACCCGCGGTTTTGCCAGATTCCGACGCCAGAATCCGAAGGCTTTGTCGGCCGTCCCGAACCGACCAACGAAGGCTACGGCTGGGCCAAGCGCATGGAGGAATTCCTAGCCGGCGCCTACAGCCGCGAATTCGCCATGTCTGTGGCCGTGGCAAGGCCTTATAACGCCTACGGACCACGGGACAATTTCGAGCCCGCGAGCTCCCATGTCATTCCCGCCTTGGTGCGCAAGGCGTTCTGCGACCCTGGGGACGAGTTGGTGGTCTGGGGATCGGGACAGCAGAGCCGTTCCTTCTTATATGTCAGCGACTTTGCCGATGGCCTCATCCGCGTCTGTGAGCGCGCCGCCGACACCGAACCGGTCAACGTCGGGGCGGACGAAGAAACGACCATTGGCAGCGTGGCGCAAACGATCTGCGACCTCGCCGGCACGGGAAAGCGCGTTGTTTTCGATACTTCCAAGCATGAAGGTCAGCCCCGACGCCACTGCGACGTCTCGCGCCTACAGGCCGACTACGAATTCTCGGCACGCGTACCGCTCAGCGACGGTCTGCGCGCCACGGTCGACTACTTTCGCGAGGAATTGCAGCCATGAAGATCGATGTGATCCTGTTAGTCCTTAATGAAATTGATGGTTTGCGCGTCATCGTGCCGCAGATTCCCCGCGACCAGTTCAATCGGGTGCTGGCTGTGGATGGCGGTAGCAAGGACGGTTCGCTGGAGTTCCTGGCGGAATCCGGAATTCCTGTTGTGAATCAGTCCCAACGCGGCCGCGGGCAAGCCTTTACCCTGGGCGTGCAAGCGTCGGATGCGGACGCCTTTATCTTCTTTTCGCCCGATGGCAATGAAGATCCCGCCGATCTACTGAAAATGGCTGACTATTTGCGCCAGGGCCAGCAACTGGTGATCGCCTCGCGCATGTGCAAAGGGGCGGTCAACGAAGAGGATGCCGACCTGCTGAAGCCGCGGCGGTGGGTCAACAATGCGTTCAACCTAGCGCTCAATGCCCTGTTCAATCCGCATCCGCGAAGCCACTATATCACCGATTCAATCAATGGTTATCGAGGATTAGCTCGGTCTGCACTGCCCGCGGTCGAACCTTTTCCCGACGATTACACGGTCGAATATCGCATGACCGCCCGCGCCCTGCAGGCCGGCTTGCGCGTCGTGGAGTTCCCGACGCACGAGCACAATCGAATCGGCGGTGAGACCAAAGTCCCAAGTTTCCAAGCGGGCTTACGCTTCGTCCGCGCGCTGGGCGAAGAGACACAGAGGCGTTTCAAGCGGCGCTCCTGATCAGCGCCCAAGGCCTTGGCAGTGAGCGGGCAGCGGCGCCTCCTGCTGAAATAGACGAGCACTATCAAGTACTTTATCGGCACTACCGGGGTCCTGAGCGCACAGCAACTGCGCTTTGGCCAGCAACGGTTCAAGCCGAGAATCGTCCTGCGGATACGTCGCAAGCATGAGGTCCAGCAGGCGTAACATCGCATCGCGCCACGGCAAATCACCCTGAGCCTGCAAGAGAACTAGCCCGCGCAGCCGCGTCTGCACCACACCCGCCGGCACGGGCAGGGGCGTGTCAGCCAAGCCCTGCAAGACCAGGAAGATGCGGCGGTGTTCCTCGGGCTTCTCGGCAATTTCTTTAGTCAATTCTGCCACTTGTAAGCGCGGAAGCGGCAACTGCCAGTACAGGCCTTCGCCATAAACATCGGCCTGCCAACCGCCGCGGCGACGCCAACTCGAGCGCAAAACCACATCGCCGTAGCGGGCTTGGCTCTCCAGGACCTGACCGAGCGCGCGGTAATCGACCTTGCGCAGCCGGTACACATCGGGCAGATCTTGGGCCAGTAGGGCCGCGGAGCCGATCACGGCAAGGACCAGCAGAAGTGAGAACTTAGGCCAACGCTGCCCCAACAGGTCCCAGCCAACGGCGGCCAGAAGGCATAGAATCGGCAACGAATACAGCAGGTAGCGTGCGTGAAACGGCGCTTCCTTGGCATCGACGCTCAAGGCGTAGACAAAGGTATGCAGCGGGATCACAACAAGAAAAAACACTGGCAAAACAAGGGCATGGTGATCTATCCGCCGGCGTTGCCACAGTCCAAGTAGGCCCAAGGCCGCGCCGCCCAACAGCAAAGGCCAAGCGTGTGGTGCAAGGCCGGTGGTAGCCTCACGAATCATCTGCGGCCACAGGGCCAACCTTTGCAGGCGGCTGGCCTGGACGTGGCTGGGCGCGCCCCCGAGGTACTGGACAGAACGAACGACAATCACGCCAAAAAACGGCAAAAAAGCCAGGCCCGCTAGGACCAGGGGTTGCAGAGCGGCCCGCCAGCGACGGCGCGGCAACAGCAAAAGGAAAGTAATTCCAAGGCTTGTCAGCGCCAGGAGCGGTTCCATACCTCGGCTCATGAGCAGCAGAAATGCCGGCCAGCCCAGCCCAGAACGCTTTGCTATTTCAGGGGAATCAACAAATCTCAGGGTCGCCAGCAGCAGGACCAGGAGCAGACAAGCGTAGATGCTGTAAGGCCTTGCTTCTTGGGCATATTGCACCAGGGGCGGGCACAGGGCCACCAGCCAAGCCGCACCCTGACCGGCACGCCGCGAAAAGACACGACTCCCCAGAAGAAAGACCAACGGAATCATAGCAGTGCCAAAGATCAGCGCCGGCAAACGGGCGACAACCTCCGAAAAGGGCAGCAGCTGCGCCAGCGCCCAGCCGATGAGGTAGTCCAAGGGCGGCTGTTGCTGACCGGCGGCGCTCCAGATCAAGTGCCACAAGTGCTCGCTATGATGGTACATTCGCACTTGGCGAACTTCATCCATCCACAAGCTTTCGGCACCCAGGTGCCAGGCGCGCAGCAGCAGGCCAAGCAACGTAACAGCCCAAACCGACAAGGGAAGATAGCCGGCAAGCCGGATCACGCGGTGGCGCGGTGCTGATGGATTGGGCGGGTCGAGGCGAGGCTCCATAAACCAGAATCCTTAAGCGTTGCCTGGGGTCTGCTGCAGTCGGGCGCTAGGGCGGAACTGCTTGGACGGGCAAGGACCGTGCTTGAATCGCCTAAATCTGTGGCACAAGAGTACCCGGTTGCGGCGCCACAATTCCAGCTTCCCGAAGAGGCAAAGGCAGTTGCCAAGCACTCTTGCCGGCCGGCCACTGCACCCGGTCGGGCGCGAGAATGGCCTGAGGCTGCGTAGCGGGGCGGGCGGAACAGTCGACTTCTGAGACAAATATAGCATCCTTTCCAGCCACTTGCCAACGAATGACGGAACCGTCCATGTGGGCCAGCAGCGGCGCAGGGGCATCCGCGCGACGCACGAGGAAATGGCACAACGGCGGCGCCCCACGGCTGGGCAGCACGACGGCAAGCCCGGGGGAAAGCTCAGCAATTAGGCTTGGTTCAAGGGGAAAATCTAGTGAGTATTGATGAGATTGCGACGAATGCAGTTCATCGATGATCAGCAGATGCCCGGCCTGCCCCGCAGAGACCAGGGTACGACGGTGTTCAACCCCTTGATAAAGATTGCTGATTCCCTGTATGGCAAAGGGTTGCAGCCCTGGCGGACCTGGGGACTGAATTGCAAAACCCAAGAGGGCGTCGCCAATCTTTTGCGAGCCGCCATCCATAGATACGGTGCCTTCTAGGGGCGTGGCAAAGTACTTGAAGCGGTCGGCATCGGCAAAGGTGTGAAAACCTGGCCCTGAGAGAATCGTTCGCCCCTTGGCAAACAGCTGAAATGCCAACTTGTCCGGATGGTTATGCGCCTGTGAGGCCGCACCAAGCATCAACAGCGCCATCATCCCGTTGTGCGCGTCCCAGGTTGGATTGGGCATCCTGATCAGAAAGTAACTGTCCCCGGGCCGCCAACGCACACCCGCAGCTGCGAACGGTGGCGGCGTTTTCCCAATGTCTTTCGCATCTTTCCCAAGCAGTTCGGGCACCAGCGCCCAAGGCATATGATCGAGTTGCAAGCGAACGGTCGCTGTGTCCCCATACTTAGGCAGGTCGCCATTTGGAAGGGCAATCTCCTGCAAAAATAGTAACATCGACGCGATAGTTTCTTGCAACTCGGCGGCCATCGGATCGCCCTGCTGGCGCAACAGAAGGTAAATCCACAGCAGCTTGACCGTGATAAAGTGGTGGTAACTCGGGCTTAATTCATAGGAAACACCGCTTGGCGATACGGCCCTTTGCACATAAGTGCGCAGCCGTTGCTTGCCGAGATTCCACCAGGCCCGATCGCGGTCGAACTCCGGGTAATGCGCTGCAATATCTAGCAAAGCCGCGATTTGCATCAGTCCATGGTTGGTTTGGGCGTTGAATCGCGCGGGCTCAACCAACCGCTCTGCGTGTTGCAAAAGCGATTCAGAAAAGGCTAGTTCCTCGTCCTTGGCGGTCAAATGCGCCGCCCGCCTCAACTCCATGGTGGCCATGTCCATCTGGACGCGGTTGGAGGTGGTATCGTCATTCCATACAAAGGGATACCAGTCAGGCCAGTAGGTATTGCCCTGCCGCCAGGATGCCATCAAGGCCGCCGCCCAGTTCAACTGGGCCACGCTCGGGTGCCCATCGGTTGAAGTGAGCATATCGTCAAAGCAATCACGGCGTTGGAGTGCAAAATCGAGCATCGTCGAACGAATCGCCGACCAATCGAGTTCCTGCCCCGGCTGCCAATTCAGGGAAACACCTGGAAATGTACTGAGTTGCCCTTGCAATCGTAGCTCATTGCGCCCTTTTGCCGCCTTGGAGTCCACCATCCAGGCAGCCAGGGGCGGCAAGGAGAGACGTGCCGGCCGTTTTTGCAGCGATTCTGCAAGGATCGCGAGCTGCTGTTCCCTGTCGGTCGCCGCGGCAATCGCCTTGGCCAGCGGGTGTTCAGGCGCGACGGCGGCCAACACGTCCACGCGCGAGACCCAGCGTGCATAGCCGAAGAACGTGGCCGGGGCCAACAGGGCCAAGAAAGTCCCTAACAGAACAAGGGCTAAGGCCGGTCGCCTGAGGGCAGCCCACGGGCCATGGGGCCTGTGCGCCAACCACGCCAGCGCCACGGCGAAGTAGCCACAAACCGCCGACACGGCGCGCAGAAAAAAGACCAATCGCGGTGCATTGATATCACCGTCATCGGTGGCAATTCGCGCCAAAACTTCGGGCCATACGATAACCGCAGCCCCAGCAACAAGCAGCGCCAGCCCACGCAGGACGCGGCGCGGCAGGAACCAGGCTTTGCTGTCGGTCAACAGAGGCATGCGAAGAACTCGAAAGAAGAATATCTCTGCAAACTTAGCCTGGATTGCGTAGGGACCCAGAGGCGCCGCGACCGACCACCCTCTGCAACGGCCCGGGCCGCATGATGCACGCGAGGTCGAAGTCTTGGCAACGCAGCGCAAAGACCTGCAACGCGCGCCGCCCAACCGCCCACCTCTCCTAGCGCGGCGTCAGTGCGTAAAGTCCAAGCGGAATGCTGGATTGCTGGACGCACCATGGAAAATCGAGGTCGCGCTTTGTGCGATACGGGTCGTCCGTGCCGCCGCCAAACGCGCTCGGCAGGTCCAAATGTTGCACGTCTACCTGGCCGGTCCACACCGGGCGCAAGTAAAACTGCTTTAGAATCGCGGCACAAGCCGGATGCACGCCTTGGGCCGAGCAATCCCGCTGGTAGCAACGCGTCCCCAACCACGCGTAAACAAGACCATCCTGCCCAGGCTGCACGGCACCGGACAGGGCGTCAGCAAGCGCGCCAGTCGCCACCTGGGGTGGCAGCAAGGAATCGGGAAAACCCAAGTGAATCCGCTCGTCTGGCAGGTCATCGTGACTGCGCGTCAGCACTGTAGCGGGCGCGTGTGGCAGCAAGGCCAAGGCCTGCCGCAGCGCAGATTCCTCCGCGGTCTGCAAATCGACGCGCCACAGAAGCGGCACCGTCCACAGCGCCGAAGCCAGAGCTAAGACTGCGATACTACTGGTTATCCAACGATGACGTGGCGCCTTATCTAGCCAACAGGCCAACGCCACACCGGAGGCGGCCAGCGCCCAAAGCATGGCCGGCGCCTGAACCCGCGACACAGAAATCCACGGTAAATCCAATGGGGTAGGCAGGAGGTATCCAGCGCTCAGCAGGGCCAGGCCCAGCCATAGACGGGTCTGCTGCGACAAAGGACGTCGCATCGCGCAAAAACCCAGCCCGAGCCCCAGCCAGAGCGCGGCCGGAACCATCTCCGGCCACAGCAGGCCGTTCTTGCGCCAATAAGCCTTGACCAGCAAATGCCAAGCGCGGGTCAGGGTCAAATTGGAGAAAATACGAGGCGTATTGCCAAGTTGCCTCTCCACCTCGAGGCTCGCCGTCACCTGTTGCCAGCGCAGCGCCAGCACGACGGTCGCCAGCAAAAGGCCCAGAACCGCCCAACGCCACGCAAATCGACGCGGCGGCGGCGTCAGCGCCCAGAGGACCATGGCGGTCGCCGGAACCAGCGCCAGGAGCTCGGGACGGGCCAACATCGCCACCAGACCCAGGGTCCACGCCGCCAGAAGGGGCCAGCGCTGCCCCGTGCGCAGGTGGGTCACCAGGGCCCAAGACGCCGCAAGCACGGCCGTCATCGCGGGCACCAGAATGCTTTCGCTTGCGGCATCATGGACCAGCACTGGGGCGAGCCCCACGGCCAGTAGCGCGAGCAGCACAGCCCGTGGCTGAGCCCCCAACTTTGGCAACAAGGCTGCCAAAATAGGCAGTTGCAGGACCGCACAAGCCTGATTGAGCGCCACTGCCGCTGGCCAACCGCCTCCCGTCCATTGCAGCCATACATGGAGCCACTGCTGTGCGGCTGGACCGTACTTGAGCGGCGGCGTCAATTGCTGAGCTGAAGCAAGGAGTTCATGGCCCATGTGCGCCATCACCAGCCGCTGCGGCACCAGGGCCCGCGCCAAGGTGGCAAGGACCAAGACGGCGCCCAGCCAAACTGCGATTCGAGGAGATTCTTTTCTTAGTTCAAGTAGTTCCGAAATCGAAGCGCCGACAATGACCGACAGCGCGAGGAGCCCCAGCCAGAGCAGGCCCCAGGTACCAAGGCGCAACCAGCGATCTGCTTGAATTTCTGGACGAAACTGCGCCTGATTGAGCCCATGGCTCGACGCCTTGGCCACCGGCAGCACCAACTGCCCGGGATCGTGGGCCGCCACCGCGTCGCGCACCGCTTGGGTGAGGGCCTGAACCTCCGGCGGCGTTTGGCTAATTTGCCCGGGCTGATGCGGCAGTTCAAAGGACACGCGAAAAGACGGCGTCAGGGCAAAAGCCGGCTGATCCGGCGGCCTTGGCGCTAGAACAATCACGACCTCTGGCGCTGCAGGCGGCTGCAACGGCCGCCACACGGTCCGATAAGTCCCGCCCTGCGCTTGGGCCCGCACGAGGTGATGGCCCGCCAGATCCGGCGCCGCGGCCTGCTGTGAACCGGCCAGCAATTGACGGACAAAACCCGGCAATTCTTCAGCACTTACAGGCAGCGCCACCAAGCAACTGAGCAGCAGCCCTAGGCCCCAAGCGCGCATCTGCATCTAAGCGCCCCGAGGTGGCCTGAGCCGACGACGCAGCAGCAAGGCAAGCGCCGCCAAAACCAGCACAATTCCGCTGATTTCTGCGGGGCCCAGCTGCATCCACGGCGGTCGACCGCTGCCGAGAATCGGGTCGAACAGTTCCTCATCGCCGACCACGCGTCGCCCCGCAGCCACGTCGGTCATCACGTCGTGCATGTGCTTGACACGTGACTCTTTTTTGGCGGCAACCCAGGCACCGCCCGTCTTGTTGGCAGCCATCATCGATTCATAGCGCTCGATGTCGCGCAGGGCTTGCACGGGGTTCTTGCGGTGGTAAACCTCGGCGCGGCAATAGTAAATGTCGGCGTCGGCACCGTCATCGTGGGCCACAGCCTGGCCTATGGCCGCTTCCGCCTCCGCTTGATGGCCAGTGCGCAGCTGACTCACCGCGAGGTAGATCCAAAGGCGAGGACTGTCGCCAAATCGCTGGGTTACACGGCCCAAATACTGCAGGGCAAGGTTGTAATCACGCAGCTTTTCTTCGCGCGACGACGCCCGCAAATGGCCCCGATAATGCACCGCCACACCGGCCAAGAACTGTGCCAAATCGTCGTCCCGATGGGCATCGGCCTGCGCCATCCAGCGATCGACCGTGGCGACACCATCGGGCCCACTGGCCTGAGCCGCCGCGCCCACAACGATACGGCCAATCAACCACGGGTGCGGCTCTTTGGCGGCGAATGGTCGAAGCAAGTCTACGATCTCAAGGAGTTTTCCATCATGCAGCATCTGTTCGCTGCGCTCATACGCCGCCTTGGCTTGGGGCGACATGGGGCGCAACGCCGCGGCCGAGGGTTGATCGCGCTGAACCGGGGCAACCGTGGGTGCCGCTTGGGGTTCCTGCCAATGCACTTTGTCGCCAAGGTCGATGATTCGCTGGGTCAGGACAGTGCGCAAAGGTTCGAATTCTGGGGTTAAAACCAGGGACCAAGGCCCGGCCGCTCGCGTGTTGGGATCAGCGACGCCGGCGTGCCGCCAGACGGTGGCAACATCCACGGGCTCCTGCCCCGCCGACTGACAATGGTAGCGCCCGTCGATTCGGTCACGGTCGATGCGCGCATCGATCAGTCGGCAGCCTGCCAACTCCGCGCCTTCACCCAGCAATTGGCCGATTGCCGCTTCTTGCCCGGCCGGAAGTACCGGCTCAGCCACAGCCACGGCTGTCGGCAACAGCGCAACCAAAGCGAACCATAAGCTATTTGCGATCATTCGCTGCATCTGCGGCCAGCCCTTTATGTCCTTGTGCCAAGGAAAACGCGCCCACGGCGCTCAAGCCCGATTCGCCCTGGGTACAGCGAAGATACCCGAAGTGTTCCGATCTTGGCACTGGGGCACGCCGACGCCCACGCTGGTGGCTTGCTTGGCGGCACCATCCATCCTACCTTGCCGCGCCGATGGCCCGGACCTCTTGCCACAAGGGTGTGCCACGTCTGCTCTCTTTCTTTTGTATTTTCCTGGGCATAGCACAAAGGAGCCCCATGAGTTTGCCCATCATCCACGCCCTGTGCGCCCTGCCCCTGGCCCAAATGCCGGCAAGCGATGGCGGCGGCCACGGAGGCCTAATTGCCCTGGCAGTGCTTGCGGTTGTGGCTGTGGGTGCTTGGCTACTCCTGCGCAAGCCACCTGCACAGCGACCGGACCACACGGCGAAACTTGCGCGGCCTGGAGCTGAGCAAGATGATGGGGCAAGTACTTCTGCTGAAAGGAAAAAACACCGCGAACAGGCCGGGTCGATCAAGCTGTCCGCCGATGGGCAAGCGGTCAAGATCACGCCCGAGCAGGCGAGACAGATCGCCAAGGATCAGGCCGAGCATGAAGCCCTGGCCGCCCTGCGTAAAGCTGCTGAGATGGCAGGCGATTCTTCTGCCAGAGAACAGAAGGCGGCCTTGGCCCAAGGCCTGCAGAAGACCAAAGCTGAGGGCTTTATCGCCCGTCTAGGCAAACTGTTCGCGGGCAAGCAGATCGACGAATCGCTGTACGAAGAGATCGAAGAAGTCTTGCTTCGTGCAGACTTAGGCGTCAAGACGACCCATGAACTGCTGCAATCTCTCAAGGATGCTTCGAGTCGCAAAGAGCTGGCCAATCCGGCCCACGTGTGGAAGACGCTGCGAGAAAAGACCCAGCAATTGCTAGATAAAGTGGGGCAAGCGCCGGTGGTGACGCGGGTGGCCCAAGGGCCGGCCGTGATCATGGTGGTGGGCGTCAACGGCTCGGGCAAGACGACGAGCATCGGTAAGTTGGCGCATCGCTACAGCAAAGAGGGCCACAAGGTTCTGGTGGCGGCTGCTGATACGTTTCGCGCCGCCGCAGTCGACCAGTTGGAAGTCTGGTGCCAACGCGCCGACGTCCCCATCCACCGCGGCAAGGAAAATGCCGATCCAGCCAGCGTTTGTTTCGCGGCCATCGAGCGGGCTAAAGCGGAGGGATTTGACCTAGTTATCCTCGACACCGCCGGGCGACTGCATACCAACCAGGGCCTGATGGAGGAACTCTCCAAATGTGCACGCGTTTCTGCCAAGGCGCTGCCTGGAGCGCCCCATGAGACGCTACTCGTGCTTGACGCGACCATGGGCCAGAATGCCGTTAAACAGGCTGAATTATTTCGCGAATCTGTGCCGGTGACTGGCATTGTTCTGACCAAACTCGACGGAACGGCCAAGGGCGGCGTGGTCCTTGCCATCGCTAGCGGCATTGGCCTACCGGTCAAACTGATCGGCGTCGGCGAAAAGATGAGTGATTTGCGAGATTTTGACGCAGCTCTCTTTGTTGAGGAACTTTTTGACGGTGCGGGGAGTTAGACCAAAGTGCGAACGCCGGCCGCCGGCGATGGGGCAACCCGGTGAAAGTTGACGCGCGATTGTATAAAGGCCAGAGTGGACGCATGGTTGGCGCAGTGGACAAGCGAGGACAGCAGAGGTTTGGCCCCCTCCCGCCTCAACGCCTCCGCTACTTAAGCGCACTGCTGATCCTGGGCCTGTTGGCTGCAACGCCGCTGCAAGCCAAGCCCCATCCGCGCCACAAGAATCGCAGTGCCGGAATCCAACCACAAGCCGCCGAGACAGCTGATGCCCGTGGCTGCGTCCATAGCCTGCTGCTGCGCAATGAGACTCAGGAAGTTCTGGAAATTCAGGTAGATAACTCGGCCAAGCGGCAGTTACTGGGCCTGGGCACAGCGCGCACCTGCGTCAAGCAAGCCAAGACAACGTGGCGCGCGGAGGCAAAACCACGAGCCGATTTCAAGGGTTGGCTACTCAGTGGCACGGCGATCGTCACAGGTCTGCGCGGCCGGACTGTGGTGCTGCGAGAGCCGGGCGGCAGCGTGGAACTGGTCAATCATAGTGGTGATGCCCAGTTGCTCACGCTCGATGGCAGCAGCGCGGGCAAGGTCAAGCCCGGGCAGACCTACCTGCTGGGGCCGATCGCGCCCGGCGATCACAAACTGCTGGCCCGCGGCAAGCATGGTAGGCAGTGGCGCCCCATGGAACTGCAGACCCGGGCCGGCGAGACGTCGCGCATCATTCTACAACCCCTGGCAACTACAACGGAACTCTTGAATCACACTGCGGACGCAGTGCAGGTCCTGATCGACGGCCACAGCTGGGGCACCCTGGATGCGCACCAGAAGGTGCAACTTCTTGGCTTAATGCCAGGTAAACACAAAGCATTTCTTATTAGCCTGGCCGATGGTAACCGCAGCGAACTGACCCTGACCACGACCACGGGACTGGCCGAGGATGAACGATCGGCCGAAGTCCTGGTGCACGTAGACAATCAAAGCGGCGAGGACCTGCAATTGCCTGCCGCACTGATGGAATTTGGCACGGTCGTGCTGGCCAAGCACCGCGTCGATTGGTGGCTACCGCGCAAGACATTTGGCTTAAAGCTGAAGGGGTTGGACTCCAATCTCAACTACAAGCTCGACATGATCGCCAAGCAGGACCCCGCGGAGAAAACTTGGGTCGTCCGCAGGCCCACGGTGAGCCTGTACATCCGCAATACGTCAGGAGAAGCCGCGCTCGTGGCGATCACGGGCGTGGGCGCGTGGCAGTTGGCCCAGGGTCAGACCGAGCACAGTGAGGTTCCGGCCGGGCGGATCGCTGTGGAAGCAGAGCTGCAGGGTAGCAATCGCCATGTAAAAACGGGCATTTGGGGCAAACCAGGGACTTCTGTCTCCTGGGACGTGCGCGCGGCCATTACGGCGGTCACGGTGCACAATGATGCCCGCGAGGCCGTCGTGATCGCCCTGGACCACTTCACGCGCGGCCAAGTGGCACCGGGCAAGGATTTGCGCTTTGACGTGCAGGCAGGCGTGCATCCGCTGTCCGTACGCGGTGTTCGCTCAGGTCTGCTGGCAGAGGGCACTGTTGTCCTGCGCGATGGGGACGTGCGGACGGTACACTTTGGCGCGATCGATGCGGCGATGCGGCTCGGAAACTGTGCTAAAGAGAAGGGGAATTGCTACAAGGCCGACAAAGGACGGGCAGAATTGGCGATCGTCGTCCACGGCGAGACCTTGGCCACTGTGGCTCCGGGCAAGCGCCAGCAATTGCCGATTGACCCAGGGCAGTTGTCGGTGCAAGTGCTCGATACGACCAGCCAGCGCCAACAGGTCTGGAATGGCCAGGCTGTGCCCGCCCAACAGGTGGAACTACCGACGCCGACTCGGGAAACGGTCACTGTTGTGGTGGAGTTGGCGGGCCAGAGCACTTCGGTCGTAGCTGCCCTGGATGATGCGCCCCTGGTCACCGTGCCCGCGCATAAACCCGCGAAGTTCCTGGCTGTAACGCCCGGAGAGCACTTGCTGCATATCCGCTACGACGGTCGGGAAATTCGCCGCCGCGTGCACATCGACGGTCACCGCCCCGAGCACCGCCTGATCCTGCGCCAAGAGCAGGAGCCGATTACGGATCCAGCGGAGGTGGGGGCACTGACCCGCGTGAGGCCTGGGCCCAAGCGCGCGACGCCGTAGCGGGTCGTTCTGAGATCGAATGACGGGCGGATGGGCCTACTGGCCGCGGAATTCAGGGCGGCGCTTGGCCAAGAAGGCGTCCATGCCTTCGCGCTGATCGGCTGTGGCAAAACACTGACCAAAGGCTTGAGATTCAAGCTCAATTGCCGCATCCAAACCGAGGTCCAAGCCGCGGTCAATCACCGATTTGGCGGCTGCGACAGCCAGGGGACCACGGCTGGCCATCTTGTGCGCCCAGGCGATCGCGGCCGGCAGCAGCGCCTCGGGCTCGTGGAGGCTGTAGACCAAACCCAGGCGCAAAGCCTCTTGAGCGCTAAAGATTTCCCCGGACATGACCCAAAGCCGCGCCGCATTGGCACCGATCAGGCGGGCCATGCGCTGGGTGCCGCCAAAGCCAGGAATGACGCCTAACGTCACTTCAGGCAAGCCAAATTTGGCATGGTCAGCCGCCAACAGCACGTCGCAGCCAAGGGCTAGTTCCAAGCCGCCGCCCAGGGCAAAGCCGTTGATGGCCGCCAGGGTCGGTTTGCCCAGGCGCTCCAGCTGGCGGAAAACGCCGCCACCGAGTCGCGAAAAGGCGCTTGCTTGTTCGGGATTCATGTCGCGCAGGGCCGCGATGTCCGCACCGGCGACGAAGGCCTTGGTGCCACTGCCCGTGAGGACCAGGGCCCGCACCGCATCATCAGCGCCAACTTCGGCAATTCGCTCACCAATCCGCCGCAGCGTCGCCGCGTCCAAGGCGTTGAGGGCCTTGGGACGGTTGACGCGCAAGATCGCCACCGCACCGTCGTCCTCGCGGGTAACGAGGTCGTCGCTGGCTTGGCCTGGATCGGAACCCTCGCTGCGCACCACAGTGGCCTCGGCCATCGCTGCCTCGCTTGCGAATTGCGTTCTACTTCGACTACTTACCGCCGCGCTTGGACGCCTTCAACGGATTGATCGAGCGGACTTCCTTGACGCGTTCGATCTTGGCGTGCGTAGCGAAATTGCACATGCCGCTCAGCCACTTGGCTTCGGGGCTGGCGTAGCTGTTGCAGTAGGCTACGCCGTCGACAAGGCGGATGTGGCCGCAGCCGACGCATTGGCTGGCAACGGGCGAGAAGCCGTGGTTCTGCACGCGGGCAACCAAAGCGGCGTCGCCTGCCGGGGCGTTGATGGCATCAGTCATGGCAAAAGCTCCGAAATAACACTAGGTTTACACGGGACGGCTGAGGGCCAGTCCGGGTTCACGCGGCCTGATTTGGCCTTGCTTGCGGCAACCTACGCGCCGCAGGGCCCAAGCGGGGGCGGCAGCATAAAGATCTGCTGGCGCAGTGTCAATCGCCGCAGCGACGCCGGCAACACCGGGCGCAGACCGGTACGCTGCTACGACAGCAGGAACGAACCGATCTGCCAAGCGTTTTGCCGCAATGTCTCCGCATTGGGCGCCGCCGGCCGGCAAATCCGCACGCCGAGCAGGTCAGGCACCAATTCCAGGGCCATGTTGACGATGCCGGGCTCATTATCGACCAGACCGAGGACCGCGCCATTGCGGGTCAATTGCCCCAGAGCTTGGCGCTTGAACTCGATGTCGCCCATCGCAAAGCTCGGCTTGAGCACGACCTGGGTTTGCGCCGTCATCAACGGAAACCCATGAACATCAAGGCCATGCAGCACACCTGCCATCATCCCCGGGCGGTCGCGGCCGGTCAGGTACACCACGCCGAGGTCCGCATCGACCAGTGCGTGCGCAAAGGCAGCGGCGCCGTCTTCCACAGCATCAAGAGCCTGCCACGCATTGGTGAAGAAACGATCGCGCCAAAAAGCCATGAAACGATTAGGCAAATCTTCATGAGGCAATCCCAAAGCCGCCACGGCCTGGCTGGGGCTGTACTGCAGTTGCTCGATGCGCACGTCCTGTACGGCCTGCTGCAGTTCGGGGACTTCTTCGCGCAAGCTCAGGGCAAAGGCCCGAAGAATTGCCAGCGTTCTTGGACGGTTATCAAAGAGGGTTCCATCCAGGTCCAGAGCGACCCAAGGCCGGACCGGAGCCCCTTTGGCGCGCAAGAGCAACGCGTCGAGCAATTGGCGGGCAGTCGCCACCGGCAGATGGGGCTGAGGCGCGGAATTCATCAAGACCTCTCAGGACAGCAAACTAGATAGATTCTCTAGGATTTTTTGCAGACACCGTTGTCGCAAACTTCGCCATTGCCGCACGCGTGACCCATGCAGCCTTTGAAGCCTTGGCAACCGTAAGCCGGCGGCGGAGAACAGATATTGCCGACCGAGGAGGGCACGCAAAACGTCGCCTCGCCGCCATAGGGGCAGTCCTTGGCTTCGGTCGTCTTGTCGCACGGATTGGGCTGCACGCAAAACGATTTGCTGTCCTTGCTAGCACAGCGATTCGACGCACATTCCCAGTCATGGGCGCACGAATCGCAGAAGCCTTTGTCGCCCTTGGCGCAGGTGGCGACGAGTTTGCCGGCGATCGATTTGTAGCAAAGTCCCTTTCCTGGCGTGGTTTTTTGCTCCCAGCAGCCATAGCCGGCTGGGCAACCGCTGGGATCGCCCGGTTTGCAGGTTTGGGCGCAAAATTGCTCGCCAGTATCAGGGGATGTCAGGCATTGGGCGTTGCTGGCGCAGTCGGCCTGGGCGCTGCAGGGGCTGCACTGGCTGCCGTCGCCGCTGCAACTGCCGAAATCGGGCATACACGCGGATTCGTTGATCTTACTGCCATAGGTCTTGCACGATGAACCGGGCGAACAGCTGGTATCGCCCACCGCGCAGCTGTGGGTGCAGTACGAGCGGCCGTCGCTGCCGGGCAGGCACAGAGGGAGGTCCGCGCCACAATCCTGAGCCGTGGTGCAGGGATCGCAATAGCGCGGCGGCGTGCACACGGTCTTATCCGCCACGGGATTGCAGAAGTAGCCCTTGCCGCAATCGGCATGGTTGATGCAGGTTTGACTGCAAATGCCAGTGCCCGAGACGCTGTTGGTCTCCAGGCAAAACAAGGTGCCGGGGCAATCCGTTTTGGCGGCGCAGACTTTGCCCAGTCCTGGGACGGTGAGCACAGCGTCGGTCGCGGCGTCGCTTGGTTGGCCCTTGGCGTCGCTGCTGTCGGTCGCCGCCGCCGTGTCGGTCACGCCGGTGGTGCCGGATTTGTCACCACAACCGATGAAGAATCCGCCCAAAAACCCAAGCAATACGGCCTTGCTTGCCCAACAATGGATGTCTGTGGATGTCAAGCGAACCCTCTTCTGGCCGGCCTGCCGACGGCCGCGCATCGACCCAAGCCTAGCGATTTGCCAGCGCCTCGGCAACCGCGCCCGGACCGCCTTGAGCCACCGGCGTTTTGCGTCTATCCTCGCGGGCTACGGAGGCCAATGGCTACGCTCTACCAGTACTACGATTGCCCCTACTGCCTGCGCGTGCGTGCGTATTTGGCGGAGCGCGAGCTTGCGCATGTGGCCAACTGGGTGGTGCGCGACCTGCCGCCGCCGGAGCTGCTCTCGCTCAACCCCTTAGGAACTTTGCCGATTTATGTGACCGACGCCGGCAAGCCGATCTTTGGCTCGCTGACCATCGTCGAGTTCATCGAAGGCAGCCTCGGACCGGCCCTGATCCCCGCGGATCCCTTGCAGAAGGCGCGCGTGGCCATGGCGGAGCAGATCTGCAATGCCGCACTGCTAGAGCCGTTGCTCAAGCTCGACCGAGCGATGAGCGGGCGCGACCCCGATCAATGGGATTTGCAAGTCGTTCGCCAGGAAGGTCACCGGGTTCAGCGGGCCTTGGCGGTGTTTGCGGCGCTGCTCGGACAACGGCAATGGCTCGTCGGAGACTCTTTGACATACGCGGACTTATGTCTGGCGCAGCCACTGTCGATCTTGGAGCGGTACGGCATCGATCTGCAGGCCCATGCCGGGCTCAAAGATTTGGCGGAGCGGCTGTGGCGACGACCGTCCTTGGTCTCGGCACGCAAATCGCCAGAACATAACGTGGATTCCCGAGCCTAACGCCGATCGCGCGCTGGAGACCCTGATGAACCGTGCAGCCCCGTTGCCTTGCCTCGCGCTGAGTTGTGCCCTGCTGCTGCGTCTGGCCCCGGCTCAGGCGGCACCGCCAGCGTCCACTAGCCCCGGTGTTCAGCCCAGTGCGGGGACAGCCGCTGCGACCCAGCCGGAGGCCTCGGCGCCGGCCGTTGCCCTGCCCCAAGCCGCGAGCCAGGCCCCGGGCTATGTCGATATCCAGGCCGATGCGACATTGACCCTTGACCTGCAAAATGGGCGCGCAACCACGCACTTCTCATTGCATCCCGGCAGCAACCATTGCGATCTGGCGACGGGCACTTGGGCCATTGGAGGCGACGCGACGCGCCTTCGGGCTCTGCCCAATCCGCTGGTCGTGGTCGCGGGGCAAGGTACGCCGGTCACCGTGCTCACCTTGGGCCTAGTCGGCTTGGACTCTACCCAAGCCCCTGGTAGTACTGCTGAAATTGAATCCAAGATCCTCAAGCTTGGCGAGCCGATGGCTGCCCTGCCGGCCGGACCGCATAGCGTGGTCCTGCGTCAACCGGGTCATGTGCCGGGCTCAGCGAACTTTGTGTTGACTCCGGGCTCAAGTGTTCGTTTTTCGGCATCTTTGGCGCCCCAAGAACCTCACGCTCGCTGGCCTGCCTGGACCGCCATTGCCCTGGGAGCCTCCTTGCTGGCCGGAGCAGCAGTGCTAGACCGATTCAGCAAATTCGATGGCTTAGGCGGCGATTTCAGCCGCTTTACCCTGGTCGGCGTGGGTGCTGCGGGCATCGTCACCGGCACGCTGCTGGCCAAGCATTGGATCGATCAGGAGGACGACCCCACGCCTCAACCGATTGATCTCAAATTATTTTCGTCCTTTGTGCCCGATGAGTGCACCAAGGCTACCGCGGATCGGTCCCAGTCAGCGCCGAACCAATAGCCAGGATCTTGTCCGCCATTCCCAAGGATTTCGCCTACTATGCCGCAAAGCTTTGAGTTCCATGAAGTGGCTGATCGCCTCTTTGTCGGTCCCTGCCCGGATTCGCCGGAGCGGATTAAGGCCCTGCGCCAACAGGGAATTAACGCCCTGGTCTGCGTTCAGACCGATCGGGACTTAGAAGCCCTGGGCTTGACCTGGGCCCTGCTGTGGCGCTTCCTCATGGCCCAAGGAATCTCCGCGGAACGCAAGCCGATTACAGATTTTGACGACATCAGCTTGGTCCAAGGGCTACCCGATGCCGTGGCAGCTGTACAGTCGATGCATGCCGGCGGAAGATCAGTGTATTTGCACTGCACCGCCGGTCTGAATCGCTCGCCGACCGTGGCCATCGCTTGGCTGGTGGCCCACCAAGGACTGAACCTAGACGCGGCTTGGGCGCAGGTGAGTACGCGTCGCTCCGTGGTTCCCAATCGAACAGCTTTGATTCATTGGCAATTGCGCCGTAACACGTAGAACACGTTGGGCCAAGGGCTAGGCGCCCTAGACAACGAGGCGCCAGCACAATAAAGCCACTTTATTCCAAGCAGTTACGACCGCGATTCATCGAAAAGGCTGGCGTCAAGGGCCCATGCCCGCTAGTCTACAACACGGGCACGCCGGAATTGGGCGCTGCCGCAGGGAGAAGCGGACCGTGGCTGAACCGCAGCGCCAAGTGGAAGTGCAGCTGGGGCATTTATGCAACAATCGTTGCGTGTTCTGCGTGTCCGGACAGCTGTCTGAGCAGAAGAGAGCCCCGCAGTTGCCTGCCGAGCCGATCCTGGCCCAACTGCGCACCGCCAGGGCAAATGGCGCTGAAAAAATTACGTTTCTAGGTGGAGAGCCGACGCTTCAGAGCACCTTTTTGGATCTCTTGCGCGCCGCGGTCGACCTCGACTTTGCCGAACTGGTGATCTTTACCAATGGCGTCATGACGCCCAAGGCGCGATTCCGCAATCAAGTTGGGGAGATTCTGGACCTACTGGGCCCAGGGCGTCAGCAGCGGGTGATTTGGCGTTTTTCATTGCAAGGCGGCACGCAGGACGCCCATGACGCGACGACCTGCAACCCTGGGGCGTGGAAGAGAATTATTGAATCGTTACAAGTACTTGATGGCCAAGGACAGCGCCTCAGTGGCAATTGCTGCGTGGTCACCTCTAACGCGCAATCGCTGCCCGAACTTGCTGATTTGGCGAGCCAATATCACTTCGAAAACCTGCACCTGGACATGATCCGTCCCCGCGACGCCGGCGATCGCACCGACGCCTATCTGCAGACGATCATGCCTAAGTACAGCGAGTTGCGCGGGCCGCTGGCGGAGTTGGAGTCAAGACTCAGCAGCCAAAAGGGCGACGATTTCGACTTGAATTTCGGCAACATTCCCTATTGCACCATGCCGGAGCTGCAACATCGCATCCACCATGACGGCGAGGATACGGTGACGGTTGCGGCCGATGGGCAGGGCAAGACCCAGGAAGGATTCAACAAATACGAGGATAAGCGCGTCGACAAGCACAAGCCCAGCGGCTGTAGCCAGTGCGTATTCGATGGCGTCTGCGGCGGTGTGTTTGACAAGTACCGGCAATTCTATGGTGATTCTGAATTCCAGCCCGTCACACCGGCCTTGGCTTGGCAGTTGCCGTTGCGCGGGCGCCTGCTGCCTTTGCTGGCCCTGCCGACCCTGGAACCGTGGTTGCAGTCCCGTGCGGGTCGCGTGGTCAAGTCCGACGAGGCTCGCGGAGAAATTCACATAGAACTGCAAGGTTACACCTTTGTGGTACAAGCGACGTCGGTGCCGATCGCCGCAAAGCCCTGGCTACTGGCGCGCAGTGACAAGATGGTCCTAAGGGCGGCCTCCCAACCCCGGGGCGCTGTTGACTGCGCCGAGCTGCACAAGCAAGTGCTCGAACTTTTTACGCTTTTCTCGCAGGAGTGTGACCTGCCGCCCCTGCGCGATCTGCAACTGGCCCACGATGCAGCCCTGCGCGCGGCGCGAATTCGACAGCAAGCCTTGCAACGGGCACGACAGCAATTAGCGTTACTGGTTGAACAGTTGACGCGGCAGCCCTTGGCTGGACTCCAAGCTGGGGCCGCGAGTTGGCAGCGCGACGAGGTGGCGGTGGAGTTGCGCTTTGGCAGCGGCGAACAACAGGTTTCTCTGCAAATTACCGCCGAGTTACAAGACAACGGCTCGTGGCGACCGCGTTTTGCCCATAGCGCCCAGGGGATTGGTGAGTTGACCCTGCAGGCCTTTGGTCAGGCCTTGAGTCAGAGGCTGCGTCAGGCGTTACAAGTGTCTGAGCGGATTATGGTTTAGCGACAGTTCGCGGCAGTTCTGCCGCAGTTCTGCGGCAGAATTACACCTGTTTTGCAACTGCCGCGGCGCGCGATTCTTGCCCGGCAGTACAGGGGACAACCGTGCATTCTGGATCGTTTTTTTGCGTTTTCCCCAGACCGTTCTAGCGTCCACACTTGGCTGTGAATTGGCCGCGTGGAGCAGATCATGGGCAACCTCGTGCTGGTGGGAACAATTGTCGGTGGTGTGGGTTTGGCCGTTGTAACGGCGCGGGTTTCCTTGGCGGCCTTGGTGCACGCCATGCCGACGCGCAAGAAAGTGTAAGATTGAACCGGGGGTTTCGCGTCTCGACAATGAGTGCAAGCAACTCGGGCGATCGCCGCTCCAGGCGCAAGCGGCTGTAGGTGCAAACCTTTGGCTGCCTCGGCTAGGCCCAAGCGCTGCGCTGACGCGTCGACGCAGGACCGCCTGAGCCAGCAAGCGTCGGTCGCTGGTCTTGGGCCATGCTGCCGGCAGCGGATGGAGAGACCCATTGCCCAGTGTATACAAGGCGATGCTAGGGGCGCTGGGCCTACTTCTTTGGGCGTGTGCGGGTACGTCCACGGCTCAACTGGACGCCGGAGCCAAAGCTGTCCCCGGCTGTGGGCAAGTGCAGTGCCAACAGGGCAAATGCAGCGAGACAGCGACAACCCATCAAATCTACGGCATTTTTGACTCATCCTTTCGCGGCCTGCAGGCCGTGGATGGCGGCGATTGGCTGCTTTTCGGGGCAGTGGGTTCTAGCGATTGTGCAGGCCCGCCAGTGCCTTCGGTGCTGCGAACGGACCTGCATGGCACCACGCGCTGGTACCATGAAGACTGCCAGAATGCAGGTCAATTCATTCAAGATATTCGGCAATCGTCGTCGCGCGTCGTGCTGGCTGTGGCCTCTAGCCCCTGGCCAACGCCGGGACACAAGGCCTACGTGCAGGCACTCGCTGGCAGCAGCGGCAAGACGACCTGGCGACAAGAACTGTCGCTAAGTGGCGATGTTACCGAATTGCTAGCAGGAATCGGCCTGTTTGCCGACCGCATCGTCGTGCTGAGTTCGCTGCCGGGCACGCCCGACAACGCGGGTCGACACTGGTCTCTGGACCTGGACGGCCATCCCCTGGGGCCGCCGCAACCATTGGCGATCACACCACAAATGGTGGCGCAAACAGCGATTTGCCCGGCAGTCGTCGTAGGCCCTCAGCCGAGCGCAAGCGGCCTTGCCGTAGGGTGCGTCACGGCGGACCCTAGTCAATTCGCATGGCTCCAGTCTTTTCCGACACTTGGTCCGCCTCTGGCCCTGACGGCAGTCAACGACCAGACGCTTTGGCTGGTCACGGGCAGTTCAGCGCAGGGCGCGTTGACGCTGACGCATTTGGACAACCACGGGCAGGCGCTGGAGCAACGATTGCTCATCAACAATCCCTCGGTATTTCAGGCTATTTCAGCACAGGGCCCTAGCGTTTGGCTCGCTTGGGATGCGCCGGCGCGGCTCGCGCGGTTGCGAGCGGACGGGAGTCTGGAAGAAAACCATTTACTTGCCGCAGATTTGCACAACCCTCGCGGTCTGCTGGCGACAACCGATGGTTCATTTTGGCTGACGGCCGAGATTTCCCTGACGACAACGTGGCTTGGCACGCATCCCCAGGCGGTGCTCCTGCATCTGACCTCGGCGGGCCAGGAGGTATGTCCGCCGTAATCACCTTAGAATGAGTACGTTTTCCCTATCCGCCCGCCCGCTGCCGTCGCGTGGCCAAGTACAGTAGATGCGCTGCCTGTAAGGCCGCGTCTTCGTTATCAAACTGCAGGGACTGACTGCGCACCTTGGTCGACTTTCCTTCCCTTTCGAGTCGCTGGTGCCCTGGCGCGCCCGGCTGCAGCTGCAATTTGCCGGCAATGCGCTCCAAACGCGCATCGACCACTGCCCCTGGGGACTTCTGCGCCAAAATTGTGAGCAGTTGCGTGTAATTGGTAAATGATGACGCCTGAGCCGGCCCGGGCAGGCCACCGTAATCGAGGCCTTCACACGGCAACCGCACGGCCGCATCGGCGGTAAAGACCAGCGAAAAGTAATGGTTTTGCGCGGATTTTTGTCGGTCCGTCGTGGTCACTGTGCGCCCAATCGGCATGCCCGTGGTGAGCATGACCAAGGTGTTGGTCTTGCGCTCAGTCGTTTGCGTAACAGTTTCAGTCGCTTGATCGGAACGCATCCGCGCTATCAGCAAGATGTCGCTGTAGGGCAGGACCAATTCGGTGTGCCGATCGGACGCCCACAAACCATCATTTTCAAAGCGAAAACTCCGCGCAGCAAGGGCCTGAGGCACCCGGGCCAGCGCGTCCTCGTGCAAGGGCCAGTTGACCAACGTGGCATCGCGCAGAGCCTGGGCTGCGACTTGAGCCGGCCCCGAGTCCTCGAGCCACTGGGCGATAAAGGGTGCACCGCGTAAGAGGATTTGCCGGGCGTCAATGGCGGGCGTCCCCGTCAAAGCCCCAAGCGCCTGCGCTGCAAGGTCGACCTGCGCACAGGGAGGCAGGGCAAGCAGAAAGAACATCACAACTCCCTAGGACAACTGTGAAAAGCGGGGCACGCGCGCTGTTTGAACGGCCTTTGGGGGGCATAGGGTCACAGGCCTGAAGAAGCTCGGCCATTGATCGATAATCGCCTAGAATGATAGGTATTTGGGGCTTTTGATTGCGGCGCGAACATCGGCAGGAGTCCAGACTAGCACATGCTGGGGAGGGCCGCGACCCGAGGGCCGGCGGGGCAGGCGCGCGATCGGCCCGGCCCAATGCCGTTGCTGCCGAGGCGCTTGCTGCCCTAGACTACCGCCCACGAGATGACGGTTTCTAGGTGATGGAGCCAGCGAGACGATGAGTTCTATCCTGTTGATTTCAGCAGCTTTTGCTCCTTCCCAACTGATCGGCGGGCGCCGCGTGGAACGGATGGCTACGGCCTTGCGCGACGCAGGATGGGACGTGACGGTTCTGACGCCCCACGCCGGGTACAGTCCGCCCGTAGACCCAAGTCTATGCGGCCCCAGCGGAATTGAGGTACTGCGCACTCAGGCCGTGATGCCGCGCACTTGGCTGCGGGCTGCCAAAGCTCGGGTGGCAAAGGCGCCCGCCGCGGCTGCCGCGAGTTCGGCCCGGGCGTCCACACCGCCGACGGCCCAACAGCGCGTCCGCACCTTGGCCCGTGGTGTCCTGCAAAATGCACTACATCCAATTGAATTTCCAGATGAATACCGCGGCTGGAATGGGCTTGCGGCGCGGGCTGTGCGCGGACGTCGGTTTGACGTGGTCCTGGCTTCACTGCCAGCCCACTCGAGTGCCCTCTTAGCCGCTGAAATTGCAACGAATTGTCAAGCCCGACTGGTCCTGGACTACCGCGACCCCTGGTCAGAACTGCAACCGCCGGCCACAGCGGCGGCCCACCGGCAGTTGGAAAACCAACTCCTGCAGCGGGCTGACTGTATTTTTGCTGTCACACCGTCTATTTGCGCACTACTTCAGCCCAGGACGAACCGTCCCATCCACTTGGTCACCAACGGCTACCTCGGCCCCGCTGTGACGCAGTTTGCCGCGCCGCAAGGGCCGCCGGGTCGGCTGGTGTACGCGGGGTCCCTGGCCTATGGCCGCGACTTGACGCCACTGTTGCAAGCCATGGCCAGCCTGCGACCTGCCATCGGGCCGCAGACCCTGAGGCTCACCTACGCGGGGCCGCATGGGGCGGGCCTCTTGGCCCAAGCCGCCCAACTTGGTGTCGCAGATGCCGTTGATGATGTAGGGGAATTGAGCAACATGGCGGCCCTAGCGCTCCTGCAGGGCAGCCTCGCCGGCGTGGTGGTCGTGTCGAGCGGCTTTGATTACGCCTATCCGGGGAAAATCTTTGAAATCCTAGGACAACATCGTCCCTTGCTGGCGATCGCGCCGGCGGGCTGTGACACGGCCAATTTGATCGCTCGCCACCGCCTTGGATTCAGCCACCCTGCCGAGGACGCGGTTGGCCTGGGCAAGACGCTGTCCATCTTGCTGCAATACGACGCCTTGAAACCTATTGATTTAGAATCGCTTTCAGCAGATCGCGTGATGCACCAAGCGGTAGGGCACCTCACCGCCCTGCTGGCCGGGCCTTCTGCTCGGGCGTAGAGGGTCCTGGACAATGACGCGACAACCCATTGCCCCTGGCTGCCGGATGCGGGCGTCAGGCCGATTCGGGTCGCGGTAGCTCGCCAACTCATTGAAAAGCAAGACAGGATGGGCAACGGCCCCAGGCCCTGTCTAGGCCGTGACTCCTCCGCGGATGAAGGGCGAAATCGACTTTGACAAAGCCCGCGGGGAAGGCGTACACGCAAAGGGCCGATGGCCGCAGTCTTTACGACTTTGCGGGCGAGGCCAACCGCGAAACGCCGCCCTAGCGACGGCGAGGTAGGGGGCGCAGATGAATGCAAAAAACGTATGGATTGCGGCAAGTCTTGGACTCGTCGCCTTAGCAACAGGCTGCGGGACAACGGTCCCAGTGGGCACGGGGACCGACGCGACGGCGACCGACACGGCGAGCACAGACGCGGTCGCAGACAGTGACTCCGCGGTAGCAGACAGTGACTCCGCGGCAGATCTAGGCACAACTTTGGACACTTCTGGCGATGTCGACGCAGTGGGCGACACGGGGCCGGCCGACGCCGACAGTCTGGACGCCGTTGAATCCGACGCGACAGTGAGCGATGGCCTGACGGGTGCGGACAGTACAGATGCCACACAACCACCTGATTCAACGGATATTTCATCATCCGACGTCGACGCGACACAACCGACGGCCTGTGGCATGGGCGGTAACAACTGTGGCCTCGGCCTTTCCTGCTGGACCCCGAGTTGCCCGAACTGTGGCGCCAAGCCGATGGGCTGGTGCCTTCCCACGCTAATCCCCGGCAATTGCTATGATTATGCCAACTGTGACAGTGGAATCTGCCATGGTGCCTCGCCTGCGCAGGGTAAGGCTGGCTGGTGCTTGGCCGCCGTCGACCCTGGACAGTGCTGGCCGGAAAGCAGCGAGAAAATAGCCAGTTGCTACCCCGGATCCACCTGTGAAGGGGCCAGCATCTGCCCGCCCAACGCCGACTGCGTCGCGCCAGACAAGCCGGGCACCTGCACGCCAAGCGCCGGCGATGTCGGCAAAGTGATCTTGTGGCCGCGCAGCGGTGGCATGGTCGGACCCGGACAGTCTGTGCCCGTGACCTGGATCAACAACAGCAAGAACCCTATCTATCTAGGCGGTTGCAACACCTACAACGGCGAATCAAGCAGCGACGGCAGCACCTGGAAGGCCCTACCCGTGCAGGCCGACTGCTTGTGGGAAGGCATTGAAGTCAAGGTCTTGGCCGGCACCTACGCCGACACGCAGGCATGGATGGCTCCGGCCAACCCAGGACTAGGGCAATACCGGCTAAGCGGCGATTACGCCACCGGTTGCATCGATGGCAAGCCCCTGTCTCAGGCAAGCTGCCAAAGCACTGCAACCGTAAAATCTGCTGTATTGACGGTAGGTTTAGCGCCCTAATGACGGCATGACCGGCAATGCACGACCAGGCT
The DNA here is from genome assembly GCA_903840165.1 of uncultured Myxococcales bacterium. Taxonomy (GTDB): domain Bacteria; phylum Myxococcota_A; class UBA9042; order UBA9042; family UBA9042; genus CAIMEY01. The sequence continues at coordinate 88,251 of CAIMEY010000075.1, read as the reverse complement.
ATTGCACCCCTTCACTGGCCCCGGCCGCTCAACCTTGGGCCGGACGGGCTTTGCCGCGGGCGTCCGTCGGTGGGCAATCGACGCCAGCCGTCAGCGCGGGACTACCAGCAGCGACCAGCACCGTCGGGACAGCGCCGCCGTGAGGCCCGAGGGCACCCAACTGCGGGTCGGCCCAGGTGATGCCGGGCACACAGGCAGCATCGTCGCCACCGTCCAAGGTCACCAGGCCACCGCCGGCCAAGGTCGTGTCGCGATCCGTCGGCAGGGTCAGGGTGGCGGTGACGGCAAGGGTCGTAGGCTGGGCGCCCCAAGCAAAGGAGATGAAACCACCTTGGGCAACAGCAGCTTGCAGGGCGGCCAAAGTGCAACTCTGGGCCGTGCCGTCGCCGACAACCTGGGCATCGCTGCCTGGCTGTACCAATGTCAGCGGCGGCTCGCAGATAGGCTTGGCTACCGCTCCGCCTGAAGTTTCGCCAACATCGGCGCTATCCGCGGTAGTGCTATCGGCAACCGCTTGGGCATCGGCAGCGGCGGCGCTGGGGTCCTGAGGCAAGGCATCGACTGAAGTGCTTGAATCCGCTGAGGTCGACGGCGTCACCGGCTCGAACGAAGCTCAGGCAACAGCGGTCAGCAACCCCCATGCGCCAAGGCCCAAATGCCATGCGCGTGCCGACAACCATGCGAGTCTATTGCTTGAATTAAGCTTCACTGTCTGCAACCCTCCCTGCGCGCCCACGGCGGCATTGGCTCTTGACTCTGCGTTACGCCCCATGGGTGGTCAATGGCGGTCCGCTACCGGGGCGTCTGTAGCTGCAGTGGGGCAAGACCTTGCACAGAGGTCCGAAAAACCTCAAGCTGAGCGTTGAACACGGGCGCGGTGGAACACGGCCGCAGGCGTCGGTCGCCAATGCCCATGAATTGTTCCAGAACGGGGAATTGTCCCAGGCAGCGCCGCGGCCGACGCGCCTGCAATGGCTGCGCAACGCAGGGTGAAAGGGTATGAGAAGATCGCCGATTTGTCCAATCATTGTCCTAACTTGGCTAGCTATTGTTGGTGCAAGTGCGTGCAGCAACAGCCCGGCCCCGAGTAGCGGCGGCGACGAGTTGCAGGTGACCAATGACTTAGCGCAGGTTGCTGAGACCTTGGGCGATACCGAGCAAGCTCTTGATGTAACAGATGATTCTCAAGCAGACGTGGCATCGGTCGATGTGGCGGACAGCGCCGACGCCGGCAACGACTCGGCCAGCGACCAAGGATCTGGCGGCGATGCGGCTTGCACAGAGGCGGGCTGCGTTTGTCAGGCCAATAGCGATTGCAACTCCGGATTTTGTCTCGAGATTGATGGAGGCAAAGCCTGCGCCGCCCTGTGCGCCGGCGGGTGCGCCACGGGCTTTAAGTGCAGCCAATTGTCCAGCAGTGGCGGGGACATCGTCAATGTCTGCACGCCGGCGACGCCTCGACTGTGCGAGCCCTGCAAAGCCGACAGCGATTGCAACAACGTCCTCGGCGGTGCTGACAATCGCTGCGTACCCTACTCCGATAACACCGGAACACTATTGGGACATTTCTGCGGCGCGCCGTGCGGCGATTCCAGCCAATGCCCTGCCGGCTTTACCTGCCAGGAAAAGGCCAGCGCTGGCGGCGTCAAGTCCAGCCAATGCATCAAGCAAGACCTCGTTTGCGGCTGCGACGCCCGAGCCACGCAGTTGGCGCTCAGCACAGCATGCGAGAACGGCAATGACGCAGGAACCTGCACAGGAAAGCGGAGTTGCGGGCCCAATGGCCTAGGTGGCTGCGATGCGCCAAGCGCCTTGCCGGAACAGTGCAACCTCAAGGATGACAACTGCGACGGCCAGACCGACGAGCCGACTGTCGGCATGTGCGACGACAACCTTGCGTGTACATACGACAATTGCATCGCCGGCCAGTGCCAGCACCCGCCCAAGACCGGCGCCTGCGACGACCAAAGCGCCTGCACCACAGATGACCACTGCAGCGACGGCGTCTGCAAGGGTACGGGCACGCAATGCGACGACAAAAACCCTTGCACAGCAGATACTTGTGACCCAACTAAGGGCTGTCAGTACGACGCCAGCAGCGGCGCGGGCTGCTCGGACAACAATGTGTGCACCGTCGGCGATGCCTGCACCAAAGGCGCCTGCCTGCCTGGCGCGGCGACCGTCTGCGACGACAACAACGCGTGCACCACGGACACCTGCGACGCGATCATCGGTTGCGTATTTAAAAACAATGAGTTACCTTGCACCGATGGCAACATCTGCACCCTAGGCGACACTTGCGCCGGCGGGATTTGCCAGTCCAGTGGCCTGCTGCCGTGCAGCGACGGCAATCCGTGCACCGACGACAGCTGCGACACCAAGAAAGGCTGTATTTTTACAGCAAATACAGCGACTTGCGACGACAGCAACGGTTGCACCGTCGTCGATACCTGCGTCGCCGCCAAGTGCGTTCCCGGCAAGGCCCAGGACTGCAAGGACCTCAATCCGTGCACCGACGATAGCTGTGACTCTGTGCTGGGTTGCACGCACCTGGCCAACACCGCACCTTGCGATGACGGCAGTGTCTGCACCTTGGGCGACGCCTGCGCCGGCGGACAGTGCAATTCGGGACAGGAAGTGGGTTGCAATGATGGCAATCCGTGCACCAATGACTCCTGCGATCCGCAGGTTGGCTGCCAGCACGCGGCCAATATTGCCCCCTGCAGCGACGGCAACTCCTGCACGGCCGGCGACTCCTGCGCGGCCGGCAGCTGCGCCCCGGGCGTGGTCCTGACCTGCGATGACGGCAACAGCTGCACCGATGACGCCTGCGACCCATCGAGCGGTTGTCTGCATAAAAACAACAAGTTACCATGCAATGATGGCGACGTTTGCACCATCGGCGACCTGTGCGCCGACGGGTTTTGCATCATCGGCCCGTCCTTTACCTGCAACGACGGCAACAACTGCACCGACGACAGCTGCGATCCCAACAAAGGCTGCGTATTCATCAACAATACCAAGCCCTGCAGTGACAACAACGGCTGCACCGGCGGCGACACCTGTGCGGGCGGCAAGTGCTTGTCGAGCGGTGGCTGTGACGCCAACGCCCTGTGCACGCCGGGAGCCCAGAACGTATCCTGCGTATGTAACAAGGGATTTGTCGGCAACGGCTTCATTTGCACCGATATTGACGAGTGCGCGAACGGCACGGCCAAGTGCGGCGCCAATACCGTCTGCACCAATACGCCGGGCAGCTATGCCTGCACTTGCCAAGCCAATTTCGCAGATTGCGACAGCGACATGAGCAATGGCTGTGAGGCCAACCTGCAAACGGACGCCAACAACTGCGCGGCGTGCGGCGGCAAATGCTCCAACAACAATATCGGCGCGCCCACCTGCGCGGCCGGCGTTTGCACGGGCGCTTGCAACGCCAACTTCTCGGACTGCAACGACAATAAGAAGTCGGACGGCTGCGAAGTCAACCTGCTGAGCGACGTCAACAACTGCAGCGCCTGCGGCAAGGTGTGCAACTCCGCGTGTACCAACGGAAGTTGCGGCTCCTTCCACGCCCTGTTTGCCAACGGCAGCGGCTATGCCTGCCCCACCGGAGCGACGAAATTCCAGTACAGTGGCGCACTTGACCCAGCAAGCTCGGTGCAGGCCAAGGCGGCGTGCGAAGCCTGCTACGGCGTTGGCACCTGCGCGGACACCGGCGGCGACTGCGCCGGCAACGGCTGGGGACCACCCGGACCTCAGAGTGGCAAGGCCTATTTCGGCTATCAAAACGGGTGCTCAGGCTCCAACGGCCGCGCCTGGTTCTACGGCAGTTCGTACACGACCTTTGGCTACTGGGGCTTGTACTAGGACCTCTAACCCGAAGTTCCTTGCGGGTCCGAGCTACTGCGTTTGCTTCTAGTTTCAAGGGGGCGCGCCGCGGGGCTCAAGAGACAGCCCGGACGCACCGCGTTGAGCGACAATTCCCTTATGACTTCTTGGGCTTACCCTTGCCTGCCGGAAATGGCGTAGCGCGCTGCATCGGTGGCGAGTTGCCCTGACCGGGACGCGGCTTGTTGCTCGGCGGCAGGCGGCTGCGCTGAGGACGTCCCGTCTCTTCGGCCGACCGCGGATTGAGGTAACGCCCGCAAATCTGCACACCGCGCAGCAGGTCCGGCAAAGCGGCACCGAGGTCGGCGGGCATTTCCACCGTGCTGTGATTCTCATCAATTTCAATGCGTCCCAAGGCCTTGGGCGGCACATTGCCCTCGCGCGTCAAGCACGCCACGATCATGGCCGGGGTCACGCCATTGCGACGCCCGACGCCCAAGGACACCAGCGTCACACTGGGATGCATGGACCGTTGCTGCGAATTGTCTTGGCGCGACGCGGGCTTGGCCGGTGAAGCGGGCTGAACGGCGGAGGGCTCGCGATGAATCGGCTCTTGGGCAGGTGCTATCGGCCAATCCCTTGCAATCGCAGTGACTTGACTTGGCACAGCGGCCGGTTTGGCCGGCGCGGGCTTGGTCGTTGGCGAAGGGGACAACGGGGCGACGGACGCTGGCTGGGCCATGGCAATGCGCGAACTGCTTGCCCGGGGCTTTTTCTCGCCGCGTTTGTCCAGGGGATCGATCGGCTCGGGCTGGTGGAAAATCTCTGTCACGGGCAGCGGTTGTAGCCCACGCGGCGCTGCCATCCGGCACAGGGCTGCCGCTAGTTGAGGCAGGGTCGCGCCCTTGCTGACGCACCGCTCGATGACGCCGTGCCAGGCCGCCAGCTCCGTTTCTTCAGCGCGGGCAACGACATCGCTGACAAAGCGATCCAGCTTGGCCGCATCGACTTCCGCCGCCGTGGGCACGCGTTGGTGCTTGAGACGCTGGCCGATAAAGCGTTCCAATTCGACGAGTTTCCGCTCGTCGCGCGGCCCAAGCACGAGGATCGAGGTGCCCGTACGGCCAGCTCGCCCCGTTCGGCCGATTCGGTGCACATAAGTCTCTAGATGCCCTGGCAATTCCACCGTAACGACCAGGTCCAAGGTCGGCACATCCAACCCTCGGGCCGCCACATCGGTCGCCACGACGACGCGCAACCGACCATCGCGCAGGCGCCGCAGCACGGCCTCACGCGCTGCTTGGGCCAAGTCGCCGTGCAAGGCTTCGCAAGGAACACCGCGACGTTGCAGGGCATCGGTCAGTTCGTCGCAGCCCATCTTGGTGCGAGAAAACACCAGGGCCGATTCAAAGGGCTCCACTTCGAGCATTCGCGCAACCGCTTCAGCCCTATCCTGTGGATTACACACGGCATAGCGTTGTTCCACAGTGGCGACAGTCTTGGCTTGGGTCAGGTCCTTGATCCGGTCAGGGTTGCGCAGGTACTTCTCGGCAATACGCGCCACTTCGCCCGGCAATGTCGCTGAAAGTAATGCGGTTTGCCGCTCTGGCGGCGCGTGATCAAGGATGGTCTTGACCTCGTCGAGAAAGCCCATCTTGAGCATTTCGTCGGCTTCATCGAGCACGACCATCTGCACAGCGCTTAAGTTAATGGAACCACGGTCTAAGTGGTCGAGCAACCGACCCGGCGTCGCCACCAAGACGCGCACGCCCTGTTGCAACACCCGCAGTTGCTGGCCCATGCTGTTGCCGCCGTAGACCGCCAAAATCCCGGGATTGCCAATATCTCTCGACAGTTCCAGAAGGGCCGCCGTCACCTGCATTGCCAGTTCACGGGTCGGCACCAGGACCAAGGCCTGAATCGCCCGCGAGGTGGCATTGAGCCTTTGCAGCAGGGGCAAGCCGTAGGCCGCCGTTTTCCCTGTACCTGTCTGGGCTTGGCCGAGCACATCGCGCCCATTGAGCAGGGCCGGAATGACGCGAGCCTGAATCGCCGTGGGCTGGGTAAAGCCAAGGCTCACCAGGGTCCGAGCGAGCGATTCCTGGACGCCAAGTTCAGCGAAACCGGGGCCCTTATCTGGCGTTTCAGTCGTAATAACAGTGGGTTCAATCAGGTCTGACACAGCATTCTCCGAGGGCGGGCGGACAGCCAGGGACCGGCGCGGCGCCTTCGGGGCGGTCGACCAGGGCGCAGCAGTGTAGCGCAATGCGCGGCGCTACGCGATGTTGCACGCCAAACGCCGATGACAAAGAGGCCTTCGGCCGCTGAACGCGCAGGGCGCGGGGCGGCCGAATTGCCGGCAATCTCCCGTCTTTACAGGCGATGTGCAAAAGGCCACCGGGCTGAGCTCAAGACAAGTGCCGTGCCGGTGGCGCGATCAGGATGCCGCCAAGCTGAGGTCCTTGGGGCTGACGCGCATCCGCAAGAGAGCAGACGTTAAGGCGCCTTACAGAGTGAATTCAGATAGGATTTCGCCTTGACGGTATTGCCCTGGGCGGCGCAGCCATCGCTGACGGCCACGGGCGCCTGGTCCACGCCGTCGAGGGTGCAGATGCACTGCTTTTCGTCGCAGGCGACTTTGTACGCCTGGACCGCCGAATTGGGCGGGCACGCTTCGCTGCACCCGCAACTGCCGGTGCCATTGCCCCCGGGAGAGACAAAACACGGGCCAGCTTCGCAGCCTCCGGGCAAAGGCACGATGCCGAAACAGGTATTGAGCGCCTTGGCCTGGTCGGGGCAAACCACCGTGGGGTCCACTAGACCGTCCCAAGCGCAGGTGACTTTGCCAACGCCCGCTAGGCATGCGATGTAGGCCTGATACAAGGGCCCGCAAGTAGGACTGTTTTGCACAAAACCGCTGGAACATTTGTACCAGCATTCGGCAACCGGTGGCTCGGCGGGGCAATGGGCGGCGGCGACATTGTTGCAGGCGGCTTGGCAAACGGCGTCATAGGGGCCATCGGCATCGCCCAGGCCGTCGGCATTGAACATGGCGTCATCACTGGAAAAAGTCTCACCATACAGCCAAGAATCGTCATTGGTCCAGGCCTGTGCATCGCCTGGCCCCGCGGGTTGCGCCCGAACCGCATCGGGACCAGAAACCTGTGCAACATCCGATGCATCAGCCGCAGAAGCGTCAGCAACATCGGTCGTTGAGGCGGGGGCCGTCTTGGTCGTTGCTGTGCACGCCGAAAACAAGACCAAGGCCAGCAGAAGGTGAACGGAAGGAAAAAGCGACATAACACCCCGTATTTGCGCTGACGGAAATGCGCAGGTGCCCGGCAGCGAACGGCGCGGCGGGCCAATAGACCCCACCCATTGAGCACAAGCCTAACTATTGTGCAATAATTTCAGTGACCGTGCACCCCTGTGCGCTGGGGTATTGTGAAGGTTGAGGGCCTCAAGTCAAGCCCTAGTACCCCAGTCAATCCCCCGCCGCAGGATCCAAGCAGTAACCGGTGGTTGCGCAGGTGAGGTGCGCGCCGCCGAACGTCAATGGGCAATCGGCAGAGGCGGTGCAGCCGGCGCGGCAAGCCATGGTACCCGTCGATAATATTGCACAAACGCAGCCCTGGCTTGGGGTCCCAGGACAGGCGGCGGTGCCGCGACAGTCGTTGTCGACGCTGCAACTGCCCGGTACGCCGGTGCCACCACTGCTCGCGGTCCGGCACAAGCCATTGGTCTGACAGATATATTTGCTGCCACAGGAAAAGCCCTGGGTGCAGTTGGGCACGCACGCGCCGAGCAAGGGATCGCACGCGTAGCCAATGCGGCAATCAGCGGCCGCTTTGCAAGCACCAAGGCAATAGCTGTTGGAATCCATGGCGATGCATACGCTCGTTCCCGGACAGGTGCTGCCTAGGCAAGACTGCGTACAAGCGCCATCTTGCCAGCCGGTAGCGACGCCATACATACTTGACATCAAACATAAATTCGACGCGCAGTCACCCTTTTCAACACAGGCTGCACCGTTGGCTGCGGTAGCACTGCCGGCCGTGCTGCAGGCGGTGGCAAGCCAAATCTCAAGGCACAGGCCGGTGAACAACAGTAGTCGCCGGGCCAAGATGCTGGATGTCATTTGCAAGCCTCCAAGCCGGCCTTTGCACTGGCATTTTGTCGACTAATACCAAGAACTTGCGTAAATCCAGCCCGGGCATCATCCTTCTTGCCCAGGCGCACCTGGGTCCAGCCCAGACCCAGCATCATCTCTAAATCGCCTGGATAATCGCTGAGTACTTGGGCATAGAGCCCTTCGGCTTGCCGGTAGTGGGCCAGCGAAAACTCGGTGAATGCCAGGCGACTGCTGGCCAAGTAATTGCGCGGAACAACAGCGAGAATTCCTTTGGCAATCGTCTCAGCCTGAGGCCAACGCTTTAGGGCCATCAACGGCAAGAGCACGCCGAGCTGGGGTTCAACGGCGCGCGGTGCCAACTCCGCCGCACGGTTGTAGTGATTGAGCGATTCTTCGTAGCGTTGAGTTGCATAAGCCAGCCATCCTGCTCGTAAATTAGCCACGTAGTGACTTGGCTGCAGTTGCAGAATTTCCTGCGTGTCGGCAAGGGCCTTGCTGCTATTGCCCTTGGCTTCATAGGCAAATGACGACTCGAACAAGGCTGCGACCCGGTCCGCAGGGGTAGGCCCTTGGGCAGAGCCCGGAGCCGACATGAGGCAGGAGAATGCTGAAAATACGAGGATTTTTCGATTCCATGAGCGTTGCGAGGGCAGCATTCGAGTCTCCGTGGGTTGGCTGTGCTGTGCGAGCCGTAACGCCCTGGGCGGCGGACGACATCGTCTGGTTATTAGAACTGAAAGCGGGCCCCCAGTGTGGCGCCTCGAACTTGAAAACTGTGACTCAGGGCATTCTGCTGACGGCCAAAATCATCCAGCCATACCGCGCTCAGCCCCCACCAAGCGCGAGACTGGTAGCGCAGCTCGATACGGTAACCGCCTATAAATAGGTCATTATTGCTCCAAAGCGACGCACCCTGGGCATCGACCTGCCATTGCCGCCGCCCGTACCAGCCCAAGGCGGTCGCGCTCACCTGAGTCCAGGGACGCCAATTTGCTGCAATTGCTGCGGAACCCAGCCAATCGGTGGTCTGACCGTTGTCGTCAATGGTCTGCACCTGGCCGGCCAGGGACAGGTCGAGCCAGCGGGTGAAATAGGACAGCTTCGGGTCGATTTGTGCTGTAGTTCTAGCGCTATAACGGACAGCACTCGCAGACAAATGCGCGGCAAATTGCGGCGACTGCCAGCCTATGCCCAACTGGCCCAGACGCGCGCCGTCCGTATCGCTAGCTGTTGTCCAGGCCTGCCCAAGAACGGCCTCGGCTTGCCAGAGTCCCCAGCGCAGGTAGCCGCCTACCACATTGTGATCTTGGCGAAAATCACTCGTTTGGTAGCGCAGACCGGTCTGCGATTGCGCCGAGGCAAGCCACCAACCGCCCCCGGGCGCATCGGCCCCTGCAACCAGGGAAACTGCTTGAATCTTAGAAAGATTCCACGGATTGGTATACTGAAACTGCGTCGCCCACAGACTGGCGTGGGGATGCCACGTGGCAACGGGCGCGACCGTCCCGCCCGAGCAAACCGGCGGATGTTCAAGCACTTCTGCGACAGGCGCAGGGACAGCGGCCGGCGCATCGAAGGGGGCAAAGGCCGGCAGCGGAGCCTCGTGGGTGGGCGGGGAGAAGGGAGGCAAAGCACTGCCGTCATAGACTTTTTCGCCCGCGTCGCTTGGCGTGATCGTCGCCGGCACTGCGACTGGGGCGGGCTGCGCGGACGTTGAGTCAGCCTGTTCCAGTTGCGGCGGCGGCAATTCCGGTTGCGTGACCGCCGGCAGCGGGTCGGCCCAGGCGGGCACAGCTGCCATCGCTGAGGCGACCAAGAGGCTTGGCACAAGGCATCGTTGAAACTGTAAATACTTCAAAGTGTTACCTCAGCATCCAGGCACAAGAGGTCGCCGCGATAGGCGCGCAACGCCGTGGGGCCCACGCCAGGCTGCACCAGCAACTGCAAGCGATCCGGCAGTTGTTTGGCGCGCATGAGCCGGTGCGGGCGGCGGATCTTGGTCTCGAGCACCAAGGTGCCATCGCTGCCCTGCATGAGCCGGGAGTGCGTGGGAACCCCCGTCTGGGCACCAAAGGGCATCAGCAATTCAAGTAGAATCCTAACGGGTTTGGACAGATGGGCCAGAATGGACGGACTGTCGTGCCAAGTCACGCCGTCGGCCGCTGCGAAGGGCACACGCGCCGCCGCCACCGCGTACATGGCCAGCAAGGTGTCGGCTGGGCCGGTGTAATCCAGCACAGTGGCATAGGAATCGTCGATGTAAATCGAGGCAGCAGCGCCGTTGGACTTCAAAGTCCGGCGGCCCAGGGCATCGAGTTCACTGGACCACGTCTCTCGCCGCGGTGGTCCCAACTGCTGACCGTGAATAAGCCAGTGAATTTGCGTGCCTGGCGCAAAGGCGAAAGCGCGGGCTGTACTCGACTGGGTCGCTAGAGACTGCAGAAGCGCACCGGTTTGAGGGCTGCCGCAGGTTTGATAACTCTGCTCATCGACTGCGATTTGCAGAAAATGGAGGAACTGGGCGGGCAGAGTCGGCGCGCCCACCTCGGCTGACGCTTGCACCTGGACGTGCAGATGGGGCACTGGCGATCGGCCCGAATTGCCTACGCGTCCAAGGACTTCGCCGCGAACGACGGTTTGACCCTCGTGCACGCCGATGCTGCCCTGCTGCAAGTGGCTCAGGGCCGAGAATACGCCGCCGCTGTGGGCCACGACCACCATATTGCCCCAGTTGTGGGCCAAGTCGACGTGGCCAATCTCTTGATCTTCCAGATGATTTATCACACGCACCACCCGTCCATCGCCCGGAGCCACCACCGGCGCTCCCCAAGCATAGAAGTCCTGAACGGCCTGGCCCTCACCGCGAAATCGCTCGCCTTGGTCGTTTTCGACTTCAAAATCCCAGGCATGGGCCCACTGTCCCTGATGGGTCAAAGCGCCCCGCGGGCCCTGGGTCACGCGCCAACGCCCAAGCACAGGCAAGTACAGCAGAGGCATGCCAACCGGCGGATAGCGGCGCGCGCTCTGCAACACCTGATGAAGATTGTCTTCTGGCCGCAGGGGTGGCCCAAGCACCAGTTGCAAAGGACCAGAGCCCAGCCGGCCGTGCAGCGCCAAGAGAAGTCCTTGCGTCAACAAGACAAAAGGCGCCGCGAGCACGGGCAGGTTCAAGGGCAGCAGCGCTCCTTGCAAAGCGATGCCCAGCAGGGTCGCCAAGGCACCGGCAAGACAGGCAGCGATCAGGGAAGACTTTGAAAGAACGACAAAAACACCACCACAGGCCACCGCCACAAGCGCCGCGTTGAAGCCGACGTGGGCCAACTCCGTACCGGTATGCGTCCCACCAAGCAGTGCCAAGATCGCCTGCCCACTGAGGATTCCCAGCAGAGCCAGGATCAGGCTCCAACGCGACCACAACAGCCACGCCAGACCCACCAACAGGCCGGCAACTGCGCTGTTTTGCATGAAGATTGCGGCAAGGAGCCTCAGGATTTCGCGGGGGCCATCGCTCAGCGGCAGCGACAACGGCTCAGCCAGCGCGGCTTTGGCCAAGGGCAGGCCTGGGAAATGGCGCGCCAGCAAAAGCGCTCCCCAGCTGGCTACAACAAAAGGCAGCGATAACAAGGGAATCCCAAGGTATCGATCGACCAGAGACCTGAGCGCGGCGGCCAAGAGCACCCCCGCCAGCGTCACCATGGCCGCGAGCGCCAGCAGGGTCAGGTTCGGCGCATAAAGCGCGCCCAGATAGAGGCCCGTCAGTAGGGCGTTGCATGCCAGCCAATTGCGCTCTGAGACTGAGGAATTGGGCAGTAGCACCCTTGCAAGCCCCTGAGCCAGCAGCAGACTCAGCAACCCCAAGGCCGCACTGGGCACGCCGGCCACCCAAGTTGCGGCCAACAGCAAGACCGAAGCGTGCAGCGGCGCACCAAAGAGCACTAAGCCGTAGACAGCCAGCACTTCGTCGCCCAGCCAGCGCATGGCCGCTAATACCCTATTATTGCGCACATTTTCTGCGATCGCCACGCGAGCAGAGCCCATGTCGAGCTGCGACTCGGCGGCGGCAGGAAGCACTGTGGGATAGCGTTGCGGCATCAAGGCCCCGAAATCTACCTAAGCAAGCGAACTGGAATCGTTCATCAATCTCAAAACTCTGCGGGTATGGACTGCGCCATGGTCCGGCCTGCGTCACTGGAGCCAGCGCTGGACCATGGCACAATCGCCCCAGATCGCTAGAAACCCTACGAAGTCAAACGTTTAGGCAAGAACTCTGGACCCTTGAGGTCTGCTAGCTCCTCGGCGCGGCGAATGACGTCGATTTCGCCCTTTTCGCCTAGAAGGATGACCGCCGGCCTTAGTCGAATAAATTGCATGGATTGGGTGACATTGTACGCGCCAACCGGCCTGACCACCAGGGTATCCCCAGCCTCCAGGGGAGGCAGTTGCACCGACGGCCGCACCACGTCAATGTTCATGCACAGTGGGCCATAGACGACTGTATCTTCAAGCATTCCCCCGCGATCCTCGGCCGGCAACACGTCGTGTCGGTACCAAAACGACGTAAACAGGACGTTGACGCCCGCGTCGACAATCACAGCCCGCGTGCCATCGGCCAGGCGCTTGTTGCCGACGACGCGGGTCAGTAGAAAGCCCGCCTCATCGACCAGCGCCCTACCCGTTTCCAGAAACAAAGTAGGCAGTTCACTGGGGGCAAAGCCCGCCTCGAGGATGGCACGGCTGATGGCTTCGGCATAGTCATCCACGGGCGGCGTCGCATCCACGCCCGGCGTATACTGGGCGTGCAAGGTCGCGCGGGAGGCAAAACCGCCGCCGCAATCAAGACTTTCCACCAGCATGCCGGTCTCCCGCCGCACTTGCAGGGCGAGGGCCGCCAGCTTGGCCGCCATACGACCGTACGCGCTCGGATCGGCGATGTAAGTGCCGATGTGGCAATGCAAACCCTGCAGGGTCAGGTGCCCACCACTGTGTATGCGTCGGGCGGCGTCCAGGGCTTCGCCATTTTCCAGGTTAAAGCCAAAGCGGTCCCAGCGCGGATGGATGCCAGCGTCAAGGCTGATCCGCAGGGTAACACCAATCTTTCTGCCGGCTTTGCGGGCAATTCGCTCGGCCGCGTACAGTTCTTCGTAGTGGTCAATGTGCACCCGTGCTCCGCCAAGTAGGGCAACTTCCAGGTCTTTCTCCGGCTTGTAGGGGCCATTGAACAGGATGTGCGCATCAGCAATGCCCAAGGCCCGCGCCATTTGGTATTCATACTCCGAGACAACTTCGGCCCAGGCCCCTTCCTGATGAAAAATACGGCAAATTGCGTCTAGATACAAAGTCTTATAGGACCAGGCAAACTGAACCTTGGGGTAGCGCTGGGAAAAGGCCCGGTACGCCTCGCGGTAGGCGCGGCGCAGACGGTGTTCGGAATAGACAAAGAGCGGACTACCAAATTGCGCCACCAAATCAAGGACTTTAACGCCATCAATTCGCTCGAGGGCCCGCACGCCTGGCGCGCGACCGAACTTGTTGGCTAGGGCGGCATTGTGTCGCAAAATCGTTGGTTTTTCATAGGCTAGACGCGTCATTGCTCGGTCTCCTTGCGGTGCAGTTCCCCCACCGTGGTCAGGGCCTGAAAGTCCGCCATCGCGCAGACTTGATCTAAACTGTGACGTAGAAACAGGATTCCTGCCGGAGCCGGCGGCATCGGTGCGACCGCTTGCCCCAAGGCCAGTTGCACTGTTGCCCAGGGCAAGTTGCGCCCAGCGCCGACTGTGAGATAGACCCAGGCCGGAAAACGCGGATTAATTTCAATAAGATAGCACTCACCGCTATCCTTGGCGCGCATCACTTCCAGCTCGCACGGCCCCCGCCACTGCAGGGCCGCCATCGTCAAGGCAACGAAGGCGTCCAGTTGGGGATCGGCTATGGTAACCCCGCCCCACGCTTTGCCTTTATCGGTGAGCTGCATCTTCTTCATGGCCACCGAGCCCACCAGCCCCCCTTGGCCATCGCCCACCGCCGTGATGTCGTACTCAGTGCCGGGCACGTAAGCCTGCAGCACCACGGGCAGCCCCCACTTGGCACGCAACCGTTCGAAATGACTATGTACTTCCATAGGCGAGTAGGCGATGAACGCCTCGTAGAACTGCCCTTTGACCATCACCGGGAACTCGATGTGCTGGTCGAGTTGGGCGATGGCGGTCGCATCGGTCAAGGTCACGCTCTTGGGCACGCGCACGCCCTTGGCCGACAGGGCCGAAAGCTTATCCTTGGCGCGCAGTTGCAGGCCCTCAGCGCTGGGCAGGTAGGTCGCAATGCCCATGCCACGGAGCACCGGCTCAAGCTTGATGTAGGGGGCTAGTTCGGAATCAAGCGTAGGAATCAGCACATCGATAGGCGTCTGCGCGTGAATCGCTGCCAGGCGTTGCCCAACAACTTCAGCGCCTTGGGACGGAAATGGCATGAGGTAGACGTGGTCGGCAATGCCCTCCATGTAGGCACCCGGGTCCAGGGCATCATAGCCAAGGCCGACAATCGTACAGTTGGGATTTGCTTGGCGAATTGCGCGAATGACCGGCACGCCCGGTCCCGGATTGTCGGTCGCATTGAGCCCGGTGACCGCGATGGTGCAGGGCTTCATGAGCCGACCTCCGGCGCGACTAGACCCAAGTCTTTCAAACGAAAGGAGAATTGTTCCACATCGCGCCGAGCTGTCTCGTCGTCCACCTCATAGGTGGCGGCAAGCTGGGTCGGAAGTTCCTGCCACGTCCCGCCAGCAATCAGGGTGCGCAACAGAAAAGTGCCTGTTTTGCTAAGGGTATAGGTGTTCCCCGTCCGCGTGTCGAAGAGAAAGCCTGAATCGCTGAGTGCCAAGTGTTCGTACACGGTGCGCTTTCCTGCTGGCCCCGAAACGTGGTGCCTGATCAGGATAGAAGCAAGGTCCGTGCCAATTCATCGCTTGAGCACAAGAATGCGCAAATAGCTTATTTTTCAACAAGTTGAGTAAATGCGCTTGGGTCGAGTTGGGCCATGCCGATGCCGCCGGCAGTGCAAGATTTGCACGTGCGTGCGGATTTGGCAGGAGCAAGCGCGCCGCGACCCTACGGCGCCGCCACAAACACAAGCAAGTGCTGGTATGGCAAGAGGGAATCGTCCCGCCGCTGCAAGACCAGACCGGCCTGGGCTAGTTCAGCGGCCATCGCCTCGGGGCCAATGCGCTGCGCCACAGGCGGTCCGACCGGAATATTGCCCAAGGTGAAGTCGACGATCACGAGGCGACCACCCGGCGCTAAGTACTTGCGAAGATGGTGGAACCAGGCGACGCGGTCCTGCAAATGGTGATAGACGTCGCACAGGAAGACCACGTCCATGGGCCCTGGCAGTTCGGGCTCGGTCGCCTTGGTCAACACTGCGTGTAGATTGGGCAAACCTTCGGTCGCGGCCCTTTTTTGCAAGTAATCGACCATCCTCGGTTCGATGTCCGTGCCCCAGACTTGTCCTTGGGGCAAAGCGCGGGCAAAGCGCACCGAGAAATAGCCTGTAGCTGCGCCAACATCGGCCACACGAGCCTGAGCTGGCAGGCCCAGCGCTGCTACGACGGCATCGCCCTTTTGCCAAGCGTCGCGGTCGGCCGAGTCAAAGACCGGTGCCCACTGCGCTGGGTCGTCAAAACGGTGATGAATGTCATGGGCTTTATGCGGATTGGCAGGCGCAGAACCATCGGCGGAGGGATGATGGGCCGCGTGCATCGGACACTGTGCGGACGGTTGCGGCTGGACTGGGGCAGGGGCCACGGCTTGGGTCGAAGCGCCGCTACACGACGCTAAGGCGCTAAAACTACACACCAATAGCCCCAGTCGAGCACGCAGATCCATCAAGCCTCCTTGCGTTGCCGACGGCGCAGCACTACAGCCGCCAACAGCCCAGAAATCATCAACAATCCAAGGGATTGACTGCGGTGCGTACGCCCAGCGGTGCAGCCACTGTTATCGCTCGCCGCAACACCAGTTGCCGCTGTGGCTTGGGGCGAATGCACATCGGTCCAGCCGCCCGCCGCATCAATGCCGGGGACAGTGCCTGTAGAATTAGTGTCTTGCGTATCACCCGCCACGTCGGTGCTGCCGGCATCCAGGTCGGTTTCACTCGGGGCCGGCTTGCCGTCCACCCAGCCCGCCCGCGGCTCACACCAGGAACCGGGCGAATGCCAGGGCCCTTGCTTGGTCGCGATCAGGTCTGAGGCAGGTGCCTGCCACGGCTTGCCTTTTTGCACATTCAGGTCTACCGGCAGGCTGGCCTTGCCCGGCAGCGCGCCCTTGATCGCCGTATCAATCAGGCTGATCTGTGCCGTGGCGATGTCGATGGCCGGCCCTGTCTCGTCCTGCAAACGCACCCACAGCGCGGTCGGCGCGTTGACAAATCGCGGGTCCAAGGTGTTGCTGCCCGTGAACAGCCAACTACCTAATCCGTCGATGGAAAGGCGCGTTGCTTGCGGGCCCGTATCCCAGCCATCCAGGCAGACTTGGTTCGAAAGGATGACCCGCGTCGGGTCCACCTTCGGCAAAGAACTGTTGAAGGAAAACACGGGGTCACGGTCCATTTCACTGGGCGAAATGCGCATGCTCAGGCGGGTCAGCATCGGCGCGGCAGCCAACTGGTCGCCAACCAGGAACAGGGGGTCGATAATGCCCACCTTCATCGCCGTCTGCGCTCCGACGCCATCGATTGCCACGGCCTGCAACTGCTCATGCGTCAACACCAATCCGCCGGGAAGCTGGCACTCTGGACTCTGGGGCATCTGCCAGTACTGACCACACGCGCGCAAGTCAGCCAGCGCTTGGGCCGGATCGACGCCCGGGAAGGTCGTCGTCAGGGCCAAGGGCAGACTGAGGGCATCGCCAACCTCTGAATTCACGGGAAAATCCGAGGCGACGGCCAGTTGGTTGGCGACGTCATCGAGGTTCTTGACCTTGGCGAGCCAGTCCGCCGAATTCTTAGACATATTCAGGAGATTACCCAGGTCACTGCCCTTGAACGCCGCCTCGGTGACAAAAGCGTGGCCTCCCGCCTCGTCGATGGCGGCCGACTGCACCTGCGCGAGATTCGTAGGAATCTGGCAGCTATAGTAGTACTGGCCATCCTGATTGCACGGGATGTACGTCCCATTGTAGTTGGGCGTACCTTGGTCGTTTAGAAGAGCCATGCGCAAGGGATTGGGCTCTACATCCAGGTGGTTCTTAACGATCGCTCGCCCCGGCCCGGCGATGGTGACCACAACCGCCAAATCATCGGCGGCGGCAATGGACGTCAAGCGCAGGGGCACGCAGGCCTCGGTGTCGGCCATTTCCAAGGTAATCGGGCGGATGGCTTCGACGCCTTGGCCATTGCTCAGCTTGACCGCAACAAAGACGTCGCCCTTGGTGATGTGCGACTGCAAGATGGGTTTGGCCTTGTCCGGCGTGGCATAACCGCGCGTGTTTAGCCAAGTATACAGCACATCGGCATTGCCGCCTTGCACCACCGTATAGTCATAGGGGCCCGTGGTGCCACTAGCGAGAATCTCGACGCCCGGCCCACCGCCATTCTTGGACGTGTCGCTGCCCGCCACATCCGCACCGGAGGCTGAGGCATCGGCAAAGTCGCCGCCGCCCACCATAGGATAGTCCTTGCAACCCTGCCAGGTACCTCGGCAATTCTCTGCAGGGGCATAGGCCATGGCGTAGCGCATCGCCATCCGCGTGTCCAGTGCGTCAAAGAGTACCTTGGAGCCGACGCCGACCTTGGGCACCTTGGGCAGGGGCAGCACCCAGCCGAAGTCCTTGGCCAGGCCGCTGTAGCGCACCTCGACCCAAACCCGCGAAACCTTTGTCTGTTCATCGCGGGTGAACAGCACACGCTCGGCGTTCTGCACCACGGTCTGGTCCAATTGCGGGGTCGGTGGCGAAAAGCAACCGCCACAGGCCATGGCGCTGCGGGCTCCGGCAAGGACTGTGAAAAGACTAACGATTGGCAATAATTTTCGTAAGCGCATGAGCGATTCCCCCTGGGTGCTGGGCGAAGCCCTGTCGGCGGGCTGCGCAGGATTGTCTCTGAGTACACAGCAAATGCAAGGGGCGTGCCAAGAGAACGATCCGACAACTGCTTGAAATTTTGGAGGCTACCTGGAGGGGCGGGCGTGGCGTTGTGATTGAAATTCCGACATGCTTAAAAAATAGACATTAGCGAGGCGACCCCGGCGGCCGCCAGTCTCGATTCGCGGATGGCGCGACTACTTGAGGTACGGGGAAGTCCAAGTTTCCAGCGCGATGTCGAGGCCTTGGGCGGCTATGACCTGCGTTCTTCGGGGCGTCGATCGAAGTCGGCTGAATCACAGCCGCCTACCGCAACTCATAGTCGTTGAGCTTGTACTGCAAAGTCCGCAGGCCAATGCCGAGCCGCTGCGCCGCCATTCGCCGATTTCCCCCGCACTCCTCCAGGGCCCGCAGGATGGCCTGCCGTTCCATGTCGCGCAGGTTGACTGGCGTTTCCGCCTGTAAAACAGCTAGTTGTCCGTCCATGCTGAGGCTTTGAGTCCCGAGCACCGAACCGGTCGTCAGGACCAAGGCTCGCTCCATGACATTGTAGAGTTCGCGCACATTGCCCGGCCAAACGTAGGCAAGCAAAGCGTTTTTCGCCTCAGCATCCAACACCATGTGTTGCCGACCGTAACGGCGACTGAGTTGCTGCAGAAAATGTTCCGCCAGCACAAGGATATCGCCACGACGCTCCCGTAACGGCGGCACCCGCACGGGCACGACGGCCAGACGATAGTAGAGATCCTCGCGAAAATTCCCTGCTAACACTGCTGCTTGCAGGTCGCGGTGCGTCGCAGCAATGACCCGCACATCCACAGCAAGGGTGGCATGACCGCCCACGCGCACGACGTTGCGCTCTTGCAGCACCCGCAGCAGCTTGACCTGCAGAAGTGGACTCATTTCGCCCACTTCATCCAGTAGCAGGGTACCGCCATTGGCCAGTTCAAAGCGCCCCTGCCTCTGCCTGTCCGCCCCAGTGAAGGCCCCCTTCTCATGGCCAAAAAGTTCGGAATCGAGCAGCCCTTCGGACAGCGCGGCGCAATTGACCGCAACAAAAGCCTCCTTTTTACGAGGGGATAGCTGATGCAAGGTCCGCGCCACCACTTCCTTGCCCGTGCCCGTCTCCCCCTGCAGTAGGACCGTGGCAGAGGTCGGCGCCAAACGCACAAGAGAATCATAGACTTGCTTCATCTGCGGATCGGCCCAAACCAGTTGCAATTCGGGATCAGGCCCCCGGGCTTGGGGCTCCTGCAAAGACCGCCGATGACGCAGGGCCCGTTGAACAGCCGATCTCAATTCCTCAGGATTGGCAAGAGGTTTGGTCAGATAGTCACAAGCACCGTGCTTCATCGCCTCCACAGCATCGGGCACCGAACCGTAGGCCGTCAGCAAAATCACTTGCGTTTGCGGGAGGTCGCGCCGCAGATTCGCAAGCAATCCGTGGCCGTCCTGCCCAGGCATGCGGATGTCGGTAATCACCACATCCACGGCGTTTTTCTTGGCCATTTCAAGGGCTGTCTGCGCATCGGCCGCCTCAAACAGTTCGTAGCCCGCCTCGGCAAGGATGCGGAGCAGCAGGCGGCGAAAAGCGGACTGGTCATCAACGACGAGCAAGCGCGCCTTTGCCTGGTCAACAGTGGACGAAGTCTCGGTCATAGAACCTCAATACGATTGGACAATTTCCCGGGTAGGTCTTTTGGGCCGGCGGTCCAAGGGCTGCGGCACAATCCCAAACAATTGCCGCTAGGTCGATACCTCTGGCTTGACGGTCGCCGCTAAGGCTTGGGGCAACTGACCCCTGAGCACAGCGTTCGGCAGGCTCACCACCATGCGTGTGCCGTGCGGATTGCGTTCAAATACAATGATTTCACCGGCATGCGCCTGGACGATGCGCAGTGTGATGGCTAGACCGATGCCTGTGCCAGTGGCTTTGCTCGTCACGTAAGGCTCGAAGATTTCATGCCGAATCGCCGGCGCAATGCCGGGCCCATCATCTTCGACCCCGAGCCACAATGTCGAACCCTCGGTCCAGGCCGATACCCAGATTTCCCCTTGAGGACCAATAGCTTGCAGCGCGTTGCCCACGATATTGATCAGGGCTTGGGTCATCTGCGCCCGATCGAGGTCGGCCAGCACCGGCGCGCTCGCCACGGCCACGTGAACGGTGTGCTGCGGACTTGCCGCGGCCGGCAGCGCCAACTTGACGACTTGATCAAGCAATTCAGAAACATCTGTCGCCTGCCTTTGCAGGCTCAGAGGCCGGGCGTAGCGCAGCAGGGACTCCACCAGCCTTTCTAACCGCTCGCATTCACTCACAATTACGTCCATATCGGCCCGCGCGTCGTCGTCGGCGTCAAAGCGCACGGCGGTGATCTGGGCAAATCCCTTGATGGCCCCCAGGGGATTGCGCACCTCATGCGCCAACACCGCGGATAGACGTCCTAATTCCAAGAAGCGCCTTTGCTGTTCTTGCTGTTGTCGCTGCTGCCGCTGCCGCGCGTCCAGGCGCACTTGGCGCACGGTCAGGGCCAGCAGTAGGGCCAAAAGTGCTGTAATCATAAATGCATGGAGTTGCGCCTTGCGCACCATGGCCTGCGCCGCCGTCGTGTCGAGAGACAAGAGCAGCACCCGCGGCCCACCCGTCGGCGGCCCGGGCTGCAGTTGAACGGCAGCCGGCCCGGCGTTCAGCGGGTACCACAGGCGGTATTCGTCTAGGGCCAGCCATGCCTCTTTCTTCTGAACTTGCCAATGGTTAGACTGCAGAACGGCTTGAACGATGGTAGCCGCCTCCTCCACTGTGGCCGGGGCTGGATCGGCGGCCGTCAGCGGTTGGCCTCTTGGGTCGAACACCACGGAGTGAAGCACCGTTGTGTCAAGTAGTTGCGAGGAAAGGCGCTGCAGTACGCCGTCGTCCGGCGCAACCGTTCGCGCGGCCATGGCCAGGGCCGAAGCGCGATCAAGGCCCCGGGCCAACAGAGTTTCCTCTGCCGATTGGCGAAGTTGCACAAAGAGCACCACGGTGCTGGCGATCACCAAGACAACAATGGTCAAGCTCATGGCGATCAGGCGACGCACGCAACTCCAACTCGTCCAAGCGGGACCGATGGCGCATCATCGCCACCCGCAGACCAATGGCAAGTGCTGGCAAAATCACTGAGTCCTTTCAATATATTAGGCGCACAACGACCACCTGCGCCCGGGCATGGGCCCTTGCTGGCGCCGGCAGCAACTGCCAGCATAGGGGCCGGAGGACCCTGATGAACCGTTTGCCGTGGATACAGGTACTTTGGGGCCTATGGCGCTGGCGCTTTGGCCATGGTCAGCCATCCTGGGCTTTCGGCTTGGGCCTGCCCATCTATGTCCTTGGATTTTGGGCAATTCTCAGCGGATGCGAGGTCAATACCGCCCAAGGCGTGCGCACCTGCTACCCCAGCACGCCTTGCGTCTGCACGGACTCAAGCCCTTGTAGTTACGCGTGTCCTGAGGGAGCGTGCACCTTGACCTGCGCCGGCAGTGGCCCCTGCGAATTTGCCTGCGGCGGCGACGGCAAATGCCAAGTCTACGGCACCGGCAGCGGAACAACTACGCTCAATTGCACGGGAAATGCGTGCAAGATGGCTTGTTCGGGAACCGGCGCTTGCGACCTCAGCGGTTGCAGCAAGGACTGCACGGCGACCTGCACGGGCTCCGGCAAATGCAGCAATTCCTGCACCGGCTCCGGCTGTAAGTAATGAGAAATCAAGTGGTTCTGTTACTTCCGCTCGGCTTCTAACTCCGCTTTGGCCTGATTGAGCAGTTCCAAATAGCGGTTGTTTTGCGGATCGAGCTTCACTGCTTTCTCCAAGTACTTGACTTTCAAAGCTAAACTGCTGGCCGCTTGGGCTAGGCTAGCCGCCTTGGAGGCCTCTAACTGGCCAGGCGTAATGTTTTCCTGAGAACCAGAGTCCTCAGCCAGTGGGTATTCCTTGGGCTTGAGTTTGTGCAGCTCCGCCCGCAGATCCGTGCGAATTTCTTGCGCAATGACGCCGCCGCCCACAGCCTCGGCTGCGCGATACGTGTCTTCGAGGATAAAGACCGCACGCTCATCAAACTGCTTGGAATGTTGCTGAAAATGGGCCTCCACAGCAACACCTTCCTCAGTGCTATTGGGTCGCGCCGCATCGCGCATGGCCCGCGCTTGCTTGAGCAGAAGGCGCCCCGCCTGTAGCCCGGCCTTGGCCTGCCACGCTGGCGCATGAAACTCTGTCGTTTGAAGGAGTTGGTCAACAACGCCTCCCGCCCGTGGCTCCGCAATCCCGGCAATCGGCTTGCCCTTGGGCCCCAGGGTGTGTTCCAGCGTTTCCTCCAGCAAAGCGCGCATGTCCGCCCAGGGATGGGCCGCCCCGGGTTTGGGCGAAAAGGACACAGACATGCCTTTGGTCACCGAGGCTTGCAAGAGCTGCCAATGGGCCTCAGCCGCCGCCGTCGCCTCTGGTTCGCCACTACGCGCAAAGGCACCACGCTCAAAGGCGATCAGCACATGTTGCCAGATCTTGCGGGCTTGCTTGGGATCCTTGGCCGCTTCATGGGCCGCCGCCAGTCGGTTGAACTGCTGGAGCACCGCGGCTGGGGTTTGCTTGTCGTGCTCGTGTTGCGTGAAGACCGGTGTCAATTCCTTAATAACTTCCGACGGATCGACCGTTGCGGACGTGGCAGTCGGTAGCGCAACACCGGGCGCTGCGGTAGTCGGCGCGGTGACTGCTGCAGGCGTGCCCCCTTGCGTGTTTGATTGGGCTTGCGCGTTTGATTGGGCTTGCGCGTCCACCGCGATGGCCATGCCAGCAGTCATAAATCCCAGTAGTATCAGCAAGTTTTCATAAGTGCGCTTACCCATACTTTGCCTTTCCCCCAACCGTGCGAACCCAGCGTAACAGTGCAGCGGACATTGGCCAAGAATCCCGCGCGGACTAGGCATTACCCGTCCAGCGTACCGCCGCCAACTACTTAGCAGCCTTGGCATTTTCCGCCTCTAACCAACGGCCCAGCGGCTCGAAGTATTCGACCATCGCCCGCGTCGACAGGGGCTCGCCCGTCGCTTCCTGCAGCACCACGCGCCAGTCGCGGGTCGCCCCTTGTTCGAGAATGTGCCGCAAGAAATCGCCCACCTGCTTGTTGCCGTAGTAATTGCAGAAGTGCGGGTCTTGCTTGAGGATCTTCTTGGCGATGTAGGCGTGCAGTTGGTACTTCAGCACGGTGGCGATGGCGTAGTCGTAGTATTGCGCCGGGTCATCATTGATATGCGTCTTTGTGCACGCGTCGCAAGCCAGCGGATCGCCGCGACGATCGGCCGAGGGCGGGGAAACCTTCTGGTATTTTTCCACAAGATTCCACCAGGTTTGCTGCCACTTGTCGGCCGGCAAGTCGTGCTCATAGAGCTCGTATTCAAAGCGCGTCATGACGCCAGCCGACCAGGGAATAAACGACACGGTGTGCTCGAGCGCCTCATTGAGCAGCCAAGCGTTCTGGTCGATCTTGGCATCTTTGGGAATAATCCCTTGGGCTTGTAGGTAGGGCAGCTGCGTAGCGGCGATGCTGATCAACTCGCCAATGCCTTCATGAAAAGCGCGGTTGGCCCCTTCGCGCAACAGCACGGGGACTTGGGGCCGACTGTAGCTCAAGTAATAGTAAATATGCCCTAATTCGTGGTGCGCGGTGGAGAACCATTCGCTGTCGGGCTGCACGCTCATCAGCGACCGCACGTCCTGGTCCAGGTCCATGTGCCACGCCGAAGCATGGCTGTTTTTATTGCGCTTTTCGCCAGCCGGCACCGGATACAAGTCCGACTTCTGCCAAAACGTGGCAGGCAGCTTAGGCATGCCCATCGAAACGTAAAAGTTTTCAGCTTGTTGAACGATCCATTCGGGCTTGCGATCGGCAAAGTAGTGGTCGAGGTCCACACCGGGCGCCAAGGCCACCCAGTTCTGCGCCCAACGATTGGTCAACCAATGCGCGGGGATAGAGCCCTTGGGCACCTGCGCGCTGTAACGCCGCGCCAGTTCTCGGGCAGTCCACGTGTGCAGGGCGTCGTACAGGGGCTGCATGTCGTCAAGCAGACCATCGAGCAGGCCCAGCATCTCGGGCACGGTCATGTCGTACTCCGCAACCTGCAAGGCAAAAAACGACGAGTAGCCCATCTCGCGCGCGATCTGATTGCGCAGCTTTTGCAGCTTCTCTAGGCCCGGCTTGAGGGGCTTGCCGATTTCCTTGCTGAGGTTCCACGTTTGCAACCGCTGGCTAAGGTCGCGGCTATTGCGCAGTACCTCATCCAAATCATTGGCGATCAGCGGCTTTGCGCAACTGCCATCGGCGGCCTTGGCTTGCGCGCAATAGACAAAGCCGTCTTGAACCGAAGCCTGCCGGCTTTCCGCCTCGATCCGCTCTTTGACAACCTTTGGAATTGTCGCAGGATTTTGTGCCGCACCGAGCAGCACCTTTTGCAACTGCCTGACCTGACTAGGCGTCAGCGCAGCAGCGTGGCCAAGCAACTCCTTAGTTTGTTGGATGATTTTGACATCGCCGCGAAAGATCGCCAGCGCTTCGTCGGCCTGCGTGCGTTTGTCTTCCGTCTGCTTGGAAACGTTGGTGCTTGCCGCCCACTCCGCAGCGTTGGCGACCGTAACTAAGCCTACATATTTCGCATTGTACGCCTGCAAGAACTCGGTCGCCTGGGCCTGCCAGTCCGCGGCCATGGCCGGTGACGCAATGCCAAGAATAACCAGTAAATGCAGCAGGATAACGCAAATAGCACGGCTGACCATGAGGACCTCCAAAGGCGGTGCCAGCATACCCGCCTGCAGACGCGCTTGCCAGTTCCGTCCGCCAAGGCTAGTTTGACCAGGCCATGGCCGATCTTCGCAAAGGATACTGGGTGCACCTCTTGCCGGCGGAACGCTGCGACGGCACCTTGGCCATTCATGTTTTGGCGCGACGAACCTACAAAATCGCCAAAGATGACGTAGAATTACAGCCACTACCCGACGAAGAGCAGCCCCCCTTTCTCGATCAGGACCGCTGCGACGAGGGCAAGCCGGACGTGGCGCCGCCGACCCTGGAAGCGGAATTGGTGCCGGAAAAGGCCCATGTCGACGTCATTGTCATCGGCAAGACCTATGCCCCTGGTGGCAAAGCACAATCGGCTTGGCAGTGCGGCGTGCGCATCGGCGACCGCAAGCGCCAGTTGCACATCCTAGGCCCGCGTAAGCTGCTGTATACACCGGCAAAAAAGGCCAAGGATAACCAATTTGAGCCACAGCCGCCGCGCTTTAGCGAGCCCGAGCCGATCAAGGACTTGCCCCTGAGTCTCACGCTGGCCTATGGCGGCACGACGTGGGCGGTTCCAGATGACGAGGTGCTCAAGCTGCAGCGCGCCGTGCAAGCACAGATGGATGAAGAGAAAAAGCAGGACGACGCCAAGAACGCGGACGCAGAGGCAGCGCGCAAGGCCGAGGAGGAGAAAAAAGCGAAGGAAGCTAAGGACAAAGAGCTCTTTGAGTCCCTAGGCGAGGCGGCGCGGCGCAAGAACAAAGAGAAGGACGAAAAACTTAAATTCGGCGATGGTTCTGAAGGGTTTGATGACGAAGGCGTGCGTCTTTGGGACAAGGCCGCCTCTAAGGACGGCACCGCGGTCCTCAACCTGGAAGAACTCGACGAACAGCGCTTGGCCGACATGGCCCGGGCGATCCGCGAGAAGCAGCAAGCCGATGATCTTGCTGCTCAACTGGCGGCTGAGGGCAAGCAAGACGGCAACCGTCGACTGCGCCAGAATGCGCTCGGCGATTGGATCGAGGTGGACGATCAAGTGGCCATCTTGGACGACGCGCAACTCAGCAAAGAGCTTGAGCAATCGGCGGCTGAGCAGGCCCAGCGTCACGAGGAATTGGCCAAGGCGGCCCGCAAACGCGCGCGGGAGGCGGTCCAGCAAAACGATGGCACGCAAGTCCTTGATGCGATGCCAGAAGACGACGAGCCGGTGCCGGTGCAATGGGATGTCAACCTGCGCCAGGAGATCGGGGCCGATGACCTGCGCAACAAGGACCGCCGCGAGAAGTTGGCTGCCGAGAAAAAGAAGAAAGAAAACGAAGCTTTGGCTGAGTTTCCTCAACTGACCTGCCCGACCAATCCCTTTGGCCGCGGTTTTCTGATCAGCAATCATCCTGCGGTGATCGCGCGCACTGAGCTGCCGCAAATCGAAGATCCGCTGGTGCCGCTGACGCCAGGCGATGTGGTCCGTGACGTCATGGCGCTGGACAAAGTCCCTTTGCCAGCTGGCTTTTCGACCTATCCGCGCCAAGCCCAACCGCGCGTGGGCTACGCCGGGCCCATGCCTTCGGCCCTTGGGTTGTGGCCTGCGCAGATCGACGCCTACAAGCGCAGCTTGGACCTAGAAAAGCCCGACGACGTTCGCCAACTGCGTGAACTGGATAAGCAATCTCCACCCCAAGGCATGAGGCCGGCCTACTTCAACAGCGCGACGCCGGTGATGCAGTGGCCCGAAGTCGTCGGCGATGAAGAAGTGCAGCTGAGCAACCTCACCAAGAATGGCGAGCTGCTTTTTCGCTTGCCCGGTCGGGTGTTACAAGGGGAGCTGGACCGTGGGCGCGGGGTTGAGCGACGCGACATGCCCCTGGACACCGTGGTGGTTGAGGTCGAAGCGGGCCTGGTAACGCTGCTGTGGCGGACGCATTTCCCGTTGGAATCATGGGAAGAAATCGGCAGTTATCCGCACATGGTCGGGTGGGTCCTGGACCTCGATGTGCAGCAAAAACGGGACCTGGATTGGGCGGCGCGGCTCAAGCAGGCCCAAGGCGAAGGCACTGCCGTCCTGGATATTTCCAATCTGGACAAAGAGTTGGCGCGGATGGCGGCCCTAGGTGCCACAGCTGCCCCGGTCACGGCCGATGAACCGGTGGCGATTGGCGAGCATACGCAGGCCTTAGACCTTGAAAAGATGGGGCAATACCGGTTGGTTGAGGACGACGATTGGGTCAAAAAGGCGTCGGACGGCACCGTCGATGTGTCCGCCGAGGAGCGCAAACGCAAAGAGGAAGAGGCTTACGTCGCCAAGAAGATGGCGGCCATCAAAGCCTTGGAAGATCAGGAGAAAAAGGAAGAAGACCGTCGCCAAGAAGTGGCCAAAGCCGTCACGGAGGGCAAGCCAATTCCGCCGCGTGACGCCGTGGGTGCCGATGGAAAACCGCTCAAGATGCCGCCGCCCCCGCCGCCGGGCAAAGCGCCAGCCAAGCCTGCCCCGGCCAAGCAGGCAAAGTCCGGCCCAGAAAAGTCAGGAAACGCTAAGAAGTAGTCGGCGATATCAGCCGAGAATTCCAGGCACTGGGATGTTGTTGCCGCACAGGACCGGCCCCGCGGGCACAAAAGGCGGCGCAAAGGTCGGCACCGGTCCCATGCCGAGGACGTTATTGACCATCGTCGTGGTGTGCCAGAGGGTGAAGGTGGAAAACACGGCTTTGGCAATCGAATCAAACAGTTCTTTGTGATGCTGCGCCTGCGGATCGCCGAGTTGGCTGGTCATTTGCCCCGACAACGCCGAATCCATCATCGAGGACATGCCCGCCGCACCAATGGCCACCAAAGGCGTGGGAATATTGGGCATTGGTGGCGCCATCGGCGAAGGAAACAGCGCAAACGCTGGATACCACGGCAGGCCAGGCACCTTCACCGCGTTCTGCCACTGGGTAAACGCGGTGCCAATCACCGTCGCGATCGTCTTGGAGTACTTGATTTCATTGGCTGTTGCCTTGGGCGCCGAGGCAATGATCAGCGGCGTCAAAGGCGGGCCGACCAAGGTCCCTCCGGCAGCAACCGGACCATTGATCACAATGCCTGTCAGCATCGCCATGGAGTGAAATTGTCCCCAGGCTTGAGCTACAGCGTCGCAAACGCCGTCGATAAACGTCCCGAATTTGTTGCTGATCGAGTTGGCCGTGTCGACATGGTACTTGTTGGGCGACGCCGGAATAAACAGCGCGGAAGGATCGGGCGGCACGGCACGCTCGGACGGCTTGAACGCGTCAACGTACTGCTCTCCCGCTTTTCCACTGGGTTGTTGCCAGTTTACAGGGAGTTGAATGGCATGGGCCTTGAACATGGCGCGGGCCATATTCTTGAGCATGGCGGCTTGGGGCGCGGGCATGGGCAGTTCCTCGCGAAGGGGAGGGAGACCGTGCGAACCGGCAGTTCGCTTGGGACAAGACTAGCGGAGGCGGTCGAATTTCGGCAAGGTAGCTCGCTCTTGGTGCCCCGGAGGTGGGGCCGTCGCGCCCCGGCTATGATGGAAAACGTCTTGAAATTGCTTGAACAACCGCTGCATCGGCCCCAAGCCTCTGGCGCTGCAACGCGCCGGCAGTGGACTCAAGGAGCGCGCTGGCTCACGGGGCTGAGCTTGACCACCCTGCTGGCTTGCGATCGGCATCCGCCGGCGGCGAAAGAGCGCCAACCACCTGTAGTTCAAATACAAAAGACAGCTTTACCAACACCGTCGGCGACGACCTCGCTGCCCGCGATCGCGCCCACGCCGGCCCCCGCTACGGTCGGTCCGCGCTTTGTTCACCCGCAAGCAGGCGAGGTTGCTCAACAATTGAAGCAATTGCGCCTTAGGTTAGGTCCCAAAGAGTCCCTGCTGGTCTATGTTGGAGCGCCGTGGTGCGAGCCGTGTAAACGATTCCACGCCGCGGCTGAACAAGGTATTTTACAAGGCGAATTTCCCGATCTCGTCCTAGTCGATTTTGACTGGGACGCCGACAAGGACCGCCTGATCGCCGCCGGCTACGACACCCATTTGGTCCCACTGTTCGTGATGCCCGATGACCAAGGGCATGGAACCGATAGGCGAATTTCAGGTTCGGTCAAAGGCGACGGCGCCCTGGCCAATCTAGTGCCGCGGCTGCACGCTTTGCTCAGTGGCCAACCGGTCCAGTAGGCAGGGGCAGCAACAGAAGGCGATCATGAAGCAAGCACTTGAATCTCGACTGAAAATCGCCATCCGGGCTGCCGAACAGGCCGGTGCGGTGCTGATGTCGCATTACGGCAAACTCACGGCAATTGAAGAGAAATCGCCGATCGATCTGGTGACTGTGGCAGATCGCCAGTCAGAGCGAGCAATTCTCTCAGAATTACGCGCAGCTTTCCCTCAGGACACCTTTCTCGCCGAAGAAGCGGACGGTCGCGATGGTGCCCGGGCCCTTGCCCAACGCGTCGCCGAGATCCCGTTCACCTGGGCCATTGATCCCCTGGATGGGACAACGAATTTCGCCCACAGCCACCTCAATTTCTGCGTGTCCATTGGGCTGCTGCACTTGGGACAGCCAGTCCTTGGCGTGGTACTAGCGCCAGCCCGTCGCGAGATTTTCGTCGGTGGCCAAGGGATTGCGGCGACTTGCAACGGCATGCGCCTGCAGGTCTCTGAGGTAGGCGATATCAGTAAAGCCTTGATTGCTACAGGCTTTCCCTACGATCGACGCGAGCGCCTGGGGCAGATTCTCCTGTGGCTTGGCCGCGCGCTCAACCGGGCCCACTGCGTGCGGCGCGGCGGTTCGGCGGCGCTGGACCTGTGCGAATTGGCGGCGGGTCGCCTCGATGGCTTCTACGAACCAGGCCTGCAGCCTTGGGATTTGACGGCCGGGTGCGCGATCCTCGCGGCAGCTGGGGGCCAAGTCACCGACATGCAGGGCCAAGCCCACCAAGTCTTCGCGGCCAGCACACTGGCGAGCAATGGGCGCATTCACAAGCAACTCCTTGAAATTACCAGCATCTATCCGGCAACCGACGATCCGCCCATTGCGAGCGCTGCGGCCTTGGCAGCACCGGCCCGTTCTCAGCCTTGATCGACAACGGATCAGGCCAAATCGACGCCCGAGCGGTGACAAAACTGCGGCACCGTCCCGGGGATGCATTACGGTCAACCGCTGACGCTTTTTCAGCGCCTTGCCCTAGGGTTGCTGCGCACCGGCTCGCGCAATTTCGGCGTGCCCCTCTGGCGCCTTTGACCAAACTGTGACAAAACGGAGACCAGACACCGACACGCAGTGGAGTCTTGTTGCCCGCCCCGATCCCTGCTACCCTATCTCCCCCCTTTTTGTCCCCTTTCGCGGGGTTCCCCTGGCAGTGGTCGTGCAGCAGTGTGCACAAGGTAGGTCGTAAATATGAGTAAGTTCGCATCCTTTGATATCGGCCCGGCCCTTGCGGTCGGTGGCAAGATCTTGGCTGGTGCGCGTCAGTTGCGCCAAACCCTGCAAGGTGCCCCCGCAGGAGCCCCGGGCAACATCCACACCAATGGCACGGAAACACGATTTGTTCCGCCGCCTTTGACCATCAGCGACGACCAAACGGAAAGCGACTCCACCTGGGGCTTTGCCGACACGCGCTTTGAGGCCCGTGCCGACAGCAGCGTGGTCCTCACCGGCAGCCGCTACAGCCTGTGTGGCGAGCCATTGCCCAATCTTTTGCCATGGATCCGTGACGTCATGGAGGCCGATATGCCGCCGGACGACGTCAACCCCGCGCAGTTTCCGCCCGTGTTACCCGATCCGGTTTTGAGCGATGAATTTCTCGAAGAAATCAAGACTTTCCTAAGCAATGAGGCTTGGTCGGTCGACGGTCGCCACCGCTTGCGCCGCGGCCACGGCCATACCCAAGAAGAAATGTGGGCGATCAACCACGGAAAAATCGGGCGTATTCCCGACCTTGTGGTGTGGCCCAGCGATCAAGGCCAAGTCGAGCGTCTGGTCCAAGCCGCGGCCAAGCACAACGTCGTCCTCATCCCCTACGGCGGTGGCACCAATGTGACCGACGCGCTGCGCTGCCCCGACCACGAAAACCGCTGCATCGTGTCGATGGACATGGGCAAAATGAATCGGATTTTGTGGATCGACCCCGTCAACCGCATGGCGTGCATTGAAGCCGGCGCGGTCGGTCGCCACCTGATGACCCAGCTCGCCGAACACGGGTTCACGCTGGGCCACGAGCCGGACAGCGTCGAGTTCTCGACCATGGGCGGCTGGATCGCCACCCACGCCAGCGGCATGAAGAAGAACAAATACGGCAATATCGAAGACGTCGTCCTCGACATGACCGTGGTCACCGCCGCCGGCACCCTCACCCGCAGCCAGGCCGCCCCGCGCGAGTCCGTCGGCATCGACCCGCGCCTGTGGCTGTTCGGCTCCGAAGGCAAGTTGGGCATCATTACCAGCGCCGTCGTCAAGCTGTTCCCGCTGCCCGAGGTTCAACGCTATGGCTCAGTGATCTTTCCTGATTTTGAGCGCGGCGTCGCCTTTATGTACGAGCTCACCCAGACCGGCCGCTGGCCCGCCAGTGCGCGGTTGGTGGACAACATGCAGTTCCAGTTCAGCCAGGCGCTCAAGCCCGCCAACAAGGGCTGGAAAGTGCACAAGTCCAAGATTGAAAAGGCTTTTGTCACGCAGCTTCAGGGCTTTGACCCCGGCAAGATGACGGCTTGTACCCTGGTGTTTGAGGGCGACAAGCGCGAAGTGCAGCAGCAGGAGGAACTGCTCTACGGCATTGCGAAAAAGCACGGCGGTCTGCCCGCTGGCGGCGAAAATGGCGCGCGTGGCTACCAACTGACGTTCGGCATCGCCTATATCCGCGATTTCGTGATGGATCACTGGGTCATCGCTGAGTCGTTTGAGACCAGCGTGCCCTGGAGCCAATGCATTGCCCTGTGCGAAAACGTGAAAAAACGGCTATATACAGAGCACGCCGCCCGCGGTCTGCCGGGCAAGCCGTTTGTCACTTGTCGCGTCACGCAAATCTACGACACAGGTTGTTGCGTCTACTTCTATTTCGCCTTCTATTACAAGGGCGTTGCCCATCCTTCCGAGGTTTACTCCGAGATTGAGCTGGCGGCCCGCCAGGAAGTGCTGGCCCAGGGCGGCTCACTCTCGCACCACCACGGCATTGGCAAGATTCGTCAACGATTCTTGCCGGAAATCGCCTCGCCGGCGCTGCTCAAGTGGCAGGCCCAGCTCAAGCAGGCTGTGGACCCCACGAACATTTTCGGCTGTGGCAACCAGGCCACTGCCGACGACGTTCTCCCTGCTAATTCAAACTCTTCTGAGACTTCTGTTGCCAGCGCACCGGCCCGTGTGGCCCCCTCGCGCAGCCGAAGCAAGCCATCGAGCGCCGCTAGCGGCGGAGGTTTGGTATGAAATTCGCACCCGTACGCGATGCCCACGTCCTTCTGACCGGCGCTACTGGCTTTGTCGGCAAAGTCGTTCTGGCGGAATTGATGCGTCGACGCCTAGAGTTAGGCATTGAAGCCGTCTATGTCCTAGTTCGCCCCAAGAAGGGGCAGACGCCGCAAGAGCGCTTTGCACAAACCGCCGAATCGCCGGCTTTTCGCCTACTTCCAGACGATTGGGTCAAGCGCTGCGTGGTTGCCACGGGGGAACTCAGCCAAGCGGAATGCGGCCTTAACCGCAATGATCTGAAGCTGCTACGCGAGAAAGTAACGCACGTCGTCCACTGCGCCGCCTCCGTCGAGTTCGACCTGCCTATCGCCGAGGCCGCCGCGGCCAATATTAGCAGCGCGCTCAACGTGCTGACTCTGGCCAAGACCTGCGGCAAGCTCAAGCAAATGGTCAGCGTTTCAACGGCCTACGTGACGCCCCATCGCCATGAGGGAGGCCCAACGGCGCCGCAGTTCGTGGAGGAAGTCCTCGCGCCCATGGTGCGCGACCCGCAGGAAGTCTACGAGGCCATCTTGCAAGGCCGCGCCGATGAAAAGGTTTTACTGGCTGAGACGGGGCATCCCAATACCTACACCTTCACCAAGTGCATCACCGAGCACCTGCTCGAGCGCCATCGCGGCGACGTGCCCCTGTGCATCGTGCGTCCTTCCATTGTTTCAGCGACTTGGCAGCATCCCTTTCCGGGCTGGATCGACAGTGCCGCCGCCTTTGCCGGCTTCGTTTTGCTGATTGGTTCTGGGCATATGCGGGTGATGACCGGCCACAGCGCCGCCAAGCTCGATATTGTGCCCTGCGACGTCGTTAGCGACCGTGTCCTCGACGCTGCCTTTGGCCCGCAAATTCAATGGGGAATCCGCCACGCCGTTGCGGGTCTGGCGAACTGCGGCGGCATCCGCGAATCAGCCGACGCCATCGTCTCCTTCTTTGCCCGGTATCCCATCGACCGCAAGCCCGAGCTCCGCTATATTCTCAATCCTTCCGCGACGTTTAAGGCCCACGAACTGCGTCTTCACCGCCTGCCTACCCGGCTGGCGCGCACGGCGATGCAGGTCACCGGCCAAGCCAAGCAGGCGCGACGTGTGGTCAAACTTGCCGAAAAACTGAAGTATATCAACGAAGCTTTTCCCTACTTCACCAGCAACACGTTTGCGTTTGATGCCTCCCAGCCCCTACAAGACCCGCTGTTCCGTAAGCTGGACTACATCGAACTGTGCTGCCGCGGCATTTACCGCCACCTGTACAAGCGCGATGAAACGCAGATGAGCCTGGCGGGCCGAAAACACAAAGATGCTGGGGCGTTACCAGGACAGCTCGGCGATCTGCAGTTCGCCTTGGGCCAGCCCGATGGCAACTGGGCCATCCGCACCTTTGCCTTGGCCGTGCGCAAGGCACTGCGACAGTGCACGTCCGAAGTCACCTTTGATCGCCTGAGCTTTGAGCGCGCCGTGGCCCAGACCGCGCCGGGCAGCCTGCACGTCATTGTGCCGTCGCACCGCAGCTACATGGACTTTTTGCTGTGCAGTTACCTGTTCTTTGCCCGGCCTGACCTGGGTATTGCTATTCCGCACATCGCCGCGGCCGAAGAGTTCAGCAAGATTCCGATTCTTGGCGAACTGTTCAAGAAGACGCAGGCCTTCTATTTGCGGCGGGGCCAAGGCAAGATTGACGAGGAATTAACCAATCATGTTCATGGCTTGGTTGGGCAGGGCCAGACCATTCAGTTCTTCATCGAGGGCGCCCGCAGCCGCAGTCGACAATTTCTCCAGCCGCGCCATGGGCTCCTGCGCTGCCTGCAAGGAACCGGGAAAACGTTTACGATTCTGCCGATTAGCCTGACCTACGACCGGATGCCGGAGGAGGCCTCCCTGCTGCGCGAATTGCGTGGCCATGCGCGGCCGGACATGCAGCTGAGGGCCCTGCTGGCATGGTCAGCGAAGATGGCGCAAGGACAAGTGAATCTGGGCCGAGTGCACATTGCCTGTGGCGATCCCGTGGTGATGACGCCCGAGGCCGACGCTCGCAGCGTAGCCATGGATGTCATGGCCGAACTGCAGGACAAAACAGCGACGACGACTCACCACTTGCGCGCGTTTTTACACCACAATCGCCTGCCCGGCGTCAGCGAACAGTGGTTGCGCGATGCGCTGGAACGGCGGGGCGGCCTAGTCATCGACAGTCCCCTGGACATCGAGGACGACATGGATGACGTCAGCGAAATGTGTATGCGTTACCAGTGGTTGCACCTGTTTTACCCCGAGGCGCGCGCCCTGTGGCCAGACCATCCGGCGGTGCAGCACCACACGCAATACCACGGCTTTCACGCCCCGGAGCGCGAAGTCGGCGAGTTGGAACTGCGTGATGCGCGACTGCGTGGCCTGCTTCGCGCAATTTTCGAACCGATTGCCCGCGACTACCTGACGGTGGCCGAACGCCTAGGTTCGCCGGATTTTGCGCCGCGCCATGCCTCGGCCCGCAGCCTGTTGACTGAAGCCCCGGGCGCGCATTTGCCCAATCTCCAGGCGGCCTTAGAAGACCTCGCCCAGCGAGAAATTCTGGTCTTGGACCGCCGCCAGGGCGCAGTGGCCTGGGGTCCGGCCCACGCGACGTTGCCCGCCTACCAGCAAGCCTGCGTTTGGCCGGAAGAACGTGCGGCTGCCGGACGGCCCATGCGTACCGCCCAGGCGTAGTCCTCTGCAAAATCAAGGGATTTTGTGCATCTGCCCATGCGCCAGAGGGCCTCGTCCGTGCAGCTCCAGCGCCCCAGGACCAGCAAGACCATGACCAAACCGACAGTGCTCGTGACCGGCGCGACCGGCTTTCTTGGACGCCATGTGCTGACAGCGCTTGGCGTTTTGCGTCCGGACTTGAGGCCCTTGGCGTTGGTGCGTCACCCGGCCGAGTGGCAACGGATGGATTGGACTAAGGATTTCCCCGACGTCCAAGTCATCCAGGGCAGCGTTACCGACGACCAAGGCTGGACCAATACCCCTCAACTGCAGGGTCTTGTAGGGATTTTCCACCTCGCCGCTGTGGTCCAGCACAGCCGCCGCAATACCCAGCACGTGTACGACACCAACATTGGCGGCACGCTGCGGATGGTGCGTTTGGCAGCTAAGACCCGGTGCCGCCTTGTCTTTGTCTCAACATCAGGGACGGTGGGTTGCTTTACCAATCCGCGGGACCAAGCCGATGAGGATGCGCCTTATTGCGACAAGTTGGCGCGCCGTTGGCCTTACTACGACTCCAAGATCAAGGCCGAGCGCCAAGCCCGCGCGCTAGCAGTGGAATTGGGTGTGGCGATGACGGTGATTCGTCCGCCGGTCTTACTCGGCCCAGGCGACCATAAGTTCCGCTCCTCAGGCAACGTCTTGAAATTCTTGAGGCACAAGCTGCCATTTGTGCTGTCCGGCGGCATGAACTTCACGGACATTCGTGACGCCGCGACCGCCATCGTGCGCGCCATCGACCATCCCGCCGGCCGGCCCATCTATCACCTGCCCGGCACCGAAACGAGCGTTGGCGATTTCTTTCAACTTTGCCAACAAGTTTCAGGCGTTATCGCACCAACGCGCGTGCTACCGACGCGAGCTGCCCATGCATTGGCTTCCGCTGCCGCCCGCGCGACCGCTTTGTGGCCCGGTGCCCATTCGCCACTGCCAGACCCGGTGGTCATTGAAATGGGCAGCCGCTGGTGGGGCCTGAAGTCCCGTTACGCCGCGAAAGAACTGGGGTATCAGCCTCGCCCGGCGCGGCAGACCTTGGCCGACACGATTGAGTGGCTGCGGCACAACCATCCCGATTTGCTGCGGGAGTTGGCGCTCAAAGGCCCGGGCATCTAGTGCCTCTAACCCGAAGTTCCTAGCGGGTTAGAGGTACGGTGTTTGGTTCTAGTTTCAAGGGCGGGCGCCCGGGCCTGCTGCCGGCCTATCGCCCCGTGCGGCTTGAGGCCCTGATCCAGCAACAAAGTGCCTTGACTTTTCGGTCGTTGAATCCTTCACTGGATGAGCAGGCATGATTGCCCGCGACGTTTGAGGGAGGTTGCTGTGAGACTGAAGAATCATTTGATATTGTTGGGCATTTCTTCAACCTTGGTTCTGACCAGTTGCGTCTTTGACGACAGCAGCGGCACCGCCGACGCCAGCAGCAACGGCGGGGACACAGGCACCCTGGGCGACACCGACGCCGCGCCTAGCGAAGTGACAGGCAATTGCAAGGTCAACACCGACTGCAGCGCCGGTCAGTTTTGTGCCAAGGCCCTCGGCGACTGCGCCGGTAACGGTGAATGCAAGGTAATTCCAAGCGGTTGTTCTCCTAGCACCAGCTTGACCAACTGCGGCTGCGATGGCCAGGACTATGCAACGGCCTGCGTGGCAGCGATGTCCGGGGTAAACCTCGCAAAGGCAGGGAGTTGCAAAGTCGCGGGGGCCTGCCAAGTCGGCATCCCCGGTCAATGCGCCGCCAACCAGTATTGCGCGGGTGCCACGGGCAGTTGTGGCGTCGCAACAGGAACTTGCACCGCCATGCCGCAGATGTGCCCGCAAAATTGCGCGGCGGACATGCTGTGCGGCTGTGACGGCAAGGCCTACTGCAACGATTGCATGGCCAACGCCGGCGGCACCACCATCAATCACCCAGGTTCATGCAGCATTTCAACAAGTTGTGTGGTCGGCGGCAAGGACACCTGCGGCACCGGCAAGTTCTGCATGATTAGCGACTTAAGCTGCGGCGGGGCAGGAAATTGCGTCGCAAAACCAGAAACTTGTACGGCCGAGTACGCGCCTGTCTGTGGCTGCGACGGCAAGACGTACGGCAACGCCTGCTCCGCCCAGGGTAGCGGCACCAACGTTGCCAGTAGCAGCGCCTGTGCACCGGCAACAGGGCTGAATTACTATGTGACTTGCGGCAATCCGGTCTGCGGCACCCAGTGGCAAGCCACCCCGGGCATCCCGCTGTGCACCAGCGAAAAGACGGGCGACAGCTGCAGCGCCGCCGGCACCCAATGCGACCCCAAACTCGGCTGCGGCCAAATGCTGATTTGCGCCAGTAGCGATCCCAAGCAGAAGGGCTGCCCGATCTCCAAGGCGCAGTACAAGACGGAAATTCAGTACTTGACGCCATCGGACCAAGACCAACTGAGCAACCAGTTGCTGCAAACCCGTCTGGCGAGCTACCGATACACCGCCTCGGGGCCCCAGGGCCGGCGCCACCTGGGCTTTATCATTGACGATGACCCGCACAGCCCTGCTGTCGACCCCGAGCGGGACATGGTCGATTTGTATGGCTATTTATCGATGGCCGTGGCGACGATTCAGAATCAGCAGAGGCAGATCGACCAGTTGCAGCAGCAGATCAAGGCGTTGCAGCAGGTCGATCGGGCGGTACCCGTTTGCCAAAGCCCAGGCTCGTCGGCGCGCTGATTTCTGCCGGGTGCCGCGCCGTGCCTAAGACAGCTCAGCGACGTGGGCGAAAAACATGCGATCCTCTTCCATAACATGGCCATGGACCATGTCGTGGACCAGGAAATCCAGGAGCGCGGTGAGTTCGGTCTTCGGGTCGACGAGTTCCGCCCGCAACTGCCGCGCCTGAGCGAGAAGTGCCGCGTGGAGTTGGGCGTGCGCCTGCACAGCGGGATATTGAGCTGCCGTCAAAATATCAATTTCATCGGCAAAATGCATAGCTACGTGGTCAAGGAGTTGGTCCAGGTCCTCGAGCAGGTGCGGCCTGCCCGCCTCGCCGCTCAGACCTGCATCGGCCAGTACGCGGTTCGTCAGCTGGAACAGAATGCGGTGCTGGTCATCCAAGGTCGCTTGGCCACAGGCATATTCCGGCCGCCATGCGAACTGCAAGGCGCTGTCGCGACGGCCCCGCTGCACTTCGGTGCCGGCGACGACTTGATTGCGTCCTTTGGCTTTGGCGCCATAGAGTTGGCTGTCAACACGTTGGAACCAAGCCGCAGCGGATTCTTCGGCCTTCAGTTCGGCGACGCCGATGCTCAAGGTCACGGCAATTCCCGCGCCGATCGCCATGTTGGCAGCAGCCCTGCGTAGACCTTCGGCCAGGGCCAGGGCCCCATCGTGCGAGGTCAGCGGCGCCAAGACGGCGAACTCGTCGCCTCCCCAGCGCATCAGGATATCCCCGTTTCTACAACGCTTTCTCAAAAGACCGGCGACGGCGCAGAGCACGTCATCGCCCACAGCATGGCCATACACGTCATTGACACGCTTGAAGTGGTCCACATCGAGCACCAGTAGGCTCAGCGGATGCTTGTATCGCGCGGCGCGGGCGATCTCAGCCCCGACCACTGCATCGAAGTAGCGCCGGTTCCATAGGCCGGTCAGGGCATCTGTCAGCGCCTGAGATTCCAGCTCCGTCAAGCGCTGTTGCAACTGTCCGACCAGGGCCGTCTGCGAAGCATCATGGGGTCCGGCCAGCGCCACCACGGTCACGTCATGCCAATTCCAAACGCGGGCCGCCAAGGTCTGCAGCACGCCGGAGGTATCCTTGACCCGAAGAGTCGCTTGAATTTCATGATCATTTGTCGGCAAGGCGCTGGGCGGCTGTGTCAAGGAAGCCTCGTCGTAATAGCGAGAGAAGCCACGGCTGACGCGAACTACCTTCCAGCCCTGATCCATCGCCAACAGGGGCAGGGGCGATGCGGCGAGAAACTCAAGGCCAGCGCCAGTAGAATTCACGCGTTCTTTCATGATCATTGCCCTCTTTGGGGTGGGGACCGCGAGCGCACAGTCAGCCGGTTATGGCACTGCAGGCACGAACACATACCCGTTGTATTTCAATCGCTTGCGCGATAGGCCCAGCATTTGGTGCCTCCCCGCTAGCCGGTCTATCCTGCGCGTGCGCTGCCGAAGGGGATCCGGTCAAAACGAACGCGCGCGATAGGCAAGGCGTGGCCGCTACTTGCGCAGACTAGGCCGCATTTTGCTGACAAAACAAGGGCTTCCCTCTGAATGTTTGCCCCCGCAAACATTCACCAATCCGCTACACTACGCTGCGACCTGGGGCGGGTCAATTGCCGATGCACGGCATGACAAGGTCCACCGGCACAAATCAGCAATTTCCCTTTCATCTCAATGCACTGCCGACCGACCGCTGGGTCACGCGCCTTGAGACCCACCGACGGGAATCGTCGGCCCTCATCGCGACGCCATGCAATAGTTGAATATTCCTTAGATTCTTCCAAATTCAGCCTTGAGCGTGGCTGCAACCGGTCCAGGGGCGCTGCACGGACCTCACAGATGCAGCACCAAGACGCATGGATCTGCAGCATTCTGGTAAACCCTTTAGGCAAGCGTGCTTGTGCGCGGCTCTGGTCACCAATGCCTCTGCGCTTGACGGCCTGGGCAGTCTGCGCCACCTTGAGGGCCCAACCTCAAACCAAGGATGTTTCCGTGAAGCGATTTGCACCCTACCTAGCTGCCCTGATCACCACCGGCGCGGTCTGTATGGCCCTACCTATCTACGCACAACAATTGGAATTGCCGGCACCGAGCCCGGCAGCCAAGGTTGCCCAGCGCGTCGGCCTCACCGATGTAGGCGTCGAGTATTCCAGCCCCGGCGTCAAAGGCCGCACCGACATCTGGGGCGGCGTGGTGCCATGGGACAAGCCGTGGCGCGCGGGGGCCAACGCCGCGACCAAGCTGACCTTCAGTCGCGACGTAACGTTCGGAGGTATCCCTGTAAAAGCAGGCACTTATTCGCTCGTGTTGCTACCCAATCAGAAGGCGTGGACGGCCATCCTCAGCAAGGACCTTGGGCTATGGATTGGCGGAAAATCCTATGACATCAAAGATGATGTCGCCCGCGCGCCGGCCAAGACCGAGGCTTCCCCGTTTCGCGAACGCTTGGCCATTGTCTTGAGCGACACGACGGACAACGGCACGCGCTTGGACCTTCAGTGGGAAAAACTCACTATTTCAGTGCCGATCGCGGTCGATACCGACGCGCACGTGCAAGCCAGCATGGATGCAGCCCTGGGCAACACATGGCGGCCGCACGCCAATGCAGCACGCTATCTGGCCGATGTGAAAAAGGATTATCCCAAGGCGCTCAAGCTGATCGACACCTCGCTGGCCATCGAGACGGCTTGGTACAACACCTGGATCAAGGCCGACATCCTCGCCAAGACCGGCAATTTCGCCGATGCACACAAACTGGCGCAAAAAGCTTGGGATTTGGGGCAGAAAGACCCCAACTTCTTCTATAAGGACCAAGTGGCCAAGGCCCTGGTCGATTGGAAAGGCAAGAAGTAAGCCTAGTTAGCCATCAAGCTTCGGTAAATTCCCTGCCAGCGCGCCACGACCTGCTGGTGGTCAAAGCGCTGGACCGCGTCGCGCCGCGCCAGGGCCGACATGCGGGCATGTTCCGCAGAATTTACAAGCAAATCAACAATATAGGCAGCTGCCATGGCCACATCGCCGACCGGATGCAGCCGGCCTGTCACGCCGTCTTGCACGACTTCGGGCAGACCACAGGTGCGCGAGGCCACCACTGGCAAGCCGCAGGCCAAAGCCTCCAACGCCGCCAAACCAAAACCTTCTGAGGCACTGGGCAGCAGCAAGAGGTCGGCGTGTTGCAGCAGGTCGACGCAATCGGCGCGGTTACCAAGGAAGGCGACGCGGCCCTGCAGCGGTGAATTTTCTAGGGATTGCTCGAGGTTTGCCCGGCCCGGCCCATCGCCGACGACCAGCAACCGACACGGAATCCGCGCCTGTACGGCGGCAGCGATCGCAGCCAAATCCTGAGGACGTTTGACCGGTCGCAGGTTGGAGACGTGGAGCAGAATCGGCGAGTTGTCGTCGGCGTGCGGGAAAAGACTTCGCAACACTTGACGATTTCGCTGTGGCGGCGGACAGAAACGGTCGGTGTCAATGCCATTGGCGACCACCGTCAAGGCGGCTTCTTTGGGTAACTGCAGATGATTTTGCGCTATTTCACACAAGGCCCGCGAGGGGCCCGTACAAAAATCCATCGCCAGAACGCCGCTGCGCAAGAGGGGCTGATAGCGCGGGTCGGCGGCGAGGTCGGTCGCATCGGTGCCGTGAAAAGTTAGGATAACCTTGGGGGAATCCTGCCCTAGTGCTTGCTTGACCAGCACCGCTGCGGCCACGTGCGGGACGGCGTAGTGAAGGTGCAGCACATCGATGGGCTGATCGCGGCTGCGTTGGAGGATTTTGCCTGCCAAAGCAAGGGGATACAACCCAAGACCATTGGCCGCAGGGTGGTCGCCCAAGTCGACGCCGCACAAGGTTAGGTGCGGGTCCGGGGCTCGGAAACGTGTCGGCGATTCCAATGCAAATAGGCTAACTTGCATATGATCGCGCGCCAGACCATAGGCCAAATCCGCGGCGACAACGCCCGTTCCGCCCCAACCGGGCAGCCCAACCAGGCCGATATGAGGCCCCTGGCTAGCAGCGCTGCAACAGTCTGAACTCACAGAAACAACTCCTTGATTTCACCGGAAAATGGCACCGTTTGTTCAAGCACACTGGCGACCACGTGCTGCAGTCCGTAACGCGCCGCGAACCAAGGCAGGCCATGCACGCGCTCTTGAGGCGCTCCATCAGGCGTCAAGATCGTTCGCCATCTCATGCGCTTAGCCAACTCCGCCGATTGCTGGGACGCCAGCACCCGCTGCCATTTGCCCAGCAGACGGGCCACGCTTTCTGCCACAGCGGCCTGCGTCTGCTTGACGGCCTTGGTGAGGCCCGGGTCCGCAGCAGCCATTTCTCCTTCCAACAGGCTCAGTTCGTGCACGAACGGCTCGGTCAACCGGGCCTGCAGGGCGTCCATGGTTTGCTGCTGAGACCCTGCCAGCCCTGCCAAAGAGGCTGTCCAACGCGCCGGGCCCGCAGCCAGATCGGCCAAGCTGACCCCCGCCTGTTGCAGCGCCGTCTGGGTCGGCGCATCGGTGATGAGCCACCGCGACCGAGGCACCAGCAACGGCATCGGTAGTCCGAGAAGGGCGTAAGCCGGCGCAAGTTGGGAAAAATACGCAATTTCTCCTGGCCCACCGACATAGGCCACGCACGGCAGCAAGGTGTCCTGCCACAGCGGTCGCGACAGCACGGAAGTCGAAAACGCCCGCGGGTGGACGTCCAAGGCTTGGCGCAGGGCGTGTGCCTGAATCGTCCGTTGCGCGGCATCGCCCACCAGCGCGTAGGCATCCCCTTGAGCTTGAAGGCGAAAACGCGGCCCTTGCTCACCATCCGGCGCGTAAAAGAACAGAGGCGCGGCCGGCCGAATGTGCACTGGCACGTCCCAGCCTTGCTCGGCCAATGCGGTCGCCCGCTCCTGCAAAACCATCGCCAACGGCTCGGCAAAATCCAGGCAGCGCTTATGAAAATCGCCGGCCGCCTCTGCCAGTTCGGGCGCGCGAGGGTCTAGAAACAAGAGCCCCGAATCGCCCAGCAAGGCATCCAAACTACTGGTGAAAGCCTCTGTTAGGTCACGGTGGGACTGCCAGGACCTCGACAGCCAAGCATGAACCACTTCGGCATCGGGCAACCCTTGGAGATGCTGGTGCAAAAGGGCAAGAACGCTGTCCGTTTCGGCCGGTAATTCGAGCTCCGATATCGATTCGCGCCCAGTTCCAGGCAGTTGCACGGAGAATCGCCTGGCCTCGCCGGCACCGGGGGCGTAGGTGTGGTCGATCTCGGCTGCGTCATGGTCTTCATTCTGCAGCCAGAAAACCGCGACGGCCGCGACACCTGTTTCCGCAGTCAATTGGCGGGCATTGACGATGGCGCTCACCGCTTTGTACAGCGTGTACAGAGGCCCGAGGAACAGCCCGAGCTGTTGACCCGTCACCACCGCCACAGTCCCCGCTTGGCTCAACTGCGCCAGCGCGGCATCGCGCGCCGGCCGGGGAGGCAGCGTTTGTGAAGTCCTTGCAATCGCAGCAAGAACACCTGGATGCACCTGCCGCTTGGCCGCAGTCGCCACGGCATGGGCCCGCGCGGCCGGCTGGGTGTAGCCGCGTGGCAGCATCGCCAAAGCTTGGGGCTGATCGGCCAGCCAATCAGGGGTAAAGGTGCGAACCATCTAGCTCTTTTCCCAGCGACGCAGGTCGCGCACCAACCACCACGGGTTCCGGGCAGTTGGCGGCGGTAGAGTACCCAGTTTTGGCCACCTCTGGTAGGTTCACGCGCTCTGACTGACCCAAGGCTGGACGGTCGAAAGGCGCCCGCGGTGGCAGCCGGTGGCAGGCGGCGACGGTTCGAGCCTCCTGGGAGTGTGGACATGCCCCTGTACTTGAGCCAGCCTCAGACACTTAGTAATCTGAAACTACTGCGCAATTGCGGCACCATCTGGCCGCAATTCCGCCGGCTGCGCTTGGGGATGATCATGGCCCTGGTCTTTTGCCTTGGCACACTGGGCCTGCTGGGGCCGGGTCTGCACGCCCTGGAGCCGAGCGCGCTGGGGGCGGCTGACCTGGCCCTGGGACTGCGACGCCTGGGGACGGTCGGCACGGTGCTGTACGTTGCAGCCCATCCTGACGATGAAAACACGCGGCTTATCGCTTACTTGACGGGCCAGCGGGGCCTACGCACGGTCTACCTGTCGCTGACCCGGGGCGATGGCGGCCAAAACCTGATCGGCGCTGAACAAGATGAATTACTTGGTCTTTTGCGCACTCACGAGTTGCTTGCGGCTAGGCGAATCGATGGGGCCGAGCAGGCCTTTACCCGCGCCCGCGATTTTGGCTACAGCAAGTCGGCCCAAGAGACGCTGAAAATCTGGAATGAACACGAGGTGTTGCAAGACGTCATTCGCACCATGCGCCGCGTCCGGCCCGACGTGGTGATGCTGCGTTTCACGCCCAAGCCGCCCAACCACGGCCACCACATGGCTTCGGCGATCCTGGGCGAGCGCGCCTTTGGCCTAGCCGGTGACGCTTCGCTGGCGTTGACGCAAACGACGCCCTGGCAGCCCCAGAGGCTTCTGCTGAATGTGCCTGTATTCAATCGTAAACTGGAAGATGTGCACGCAGAGTATCGTCTTGATGTTGGCGGCTATGAGCCCTTGCTGGGCCGATCCTGGGGTGAAGTGGCGGCGTCTAGTCGAAGTCAGCATAAGTCCCAAGGATTTGGCGTTGCTGCCGCGCGCGGGCCTTTGCCGGAGCTCTTCGATTGGATCGCAGGCTCTAAGCCTAAGGACCTAGATCCATTGGCAGATATGGACTTTTCGTGGCGCCGATTTGCTGGGGGTGCAGCGATTCAGACCGCCATCGATCAGGCGGCTGCAGCCCTTGCCCCGCAAAGGCCCGAGGCGAGTCTGCCAGCCCTGGCCCACATCCATGCTTTAATTGCGCAATTGCCCGCAACAAACCCCTATCGTGCTGACAAGCTCGCCGCGACCGAGGCGCTCATGGTGGCCTGCGCCGGTCTCTACCTGGACGCGACGACCGATGTGCCCGAACTGGTGCCTGGGGCCAAGGCGCATGTCATCCTGCACGCCCTGCTACGCCGCCCAGTTGCCGCGCAAATTCGGGCAGTTACAATGCACGGCGCCCAGGTGAGTCGCTGGCCGGCTCCGATCGAATTGGCCGAACATGCGTCCAAAACCATTGAAATCGACGCGCAATTGCCCGCCGATGCCCTGCCAACCAC
This sequence comes from uncultured Myxococcales bacterium, assembly GCA_903840165.1. Taxonomy (GTDB): domain Bacteria; phylum Myxococcota_A; class UBA9042; order UBA9042; family UBA9042; genus CAIMEY01. The sequence continues at coordinate 43,331 of CAIMEY010000075.1, read as the reverse complement.
GCCCTACTGGCTGCAAGCGCCCCAACAAGGCGCGCTGTACCAAGTGGGCGAGCCGCAGCTCATTGGGCAACCGGTGGCAGAACCTCCGTTAACAGTTGATTTTTCTTTGCGTTTACAGGGCATCGACATTGCGATAACCCGGGCGCTGACGCACAGTTGGGCCGATCCGGTGCAGGGCGAACGCAGCCGTCAGGTCGAGGTAGCCCCGCCGCTGACCCTAACCCCGGACCGACCGGTCGCGGTGACGCCCCTGGGCCACGGGACGGTGGTGACGTGGACGGTTCAAGCCCACCGCAGCAATGTCCAAGCAACGATTGCGTTTTCTTGCCCGCCAGGCTGGCAGGTCTCGCCTTTGACCCAAGCTGTGCAGTTGCAGGCGCTGGGCGATCAGACCACTGTGGCCGTGACCTTGACGCCACCGGCACATGCCAAAGATGTCGGATGGTTACGCGCACACACGCAGGTTGATGGCCGCGATTACGCCGTGCGCCAGGACGACATCGACTACCCCCACGTGCCGCCTTTGACGGTGCGGCGCGCATCTGAAGTTCGCTTAGTTCCTCTGGATTTGCAGATTGGCAGTCCCAAGATTGGCTATGTGCCTGGCCCAGGGGATCGCGTCGCCGACCTACTGGCGGCTGTGGGCTATGAAGTAACGCTGCTGCCCTTGGCGCGTCTGGCCCAAGAAAACCTGAGTCATTACAATGCGATCATCGTAGGCGTGCGTGCCTACAATGCCCAACCCAAGCTGGCAGCCCAGCACGAGCGGTTGATGCAGTACGTGGCGCAGGGCGGGCACTTGGTGGTGCAGTACCAGACCAATAGCCGCATCGGCCCGCTGACTGTGCCAATCGGCCCTTATCCCCTTGAAATTGGTAATGATCGCGTGACCGATGAAGAAGCACCTCTGCTGCCTTTGCTGCCCCAGGATGCCGCACTGACCACGCCCAACCTGCTGACAGAAGGCGATTTTCACGGATGGGTTCAGGAAAGAGGACTTTACTTCGCCAAGAATTGGGACCCGCGCTACACGCCCCTATTTGCCAGCCAGGATGACGGAGAAAAACCGTTGCAGGGTGCGGTGTTACTTGGCAAGCACGGCAAGGGCATCTTTGTCTACACAGGCCTGAGCTTTTTCCGCCAACTGCCGGCAGGCGTTCCCGGCGCCTACCGTCTGCTCGCCAACTTGCTGCAACGATGAATCATTCTCAGGACATCCACCAGGAACCGCCTCCTCCTCTTGGGGCTTGGTGGCGTGTGTACGCCCTGGTCCTGCTGCTGGAAGCGTCCAGCATCGGCCTAGGCCTTTGGCTCAGCGAGGCAATGCGGTGAATCTGCTGGATTGGCTTGTACTTCTAGGCACTTCCCTAGCCATCATCGGCAGCGGGTTGTGGCTACATCGCCGGCAATTGAACAGCCCCGAATCCTTCTTGCGCGGCAACACCAATCAGGGCTGGCTCACGGTGGGCCTCAGCGTCATGGCCACCCAAGCCAGCGCAATCACCTTTCTTTCCGTGCCCGGCCAAGCGTATGAAGATGGCATGCGCTTTGTGCAAATCTACTTCGGCCTACCTCTTGCTATGGTCTTCATCAGCATCGTGCTAGTGCCCGCCTACTTCGGCGCGCGCGTGTACACGGCCTATGAATGGCTGGAAGAGCGCCTGGGCCTTGGCGCAAGAGTGCTTGGCGCCAGTCTTTTCTTGTTTCAGCGCGGTCTGGCTGCGGGCATGACCCTGTACGCGCCGGCGATCGTCTTGACGGCCCTGCTCGGCTGGCCCTTGGAAGCGACCATCTGGGGCGTGGGCGGTGCCGTCATTCTCTACACCGTCACGGGCGGCGCAAGTATGGTCGCCCACACGCAAAAGCAGCAGATGGTAGTGATGCTGGGCGGTATGGCGCTGTGTGCGGTGCTCATTGCCCACCGCCTGCCCGCCGACGTCAGCGTGTCCCAAGCCCTCCATGTTTCCGGGGCCTTGGGCCGCATGCAGCCGATTCGCACCGAGTTCAACTTTCACGACCGGTACAACCTGTGGTCGGGCCTTATCGGTGGATTTTTCCTGTCCTTATCCTACTTTGGCACCGACCAGTCCCAGGTGGCGCGCTACCTCAGCGCTCGTTCCGTCGCCCAAAGTCGCCTGGGCCTGATGGTCAATGCGGTCCTGAAAATCCCTATGCAGGCGCTGATCTTGCTGGTCGGCGTTCTGGTCTTTTCGCTGCATCAGTTTGAGACACCGCCCTGGCATTTCAACCAAGGCCTGGTGCAAAGGGCCAGGGGCAGCGCCCAAGCAGCCGCCGTCGCCGATCTCGATCAGCGCTGGCAATCGCTGCAACAACAAAAGCAGCGCCAAGTTCGTTCCTTTCTCAAAGTTCAAGCGACTTTGCCTGACAGTGACCCGACGCTACAGCAGGCTCGGCAACGTCTGCAAGGGAGTCAGGAGCAGGCGGATTCGCTGCGCAAGGAGGGCAAAGTCCTGCTCAAGCGCGCCGTTGTCGGTGCCGAAACCAAGGATTCTGACTACATTTTTCTCAGCTTTGTTCAGAATCACCTGCCCCACGGTGTCATCGGCCTGCTGGTGGCGGTGATCTTGTTTGCGGCGATGGGCTCAGCGGCGGGCGAACTCAGCGCCTTGGGCCAGACGACGGCCCTGGATCTGTGGCAGCGCCTCGGACGCCCCCAAGGGACCGATCAGCAAAAGCTACGCGCGGCGCGGATTTGCACGGCAGCCTGGGGCGGAGCCGTGGTGGTCTTTGCCTCGCTGGCTTCCATGCTCGACAATCTGATTCAGGCCATTAACATCATCGGTTCGCTCTTTTATGGCGTGATTCTCGGGATTTTCCTCTGTGCGCTCTGGCTACGTCAGCTTGGCGGTCGCGCGGTGGTGCTTGGAGCCCTGCTGGCCCAAGGCAGCGTCATTGCCCTGTTTTTCGCCACTGATATCGGCTTTCTTTGGTATAACCTCATTGGTTGCGCGCTGGTGGTGCTCCTGTCAGCGCTGGTGCGGCCATGGGTCGGCGGCTCGTGGCGACCACCTCTGGTGCCAACGCCAATTCCTTCATCTCTGTAGCAGTTGTGTTGCACGTCACGCACGCCTAGTGGACCTAGCTCGCCCCAAGTCACCGCCCACGGAGTCTCCTGATGCGCATCGCCCTGGTCAACCCGCCGTGGATGTACAAGCGCCTGTATACACACGGGATTTACCCTCCTTATGGCGTCCTGATGCTGGCGACTCAGTTGGTTCAGGCTGGGCACCAAGTCGACGTCATCGACGCAAATGCCTGGGACTGGCAGAACGCCGATGTCCAAACGGAGCTACTTCGCCTGAATCCGGATGCCCTGGGTATCACTGTATTTACCGATGGTTTCGCCTTTGTCGAGGAAATGGGCCCCTGGTGGCGCGACCACTTTGGCGACCGACCGTTGGTCATTGGCGGCCCTTTGGTCTCGGGCGCGCCAGAAACGCTGATGCGCGGCAGTGGCGCCGATGTCGGCACCCTGGGCGAGGCCTACGTCAGCGGTCCAGCCGTCTTTGCTGCCCTCGAAAAAAAGCAGTCTTTAAGCGGGATTGGCGGCCTTGTCGTGCGCCAACCGGGCGGACGCCTGACGGCTACAGGCCCGACACCGATTTGGGAGGACCTCGACACCCTGCCCCTGCCCGATTGGTCCCTGCTGCCGGTGGAATTGTACTTGCAAGGCGGCAAACAGCCCTTCTTTCACAAACGACGTCTTTCCAGATACTTATCGACGATCACGACCCTTGGCTGTGCCTGGCGCTGCACGTTCTGCCAGGTGCCCGAACTGTACCCCGGCGTACGCACGCGCAACCCCGATCTGGTCGCAGCCGAAGTCGCCGGTTATCGCGAAAAATACGCCATCGAAAGCATGTACTTTCGCGACGACATCTTGTTTCGCCCTGGGCGGATTGCCGACGCATTACGCCGCGAAGTCCCAGGGTTACGCTGGTCCTGCCTGCTGCGCGCCGACATGATGAGCGACGCGATGTTGGCACGCATGGCTGAGGGTGGATGTGCTGAAATTCGCGTGGGATTTGAAAGCGGAGACGATCACGTCCTTGAGCTGGCCAACAAGAAGACCGATGTCCTCGACAATCGGACCTGCATCACCCGGGCCCGCAAGCATGGCATTGATATTTCTGGCTTTCTCATCGTCGGCCTTCCCGGCGAGACCGAAGAAAGCCTAGCGTCGACAGAGGCCTTTGTCCGCGAGATGAAAGTCCGTGCTTCCGTGCACTTCCCCCTGCCTCTGCCCGGGACGCCGCTGTATCGGGACTCGCTGGCGCAGGGGTTGCTGGGCGATGAAGCGGCGCTGCTGCGGCGTTTCTCGGAGCCCCAACTGCCGGCGACGGTGCTGCAGCCGCCGGTGGTCAATCACACGGCCATTGCCCCGGAACGATTGGTGTATTGGGCCATGCGCATCGCTGAGGCGGGACGCGCCGCCGATGAAGAGCCCGGCCAAACGGACGCCGACCATGCCGCCCACGCAGATTCGCCGTTTTAGGCAAGATACACAGCCTATTACTGACTGCCTGGGCTTAGTCGGACTGTCGTGGCTTAAGCGGACTGCCTTGACGCCGTGGGCAAGGCGTCGAGCGCCCGTTCCAGCAAAAGCGCAAGCATGGCTTGGCGATAGGCAGCACTCGCCCGAGGATCGCCCGTCACTGGCAGGTCTTGCAGCCAACGGTCCATCGCTGCCCTATCGGCGAGATCGCCTTGCATCATCTGCAGTTGAGGCGTTGCCCCACCCACCGCCAAGCGCAGTCCTGATCCCACGACCGCTACGGCCACCGCCGCAACAGCCGGCCCCACTGGCGTTCGCCGCAAAGCCGCGTAATAGCTCACCATACTGGGCTCAAGCGGCAGACGCACGGCCACCAGCAAGGTCTGCGCGGGTAGGCGCAACCGGCCGGGCTGGACCGGAACCACGGACTGTATGGGTAGCTCCTGGATTTCCTGGTGATTCTTGATAATGGCGATCGCCCCAACGGCTGCGAGAGCCGGCGCCAACGAACCGCCGATCAGCAGATTTCCCCCTAGAGTCGCCTGCTTGCGCACCTGCACGGGAACGAACCCCAGCGCTGCTTGGGCAACGGCGTGCAGGCCCGGCAGGGATGCGAGCACCGCGGCCAGACGGTCAACGGACACCATCGGGCCAAATGTGAGAAATTGCGCCTCTTTCTCAATCGTCTGCAGGGCTGCGATCGCCAGATCGAGCAACACCGCTGGCCGCTGAGGCCCCAGCGGTAGCACGCGCGAGCCACCAGCGACCGGCACGGCCTCGGGGTGCGCGTGCCACATCTCAAATAGTTCAGAGAGGTTCCGCGGTCTCAGGTACATGTGCCCCCCTCGCCGCGGCAGGCGCGCCACACGCTTTCGGGGGTGGCTGGCAACCCAGGCAAGGGCCTGCCGATCGCCGCTTCGATGGCGTTGACCAGGGCTGGCGCAACGGGCATGAGGCCGATTTCGCCAATGCCTTTGACGCCTAAGGGGTGGCTCTCCTCCACGCTGGGCGCAAACCACACGTCGATCGGCGGCATATCCGTGGCCCGCGGCGTCCCATAGTCAGCAACCGACAGCGAGGCCAAACGTCCATCTGCTGTAAAATCAAGGCGTTCATAGAGTGCAAACCCCAGCCCCATCATTGCGGCGCCCAGGACTTGTCCTAAAGCTTGACGTGGATTGAGAATTCGCCCCGCATCGACGCCTAGGCCCATCCAGCGCACCTGACAAAGGCCGGTGGCCGGCTCGACATCCACCACGGCGGCGCAGGTGGCAAAAGGGGGCGCATTGCCATCGGGATGCCACGCCGATCGCGCTGATAATTCGCCTGGTTCTCCAGCTTTTCGCCTGGCAAGCACCAGTTGGCACGCATCCCAAACGGCCGCTCCGGCGACGAAAGTGCGGCTCGATGCATGGGCACCGCTGTCAGCGAGTTCTGCAGCCGTGGAGCAGAGTTCTACGACAATGGCCTCTGGCGGCTCGCCCAACACCTGCCCCGCAATCTGCGCCAAGACTGATGCCACGCCGGTGCCGCCTTGATCGGTAGCGCCCGAGCGAACCCGCAGCAGCCCAGGCGTCCAAAACACTTCAGCTGTCGAGACTTCCGCCCTCCCCTTGCCCGTTGTGTGCATGGCCGCCGCCACGCCCTGACCGCGCAGCCAACCCGGCGCACAAGCGGGCAAATGCGTGATCGCCTCCTCAAGGCCCTGTTGGGCACGCTGGAGGCACCACGGCAGGGCACTCGAAGAAATGCGCGCCCCTTTGGGCACAAAGGCCCCGGTCTGGGTGTCGACGACGCCCACGGAAGGATTGATCGCGCCCGCCCGAATGGCCGTCTTCTGACGGAACTCAAGGCTACCAATGCCCAACTGCTTACAAATCCGAGCGTTATGAACTTCCACTGCAAAGGTCGCCTGCGGATTGCCAAATCCCCGGGTCGCGCTGGCCACTGGCTTGTTGGTCCGCAGCAGATGACCGATAAAACGCTGATGTTCTGCGGGGTAAAGCGCAAGCGACCGCAATGCTCGCAGCACGACGTAGGGCCCCAGATCGGCAAAGGCACCGGTGTCGTACCAAACCTCCAATTCCCTTGCTAACAAGCGCCCTTGCTGCGTCAGCGCCGAACGCACACGCAACTGGGCCCCATGACGAACACGCCCGGCCAGCCATCCTTCACTGCGCTGCAGTTGCATGCGCACGGGCCTCTGGCAATGGCGGGCCAACAGCGCGGCCAGAAAGGCTAAATCGTCCGAACGACTGCCAAAGCCGCCCCCTACCGGCGGACAGCGCACTTCCACTTGCTGCAGCGAAAGCCCTAGAAACTCAGCCATTTGCCGACGCAACTCAAAGGGGGCGGCCACACCATTGTGCACGATAAAGCCACCCTGGGCCGTCGGCTCCACCAGCGCCCAATACGGCTCGAGGGCCCCGGCCTGCACGGTCGACGTGCGCAGGATGTCCTCACGCACGATAGCGGCTTGAGCAAAAATAGCTTGAGGATCGCCCTGTTGCCAGTGGACGGCACCGAAAGGCAGCGCCTCTGCCGCGCCCCCTTGGGACAGCGCCCCCTCCAAGCTGAACTGTCCAGGAAGTTCCAGCCAGTTGGGTCGCAAAAGTCGAAGCGCTTCATAGGCTTGGGCCAACGTTTCCGCCGCCAGCAAGACCACGGGCGCACCGACGTGCAGGGCCTCGGCACTGAGCGCTGGTCGCCGGCTAAGAGGCTGATCGTAAAATAGATCACCGGGAACGTCTGGGGCGCTCAGATCCCACGGCGTCAGTACGGCGACAACGCCTGGTGCGCAACGGGCGGCAGCAGCATCAACATCCAGTAACTGGGCATGGCCAAAGGGACTTCGCAGGGCAATGGCGAATAGGTTCCCCGCCACCCGTAGTTCGCTACCAAAGGCGACTTCACCGCGGGCCTTGGCCAGGCCATCCCGCAGTGCTGGTGACGATTCCCCTGCAATTGTCACGAATTTTCCTGTTCATTCAACCAGGCAAGGCCCGCGTGCAGCAGTTGTTGGTAGCCCGTACAGCGACACAGATGCGCCTGCAGGAGATCAGCCAACTCTGCTTCAGTCTTCGGTTTTACCCCATGATCGGCAAGATCGCCCAGGGCGACGACCAGGCCCGGCGTGCAAAAGCCACATTGCACGGCTCCGGCCTGGGCCAAACGCATGGGCAGGTCCGTCGCGCGCCAACTCGCCGCTGTTTCAATGCGTGCGCCAAAGTGACGCCAGGCGGGGGCTAGGCAAGACAGCAGGCGCTCGCCATCCACACGCACGCAGCAGGCACCGCAACTACCTTCTGAGCAAGCGATTTTGCTTGGATCGACCAACGCCTCTGCCTGCAGGGCCGCCGCGATGGCTTCAGCCAGTGAGGCATTGCCCGTCAAGTCGACCTGCCGAGGAGTGCTGTCGACCAGAGCCATCCAAGTGTATGTTTTTTCAGTATTTTCCATGTCTTCGCCGTCCGCATGGCTGCAATGCCCGTCGAGCCGCCCGCGTGGCGCCGCGGCACTACTTGGACCAGCACGCCGGCAAGCAGAACTTGCCTTTTTCTCCAGCTTTACCGGGCCCTGTGACACCGAAGTCCGGGTCGACGCACAGCGCATTGTGGCCGCATTCTGCATCATTTTGGCAAGACTTGGTGCACACGTCCGGTTTGCGGCTGGTGGCAAGGCTGAGGCCGCAGGTCTTCGCCCCCTGGTTGCCGGCGCACTGGGCATCGGCATTGCAACGCATTCCTACGCCAAATTCATTGGTTCCACGAGGCACGGTGCCATTTTCCGCATTGCACAAATCAAGCTGCGCTGGCTGCTTTCTCAGGCTCATGTGCTGGGGCTCCGGGCACCGGGGAAAGCAGATCGTATAGTTGTGCAGCGGCTCGTGGTAGCCACAGTAACCCTGGTCGCCGCAAGTGGAATCCGCCTCGCACTCGCGCAGACAGTAGTCCGGGCCGTCTGGGTTGAACGTCGCCTCGCAGGCCCGCGCGAACTGACCGCGGCAAGTTTCGCCGTGGCGAGCGTAACTGCTCTTGTCGCAACGCTTACCGAAGCCGTCGCTGCCAAAGGCAACACCCGCCGAGCAAATGGCGGCACCTTTGTGCAGGCGCAGATCACGTCCCTCTTCCTCTGCTTTCTCTATAGCTTCCCCTTCTTCCTTGCTGCGCGGTGGCGGCTTATGGCCCTCCTTGCAAAAGGGGTTGGTTTCCTCACAGCCCTTGGAATACTTCCATTTTTCGCAGACTTTGGGGTAGCAGTGGCGCACGCCGTTGACCACGCCGCACATGGCGTTGGGCCCGCAATCGGTGTGGTCATCGCACATGCGCGAGCACATCGGCGGACGGCGGGGGCTGATGCTAATGTCGCAGAAGTTGGCCCATAAACCCGTGCAATCATCGCGGGTCTTGCACGGCTTGCCGACGCCTTTGTCATTGATTTGGCCCGGTTCGCACTTGTTGGCTGGGTTGTTGGCGTTGCCGGGATCCTGGGCTGGGTCGAGTTGGGCGCGGTTGGCTTCGCCTTCGCCCTCGCGTTCGCCTTCGCCCCAGGTCGACGTGGCGCTGGCAGGAGGTTCGGGAACGGCCTCAGGGCTGTCAGCAGGTACGCGGCAAATTACCGGGGCGCAAGAAGAAACTGGGCGACGCACGCCGCGCTCGATCGTCATCCGCGTCCAACAGAAGGCGCCGTCGCCGCATTCCGCATCGGCATTGCACAGCATGGAGCACCACGCTGGCGCCCGCGGGTTCATTGCGCGCGGACAGAAGCGGGCACCGGTCTGGCTGGCACAATCGGCATGGGTTGCGCAGGCTTTACCGACGCCCAACGCATTTGGCTCTGCCGCCGTGCAGCCCTTGCGCAGCGAGAAGGTCGGCGCCACCTTGCGTTCAAGGGCTGCTGCGCATTTGCTTGGCATGCAAAGGTTTTGGCCATTTCCCTGGGCCACGCAGCGCGCATCTGCGCCACATTCCTCAGGGCCAAGGTTGAAGCATTGGCGGGTGCAGAAGTCTGGCGCGGCGGAATCACTGGCACGCGGGCAGAGCACCGCAGTTTGTCCACGACAATCTTCAGCCACGGTGCATGGTTTTCCGACACCAATGGCATTAGCGGGCGCATCGCAGGTCGCCGATCGTGCCGGGGCTGCCGTCTTGGCTGCGGCCGTAGCTGTGGGAATTGGCGCCGGGGCCGCTGGAGGCACCTTTTTGGCGCATGCAGCCAGACCTAGACTCAAAACGAGTCCTAATATCCAGAGGTTCGAGGGTCGACATCGCATGGAGCTCAACGCGCGATCGCGGGTAGCAGCCAAGGTCGCCGACACGGCAGATGTGACTTTCATGACATTTTCCTGTCAGTGCGCGAAACCAAGCCGATCCATTAGGTAGCGTGATTCCGAGGAGTTATCGTGCCTATCACCGTACTTCACCGACGAGTCGACGGCAGAAACGACAGCTTGATGTAATGTACACGCTTAGGTCAACGGCCGGCAACTGGGTCCTCGGCCAGCCAAGCCGGCAAGCGTGGAGCCTACCACCGGCGCAAGGCGAAGCCAAAGGGGGGCCGGCGCGGGACAATGGCAATAGGGACGCAGAGTTGTCGGAGTCGGTAACGCCAGGGCGAAGCCAAAGTGGCGCAGTCGACGTCCGGTCTCGGCGGAAATTTTGCTGCTTGGCAACGGCGGTCGCAGCCGGCGTTCTTGCTCAGAACAGCTGCTAACCCGTTGATGTAGCTTGTGAAGGAGGGAATCAGCGCCTAGCAGCCCGCGAAGCACATCGGGCGACGGCGACTTAGTAGGTCGACATACCGCAGATCACCGGACGGCCCAAGCCGCCGACTTCCTGCTCGCCGACCAGTTCACCGGTGGTGCGATCGAAGACGACCAAGCCGCCCAAACCCGTTGTCAGGTAAGCGTTCTTGGAGTACTGCGGCAACGCGGTGCGCTGAATCATCACCGGCGACTTGATTTCGCGGGTCTGGGTCAGGCCGGCGACTTCAAACACGCGGATGTGCGTGACCATCTTGGCGTTTCCGACTTCGTCAGCCGGCTTGGGATGCCGCTCGAAGTCCGTGACCCACAGTTCTTTGCTGTCCGGTGAGAAGCGCACATCGTGCGGCAACGCGGTGTAGGCAATCTGGCGACGGTTCGCGGGGTTGGCGATCTCGAACAGCGAAACGGTCTGCAGATCGTAATCTGCCGTCGCGACCCACTTGCCATCGCGCGACACCGTCATGCCGTCTGGGCTGACGCGATCTTTGCCGTCGGCACCAAGGGCGGGCAGCTTCTGATCGGTGACATTCCACCGCGCAGTCTCCGTCCATGTACTGGTATCGACAACGGAAACCGAGGCGTGGTGCACGTTGCTGACGTAGACCGTCTTGCCATCGGGCGCAAACTCAGCCATTGCCGGCGATTGCAGCGTCAGGGTCTTGATGATCTGATCGGTGGCCGTGTCGATGATCAAAATCCCGTCATCGGGCAGGTTCGATGGCGTGCTGACCACGTCGTCGCGCAGTTCGATGCGGCTGGTCATCACGACCTTGTCGCCCGACGGACTTGCAGCAAACAGGTGCAAATTCAACGGGGACTTGGCGATCACCTTGCTGGTGTATGACTTGCCATCGTCCGAGATTGTGAGCTTGACGATCTCATTGGTGTCCGGATTACCGGTATAAATCACGCGGTTACCGGGCAGCACGGCGACCTGGTGCACGGCCGTGTGGCCCACCTTGATCTTCTGCTTGACGTCGAGGGTGAACAGGTCGATCACGCCGAGCGTGCCGTCCACCATCATGAAGTAGCCAAGTGGCTGAAAAGAGGTCTGCGTCGATGTGGTCGACGTCGCTTTGGTGGTTTCGGCTTGACAGGCCAAGGCGCCTGTGGCCAAGCCCGCGAGGAGCACACCCCGACCGATTTGACGGCACGTCTGCTTGAACATTGCATCCCTCCGTGGGTGCCGCCGCACTCGGAATACGATTCCGCGCGGCGGGGATGTCATCTTGATGGCGAAAGCCTTTTCTGGATGTTTGCTACCGCACAAGTCCGGTGGGGGTAGTTCCGGACCTTGGATCGCGCGCGGCAGCACTACGCCACACGTGGACTATAGCCGAGGATGAACCCAAGGTCAACGGTCCGTGCACGGGTCTCGGGCGTTTGCCGGTAGCAATACGGCTCTGCATTGTATTTGCTGAGATTTCAGGCATCGGCGCTCGAGATTTGGGCGCGGCTCTTCGTCCACCGATCTCAGTCACCGCAGCGACAAGCGCCTCGGGTCCAGGGCCAGACGCAGTGCATCGGCCGTAACACCGCCTAAGCCCTGCGCGATCAGCCGTCCGACTGCCGGTGCGTGCATGACGCCGGTGCCACCGAGTCCGGCCGCTAGCCACAAGCCATCGAGGCCGGGACAAGGACCGACATAGGGGAGGCCATCGGCCGTATGGGTCTGAACTCCGCTCCACGCCGGCCGAATTCGCGCGTGAGCCAGCGCCGGCAGCCTCTCTACAGCGCGCGCCGCCGCCAAGTTGAGCCAATCGGTGGCGTCCTCTGGGCTCTCGTTGGCGAGTTCGCGTGCGGACAAGAGCACGCCATTGGATTCACAACGGAAATACAGAGGAGGCTGCCGACTAAGCACCAGAGGACCCGCCGGCGGCAGGCCTGGTCCCTGGGCAAAGACCATCCGCCGACGGGCGACCGAGAATGGTAGTGTAACGCCTGATTTTTGCAGCAGTTCCCCACAAGCGCTACCGGCTGCTAGGACCACTTGGCCTGCCGCGATCCAGCCACTCGCCGTCTGCACGCCCAAGACACGGCCCTGGCTGACGCGCAGGCCTGTGACTGTGTCCTGCAGGCGCAAGCGTCCGCCAAGATTGAGAAACTTCCGCTGCAGCAACTGCACGGCGCCATGAGGGTCCACTTGCCCATCGCGCGCGCCCCACCACAGCGAATGCAGGTCCACCGTCTGCAGCCCTGGCACCAGGGATTGGGCGAGGCGGTCGTCAATTTGCTCTACAATTTCGCCATATTTCTGCGCGATCGCGGCTTGCCGGGCGCATTGCGCCGCATCTTGGGCATCGCTGGCCAGAAATAGGTAGCCGCTGCGCCGCAAACCCAAGCGGTCCCCTTCGGGTCCGTCCGCTAACTGCTGGTATTCAGGCAGGGCTCGCACGGTCAGCTCGGCCAGAACGGGGTCGTCAAACTGCACGCGAAAGCCGCCAATGCTGGCTGCCGTAGCGCCTTGGCCGACCAGCGATTCCGCCTCGACCAGCAAGACGCCGGCGCCCAAGTCCTCCGCCAAGGCCGCCGCCGTCGCCAGCCCCACAACACCAGCGCCGATCACGACGACGTCCGCCGTTGCCAAGGCCCTGCTTGCGGAACCCCTTGGAACTGGAACGGAACTGCCCGAAGCCTCGACCTTGACGCGGGCTACCATCTGCCGACGCAACTCCTCGGTCCAGAACTGTTGACAGACTTCGTCGGCGACGAGGCTGCCTACTTTGGTCAATTGCAAACGATTATCGGCCTGTTGTAGCGCGCCCAGGGCGATCAGTCGCTGCGGCGTGTCGCCAAAGGCCTGGGCGACGGACATGCCAAATTCGCGCTGAAAAACCGGTAGATCGATACCGCCGTCTTTGTCCAGTACCTTGAGCGCAAACATGGCCCGCTGCGCCATCTGCTCAGGCACAGAAAGAAAGCGGCCGTGCGCCAGCGCCCAACCTTGCCCGGCGGCGATGGCAGCGGTGTAGGTCGCCATCTCCTCTTGATTAAAAGCAATTGTGTCGGCACGTCGCGAGCAGGCTTCCAGACCGCAGCCATCCACCGGTTGCATGTCGCGCCACTTGTCGCGGGCCTGAACCTGCGCAGTTTCCAGCTCCTTCTTGCAGAAGTAGTCGACCAGCGATTGCCGATAGCCCGCCGCATCCAGCACCTGCAATGCCGCATAATGCATCAGCATATTGTCATGCTGGCTGGGTGAAGGATGGCGCGAAATCGCTGTGTCGGGGCGCTTGCGCAGGTGGTAGGTCGTCAGGCTGTCGACAGAAAAATCCGCCATGGATTGAAGATCTTGGGTCCAGTGATCCAAGGTTTGACCCGGTAACGCGTAGATCAGGTCGACGTTGATGTGGCCAAAGCCGGCTTGGCGCACCATTTCAAGGGCTTGGTGGGCACCGCGTCCATCATGACGCCGGCCCAGTGTGCGCAGTAGGTCGTCCTGCAAAGATTGCAGACCTAAGGAGAATCGATTGACGCCATGATCGCGGAGCACTTGCAGTTTGGCCGGGTCCAGGGTCTCTGGGGACCCTTCCACCGTAAACTCGATTCCATTTGGAATGCGCACCGTTTTGTGAAGGTGTCCCAGCAGTTGCTCGAGCTGTAGCGCACTCAAATACGTCGGTGTACCCCCGCCGATCAAGATCGACGCGGGCGGGCTGTCCGGGCCCAGGTGCTGCCACCTCTGGGTGATTTCCCTTTGCATTGCCAGCAAATAGGCCTGCATCGCGGCATCGTCCGGGTTGACGGTGATCGCGTAGTGACAAAAGGTGCAGCGGCCTGTGCAGGCAGGGACGTGCAGATAAAGGCTAAACGGACCAATGGGTTGCTGCAGGCGACGCTGAACGTCCGGCGTGGCAGCGTGATCCCTTGACACCTCTGGCGGCACCATGTGCACCAGCAAGTTGTACTGGCCAGGGTCGCGGTACAGGCCGTGTTCGGCCAGGCGATCGATGCCGAGATCGGCAAGGTCCTGGCTCAATTGTCCTGCATTAACGCGAGCTTGCGACTGAACCGAACGGGTCATGGTCTCTCGACGCACCAACAGCGGCGGCGCGCGTTGCAAGGGTATGCGCCCCGGGCGGGAGGGACAAGCGGCGGTCCAGCAAAGCTAACGCTGGCGCAGCGTTTGCGAGAGACCTCGCCGCTCACGGCGGGTTTGCGCTGGCAGGGCGGTGCATCGCCTTGGGCACCTTGAGCGACTTCGACCAGGAATTGGGCAGAACAAAGTGAGGCTTTTCAATGATTTGGCTTGACCCTGTGCCCGGCAATCGCGCGGGCGCAATTGACCCTGCTGGCGCGGCGTGCTACCGGGGCTATGGCTGAACGCGGACGGCAGGCGCGTCAGGCAAACGGCAACGGGGACGCGGAGACGGGAGCAAGGAAGGGCGAAATGAGCAACGGACGGGCGTGCGTCTTTGTCGACCAAGACTACCAAGACCTCGAATTATGGTATCCGGTCCTGCGGTTGCGCGAGGCTGGCGTTGAGGTAGACATCGTCGGGCGCGTGGGCACGGGCCCCAATTACACCGGCAGAAACGGCTATCCCTGCACAGCGACGACGGATTCGAGCATCGTGCGCGACCAAGACTACGCCATCGTGGTGATTCCCGGCGGCTGGGCCCCGGACAAATTGCGGATGGATGACAACGTGTTGCATATCGTTCGCCGCGCCATGGCTGGCAAGCGGATTGTCGCAGCGATTTGCCACGCGGGGTCGGTCCTCATCAGTGCCGGCGGTCTAGCTGGCCGTCACGTGACCAGCTGGCCGTCCATTCGCGATGATTTACGGGCGGCTGGCGCGGTATGGCAGGATGCGGAAGTGGTCGTGGACGGGCAGTTGGTGACCTCCCGCAAGCCCGATGACCTGCCGGCTTTTCTGGCGGCCATCCTGCGCCTGCACGGGGAGCGATAGTCGTGAATCCGCTCGAAACAATTGCTGTTCATCGCGATCTCGCATGTGACGTGTTGGTCATTGGTGCAGGGCCTGCGGGCGTCAGCGCGGCGATCGCGGCTGCACGTAAAGGCATGAAAACATTATTGGTTGAGCGAACGGGCGGTGCCGGCGGCGCCATGACCCAAGGGCTGAATCTGACGCCCGTGGGCTTTGAACCCTTTAAGTATTGGGCACAAAATCGCGATCCAGAGGGATTCGCCGTGCAGGGCATCGCCCGCGAACTGTTCGATGCCATGGTGCGCCTGCAGGCCGTGCTCAAGCCGGTTTGGGACGCGGAGACATGTAAGTACCTGCTTGATCGCATGATTTCCGCAGCCGGCGTGCAAGTGCTGTACCACGCCATGTGCCTCGATGTGATCATGCAGGGCGACCGCGTCACCGGTGCGCTCCTGGCGACCCGCGCAGGCCTGTGGCGTGTGCAGGCCCAACGCGTCATCGATTGTAGTGGCGATGGCGAGGTTTTTGCCAAAGCTGGCGCGGCCTTCGACATCGGCCGTGAGTCCGATGGCCGGCCCCAGCCCATGGCGCTGGTGGCGATGCTGGGCGGTCTGGACCTGCCGGTTGGCCGCAGCGATGCCTTTGGCGCGTGGATGGCGAGCACCCGCGATCTGGTGGCACCGCGTTTGGATGCTGCGTGGCTTGCCGGCAAGATTCCCCCTGTTTTTGCTGGGATTTTCTTTCCTCGCGTTGTGCGCGGTGGCATCCTGGGCGATCAGGCGTGGTCAAGACTGGTGCCGATCTGGGCCGACCCGACCGATCCGATCGCCGTGTCCGAGGCACAGGTCACAGCCAGAGAAAATCTCTTTAACATCGTCGAGTTTCTTCGCAATGAAGTGCCCGGTTTTGCCCGCGCCGCCGTGTTGCAAACGTCCACAGAGGCTTGGGCCCGGGAGTCACGACGCCTGCGGGGCTTAGCGCGACTCAGCGAAGAGGACGTCCGCGAAAACCGGCGTCAAGACAGCAGTATCGGCCATGGCTGCGGCTTTCTTGAAGCCCACAGCGCTACGCCAGGAGACCCGCGAGCCGAACAAGGCTATGAATGGATTCGCCAAACGTCGCTGGCTGACGCCGATGTTCAGTACGACATTGCCTACGGCTGCTTGGTCCCCGAACGCATCGAGGGCCTGCTGGTCGCCGGACGCTGCCTCTCCGCCACGCATATGGCCCAAAGTTCCGCGCGCATGCAGATCACCTGCATGGCCATGGGGCAGGCAGCTGGCACGGCTGCGGCCTTGGGCATTGCCAACGGTTGGATGCCCGCCGAAGTCCCGATCCGCCCCCTTCAAGACGACCTTCGCCACCAAGGCGCCAAACTCTAGCCCAACCTCAGGGCGATCTACTACCGCATTTTCCGGAGGTTTTTCATGTCTACTCCCCTTGCAGTCCTGGTCACCGGCAGCCTCGTGCACGGCGGCAGCGCCCACAGCGAAGTCGGCCCTGGGCTATTTCTCGGCCGAGGCCAAGTCAAAGGCGTCGGCTATTGCCTGAGCCAGGGCGCGCAACGCCTTGGACTTCATGTGCGAAATGGCGGCGATGCTTGGGTGGGCGGCGAATTGTACGCTGGCACGCCCGAGCGAATTGCCCGCCTAGATGCTGTGCATGGTCCCGAATTCACGCGCAAAGTGGTGCAGATTCGCGCGGGTTCCGATGGGCCGATGATCGACGCCTGGACTTGGCTGTGGACAGGCGCGTGGCAGAACCAAGCGCATTGGCCGGGCGGCTACATCGCCCAGGGCGAAGGCTTCAATGGACCGACTGCATGGTATTTCGGCTATGCTTCCAATATGTTTCATATGGCCGAGCGGCGCAAGCTGACCCTGTTTGGCGAGCATTTGTTGGGGCGCGTCGACCGCTGGCAAATCGCCTTTGCCAAGGACAGCGGTAACGGCGAGCACAACTATGCAACATTACTTCCAAAACGCCAAGGACGGGTCAAGGGAGCCCTGTACCGCATCAAGCACACTGAGCTAGAAGGCCAGTTGGATCCTCAGGAAAAGGAAGGCTGGCACCTGGTCCGGCGCACGTTTGCCATCGCGGTGGAAAACGGTGGCCGCGACACGGGCGAAAAAGTTTGGGGCGAAGCGTACTTGTGCCTACCGCGCTGGTGGTATTGGCACCGGATTTCGCACCCGGTCAATACCGAGAAGATCGTGCCTGGCGCGCGCTTGGTCGGTCTGGACGCAGCCTATGTGGCTTGGCTGGAAGCGTTTTGCCAGACGCCGAGCAACCCGGAGGATTACGACCTCGACCTGGACATTCGCGTCTAGCACCGCAAAGGCCTAGGTTTGCGGCGATCTGGCGCTCAAGATCGCGTCGACCCACGTTAATTCAAGGGGTTGGCGCATCGATCGCATCGAGCAGGTCATCGATGTGCCGCGCTGCAACGGTGCTTTGGGGCCAGGGTCGGCTGCGACGCGTCGGCAGAATCTGACCCAGTGCCACGCTGGCGTGCATCGCAGCTTGGCGATCGGCCGGCAAATCCCCGATATACAAGAGGTTTTCAGCTTGAAAATGCACGAGTAACTGTCGCAACGGTTGGCCATCGGGCTTGACTGCGCCGTCATCGTGGGCGCGCAGGCCCAAGGTGTGCGGCTCGGCCGTAAGCTCAGAGAAGTACCTAAAACGCTTACACAACCACAGGGCCTCGCGGCGATTGCGCCCGGTGTAGATGCCCAAAGGCCGGCGCGGCGGCGGACGCTGCGGGTCGAGCAGAAGAACGTCTTTGTGCCATAATCCAGGAACTTGCATCACGGACTCCTGGGCAAACACCGCGTGCACATCCGTAGAGCCGACATACATTTCGCGGCTGCGGGCCAAGGCAAGGTCGGGCTGCTCCAGGGCAAGAACGTCGTGGATTTGCGAGGTTGTCAGCCCGGCCAACGTCGATTGCTGCCAGTTATCGAGGTGGCCACGCACCAAAGCGTCGCCAATCCACCGCAGGGCGCCAATATCGCCATCCGTAAAGCCTTTTCTCCCCTTGGCAACGGCAGCCCGCAAACTCAAACGCAGCAGCAGCGCTACGACGTCGCGCGGCGCATTAAAGCCCGGGTGTTTCTTGAGGCGATGCACGGCTGCCAGACTCGCCGGCAGGGGCGAACGCAGGGGTACGCCCAGATCGTGGCGCAGGTGCCAAGCGATCCCTTGTAAATAGCTGAGACGATACGTTTTTCGCACATCAACGATCACGCCGTCGAGGTCAAAGACCAGGGGCAGGTTCGCAGGCAGAGGCCGGCGCTGGAAGACGGGGCTAGGCGGGAGGCGACCAAAGGACATGCGCACAACCTTTCGTACTTAAGCCGGAAATAGCGATGCCAACGCCGCCACAGCCCGGGCATTGGCTACCGGCGTGCCCACGCTCAGACGCAGACAGCCGTGCCACTGACCGACGCGGCCCAAGTCGCGCACGGCGATGTGGGCCTGGGCCAAGGCCTCGAGGGCCGCCGGCTGCTCATCGCCGAGGTGCAGAAGTAGAAAATTGCCTGACGATTCAAGGCTTTCAATACCCATCAGCCGCAGCGCTTCGGCCATGGCCTGACGTTGGGCCAGCGTCTCCGCCACCCGAGCTTGGGTGCGCTCCCCTTGGGCAAGCACCACTTCGGCCGCCACGGTCTCGAGGATGCCATGGGGATAGGGAGGCGACAACTTATTGAGTTCACTTACTAAATCGACGTTGGCGAGCAGGTAACCCAGGCGAACTCCGGCCAGCGCCTCGGCCTTGGCCAAGGTCCGCAACAGCACCAAGTTGGGCAGTGACGGCAGTTCAGGCTGTAAGGTCGCGTGGCTATAGGCAAAGTAGGCCTCATCGACAATCACTAGACCCGCAAAGCGCTGAGCCAGCTGCAGGATTTGGCCACGGTCAAACAGGCAACCGGTTGGATTGTTGGGCCAACTCAGAAAGAGCGCCGCGGGCTGACCTTGGGGTGCTTGCAGCAAGCCTTCGATATCCAAGGAGAAATGCGCGCCTTCGTGCAGCAAAGGCAAAGAGCGCACGGTCAGGCCGGCGACCTGGGCCGCACGGGTGTAGACATAGTAATCCGGGCTCGGCGTGACGACGACCGAACGAGAATCCAGTGCCCACATCAGCCTTTGCACCAGTTCATTGGCGCCATGGCCTAGGGCAATCCCAGCCTCGGGCCAGCCGGTCGCTCGGGCCAAGGCATGGCGCAGGCGCAAACCGTCTGGGTCATCGTAGCGATGCCACGGTTCTTCTAAGAGTTTTGCGAGGATAGCCGACTTGGTCGCCGGGTCGACGTCGAGGGCCGACTCATTGTGGTTGAGCTTGATTTCATCAGGTGTTTTAGGCACATAGCTGGATTTGTATCCCGCTGCGGCGATCAAGGCAGGGCGCAGAGGCAGGGGCGGCGACATCAGAAACTCCACTGCTCAGGGCTGCGCACAGAATGAACCAATTGACGTGCGTTTTCAATACTTTGCTGAAGGATCTCCGGGTCAATGCGCATGCCCTCCCCGGCAGCGTCCAGGGCCGCGGCCACCTGCAGACGGGCGAAGGTGCCAAAGGCGATTCCGACCACCAGCAACTGCGCCGCGTGGCAACGTTGGGCCGTGCCAAGGTCGGTGCCACCAGCGATCTGAACGGCAGCATCGGGAGCCAAATGCATGACTTCTTTGACCAATTCCAGCGATCGGTCATCGCCGCCGCCCAGGCCACCGCTCATGGGCGTCCCTTCGACCTGCAAGAGGCAATGGGGCCGGGACAGCGCGCGAACCTCATAAAATACATCTGCAATTTCAGAAGGCGTCTGCCGATGTGCGCCGACGCTCACCGACAACCAATGGTCTCCCGTCAAGACCCGCCCGACCTGGGCCAATCCCTGGGTCAAAGCGCCAGGCTGGGCCCCTGCGACGTGAAGCTCAATGGCCTGAGCCCCGGCATCCATGCAAGATTGCAGGCTTTCTCCATCTACCAAAGCAGTGGCCATGCGGATCGCGCCCAAGGGGCAGGCCGGCGCACAGCGTTGGCAGGAAGGACATTCGGGCGCGCGAGTCGGCAAAGGTCTGTCTACACAAGCCTTTAGCTCGCCCAAGACGCATCCGGAACACGTTGCGCACACGGCCGCATCGATCAGGGCGGCGCCGACGTGTGGATCGCCGGCAAGGCCAACACTCACCATGATCTTCATCGGTTGCGACGGGCATGACGGCTGTTGTTCAGCCCAAGCCCTGCCCTGCACGGCCGCTTTCACCACAGCCGGATCGGCGGCCACGTCGAGCCAATCGGCCCCGGCCAAACGATACAGGGCGGATAGCCGATGGATACGCTGCAGGTCCCTGCCGCCCAATCCAGAAATAATCTTACAAAACGGCGGGTTCAACTGCGACTTTGGTGGCTCGGCAGGACGATCGGGGCGACGACGGTCCATGGATCCCCCGGTCCGGGCTGCCGAAGGTTACGGCGGCCCACTATCGACGACACTCTTGTTATTGTTAGGCAATCAGCCTTGCAACCGTTTCTGCGTTTCCAGGGCCCTCTGCCGATGCGCCGGAGCCCGCGCGCCGGGGCGTTGGGCCAACATCTCAAGCAGGACCAGTTCCAGACGCAGCGCCTGCGACACCGCGGCGGCCACATCGACGCCGTCCTGCAGGCGAAAAGCGAGAAATCGCGTATGAAATGCCGCAATTTCGCAACGTTCCAGCAAGGGCAACAAGGTCGCACGCGTGACGCGGCCGCCGACATGAACCGGCAAGCCAAAGGCGCACAACTGCTGGATGACATTGACGACTACGTCGTTCATCTCTGCGTCGCCGACCTCCAGGCCCAGGGAGGCCGCCAGATCACTGCGGCCGATGTTGACAAAGTCGAGGCGGCGCGCCTGTGGAATCGCAAGAATTTCAGGCAAAAGCGCAACGGCTTGGCGCGTTTCCAGATTGAAGGCTCGTTCAATCCCGCCGCCATCGGGCCCGAGGTCCGCATCAGCAGCTTCAATGAAACGCCGTAATGCGAAAGGCGATTCCACCATGGGGGCCACAACAGCGGTGGCACCTACTTCAGCCGCCAGCCGCAGGTCAGCCCGCGCGCAGGGACCGCCGATCTTGACGACGATGCCGAGGTCTGCGGGCACTTGTTGAGCCAAAAAGCGCACTTCCTCGTGGGAGAGCCCTTCTTCCTCGGTGCCCAACTTCAGCGCGGTCAGGCCCAAGGACCGGGCACGCGCCAACTCGGTCTGCCATGCTTCGCTAGCCATACCTACCTGTGCCAAGAACGCCTCGGCGCTGGTAGTGTAGCGCTGCAGCGCGTTCTTGGCCAACAGCGAAGGCCGATGAACGTGCAGAACCTGCAGGACTGTGCAGGATTTGGCCGCGCCACGCCCGGCAGACAGAGACCTCCGCATCGCCCCCGGTCAGCCCTTTGCCGTGCATCGGCCGCCCAAGGGCCGCGCGAGCCTACGCGCGCTACCGATCCACCACGAAGATGTCCCGGGCAGTTGCCGGCAATTCTGAGCAATCGCACGGGGTCTCCGCCAAAGAGGTTGCGGGCCGCGTCACCGCCCGCTAGTCTTGGGTCGCCCGCCCGACACGTGTTGCATTGCGCGGCGCAAGGACTTTTGGCCGTGTCGAGTTTGCCTTCCAGCCCCTCGCTGCCTCTGCCGTCTTCTGGGGTCTTGGCCCAGCGCCGTCATTTGCCGCGCGAGCCAAAGATTGCGTTTTTGCAGCCAGGTCAACTGGTTCCCCTCGATGCCCTGGACGCCCTGCATTCGTTCAACGTCTCGACCCCAGGTCTAGCGATTTTGGGCGGGCTGATGGATGCCGGATTTGCCGACGTGCATTTTCTGGACATTGCTTGTGAACACGGGGACTTAGTTCGCCCCTTTAACGATCATGTCGCGTACAAGGGCATGGCTGACGCCGGCGTGCTGTCTTGGCTCGGTGCACTGCAGCCCGACGTCGTGCTGCTTACGTCCATGTTTACCTGCGATTTTCCTGCCACCGACCACGCCGTCAACCTGGCGCGGCAGGCCCTGCCCAAGGCGCTGATCATCATCGGTGGCCGCCACGCTTCGCTGATGCCGCATTGGCATTTGGCTAACGCGAACCTAGACTTGCTGGTCCAGGGCGAAGGCGAGCAGACCTTGGCCACACTGCTCAGCGTGCTGGCGGGCCGACAGCCCCACGTCGACCTAGGCCAGATACCCGGCGTTTTAACAGCGGAAAACCTCGGCAGTGTCAGTCCCAAGGCGTGGCCAGAAGCCAAGCTGGGCGGCACCTTTGCCTGGGACACCGTGCTGTTCAAGCCGGACGGCGGTTGGCGTTACAAAGAGACCATTCTGCAGAATTCGCCCAAAGATTTCCTGTATAAACAAGGCGCTACGGCACTTCGATCGGCTCCGCTGCTACCGACGCGTGGTTGCCCTCTGGCGTGTCGATTTTGCGGCAGTCATTTTACCCCCGACATGCGACCCGTGGGCGTTGACCGATTGTTCGATGATATCAAGCGCTTACACGACCAGGGCGTGCGCATCTACTACAACATCAGCGAGAACTTCTGCCTGGAGCCCGAAGATCGCAAACTCGTTCGTAAAATCGCCGATTTTCGCGACAAAGTGGGCGGCGAGTTGGTCCTCACCAACCCCAACTCCACGTTCCTGCCGACGTATATGCAAGGCAAGACCCCGGATTTAGAGCATATTGAGCTATTGCGTCGCGCCGGCACCGACCTCATCACCATTTCCTTGGAGACGTTCTCGCCGCGCTTTGACGACAAAAAGCTGTTTAAAAAGTATACCATGGACCAGGTCGAGGCCCTGTGGCGGCAACTGCGGGCCGTGGGCCTGCAAGTCCACCTGTACATGATGACGGGCTTTCCGGAACAAACCCTGGAAGAATTGCTGAGTGATATCGCGCAGATTCGCGATTGGCTGCAAAGGGGCCTCATCGACGCTGCCAGTTGGTCCAACCTGCTGTACTTGCCCGGCACACCGTACTACCGCGACGCCATCGCCAAGGGCCACTTTGATGAGGCCCTGTTCCGCGAGTGGATCTACAAAGGTTTCAACTTCTTTGCCGTGCCCGAACGCTTCAATTTCAGTGCCGTGCCGACCCCGGTGCTGCGCGAAGTGCTCGCCCGCCTGCGCATGGGCAATTACGACATGACGGGCCTGGGTTAGCGCGGACTGCCCCGCCTTGAGGCGCAACGGTAATTGACCAGCGTTCCAAGAGGGTGCCCTGGCCTGCTTGCCCTGAGCCGACCCCTGGACATGACAAATGTTGCCGGGTCCCGGCGTCGTCGACTTTTGCCGCCATTTCGGGTATTTCCCGAAACGCCAGGGACCTCCGCCTCTCCAATTCCCACCGGGCCAAGCCATCCATGAAGATTCAACCTGTTTCCGCTGAGTTACTGCCCAAGGTCGTTCAGGCCATGGCCACGCACCCGTACTTCAAGCCGGTGTCGGCGCGGACGCTGCAGGAGGCTGCCCAACAGGGCGTGCTGGCTCATTATCAAGCCGGCGAAATTATGCAGCAACAAGGGGAAAGAGCCGATGCCTTTCACCTGATCTTGCGCGGTACAGCGATGGTTCGCGTCGAGATCCCAGGTATGCAGGAGAGCTTTGAGATCGATCGCCTTAAACCTGTTGAAGTCGCAGGTGAAATCGACACATTGCTTGAACAGACTCGCCGCGCCACGGTGCAGGCCGCTGAACAGGTCCTGGCCCTGCAATTCCCGCATTCTGCTTTAAAAATGCTGTTTGAAAGCGCGCCAGCCTTTGGTTTTGCCCTGAGCCAAGCCCTGGCCCGCCGCCTGCACAGCGAAGCGCCGTCCATTCCCTTGCCGCACTATGACATGCGCGCGCTCCCAGGGTCGGACGTCGTGTCGCTATTGCCTTACGCCTTGATCGAGAGGCAGCGCGTCCTGCCACTGGAATCGCAACCAGGCGGAGTGATTGTTGGTTTTGTCGATGACTTGGCCCATGTGCCGCTATCGACCGTGGTCAAGATGCTCGCAGGGACGCAGATTATTCCCGTGCGCATCGACGCCACGGCCTTTCATCGGGCTCTGGCTGAGATCGAGCGGCTGCGCGACGAAGAGAAGGCGGCTGAAATCGCTTTGCACAGCCACAGTTTGCCCAGTGGCACCATGCCTGCGGCCAATGCGGGCTCGGCGATTTCGGGTGGTATGGCTCGGGCGAATTCCTTGCGTCCTGCAGGTAATCAGCCACTTACGGCCCCCAAGCTGGATCCGCTGCTGCGCCGCCTAGTGGCTGAAGGCGGCTCGGACTTGCACTTGACGGCGGGCTACCGGCCTAGGTGGCGAATTGACGGCGAAATGCGCGAGATCAGCGATGCCAAGATCCTCACCGACGTGCAAGTCTATGAACTGCTTGAGCCCGCGATGCTCGAACGCAATCGCGAGCAGTTTCTTGAGGACAATGACACCGACCTTGCCTACGCGGTCGAGGGCTTGGCCCGTTTTCGCGTCAATATGTTCCGTGATTACAATGGTATCGGTGCTGTGCTGCGTGTGATTCCCTCAAAAATCTTGACCATGGAACAGCTAGGCCTGCCCGAAAGCGTGCGCCGCATGTGCGACCACCCCAAGGGCCTAGTGCTGGTGACGGGCCCTACCGGCTCGGGCAAGTCGACCACCTTGGCGGCGATGATCGATTACATCAACCGCACGCGCCGTACGCACATTATCACCCTGGAAGACCCGATCGAGTTCCTGCACAAGTCCCAGAAAGCACTGGTGAACCAGCGAGAAGTGGGCCCCCATACCAAGAGCTTCTCGCGGGCCTTAAGGGCGGCTTTGCGCGAAGACCCGGACATCGTGCTCGTCGGCGAAATGCGCGACCAGGAAACCATCCAACTGGCCTTGGAGACTGCGAATACGGGCCACTTGGTCTTTGGCACCCTGCACACGTCGACGGCCATTTCCACCGTCGACCGCATTATCGACGTTTTTCCGCCCGATCAACAACAGCAAGTCCGCACCGTCGTTGCAGATGTGCTCAAGGGCGTGGTGGCGCAGACCCTACTCAAGCGCAAGGGCGGCGGGCGGGTAGCGGCGCTCGAAGTGCTCATTGGCTCGTTTGCTGTGGCCAATCTGATTCGCGAAGGGAAAAACCACCAGATTTTCAATATCTTGCTGACGGCCAAGAACCAAGGCAACCAGCTGCTCAATGAACAGCTCGAGCGTTTGGTCAACGAAGGCAAGGTCGACTTTGACGAAGCGCTGCTCAAGGCCATCGATAAGAACGACCTAAGCAAGCGATTTGGCAAGGAATATTACGACAAGTAGCGCCAAGGCAGCGGACCGGTTGCCCAGGAGCCCTGGGTCCAGTCTAGCAGCGCCACCCGACATAAATCTCACAAACTCAGAGCTTTACGCCTTCGTCGTCTTGGCACGCTTTGCCTTGGCGGCACGGGTTGCCTTAGCTGCGGCATTGAGGTCCATTGCGGCGGCGATAAGGGCGCGAAATGCATCCTCATCTATGGACTCGCCATGGCGGATATCGATGGCGCGACGCACATTGCCTTCCAGACTGGCGTTGAACAGGCCCGCTGGATCCGGCAAGAAGGCACCTTGGGCGAAGGTGAGCTTGACTATTTGCTTGTAAGATTCGCCGGTACAAAGGATGCCGTCCCAAGACCACACCGGCGTGCCCATCCACTTGCACGCTTCTTGGGCGTCCGGGGCGACCTGCAGGATCAGGTGACGCATTCGCCCGAGCACCTCGCCGCGCCAGTCGCCGAGATCTGCAATTTTCTTAGAGATTTGCTCTGAACCCGACTGCTTGGGCGTCGCGTCTGATTTGTCCATGGGTTAACCCCTGCGCAGCCAAATTGCTTTGGATTGTAAGGATGTTTGCCGGGTCCGTTGCCGCCGAGCGGTAGCATTGAGCCAAGCCGTATGCCCCTGCCGAACAATGCACCTGAGTGGAGCCGTGTGCCTGAGCCGATCAGTGTGCCTGAGCCGCCCCGTCCGTCAAACGCGCACCACGTTGAGCCGCACAGCCAGCTTGACCAAATCCGTCTTGCTGTGGGCGCCCATCTTCTCCATCAAGTTTGCGCGGTGCCGATTAGCGGTGTGCACGGAAATTCCTAACATCTTTGCCATTTCCGGCGCTGTCTTGCCCTCGGCGATGAGTTCAAGCACTTCACGCTCGCGGGCCGTCAGATTGGCCAGCTCCGACGATTCCTCTGCATGTTCAGGATGTAGCGCGGCATCCACGACCATGTCTGCCACCGATGGGTCGAGCCACGTCCGTCCCTGCAGCACGGCCCTCAACGCGGCCACCAAATCCTTGGCCATCACGCCTTTGGGGAGGTAAGCCTTGGCGCCGAGCTTGAGGGCCCGAATCACGTAAGCCCGGTCCGTGTATTGAGAAACGATGATGACACGGGTATCCGGACTCACGCCGTGCATCTCCGCGAGCACCTCGAGGCCGCCGAGGTCAGGCATCGAAATGTCGAGCAGCAGCAGATTAGGCTGATGCCGCTGACAAAGCTTGAGTGTTTCCAGCCCCGTGGCTGCTTCGGCCACGACCAGGGCCTCGGGCATGCGCGCCTCGAGAAGTCCGCGAATTCCCTCGCGCATCAGCGCATGATCATCGGCGAGGATGACCTTGACGTCAGGACCGCTCATTGAGGCTTCTCCGCATTGCGAGGCGTTTCCTCGGGCAAAGGCACGCGAAAATCGATGCGCAACCCACCGTGACTGGGCGTAGAAAAGTCAATTGATCCGCCAAGCTGTATGATGCGCTCGCGCATTCCCAGCAGGCCCCAGCGCGGCCGCGCGCCTAGGTCCTCGAGCCAACTTAGGTCCATGCCTTTGCCATCATCCTCTATTCTTCCATGCAGTTGATCGCTATTGATCGCTACGCTCATCGTCACCTTCTTGGCCCCCGCGTGGCGAACGATGTTGGTGGCAGCTTCCTGAAACACACGATACACCGTGTTTTCAATCTCTTTGCTTAGACCAACGTCGCTGCCCTGCAGTTCGAGGTGAAAGTTCACGCCCGCCTGTTCCAGCAAGGCTTGCGCGGTGTTGCGGATCGCTTCGCCCAGACCCATGTCATCAAGCACGGCCGGCCTCAGGCGCCGCACCAGCCGATTGAGCCCGTCGAGGATTTGCCCAACCAATTTCTTGGCTTTGCCCAAGGAGCCCTGTTCATCCCCCGGCACCGTTTCGAGCATCAACAGCAGGGCCGTCAGCTCCTGGGCCGTCTGGTCATGGATCTCGCGGGCGATGCGCTTGCGCTCTTCGGACTCGGCCTCAAATAGGTGCCGCAACATCCTATTTTTATGGACTTGTTCCGCCCGCAGCTGATCGTACAGCAAGGTTCTTTCCAGCAGTGATTGCGCCTGACTCGCCAGCAGCGCCAGGGTGGGCTCCAGGTAAGTCGCTTTACTTTCGCTGCTATCGCTGACACCAATCCACAGCGCCCCGACCAGGGCTTGGCCGACGCGGATCGGCTGCACGTAGAACAGCTTGATATCCGCATCGTTTTCGAGCACCAGGCCTGCCTGCTCGAGTTCAGCCCGCGGAACCCGAGTCCGCCCTACGGCCATCTTCGTCAAGATTTCCGCTGGGTTCTGCTCGCTGCGCACGTCAATCGCGCGTGTTGAAAGGAAGGGCTCTCGCAGCGCGCCGCCTTGCAAGTGCAGCATCACGGCCTGCACGGCTTTGCTCGCGGCAATATCGTCAAGCAACCCCGCTAAAGGAATACGCAAATCGGTGTAGATGACCCCCAGCGCCGTACCCGTAGTCGGCGGCTGCAAAGACCGCGCGCCCACTTCACTCGGCAACTTGTTGCGCATCGCCTGCAAAGACTGCGTCAAGACATCGAATTCGTCGCGACCGTGCAAGGAAAGTTCGTGACCGGCCTGCTCTTCTGCTAGATTCGCAGCTGTTTCAGCCAGTTGACGCATGGGGCGAAGAACCCGCCGCGACAAAAGGACGTAATAGCCAACAAAGCAGCCGAAAATCAGGCACACCAGCGCCGTCGACGTGAAAACCGTTTCCTGCATCGGCGCATAGAGGTCTCGCGTCCCTTCGCGCACCGTGACGGTCCAATCCAGCCCGGCCAGGGGCGCCACGGTCGTCACTTCATCCTCGCGCACCGGCTCACCACCGCCTTCATGGCAAGAATGGCAAGGCATTTGCGCAGTTTGCCCGAGCCTGACCTTGTCGCTGAAGTAGGTCCCATGCACCGCCGAGCGAAAGCGCTCCGCCGGCTGCGTCGAGAACATGGCCACACCTGCCGAGTCGAGCAGTTGCAAGCGCGACTGTTCGTTGACCAGAAAGTGATTGAATGTTCTCTGGAATCCCGCGCCGTCCAGACGCGCATAGACCACTGCCGCCAGCCAGGTACGCGGCCGCGCTGTGGTCGGCGTCCCCGCTTCTGCCGGATCGACCGCCACCTGTTTGTCCTTGGCCACCGCGGGCACCTTGCGGCCCAAGACCAAGGCAGCCCTGGGCTTTTTGTCGGCACCTAGCCACATGTCGGTCAGCACAAGCTTGCCGGAAGCCTCCGCCTTGCGCAGGGCCGGCAGCAGCACTTCGCTCGGCGGCAGACCGGCGGGTTGGGCATCGGAAACGACCAGTTGTCGGTCCTGATCGAAGACGGCACTCCCATCAAAATCAAGAGGTTGCCCACGCATCGTCTGCAGACGGTCCTGCATGGCCTTGGGGTCATCCATCGCGCTGAGGTCGGTCAAGAGCAGCAGGAGCCTGCCCTCTTCCTGGGCAAAGACGCCGCTGATAACCCTGGCAACACTGCGTGCAAACAGCAGATTCTGATGTAGCGAGTGGTCAATCGCCCGGCGGAAGCTCCAGCTCTCGAGGCCAATGGTGGCGCCGATGGTGATGGCAGAAACAATCAGAAAGTACACAAGAAAACGACGGCGCATCATGGCTATTCCTCCTCTTTAGGCGCGGCGGCCGTCGTGGGCGTGGCTGCGCCTGCGGGCTTGGCATCGTCGTCGTCGTCGTCGACCTTCTTGCCGGTGCGGTCGTAGGCGACTTTGTCGTCATCGTGGCAGGCCCCGGTGCAGCGGCCTCCCGTGGGCGTCGCAGTAAAGACACCGGGTTCGCCTTTGTCTCCGCGCAGTTTGATCATCGCGCGAGCGCTGTTGCTGGCGTGCGGGTCGTGACAGCGCAGGCACAGGCCAGGCCCATCGCCCACATCGCCTTTGTGTTGGCGGTGCAGATCCGTCTTGCCATCGGCAAACTGCGTCGGCGTCGGCGGTTCCGCTGTGCCCAAAGCCTTTTGCACATCCTGGTGACAGCGCGTACACGTCGCCTGGGTCGGCACCGGACCATCGTGCAGCAGGTAGGCAGGCACCATCACTTGATGGCAAGACCCGCATTTTCCTTCCGCAAACGGCTTATGACGCGAGGCTGTCTCCGTATTGGCCGGGTGGCAGTTGGCGCAAATCGCAGCTTCTTGTTTGCGATCAAAGCGATAGTGCTTCTCGCCAGCCGCCTGAGCGTGACAATCCAAACACGGCTTACGCGGTTGACCGCCGTTGTCCTTGAGTTGATGGGTGTCTTTGGCGACCTCGCCCTCGGCTAGGTGGCGCGGTTCAAAGTGCAGGGGCGCAAAGTGCGTATCTGGATGGCATTTGGCACAGCTAGATTCCGCGACAGCAAACGCCTTTGTTTCGCCGACTTGGTGATTGCCATCGTGGCAGGTAAAGCAAGTCTTGACGTCCACCAAACCGGCCAGCGGATCGGTCGCGGCGCTCGGTGGCGGATGGGCGACGTTACCGGAGTGGCAGGACACGCACTGAACGCCGAGTTCGGTGTGGCGCTTGTGGGCGATGGTTCGGCCACTGCGGTCGGCAGCACGCGCGGTACTTGCATGACATCGCTTGCAATTATCGCTCACGGTCTGGTCATGCTTGGCCTGCATGTGGATCTCGGTGATGGTCTTGGCCGTCAAGTGGATGTACAGCTGGGCAATACCACCGAGCTTGGCCTTGGCGTAGCCCATCAAGCCCGATTCAGCATGGCAATCGATGCACTTGATGCTGGCGTGCCGAGACTGCGACCACGTGCGGAAATTGTGCCCCATCTCATGGCAAGCACTGCAGAATTCCGGCATTTCGGTGCGGTGATAGACATCCATGCCTGTGGCGCCCACCCAAGCGAGTGCGGCGACAAAGAGAATGGAATACAGCCAGAGGTGGCGCCGCGTGATGCGTGAAATGATGCGCACGCGTTCCCGCCAGCTCGGCTTTCGCGGTGCCAAAAGCACCTGCTTGTCGTGGGGCTCGGCCAAGCGGGCCAATAAAGTATCAAGAATTCGCATGGTATCGCTCCCTGGGCGGGTCGCCCCCCGATGACCCGCCAAGCCCAGTTATGAGTTGGCAGCACGGCGCACCGCGGGCTCTGCGGTCTGTGCTGCCTGCTGGCGCTGGGCGGCGCTGCTGCGTAGGTCGGCCACCACGCGCCCGGGCAGGGGGTTCTGCGGCGCGTGTACGCTCAGCTCGGGCATGGGCGTAGCGGTGTTCGACGATTCGCTCCGGCGCTGCAACCACCGCTCGACCAGCATCAGACCGCCCAAGACGGCCAAAGTAGCGAGCAGAATCAGGCCCGGGGCGAAGACTGCGATGCTGAGAAACAACTGGCTGAAGAAGTTGGCTTGCATGGGGTACTCCGTGGTTGGCACTTGGCTTGAGGCCCATCCGCGGGCCGCCATCGCCTTGTTGCAACACCATAGTAGGAGCAACCCAGGGGCACCGACATAGGTCGTCTAGGCCATTTGTGCTAGTCCGCACAGACCAATTGACCCGCCGCGTGAGTACCAGGGCGTATGGTGTGTTCATACCATCCCCCAGCTGCGGTTCAGAGCAAAAGCACGGTTTTGCAAGTCAGCCACGTACAAGGTACCCCGACCTGAGCAGGGCAAGCCTTCTGAAACAAAGCCTTTGAGTTCCGACAGATCAAAGTCGGGATCGACCTCCACATGCCCACCGTGCGATTGGGCAATGGCCTGGGCGAGGGCCGGACTGCCACTGGGGTCGACAAGCGTTTGACCGCCTGGCTGACTCGACCAAGCCCCTAGAAGTACTGTGTCTTGGCGGGGTCCCGGTACTTGAAAGGTCACGACGCTGCCGCCCACCGGCGTCTGGCGCCCGGCCGCGCGCACCAAACGCTCGACCAGCACGCGCACCTGGCAGCGCAGACCGCTCAGACGCACCGGTTCGCCAGAGAGACAATGCCAATGCCGTTCCCCGAGTTGGCGGCCCGCGTCCCACATGCAGATGAGCAGCAAGGACTTGAGCTCAATGTCATCCTGATCCAGGGCCACTTGGCCGGCCTGCTGCGCCAACTCACCGGCGAGGCGGCGGGCCCGGGCCAATCGCGCATCCAGGGGCATCACTTGTGCCGACGAGGACTTAGGCGAACGCGCTGCCAGCATCAACGCCACAGCGTAGTGCGACCATTCGGCGGCATCTGGCGGTGGCAGCAAGGTCGGCAGGGGCAGGGGCTCGGTTTGAGTAGGCGGATCGGGCCAAACCTCAACAAATCCAAGCAATTGCTGGTCGCGGTTGTGCAAGGCCGCCACGGTTGGCGCGGCTACGGCAGCATCCGTTGCCGGCAGGGACCAGCCTTGGGACTTTGCCTCTTCATATTGCGCCGTTATCTCAGAGTCAAAGGCAGCGCGGGGTACGCCGATCAAACGTCGCG
The DNA here is from genome assembly GCA_903840165.1 of uncultured Myxococcales bacterium. Classification (GTDB taxonomy): domain Bacteria; phylum Myxococcota_A; class UBA9042; order UBA9042; family UBA9042; genus CAIMEY01. The sequence goes on along the minus strand of CAIMEY010000075.1, from coordinate 11,446 downwards.
CGCCGGGCGGGCAAAGACGCCCCGCCTCCCGATTGGAGGCACAGATAACCCCTTGGGCATCCAGCAAAAGGGCGGGCCCCTGCTGCCGCTCCAGCAGAGGCACCAGGCGCCGACTCAGACGCTCCAGCCCCAGCCGGCCATCGAGGTCCAGGGTCAGGGCTTGAACCGCGCGGGTCAGATCGTCGATCTCATCGCTGGCCCCCGGTGTCAGCACCGCTGCCCTCGCGCCAGTGCGCAGCAATTCCAGCAAATGGCCTAGGTTTTTGAGGCGTGACAGAACCTGCCGCCTGAGCACCAGGAACAGCAACGCCAGCACGCCAAGGAGGATGGCGGCCGTCGCCCACGCCAATCGCTGGGCGTCCCGACGCAGGGGCCCGGTCACGGCATCGTCGTCCAGCTCGATCACCAGCATGCCGGCCATCTGCCCTGCGCGCTGTTCATGGCAGTCTTCACAGGCTTTTTCCAGCACAATCGGCTGTACGGCCCGGTAGATCGCCACACCCGATTCCGAATCCACGCGGGTGGCCTGGCCCATGCGCGCCGCCGGCCCATTGCCCTGATGACAAGCCGTGCACGTCGCATCGGTGCGCGCCAAAGTCTTGCCCACCGCAGCCGTATCGCTCGCTGCCGCGACGTGCCCACGGTGATCGATCAGGCGGACGCTGCGAATCGGGGAAAGTTCAGAAAGCTTACTGAGTTCTCGTTGAATTCTCGTTCGATCCTCGGCCAGCATCGCCTGCCGGAGGTCGTTGACCACGACTTTTCCCAGCAGCCCGACGTACACCTGCAGTGCAGCTGTGCTTTGTTCTTGCGTTTTCTCCCGTTGGAGCATCAACAAGGCCGTCACTGCCACCAGCGCCACCGCCAAAACGGGTGCCGCGACCCGAAGGCCGACGCGACTCCAAGATGTGCCCGGATTAGTCACGAATATCCAAAGGTTAGCCCAGATTCGGTCGCCAAAATCCGGTCTACACTGCCGGCGCTCGCCCACCGAGCGCTGCGTACCCGTCCACCGCAGACAATGTAGCCAGTTGACTAGACCGGTGCCTTGCGCCACGTCACGGCTCGGCGTGATCTAGGTCAAGCCGAACCCTTTAGAATTTCAGGGAAAATCTACAAGTGCACAGCGCGCCTTGAGGCAGGCGGGTGCGTCACGCGGACGATGCCGCGAGGCGGGGGGCCAAGTTCGTCAACCCCGCTCCGTTCCTAGAGAATCAGGCTTCGGTCGAGGCTGCTGCACCATCGGCCAACTGCGCGATTTGGTCTTTACGCAGCAGCTTGAGTTTCTTAAGCCTGTGAACTTCCAGATCTTCTTCAGCGGTGTTGGTCGGCTGACCCAGCAGTTCGTTGAGGCGCGCCTCTAACGCAGCGTGCTCCAGGCGCAGGGCGGCGAGTTGCTCGGTCGGGTCTAGATGAGCGAGATGGTTCTCCATGCCTAGCTGCCTCCTCGCGGCATTCGGCGCCGCGCTGTTCGGACAAGTAGCTGATACTAAAAACGAATCTGACACATGATCGCAAGCCGTGCCGTCTGGGGCACCGCTGCCATCGGTCGCTCAGGACCGCCCTGCAGCGCGACAAGCACGCATTGTCGGCTCGCAAACCTTGGAACCCTCACGCAAAGTCGTCCTGACCTTGGCTGGGCCCATGGGACCAATTCGGCGGGCGCACGGCCTGCAAACCTTCGCCTTGTGCTTGTGTACGCCTGCGCAGCAAAGGTTTCAATCAGCACTTTGTCACAACCGCAATTACCATTCTATTTCAACGCCTTTTCGATGCATGGCGTTGGGATCGCTGGGACCGTGACGGCTCGGCGTTTCCGACCTACACTGGGTGCAGAGGTCGCCACCACGCCAGGAGATTGCCATGAGTGAACAGCCGGAAACCCTGCAAGCAGCCTACCGCCGACTCCGAGAAACCGCTGATTCCATTGTCCGTTTGGTCAGTGGAGACCTGCTATCCTACCCCCAACGCGAACTGCAGCGCCGCTTTGTCCAATGGGAGGGGGCTGACGCGATCAGCGATCTGCAATTGGCTGAAATTCAACAACAAGCCAAGACCTTGGCCCTGTCCTTCGTCAGCCAACTGCAGGAGGCCCTGCAACATGACGCCCCGTGGCGGGCGCTGCTCCGCTCGGACGAGTCGCTGCCGGAGGAGCGCAAGAGCCTTCGCGCCATTGCCGCCGTGTGGTCAGAAGTCACCGCAATTGATGGAGAATTGGAGGCTCTGGCTCGTCACGTCGGTCTGCCCGGCGATGATCGGGACCCGGCAGGCTATCAACCGCCGGCGCGCTTTGTCGGCCATCAGCACTTGCCGACTTTGTGCGAGCACTATTTCCGCCATATTGTTGAGTTACGCAGCCTTGAGGCTCGCCAGAACCAGTCTACCGAACAGCGTCATCGCAACCAGCGGGCCGAGCGGTGGACCAAGGCCGGCGAGCCCTAACTCCTTAAATCTTCAAGATATCCATCGACAATCGGCGCTTGAGCACCAAAGCCTGCAGCCACGCCTCACTGGCCCGCAGCACCGCCGGGGCCCGCGCGGCGTCAAGGCGTTGCAACACGCGCACGGTCTGACGGTCCATCGAAATTTCAGGCCGATTGCGAAATTGCAGCCATTTCACCAGGGCCAGCATCGCGGCGTGCAGGCCGTCGCCCGGCGGCAGGGGCAACTCGCTCACGCGATCGCGGCGCAAGGTCAGCCGCCTTTGCCCAGGCGTTTGCAGCAGTTGCAACACACCGTCCTGGCCGCGCACTTCGATGAGGCGAGAAAACGACGTCTGCGGGCCCAGGGTCGCCTGCAACTCGACCGGCACGCCACGCCAGATTCCTTGCCAAACCGCATGAATTTCGCCTGCTACGCCTCCTGTCAGCCCCCGTTCGCCCGGGGCGAAGACTTGAAAATCAGCGACTTCACAGGCACTTAGCTCGCCCGGCCCGATCAAGCTATCGACCACGCTCGCCTCATGCACCAAGTGATCCCGCCAAAGTTGCCAATTGTCCGCGATCACAAGCCCTTGTACCGGCTCCTGCCGTCTGAGCGTGACAGCCTTCACCGGGCCAATGCGGCCGGCATCGATAGCGTCGATCAGACAAAGCAGCGCTGGATCAACCGCTTGCGTGTGATGCACCCACAGGGGCACCCCCGCAGCTTGCGCCGCATCGACCAGCGCTTGGGCCTGCAACGCATCATCGGTCAAAGGCTTTTCGACCATCAACCCGGGCATCGGCCCAGGCATTTCAGCCCATTGCCCTAACAGCGCCAGCACTTCGCCTGCGTGCCGCTCCGTTTCCTCAGCCAGCACCCAGAGGTCCACGGGCTGCCGTGAATCGCGGCGCGTAAACTCCGCAATTCCTTTAATATCATTCAGATTTTCTCGACGCGACTGCAACTGCAGACTCAACTCAGGCTGCCCCTGCAGCAGCTGCAGCCACCGCTGGCCCATCCGGCCCAGACCTTGGATGCAAACTTGAGCAATCGCTGGCCTTTGTTGTGTTATCGCAATGGGTTGTAGCTCGCCACTGCCGTAACGGGCTACGTACTCGGGCCGCAGCCCGGGGCAGACGTTGTCAAAGACGCAGTTCGCGCAGGCTGCCGTCTTGCCTGCGTGAATATCAACTTGATTGGATTGGCCAATTTGCCAACGTGCCGCGTCGTGAAAGAAGCGCGGGTCGCCGCCCAACAGGCAAGGGGGCACGCCGCAAGGGTGATTGAGGCCGGCGAAGGGCAGGCCCAGGGTCAGACAGCGCTCCAGAGCCTGACGCAAAGGCTCTGCAATTTCGCTTAGTTTGGGCAGGATTGTCGGATCCAAGGCACCACCGGCAATGTCGCTGGCCACCGCGACCACCAGCAAGGGGCGGGCCAGCCCAGGCCAGCTCTTGGCAAAAAACTCCACAATATCGACGAGATGCGGCGCATTGTCGCGGCTGATGACGAGGTTCAGGTGCACGTCCACGCCAGCCGCCAGCAGGGCCTCAACCCCTTGCACGGCCCGGTGAAACAGTTGGGGAGCCCCCGTTATTTTCCCATACAATTCAGGAGTATGCCCGTGCAGTCCGACAAGACAAAGGTTCAGTCCCGCCTGCTTGAGGGCCAAGGCCAAAGGGCCATCCACACGCGTGGCATTGGTCTGCAATTGCACGTGGCTAGCCCCCATTTGCCGCGCCATGGCCACCCACTCAACGAGGCGCGGATGCAGGGTCGGCTCACCGCCGGTGAAGCTGACAATGGGCGGCGGCTGCAGGCCGGCAAGAGCCGTTAACTCCTCGATAATTCGCTGATCGCTCAAGGCCGGCGCTTCAAAGTCGACCCAGCAGAACTGGCATCGCTCATTGCATTGCTGAACGATGCGCAGCAAGACTTCACGAACAATTTCATGCCCTTGATCATCGGTCTGCGTAATGCGGCGCGTATGATTCTCTTCGGGCTGACTGCGCGCTTGCAGGCCTTGGATTTGGCGGAGTTGAGACCGCCCTAGCAGGGGTTGAACCGTTAACTCCGCAAAATGTTCCAGCAATTCGGGCTGGGGCCCAGGGCACTCACCTTGCAGGGCACACCCGGCGCAGCCTGGGGGCAAGGGCTGAGCCAACCCCTGGGTACCACGCAGGATCCACGCCGGCCCCTGCGGCCAGTCGCGCAGCCAACAGGCCGGCAAAAGGCCCAAACGCGGCGGCACCAGCGTGACATCGAGCGCCGCCAGTTCCAGGGTCAGATTCCGCAAAAGTGCAACAACTTCAAAAGGATGTGGCTGTTGATCCACGGGTGCCAGGGGCGGATGGGCGTGGTAACCAACGATTTCCACACGCCGCACGCCGGGGGCATGTTGGGCAACAAAGGTGCCCAGGCCTTGCAAGGAGTGCAGATTGCCCTCAAGCAGCGGCACGGCCAGCTTCAGTAAAAAGCCATCCGCCTCAAGGCCTTGCAGCGCCTTGATCAGCAGCGGCCACCCCTGCGGGTCTCGGGTCAGCGCCGCATAGGCCAGGGGATCGGCAGCCGGCAGGTGGATCACCACATCGCGAACACCAAGATCCCAAATGGTTTTTCTCGCCTTTTCGCCTGCTAGCAGCAGTCCATTGCTCTGCAGGGTCACAGCCACGCCATGCGCCTGACACCAGCGCAGGGCCGGCAGGAGTTCCGGGGAAAGCGTTGGCTCGCCTCCCGTCAGGCGCAGGTTTGCAAGTCCTTGTTCTAACATGGATTCTAGAGTTTGCAGCAGAGGCGGCTGCAGGGGCTCATCGCGGCGCGTGGTATGCAAATCGCAGAAAACACAATGCTGATTGCAGGCAAGGCCAAGGCGCAGGCTGGCGTCGCGCTGTGTGCGCTTGGGCGAGGTCGTAGGCTGGCTCACCGCCCCCTCCCTGATGGCCGAATGACGCGCAACCCAAGGTCTGTACAGAGGATCCACACGCCCATGCCCAGGCAAGCGCCGCACGCATCAGCCAGCCAATCCTGGGGGTCAGCGCTGCGACCGGGCACAAAGGCCTGGTGCACCTCGTCCAACGCCCCGAAACCACTGGTGCAAATCCAAGCCAGCGCCAAGTGTACCCGTGGCTGGGGCCCCTGCGGCAAGCGCCAGCGACGAAATCCCGCCAGCCACAGCAGGCCCAGCATGCAATAGGCGCTTAAATGCAAGAGCTTATCAGGCGCAAGTAGCTGCAGCAGAAAGGACGGAATCCACTGGAGCACAGCGCCGGCTTGGCCATCCCACACCCGGCTGGAACTCCAGAAAAGTAGGGCACTCCAGGCCAGGGCCGGGGCAAAACGCCAGCCGCCAAGCGCTCTCACGGCACGGTCTCCACCACGGTTCCGCTCAGGCTGTGGGCGTGCGCGTGGTCCAGGTGAACGGCGCGAATCTGGCCCTTGAGCGTGACCAAATCGTCGATTTTGCGCATCGGCACATGGACTTTGGCATTGTGCGGCGTGCGGCCCACCAGCTGAGGCATTTCCTCCTGCCGCCCGGCCAAAAGGCTATTAGGTCCAAGGTCATGCAGGCGCGAGGGACCCTCAAACAGCACCGGCTGCACCGTGCCCACTTGGGCGCGCATCCAGTCTTGACTGATCTGGTCCTGCACTGTCTGAACTGCCTGAATTCGCCGCCGTTTTTCATCCAGCGACACATCGTCCACAAGTTCAGCCGCCTTGGTCCCCGGCCGCGCCGAATAGACAAAGCTGTAGATGCTGGCGTACTTCACTTTCTGCAGCAATTCCAAGGTGTCCTGGAAGTCTCGCTCCGTCTCGCCCGGAAAACCCACGATGATGTCCGTGGACAAGGCCAAATCCGGACGAACCATGCGCAATCGCTCAATTTTTTCCAGGTAATCGTCGACGCCGTGGTGCCGCCGCATGGCCCTGAGGACCGCGACCGAACCGGACTGAATCGGCAGGTGGAAAAAAGGCATCAATTTAGCGAGTTGCCCAAAGGCATCGATCAAGCCGTCTGTACAATCCATGGGATGCGACGTCGTAAAGCGAATGCGTTCAATTCCAGGCAGTTCACTGACGGCTGCCAGCAGTTCCGCAAAGTCCAACTCGCCCTTATTGCCGTCGCGGTCCACGCAATCCTTGCCGTAACTGTTGACGTTTTGGCCAAGAAGGGTCACTTCCCGCACGCCGGCGTCGGCCAGCACCTTGAGTTCGGCCAGCACATCGGCCGAGGGTTTGGACACCTCGCGACCGCGGGTGAAGGGCACGATACAAAAGGAGCAAACCTTGTTACAACCCTTCATGATCGTAACAAAACTGCTGACTCGACCGTCCTCGGGCGCGGACACCTCTGGAAACGTGTAGGCCTTGCGCGGCATGAACGCCACGGCGCTGCTGCGGTGCTGTTCCTCGCGCGCTTTACGCACCAATTCAGGCAGTTGTGCGATGCGATCGGGCCCAAGCACCAAGTCCAGGTGCGGCACCTTGGCCAAGAGTTGTTCCCCCTGCTGCTGGGCGACGCAACCCGTGACGCCAAGGACCAAATCTGGATTAAACTCCTTGAGTTTCTTGAGCACGCCGAGCATTGAGCTGACTTTATGCTCGACCCGATCGCGGATGCTGCAGGTATTGATGAGGACAAGGTCCGCGAGTTGCACGTCTTCGGTGCGGACATAGCCGTCGGCGCGCAGTACTTCAGCCATTCGCTCGGAATCATAGACGTTCATCTGACAGCCCATGGTCTCGATGTAGACCTGGCGCTGCAACTGACCGCCAAGATCCGCCAGACGCTGCTGGGCCTGGGCCCGGGCTACGATTGAAAAGTCCATCCGTTTCTTCGCTAGTTGACCGCGTCGGGGCGGCTTGGCAGCAGGGTTATTGATGGGGCCCTTGAGGATAAGCCCATGCAATGATTTCTTTTCTAAAGCAGCATCAAGCCGAGCAAGCTGGACGCCGCTAGCCGTCCTTGGCGCAACCCTGGCACAGCGAGGCCGGGCGCCATGAGGCCAATGAACCTATTGTTGCGAAAGGCGATCATGGCCAGACACCGGATCGCTGCCCGCCGTCGACGCGCCAAGCAGGTCCGGCCGATGAATGCGCCAGCGATACCCCTCAAATCGCAGCACCACGGTCCGGGACGCGCCGCCCGATCCCGTCATATGTACGCGCTGTTCCACGACATCCTCGCGCGGCGGGGTCTGCGCCAGTTGCATGGACTGCACGGTCGGCAGGGCAAAAAACGTCAGCGGTTCAAAGCTAGCGGCGGTGGTCATCGACGTTGCCGTGGGCAGCTTGTGCAGCCGCAGCAGGTCCACGCCACGCAGCCCAACCAAATCTGCCCGTGTTTGCAAGGCTTTGCGTGTCTCACCCGACAACTGCAGCCAAGCGCGATCGGCGTCATTTTGCTGCATTGCCGCGACAAAGCGTTGGATGCTGTCAATGGCCGGGTGGACGCGGTTGCTCACGGGCGTGGTAAAGCGGTCATTGCTCGCCGGTTCCCCAACCAGCCGGTCCAGTTGCGGGCCGCCACAGCCCAGCAGCAGCGCCAGGGGCAACCAGAAAAACTGCTTAGCATTCAAGAACATAAAAACCCTTACCCCTTGTCGGTCCTTGCGGAGAGCCGCGACCTTACCGGGCTGCAGACTGCGCCCGAATGGCTTGTGATCATGGGCATCCGCGTGCTTGGACGGCGTGAAAGCCAAGGCGACGTCACGGCAGCGCCACCGGCCCGCAGCTGGAGAAACTGTTTGCTAATTGCCCGGTTGGCGCACTGCACTCCAGTCGCCCTTGAACGGCTTGCCCGGCGTCGCCGAGGAGATGTTGCCCGTCCAGACGCCGTCCACGATTTGATCGACCTTGAGGTCATCGTCGTCGTCCTCAAGCACGGCCGTGCCGTTCAGGGACAGGTTGGAGTCTAGGGCCAGGCCTCCGAGCATCTGTTCAAGCGGCAAAACCAGCAGATTTACAGCACTATCGCAGATTCCCTTGACCGTGCTGACCGACAAGCCGAGCTTGCCAAGGATCGAGTTGCCGATGCCATTGGCAATGCCGTCACAGTTGATCAGCTTGGCCATGGCCCCCGAGAAGGTCGATTCGCCGGTGATGCTCTTGAGGATGAGATTGGTCAAGACGTACAGAATCAGCTTGCCGTAGTTGAGCTTGATCGTGCCCGAATCAATAGACAGATTCACCTGTTGCGAAACCGAGCCCGTGAACGTGCCCGCCACCAAGTTCATCGGGAAGTTCGGGTCCGAAGTGGCATTGCTCATATCGAGTGCCCACTTACCACAGTCCGGCGGCGAGTTCTTGTCACAGCCGTAGAACGCCTTCCAGTAGAGGTTGACACCGGTGAAGTCCATCTCGCCTTTGACAAAGAAGTCATTGGAAACCTTGAAGATCTTTAGTTCGCCGATCATCTCCAGGTTCTTGACGACCTGCAGCACTTCCTGACCCATTTGGAAGAACTTTTGCAGCCAGGGCGGCGAGCTGCTCAGCAGCCAATCGGTCACAACTTTGGCGAGTTGGTCTTGAAACAGGCTAAAGACAGTGTCGACGATGATGCTCGGTAACAACTGCTTGACCAGGTTCTTGATCTGCTCGATGATAAAGGCCCCGGGATCATAGAAGATTTGCACAGCCGTATCGAGGATCTGGCCCAACTGGCCGGGAATCGCACCGGTGAAATCGAAGTGGTTGACCATGTCGTAGACGCCCGACGCCTGCAGCGCCAAGGTGGTCAAGGTCACTGTAACTTCGGTGACTTGCTTGTCAGCAACAAGGATGCCGTCCGCACAGCCCGCCGCTGCCAAATGCCCCGCGGGGTTCTTGGCCAGCACGTAGACGCCGTACTTCTTGTCGGCCCCAAGGTTATCAAACTCTGGGGTATCACTCAGAAAGCTCGACTTGCTGCCGAGGAACTGGTCTGGCGGCTTGTTGGCCTTGAACGACGCGCAGGCAAAGGGCGAGGCCACCAGCCGCACGGTCAGATCGCCAATGGCCACCTGATTGTCGTAGGTCATCTTGATTTTGATGCCACCCACCGGCAAGTCGGTCACTTGAATGGTGAATTCGACCGATTCGGCCCCATCGCAGCTCACGCGGATGGTGTAGCCGGTCGACGGACTCTTGTTGGCACTGAAAACATTGCCGGTTTCGCCGGTCGGATCGGTAAAGGTGTTCTGCGAGCTCAGCGCGCCTTTGCCCGGGCCATTGACGCCGTTATTCGCTGTAATTTCCCAGAATACCGGGACGCCACTGGCCGGCCCGCCGACGCTGTAGTCGATCACGTCGGCAAAGATGGGCAGCACCGCGCTCGGGCCGATGATGGACGGCTTGGTGGTGTCCAGCTTGAGGATAATCTGGCGCTTGACGACGATGTCGCCAGGGTCGGCATCGGCTGCGCTACCGTGATCGGCGGTGTTGGGGTTGCCTGTGTCGCCAGCGCCCGTACCGGTGCCGACATCACCGCTGAACTGGCCCCAGCCGTCGTTTTGCGTGGAGCCGGCAAAGATGATCTTGCCCGACTGCACCGAATCACTGCAGGCCTGCAGCGAAAAACTGAACAGGGCCAGCAGGGCAACCCAAGAGCTGGAACGGCGAAAGGTCCGTAACATTCATCGCCTCGCTGGATCACAGGCCATGGAGGCAGGACCACGACGGCAGCAACTCTACGACGGCACCGCCCCTGCCCAACGCGGTCGGTCGCCCCCGCCGCGGCTAGGCCACGTCGGCACTGCGCACCAATCATTGGCCCGCAGGTCCCTAGAGCATAGCGAAAATACCCGCGACAGCAACCGGATTGCCGATGGGCCGGTTCCGCCAGGGCTGCGCACCCCAGGGGCCAGGGCGAGTCCGGCCCGGCTTGCGCCCGATACTACTACGCAGCGGCGCCAGCTGGGAGCCCGACGTCGAGGCATCGACCACAAGAGTCTCGCGTAAAATCAAGAGATTACTAGGCCCAGCCTCGGGCGTTTGGGCCAGAGCCCTGCCCCCTGCTGCACCCAGGCTAGGACAGCATCTTGACGCCAAGATCCGGTGCGATACGCTGCCGACCAAGGACAACCCGTGGCTGCCAATGATTTGCACCGTCCTGGGTGTATCCTAGCTTGGATCTGGCGAAGATTGGCTGCCTTAGCGCAGCCCGACCCGCTAGCAAGCGGACCTATCGTGGCGCCATACCCGCAGGGAAGCGCCCCCTGTTGATCGGCCCAGGTGCCCACTTCGGTCCCAAACCGATCGCGACCTTGGCCCCATTTGCACTGGAGGATACGCATGGCCGGCAGCGCAACATCGCACGAACACTTGATTTCTGCCTTCGAGCATCGCTTTGACTACCTGAGCGCCCGCGCCGTCCTGGCCCAGGTGCTGGACGGTGCCACCGTCGCCAAGGCTGACGGCTATGACGCCGTTTCCCTGGCGCGCATCCTCAAGACGATTGAAACTTCGGTCGCTCGACCCCAGGCGATCTTGGTGGCCCTGAGCGCGGCCCCGGCACCGCTCGCGGCGGCCAAGGCTCCCAGCGACGTGGAGGCTAAGCCCGCAGACGCCAAGGCTTTAGACAGCAAGCCCGCGGACGCCAAACCCGCGGACGCCAAACCCGTGGAATTGAAGGCCCCGGAAAGCAAAGCCGTCGAGGCCAAGCCCGTGGATGCCAAGCCAGCCAAGATCGAAGGTGGCCCGGCCGCTGATGCAGCTCCGCAGGCGGATGTAGCTGCGGACGACGGCGCGGCCGACGGCCATGACAAGGGTGACAGGAAGAAGAAGTAGACCTATCCCGCTGTAATTCTTGGCGATTCCAGAACACCCCCGGCCAAGGGTCGCAGCAATGCCACGCCCCACGGGGCGGAGCAATGCCACTGGCCACGGGGGGAGCAGCGCCGCTGGCCGAGGGTCGCAGCCACACCACCGGCCGAGGGTCGAAGGGAGCCTGGCATCCGCGGCGGCCAATCGGCAAGGCCCGGCCCCCATCCTCCCGCCCGGCAATCATGCCGATTCTAGTTGCAAATCCGGGCGTTCAGCGCCAAGGCGT
>CAIMEY010000074.1 GCA_903840165.1 uncultured Myxococcales bacterium | reverse complement strand
GTCGGCCGCTGCCTTCAGCGTCGTGGCCACAAATTCGCGTTCTTAGCACTGCAATTGCTCTTGTGAAACACCAGGATCGGCTTCGCCGTCCTGGGTTAGTTTCGCTGAGCAGCGGTGGGGCGATTTTGGTGAGCATCGAAGGCACCCAAATCCTGAAAACAAGAGCCCTTTGCTTACCCAACAGCGTCCCCACGCTTGTGCGCCTGCAGTCGCGCCCGCATCCGAAACGATTCCCGGCGCGTGGTCAGGATATGGGCGTGGTGCGTCAGGCGGTCCGGCAGCGCCACGGTCAGCTTCTCGTTGCCAAATACCTGAGTCGATTCACCAAAATCTAGCTTTGACGTCACGATCGTCGCCGCGTTTTGGTATCGGTCAGCCAGCAGATTAAGCAGCAGTTCACCCTGCTGGGCGCCAAACGGCACAAGGCCCAGTTCGTCGATGATTGGCAGCGGCACCTGCCTGTAATGCTTGTGTAATCGGCCGTGCGTGCTTTCATCGCGCGCCTCCACCAGCTCACGCACCAGGTCGGTAGCGCGGCGCATGACCACCCCGTGGCGCTTGCGGTCCGCGCAGATGCGCAGCGCAATCGCCAGGTGCGCCTTGCCGGTACGGATCGGGCCGACCAGCACGATGGCCACAAAATCCCGAAAATCTTCAATCGAATTGCCAAGAACGCCCATCAAGATCGAAACACGCACCCCGCAGGCCCTGAACCCGGTCCCTGGGGCCACGTGAGGCCGAGGGGCGAACTGACCACAAGGGGCGAAGTGACTCCAAGGGGCGAAGAATCAAGTCGATTTGGCCGATCCACCGGCTCGTAGCCCTGGGGGTCTCAAGCGCGCGGTCACCGGACCCGTCGAGGGAGCAGGCAGCACCGGCCCAAAGCCATCGGCGCATGGCTCCTCGGGTTCTTACTGCAGCGGCGGCGCGCAACCCGGCCCGGTCGTCCCGTCAGCCGGCGGCATCAGGAACGTAGTCTTGCCGGACAGCGTCTCATAATCGATCACGCAATCGTCGGGCGTGAAGACTTTATACTGATACTCGCGGTGGACCTTGACCTTGGCCACGCAGCCGTAGACCTTCATGGTTTGGACCAAGCCGCCGTCGGGGAAGATGAAGACCTTGGCCTGGTCGGTGCTGCCATCGGCCTTGATATTTTGCGCTTCGACGAATAACCGTGTCAAACTATTGGTAAAATCGAGGGCGCTGGCGTCGAATGTGTAGGTCAGAGTGGCAAAGAAATCGCATTCGCATTGGCTTTGATCCAGGGAGCAGGTCGTGGGGGCACTGCAACTACCGCAGGTGCCGCCGCAGCCGTCATTGCCGCATGCCTTGCCCGTGCAATTGGGCGCGCACGCTTGGCATTGTCCGGTTGCCAGCACGCAGTTTTGAAATGTCGGGCAGTTGCCGCACAGGCCGCCGCAGCCGTCGCTGCCGCAGGACTTGCCGGTGCAGTTGGCGACGCAGGTGGCGACGCACTGACCCGCGTCGTTGCACTTGTTACTGCCCGAGCAGGCACCACAGGAACCGCCGCAGCCGTCCGGACCGCAAATCTTGCCAGAACACGCAGGCTTGCAGATCGTCATGCATTGGCCGCCGGCACAAGTCGTGTCGCCGCTGCACGTGCCGCAGGAGCCGCCGCAGCCGTCGCTACCGCACTTGTTGATGCCGCAGGAGGGGGCGCAAACGCAGTTGCCGCCGCTGCACTGCTGACCCATGCCGCAGGCCCCGCAACTGCCGCCGCAGCCGTTGTCGCCACAATTGTGCTGACCACAGGCGGGTATGCAACTCTTGCAATCGGGGTCCCCGGTGCAACTCGGGTCGGGGCAAATGCCGTCAGCCTTGCCATCGCAAGTGCAATACTGAGGCTGGCTGGGGTCGCAGTACGTACCGACGGGGCAGTTGCCGAACTCGGCCAGCCCGCCGCTGCAGGTCACGGCGCTGGTCGAGTCGATGCATGACGACTGCCCTTCGGCCAAGCTGCCACAGTTACACCAGCCAAAGCTCGAGTTGGTCGTCGGGTCTTGGAACTTGGCACAGGTGCCGCCGAACTTACTGCAATTGAGAAACATCGAGTCCCCTTGGCCGGGACAGGTCGCAGCCAGGCCAAAGTCACAAAACGCGATATTACACGGCGCCGAGGCATCGGCGGGGGTGCCCGTGTCGGCGCCAACGGCCGTGTCCGGCGTGGTAGCGGTATCGGCGACGTTGGTATCGGCCAGATTGGTATCAGCCGGCGCTACGACGTCAGCGACACCATTGTCGGGGCTGCTGACAACGTCGGTCGGCGCAATGTAAGTTTGCTGCCCGTATCCGTTGTTATTCGGCGTGGAACCACAACCCGCTAGGCTACCCAGCAAGGCAACAATCAGCGAAAATCGGACAAGTATCGGCGCGACCATGATTTTCTCCTATCTATCTGGGGCATAAAGCGACGACTATTCGGGCGAAAGGACACCAGGATGGCGAACTTTGTCCGGCATTATGCTCCGGGGATGGTCTAAAGCAAGCGTTCACGGCCCAAGGCCCAGGAATGGGGCTTATCGGCAGGGACGCAAGAAGAATCTTCGGTGCGGCGAACGTGATTGCAACTTGGCGGCAACTGCATAGAGCCCGCAAGGAAATTTGGGTTGCACGTACTAGGCCGACTGCCCGGCACCCGCCGCATAACCACGCACTTTCCTTGGTCAAAAGGCTCCCACGGAAGGGTGGCGACCGGCTCAGCGCTGAGGACCTGCAAACGCCATCTGCCGTCTATCCGCCCCGCCAGCCCGTGCCATGTTCCGCCCAAAACCGCCGCCGACCGTCGGCTGCAGGCCAATCCTGCACCGGCCTCAAGGCCCCGTCAAGCGCAATCTGGCCCATGCAGCTAGCGCAAGATAAACCACTACCCCGCAAGGAGAATTCGCCACTCTCCGAGCCCGCCAGCCACCGCTAACCTATTGCTCATCGTCCACGTCGCCTCGGCCGAAGCGCTGTCGTCCCAGTCAGGCTCCGGCTCGACGTCGACGTCGAGGAACGCCACGATGTCGCCGGGGTCCGGATACAGATGCACATGCTTCAGAAACTGCTTGATCTCATTGGTATCCTGCACTGCGGCGGCGCAATTTCGGTCGCGCTCGCTCGGCAACTCGCCGTCCACACTTTTCCGGAGCAATGTTTGGAGCATGAGTAGCGACCCAATGGACGAGACATGCCCCAATACCCGTAGTTTGACGACAACTGGCAATGGCAGCCCCACCTTACCGCCCCGGCGAGAAATCCGCGTGGTGCAGCGAGCATGCGGGACTTCGCGGCAAGTCATCTGCACGCTGCGCGTCCACGGCAACGTCAAGGCAAAGGTCTGCCCGCCGGCGTGCGAACGTGGGCCAACTGGGCCCGAAGTCATGGGCTCTGAGGCGTGGCGCGAGACGCGCAACTAGCGGTTGCTCGGCGCCGCCTGCACCGCTTTCTCCGCCCGCGCCTTCTCTACCGCCAGAATATTGCGCTGGATGCTCGCCATCACCGCATCCGCCCACAGCGACGCGTACCAGTTGAAGTGCGTCGAAACCCGCAGGCGGCTCTGCAGGTGCAGGCGGACGCGGCCTTCGGCCAGCGGCTCAAGCCGGTATGTTCCTTGCAGCACGTCAAAGTACGGCCCGCCGATCGTCACGTGGTCGTCCAGCGTGCCGGGCGGAATCTGCTGGGTCTGCGCGGCGATGCGAAAGGACAGGAGCCGCTCAGGCTCCAGCGCGGTGACCGTCTCCAGAAACAGCACGCCGCCGGCAAACCGCGCTTTGCGGATGCCGCCGACCGCCTCCCGGTCGATCTCCGCGCTCAGCGGCCGCGGAAAACCCAGGCGCAGGAACAGTGGCTGGGTCGGCAGCTCGCTGGGCTGGATCTCGCGCACGCTGACGATTTCCCGCCACACCTTCGCGGGCGGCGCCTCGATGTCGATAGCGTTGTCGACCGTGTGCAAGTTGGACAGCAGCGGGACGTGGTTCTCGGCGGCGCCCACCGCGAACGGCAGCCCGGCCACGGTGAGCAGCGCCGGGAGCCGCCCCCGGGTGTGCTGCCGCGCCACGGTGCCGCCCAGTGACGCGCCGACGAGCAGCACCGGCAGCGCCATGACCACGCAGATCGAGCCTTCCCAGCCGACCAGCGCGATGACGAGCGTCGCGGCAAAAACCGGTGGCCATGGCAGCCAAAACATCGCCTGCAGGGTCGTGGCGTTCGGCACCGCCTGCACCGCCATATAGCCGATGACGCACGGCGCCACGAAGATGTAGCCGAGGCTCATCACCGCCAGCACCGGCGGCGCGTACACAACCAGCACGCGCAACAGCACGCCATAGGCGACGGCCAGCGCAAAACCGCGCCAGACGTGCTTGTCCGTAAACGACGCGCGCGGCGGCGCAGGCACCGGCAGTTCCGACATGGGTAGCTCCGTAGGCAGGGTTTGAGGCCAGCCGGTCAATGGCCACGGCGGCGCGGCGGGGTGTCAATTTGGCGCGCGGTCACTGGCGGCTATTGGAAGGACGCCGCTATCGCCTGCCACCGCCCTTCGCAGCGCCCGGCTTCGGCGCCGTTATCGCCAAGATCGCCACGGCAACGATGCTGGACGCCGCCAGCGCCCATTTCACAAGCGCCGCGCCGTTGCCCAGCAGCACCGCCCCCGGCGTGATGTTGGCGCGGTCTGCCAGGAACGTCAGGTGGACAAGGTTTTCGGCGATGTCGCACGTGCCGGACACGAACGGCAGCAGCAGCAGGCTGTTCCAGCGCGCCGGCACCGCGTGTGCGGCGAAGCCCTTGGCCAGACTGGCTGCGAGCAGCGCGCTGTACCAAAGCGGGTGAATCATGTCGACGCGGTAGTGGGACGCGTACCGCGGCAGCAGGCCGGCAGCGTCCCAACGGGCGAAGATCGCCTGGACGTGGGCGGCCGAGAGCGTCGTCTGCACCCACAAGATGTCCGCGCCCAGCGGCTGGACGATCACCGCCAGAGTCGCTTGCGACACGACAAACAGTGCGCCGAAGAGGGCGACGATACGCCAAGAGTCCAAGCGATGACGCAGGTTGGCGAGCATGGCCAAACTCCCAGCGGCGTGCGGCCGCGGCGGCCAGTATCGCCGGGACGGCGGCGGAGTCAATTGGGCCGAGTTGCGCGGCCGGCCCCGGTCCCGGTGCTCGTCGCCCGCGGCGCGGCGCCTTTTGCGCCCATGCAGCAACCTCATCGTCCGCCGCCATCCGCGCCGCGTCCGTGCCCCATTCCATTCGAGGCCGCCCTTCGGCTGCTGGTCCGACTATGCAGTTTGACCGATCTGCAAGATCATTGCAGCCAACCCGCGAAGGCGGGTTTCTTGATTGCGAGCCCAGGGTTTCAACCCTGGTTCTCCCCAAATCGCTGGCGTTGGACATGTGTCAGCGTGTACTAACCTGCCGCGGCTAGCGCTGTCCCACCCTGGCTCGGAAGCCCGCAACGCATTGCACCACAGAGACAATTGCCCTTTCCCGTGGGCCGGCGATTCACGTAAACCGGCCGTGGCACCGTGCACAACTGTCGGCGCTTCCAAGGGCCAAGCGCATCTGCACCGGATAAATAGGCAGCAGAAACAAAGATATCTGCCCTACTGCCCAAGGAAGTCCCCGCTAAGCCACAGGGCAGGCCGAGGCACGCAGCGGGGCCGCACCACAACCTTCCGCGCGTGCCAGGGCCCGAACCGCGCGTGCGGACGGACGGCCAAGCAACATCAAGGGCACGCGTCGATATGCAAGCCTGCCGGCGCGAGGCAGGCCGGTGTTCCGCCCGTGAAATTTGGACCGATGCTGCTGCACTGCTTGGGCCAATTGCCCTCGATGAGCGCGCCGCAGCCGTCGCTGCCGGCCGGGGTGTAGACGGTCTTGCGCGCTACCAGGGTGTCGCCAGCGAACAGCCAGATGCGATTCTGCCCCGGAGCCTTACTCGTGACAACGGCGAGCCCACACGCCGCGCCGGTCTGCACGGTGCAATTGCCTGCACATTCCGCAGCTATTATCTGGTCCTGGCTTTGATCCGCCGCGCTGCCAAGGCTAACGTTGACACAGTCGTGCGGACAGATGAGCGCTGTGTCTGGATTTTCAGGATTACATACAGGCACTTGACCAAACTCTTGCTGGCAACCGATGGCTGGATAAGTCTGGATGCCTTGCAGGGCACCTTTGGCCGAAAAGAACCATGTGGTGAAGGCAAGGCCGTCCGAACTGTCCACCTTGACATAGCGCACACCGCCCGGGCACGAACCACTTGAGGCCTCGATGCCGCTTGCAGCGTGACATCTTGTCATCGCAAGACTTTTCGCGTCAGCTTCACTTGCCGCCTGCAAATCGGGGCCAAGCTCAGCCAGTCCCTTCTTCTCAGGGCAACTCGACGCGGGGGGCAATTCCGGCAGCGCCCAACACCCGGAAAACAGCCCCCCAGCCAAACACCAGCACAGGCGCCTTGCCTGCCTCGCGCGTTTGGTGCCAAACAGAAGGACGAACGTGAGGAGAATCCCTGGACTTGCGCGCCGTGGCTTGCCCAGCCGCCACCTCGTCGTTCCGGCCATTCTCGTCCCTCCTGCCGCGCCGACCTTCAGGTGCAAGCAAAGACTGCGCCCGGCCTAAGCCCGCGTCAAGCGAGGTGGAGCCAGGCGAAAGTGCAGAGGACTGCCAAGTGTGCGCGGCCCAAGAGCACCACGCATAACACCATGATAATAATAACAAACTGGAGTTTGCCAGACGATGCGATAAGCGTTATGCTACGCTCGTCTGCCGCAATGCGCGTTCTAGGACCTGGGTAGCTGGCCATGCGAACTTCGATATTATCGTCATTTCGCATCGTTGTCTCGTACGCCACCGCCCCAATTCCGCCCCCGTGCGCGTCAGTCAAAGCTGGCCGATGGCGGATGTCGACCAACAGGGGCAGCAGAGTCTCCTCCAGCGCCCCGCTCTGCGCCTGCCGTGCCAACTGCTTTATCCCTGACAAACAAGGCAATTGTCTAACGCCACCTGTGCCGAGCGGCTACCGGCCGAGTAGCGATTGGGTCGCGAGCGCGCCCGGCAGCGTCGATACCCAGACCTGCAATTCGCTGCATGCCTGGGCAGGCGGTCAAGGCGGGACCGACGACGGCGGCGGCACCCCGATCTGTCAGGACACAACTTACTGTAATAGAACAGTTTTATGCCATGCAACCGCCAACCCGCCCGGCCACTGCGCGCCGTAGGAACCAAGCCCATGGAAATCGACAAGCGGTCTTGGCTGCGGCGAATGCGGATGGGTTCCAAGCTAGGTATTGCCTTTGGTTCTCTGCTGTTTCTGGTGGCCGTGACCGCCGCCGTGTCCATTGACGGCTTGATGAATTCCCGGGCCGGCTATCAGCGCGCCCTTGGCTTTGGTGCTGCTTTTGCTGACAAAACGGTGCAGGCGCGGGCGGAGTTGCTCGGTGCCCGCCGGCGGGAAAAGGAGTTTTTGCAACGTTGGCCCCAGGTTGGCATCAATTTTGCCAGGGAAACATGGTTGCAACGGTCGGCGGCACTGGCCAATTCCTTGGCTTTTCCCATCGATGCACAGACCACGGCGGTGGCGCACCTCGATGACGCGCGGACGACACTTCGCGAAATTGCAGTGCTATTGAAGCAAGGTGCCCGAACCCATGTCGAAGACCAATTTGCGGGCGAGGATAACCATCACGATATCAAACGTTTATCGGACACGACGGCAAAGCTGCAAAAGGACGTTGAGCAATACCGCGCACAACTGCTTGAGCTCGCGTCACTTTTGGCGGAACGCGGCGACTTGGACGGGGCCCCGGCCCTGCCGGCGACGCCCAGTAGTACCGCGGCCAATTTGTCTGAAAATAAACAGATTTACCCGGCGAGGGTGGGGGGCTTGAGGGCACTCACGCACAGCCTTGGCCTGGCACTGGCGGCGACCGAAGATGACAAGGCCCCAGACACGACCCCGGGGCGGGCGCGCGCGGTTGCGGTGTATGCTTGGGCGGAGATGGCCCGGGAGGAGGAACGCTATTTGCGTCGACTTGACACGGGGTTGCCTCGCCCCGACCCTCCCAAGGCGGAGGACTCTGCGCTCACCGTGGACCGCGAAGTCGCGCTCAATCCGTGCGACGCGAGCCCGACGGCACTCGCGGGCGAAAATGAGCAGAGGGCCCTAGATTGGCGAGGTGCCACGTCAAAGTTGGCCGGACTGCTGCCTGCCGATGCGGCCTGGAGCCAGAATCCCAGACTTTTGCTGGCAAAACACGAACTGGCGGTGCAAGAGTTCATCGGTGATGAAGCGCGATTGGCCGGCAAGCTTCGACGCTTCCTGTGCATTGCCAATGACATGGAGGCCCAACTTGATGATTTCAGCGAACTTGGCCCCAAGGCGATTGCGGCGCTGACGACCAAGGCCGAAGATGCGGCCAGCGGAGCGGCGGGCTTTGTCGGTGTTATTTCCGCCATTTGTCTGATGCTGGGCACGGTCTTGGCCATCGCCCTTGCAAGAGATATTCGCATTCCTGTCAAGGAGTTAGCAAGTACTGCCCAAGAAGTTGCCAATGGCGACCTCACGGCCAGGGCCTGGGTCTATTCCGAGGATGAAATCGGTCAGTTGGCGACAACGTTTAATGCAATGACCGGCAAGTTGCAAGAGCAAAGCACGGCAATAGCCCAACAACTGCATGATTTGGAAGAGGAACGCGACAGGTCCGAGCGCTTGTTGCTCAATGTTCTGCCCTTTCCCATCGCCGAGCGCCTCAAGGGCAAGGAACATCCAATTGCCGACCATTTTCAAGAGGCTTCCGTGCTCTTTGCCGACGTTGTGGGGTACACGGCGCTCTCCTCACGCTTGGCGCCGACTCAGGTTGTCGAACGCCTCGGGCAGATCTTCACGGCCTTTGACAACATCGCCCAGCGTTACGGCGTTGAGAAAATAAAGACCATTGGCGACGCATACATGGCGGCGTGCGGACTGCCGCGTTTTGTGCCGGACCATCGGGCGCGCCTGGCGAATATGGCGTTGGATATGCTTGTAGCGATTGAGGAATTGAACCGGGGCTTTGCCGAGCCCATGCAACTGCGTATTGGCCTCAATGCCGGGTCGGTGGTGGCAGGCGTCATCGGCGAGCGCAAGTTCATCTACGACCTGTGGGGCGATGCCGTCAATGTCGCAAGTCGCATGGAATCTCATGGAGTTCCCGGCGCAATTCAGGTTTCTGAGGAAATCTACAACCACCTGCAGACCACCCACTTGTTGCAGCCTCGCGGCGTGATTGAGGTCAAGGGCAAAGGGCCCATGCGCACTTGGCTCCTGCTGGGCCGGATCCCGGACCCCGTGGATGACAACGTCTCTTGACGCTGGGGCGACCGCCTTCCCGCACAATCCTGCCCTACCCGGCATCATGTAAGCGACTTTAGCCGACAATTCTTGCGCTGCCGGCGGCAATCCGTAGCCAGCGTCCGCCACGGCCAATCGCCATCGCCCAAAGGTAATTGAGCAGGGCCGGTGGAGGCAAGATCGCCCCGCACCCGGTGCAGTCCGAGCGCGAAATCGCCATACCAAGCCTTCATTTCCGCCGCCGTCTCCCTTTGCCTTCACCCAGTTGACACGCGCCACGCCGCCAGCCAGCATCGCCAGCCAGCATCGCCAGCCAGTACCGCCGCCGCCCAGGCGAGCTTCGCTTGAGCGCCCTTCCACCCACACCCGCGAGTTGACCATGCCTTCGTCGCCCCGGCCAAGCTTGGAACCGCGTCGACCGCAAATCAGCAACGATGCCGGGGGTTTTTACTGCGAACACCTGTGGCTCACGCTGCTGCGCTGGGCCGAGACCCCGGCTTGCACCGTAGGGCGCAACGACCACGGCGAGCCCCTGTGCGGCTTTCTCCACGTGCCGGCCGATGATGCCACCTGCCAAGGCCCGGCCATTGGCTATACGCGTGGGCAAAGTCGAAGCGATTTGCAGGCTTTGCTGACGCAAGTGCTGGCGCAGTGGCTGCCTCATTGCCGCAGGGCCCACGTGCGGGTGCTGGTGACGGGGTATGATAACTGGCGAGAAATTATCGATAATCCCACAGCCGCCTTTGCCCGAGACCCGCTGCTGGCCCAAGGCGCCTTGGTCCGCGCCCTGGGGCGGCCCCTGCGTGTGACGGCAGAAAACGCTTTTTATTCTGGGTTTTATCAACGCCAGTACGCCAGCCTCGGGCGGCATGCGCTCAGTTGCGTCACCCTGCGCGGCCAAGTCTTCGCCGTCGACGACCGCACCCTGGGCCAAGGACCGGCCAGTTTGGCGCGGGCCCTGCACAAGTTCCACCCGCACATCGTCCTAAGCCTGGGCGTGGCCTGCTCAAGACCGCACTATTGCTGCGAATTGCACGCGACCGACCGCGGTCTAGACGCCACCGGCACCCAGCATATTGCCCAAGCCGCGGGCACCGGCCTGATACGGACCAACGCTGCCTTGGCGCGGGCCCTGGTAGCCTATCCTTTGCTGTAGTACCGCCTTTCAACTGCCTGTTCTATCAGGCTACCCCATCACGCAAACTAGCGACGCGGCAGTACACGCGTCGTCAGAGCCGGCAACCCCGTCACCTGGGCCACGGCCACATCGCCCGGCAGCAGCGGCCCGACGCCTTGGGGCGTGCCCGTGAAGATGATATCGCCGGCCGCCAGTTCAACCAGTTGAGACAACTGGGCAATGACGTCGGCCACGGGCCAAATGAGGTCAGCAATCGCCGCCGCCTGCCGCGCCTGACCGTTGACCGTCAAGGCAATCTGCGCGTCCTGACCCTGCCAATCCGCCGCGGGCACCAGGGCCGAGCAAGGCGCCGACTCGTCAAAACCCTTCGCCATATCCCAGGGTTGCCCCGCCGCCTTAGCCGCGTGCTGCAAGTCCCGCCGGGTGAGGTCCAGCCCCACGGCATAGCCAAACACGTGGTCCAGGGCCTGCGCCGCGGCAATGGCCCGCCCTGCCCGCCCGATGGCCACGACCAGCTCCACTTCATGATGCAAATCAGTGGTTTTAGGCGGATACGCTACCGCAACCTCGCCCTGCTGCAGGGCGGCAACGATGGCGTCGGCGGGCTTGGCGAAGAAAAAGGGGGGCTCGCGCGCCGGATCCGCCCCCATTTCGCGAGCGTGCGCGGCATAATTGCGCCCTACGCACCAGACGCGGCGCACAGGAAAACGGGCCTCTTGCCCGACCACAGCCAACGACGCCTGAGGCGGCGGTGCGACAATCCAGTCCATGCGATCCTCCCTAATCACTTCAGTCTATTGATCTTTCGTCTTCTTCGCAGCGCGTGCGCCACCCTTGCTCGGCCGCGCCAGCCCCATGACCACGCCACGCTCGGCCTCGCGCCGGGTCAGGCCACTGATTGTTGCCGCATGGTCCTGCACAAACCCTTGCACCCACAAGGGATCTTGCTTGGCCACTTCGCGCAGGACCCAGCCCACCGCTTTGCGCAGCCAAAATTCACGTCTTGGCAGAAGGGGCTGAGACCACGCAACAAAATGGGCCTTGTCAAAGGGCGTGTCCAAGCGCCAGGCGCCGAGCAGGGCCAGCAGTGCACTGCGGGCAATCCAGACGTCCGCATCTGTCGCCCATCGCGCCAATACTGCTTTACTTTCATCGGGATATCGCGCAACAATGCTGCCAACGCCGTGAACAGCCAGGGTATCGACATAGGCCCAGGTGCCACAGTTGCGCAGGATGGACTCCAGCCAGGATAAATCGGGCAATTGCAGGGCCTTGGCGCGGAATTGCACGATTTGGCAGCCGATGGCGCGATGCTCGTGCAGATCCCCTTTCCAGCAAAGTTCAACTATATCATGCACTTGTTCGCGATCCCACCGCCATTCTGGGTCCGCCAGCGTCACGGCGCGCATGCCCGAGCGCACCTGCGCACGAATCTGCGGTACCGTAGCACCGAGAAAGCGTAGAGAACTCTTGAGGTATCTCTTCTCTTGCGTGGCGCGTTCGCCGGTCGCCTCGGCCTGCAGAGCTTGGGTCCACAACCGCAAGCAATCTTCCGGGTTTGCCATCGTTCATCCTTACAACTAGTTGATTTGAAACGGGATATTAACGGAGCCCAGCATCAACTTGCCAGCATGGAGACCCTTCGACTTGCCAGCATGAAGAACCTTCGACTCGCTAGCATTGAGACCCAACGGCCCTATCCGCCCCTGACCCTGGTCGTCCAGTTGTGTGTTTGTGGTCATACCCTAACAACTCCGAAAGCCCCAACGGGCTAGCGTCCGGCAGCGTAGTCGGCAGGCGTGACCCTGTCAAACGCAGATAATCGTTTATATTCATGTAGCTGCGAAGATGTCACTACCGCGACGCTTGAAGCCATCGCCACCAAACCCGGCCGCGCCAAACTCACTGGATGCAGCAAACTTGATCCATGTCAAGGCGGCGATTGATCCAAGGCAATTGTTCACCAGCCCCGCTTTACTTTGCCATCGGCGACCTTTAGCCTCAGGTTGGGTGGAGGACCAGCGCTCGGTGACCGGGCGCAAAGGTCGTCATGAAAATCAATATCTTCGGCTTCCTCTCGGGCCCCTGCCTGCTGCTCGTCTGCGGCTGCGGCACCACGCAGTCCGATCCCTTTGCGGCCAACGTCGCCCCTGTGCTCGAGCGCCACTGCGCGAGCGCCACCTGCCACGGCGTTACCCCAGATGCCAAAGGATTACAGCTAGATGAAGTGCGCTGGCTGACCTTTCACGTCGACGCATCGGGCCACATCACGGACTTGCCCAAGGCCTTGATTTCCGCCAAGGCCAAGGTCAACTCTAAGGAAAATCACGCGTATTCGACGCTGCTGCGCAAGACCCTGCCTGTGGCCCTGGGCGGCATGTATCACTATAAAAACGAAGTCTTCTCTTCGCGCGATGACGGCGACTACCAGACCTTGGCCTCGTGGGTGGCGACGGTCCATGACGGCGGCGAGGCGGCTACGGAAGCAGTTCTGGACGACCGAGAAAAGCTTTTCCAGACAAAGGTTTACCCCACGCTGGTCCAACGCGGCTGTGCTACCGCGACCTGCCACGGCAGCCTGATGTTCGGCGGCGCGACGTTCAATGCCCCGGTTCTGCCCGGATCTCAAGGGATTTCCACTGCCGAACTGCGGGCCACGCGTGGTGAAGCCCTGCGCAACATCACGCTGTGGGGAGATCCGCTGCAGTCTCGGCTGATTGCCAAGATGATGCCGCTAAACTACGGCGGAATTCCGCACAAGGGCGGCAACGATTTGTTCTTTGCCAAAGAGATCAATGAGTCGGGCCAAGATCCACGCAAATCCCAGCCGATTTTGGACATTCTCGCCTGGATCGAGGCCGAGCGCGCCGCTGCCCAGGTTCCCCAGCCGACCCTGCAGCCGCCGCTGGTGGCCGTTGGTGGCCCGCTGCCGGCCGCAGGACCGTTTGAAATTCAGCCGTTTACGCCTGGCACCGACCTATACCGGCTCGACCCGCCCTTCGCGGGTGCCCCAGTGAATCTGACGGCGGCTTTGCACAAAGATCCTGCGGATATCCGCGATCCCGCGGTCAGCCATGATGGCAAAACGCTCGTCTTTTCCATGCGCACATCTAGCGATGACGCCCACAACATCTACAGCGTTGGCGTCGATGGCCAAGGGCTCAAGCAACTGACGACCGACAAAGCCGCCGGCGCTTTAGGCCGTATTGTCGGCAACTTCGGGCCGGTCTTCGGACCCAACGGCGGTTTCGTCAGCGGCGGCGTCAGCGAGCGTATCTACTACTCGTCGACCAAAACGGCTGACCTTTCCGACCTATTTACCACACAAAACGCGGACTTATATGCCATGGACCCGGACGGCAGCAGCGGCGAACGGCTGACTTGGACCATCGTCCCCGAAGTGATGCCCTCCTTTCTCGGCACCGGCGAGTTCCAGGGCACCATGGCCTACACGCTCAGGCGGTCGACCGAGGGCGGCTACAAGGGCGTGCTCTTCCGCTTTCCCATTGATCACAATGCTGATTTTCATATTCAGCCCGAGGCTCACCCGCACTTTGGCATGAGCGAGCCGCAGCAAGTCTTCTACCGCATCCGCGAAATGAACAATGGCCGTGCGGTGTTGACCCTGCTTGATGACAAAAATGTCTGGCGCGGTGGGCAGTTGGCGATGCTTGAACGGCAATTTGCCGTCGAGGTGCCGGTGGGGCAAGAGGCGGAGGCGACGCTGCCAGGATTCCGCCATGCACTCACGGTGTTGACGCCCGATGCGGCGCGAACCGCTGCCTCGACGGACGGTCTGTGGCGCGACCCGACACCCATGCCCGATGGTAGCCTGGTGGTCGCTCACGCGGCTGGACCCATTGATTTGTCTGATCCTTTGGCCGCGCCGCGCACGGCTTTGGTGCAAATTCAGCTCGGGGCCGATGTGGCGACGAGCCGGCCGACCGTGGCCAGCAGCAAAGTCCTCTTGGACGACGCAAAAATTGCCTATTCACAGCCAGTTGCCATCTACGCCCGGCCCCCTGAGGATCCACCGCATCCGCGTAAGTGGGACGCGAGCAGTCCCACGGCCCTGTTGGTCCACAGCGGCGTGCAGGTCATTGAGGCTGTCCTGGCGCAATTGCCTCCCCTGGCCGCGCGAACACTCAGGCAAGACATTGCCTATGTCCGCGCTGTTGTTCCACTTTCCGTGGCGGTCGAGCTCGACCCCAAGGCGGTGCCGGCTGCCGAGACACGCAACAAACTGCCCAGAGCAACTACGCTTTCCCTCACCGGTGGCATGCCGCTGTTTGCCGCTGTGGAAATTGCGCCGGCGGCCGATGGCAGTCTGGCTGCCAATATTCCCGCCAAGGTTCCCGTGCGCGTGGTAACATTGGACAAAGATCGCTTAGCAATTGGCACGTTACAACACCAGTGGTATGCCGCTGCCCCGGGCGAACGCTTTCCCGTCGGCATTGCGCCTCAGGCCTACAACGCGCGCTGTGGCGGCTGTCATGGCGCCATGGACGGTAAGCCCAACTCGGTGCTGCAGCCACCGGTTGATTTTATTACACAAGCCTCGGTGACGGCGGCGATGTACGAGGGGCAGGACCGCCGCAAGCCCAAAGTGCTCCCCACTGTGACGGGCGACATGTTCCAGTTCGCCGATTTTCGCACACATATTCAGCCGATTCTCAATACAAAATGCTTGAGTTGCCACAGTGGTTCGACTCCGGCAGGCGGCCTGACCCTGACCGATACCCTGACGCAACATTACAACGACGCCTATGAAAGCCTGCTCAAGCCCGGGACTGGTTCGGCCAATGGTTTTGAGTATGTCGATGCCATTGGCTACCGCGCGCGCAACTCCTTTCTCGCCGAAAAGTTGATGGGCCAGGACTACGATGCGCCACGGGCCTACAGCCAGCCGTGCCCGCCCCCTGGCTCAACTGCCCTGACAGTCGAGGAAAAAGCTTTGATGATCAGGTGGATCGAGCTTGGTGCCGCCTGGATTGGCATGCCCCCAGCCAGCAAGTAGGGCGCACAAAGGGCCTGAACCGCGGGAGGGCAAGGTGCCTCGTAAGATCCTGATCATGCATGTTATTTTCCTGACGTTACTGGCTTGTCAGGTCGAATCGCCGCACGCGACGACGCCCCTGGTCTGCCCTGGGCTCGCCCCGACTTTGCCGCAGTTCACCCAACAAATCAGCCCCTTGCTGGAGAAGCGCTGCGGCGATGCCCTCTGCCATGGCCGCCCTGAACGTCCCTACGCCCTGTACGCCGCAGGAGCCCGCCGATTGGACCCAGCGACCCTGTGGAAGGCGCCGCTGACGGGCGAAGAAGTCAAAGCCAACTACGCATCCACCCTCGGTTTTCTCGACAATCCCTATCCCCGCCAAACCACCCTGGTGCTCAAGGCCGTCGGCCTATTGGGCCACAAGGGCGGTTCGGTCTTTGCCGCGCCCAGCGACCCTGAATGCCAAGCCGTCATCGCCTGGATGCTTGGCCAGGAGGCGCCGTGAACACGCTACCGATGCGCCTATCGCTGTTTCTTTTCGCAATGTTATCGCTCATCGCGTGTCAAGACCCGCTGCCGACCGTGACCGTCTTGCACCCCGACCCCAATCCCATGACGCCGGCGGATCCCAAGTGGACGCCGCAGCCGCACCGGGACCGCCCTCGGCAAATCTGCACAAATTCAAGCGGTTCTAAGGCATGGATTACGCTTGCCGGGATTGAGGACGCCCCAGGCACCCAAGTCGCGGTGGTGGATTTGGCGGGGCAAAAGCCCTTGAAACGCCTGGATTTGCCTGGTACGCCTTGGTCTTGCGCGGTCTCGCCGGACGATCGCTATGTGGTGATTACGCTTCGCTATTCCGACCACGCCATTGTCTTGGACGCCCAAACCGATGCCGAAGTTGCGCGGATTCCCGTGCCCTTTTACAGCGAAGGCGTCCTGTTTTCACCGACCGGTTCGCGCGTTTTCCTGAGCAACCGCTGGAAGGACAGCGTGCTGTGGTGGGACGTCGATATACGCAATGATTTCCAGGTATTATCGACCAACTACGACCAAGTTCCCGCCGAAGATCCGATGGGCACCCCGGTGAGCGATAACCCCGGGCCCATGGCGATATCTACAGACGGCACCAAGCTTTTTGTCGGTTCGGTGGCCGGTTGCACCATTGCTGTGCTCGACGCGCGCACGGGGGCCCTCATCGATGTGGACCAAGACCCGAAGACGACAACGCGGGGCGCACCCAAGGGAATTTCGCACCTCGATTTCCATTCGCCCGTGGGCGGTCTGGCGGTCAAGGACGCGTATTTGTTCATTGCCGATACCGGCCGTGGCCTGGGCGGACAGCCGACGACGGGCCTCGACGTCGATGACAACGGCGAACCCGGCGATGGCACAGCGAATCTGAGCTTTCAGGACCAGCAAAATGAGATTGGCGTAGTCGACACGGCGTCGCTGCATGAGGTGCACCGCTACACGTCCGATTCGATTTGTTGCAAAGATTTCAGAGATGTCGATGCCAATCACCCGGGCAAGGGCCTTGCCTTACCCTTGGCTGACCAATGGTCGCCCGACGTGGTCAACTTCTTGCCACCCAAAGAGAATTGGCTGGTCGCGGGCGCGCTGCCCGAAGCCATGGTCGTGCAAGGTCAGTCGCTGTGGGTGGCCTTTGCGGGTTCCAATGAAGTTCAGGGCTTTGGCATCGGTACTACCGGACAGTTGACGCCGCTGCAGACTGCGGGACAGCTCTATCATACTGGGTTTAATCCGAAATCCATCGCCAGCGCCGGTAAGGACCGCGTGGTCACGGTCAATCGCCTGGGCGAATCGCTGACCTTCATCGACGTCACCAAGGCCACGGGCAAGGCTGAAAGCCATGTGATTATCGGCGATAACAAGGCTGGCCCCTTTCCGCAGACCGACGCGGAAATGGGCGAGGGCATCAACGAAATGACCTCGGTGTTCACCATCGATGGCGACCAGACTTGCGTGCAGTGCCACCGCGATAACGGTTCAATTGCAAGGCCTTTTGTCATGCCCCTGCAAAACAGCCGCGCCTGGAGCGTGCGCGCCGTGATGGCCCAACGCGGACTGTACGACACGCGCCCTTGGTTCTTTGAGTCGGCGATGAACGAGGACAACTTCTTCCCTGTTCTCAATGAGTTTGTCCGTCGTGAAAACTTCTGCTGCGAAGAGCTCGACATGATGATTTGGGCGAAATACCCCAAGATTTCAGCGTGTCAGAATGATCCCACCTTGCCTGGCTGCAATCACGTGCTCCATTGCGCCGATGACCCGCCGCCGGAGTGCGCGACGCGGCCTTATGGAAGCCCGCAATTCAGCACGCGTTCTGCGTTCATCAAAGATGCGGCCAACAAGCTCTTTGGTCGCGAGACTGCCTTCGGCGATGCGCTGTATAACCTGGATCTGAATGGCAAAAAGCAGCCTTTGGAGCTCAATTTTGATGGCATGACCAAGGCAGTCGGGCTGTTCATGATGCGCACGCCGCGCCTGCTGCCCAATCCCAATCGGCACCTGAATTTGCCAACGGCTGCGCGCGGTAAGGTGCTCTTTGAACAAGCTGGCGTCGGCTGCAACAGTTGCCATCCCCTGCCCAATACGACCACGACGCCGCTGCCGGTGCCCTTTTCGCCGTTTGGCATGCCCGTCCGCTTTCCGCCCGTAGTTTCGCCGGAATTGAGGCCGGACGGCAGCGACGCCATGCTGGTCAACGACGCCTTCATTGCGACATTTCCGTTGACAGAACAGACAGCTGCGGGCCTGTTCGTCGGCTCGACGCCCCTGCGCGGTCTTTGGGACCGACCGCAGACGCGCTTTTACCACGACGGCCGGGCGCGATCGCTGCGCGAAACGTTGGCGACGCCGGGACACGCCATCCTCAAGGCTGGAGAAATTGGGCACAATGAGCGGCATGGCAGCTTTGATACCCACGGTGGCACCAGCCAGCTGACCCCGTATCAGCTGCAGGATTTGATAAACTTTGTGTTGACGCTGTAGGTGGTTGCTGTGAACCGATTGCTCCTGGGCTTGGCCTGGACATTGACGTGGATGATTCCGGCGTTGGCCTATGGCCAGTGCGCGCAGTTGCAGCGGCAGCAAGTGCAGGCCATGGGCTCGGTGCTGCGCGTGGCCGTCTGCCCACGGGCCGGTGAGGTGGTCCAGGCCCAGGCAGCTATCCAGCAAGTGATTCAAGAATTCAAGCGGTTGGAGCAGGACTGGTCGACCTGGGTGCCGACCAGCGACGTCAGCCGGCTCAACGCCCAGGCAGGTCTGGGACCGGTGACGGTATCGGCGCAAACCTGGGCTGTGCTGCAACGGGCGCGACGGGGCAGTGAACAGACCCAAGGTCTTTTTGATGTGACTTTTTCGCCCCTTGGCGCGTTGTGGCGCTTTGACACGCCGCCCGGGGCCCACGAGCCGACGCGCCTGCAGAGCATTCCCACCCAGGCGCAAGTCCAAGAACAATTACAAAAGGTTGGCTGGCAAGATCTCATTGTCGACGCCATCAAACCGCAGGCCGCGCTGCGTCGCAAAGGGATGTCCGTGCATCTGGGCGGCTTGGGCAAGGGCGCGGCGGTGGACCGGGGCGTGGCGATTTTGCGGGCCCAAGGGCTTGTTTCGTTTGCGATTCAGGCCGGTGGCGACCTCTATTGTGCCGGTAAGAATGGCGAGCGACCCTGGCGCATTGGCATCGCCCACCCGCGGCACAAGGGCGAACTGCTGGGCGAGGTGGATATTGAAGACGCGGCCTTTTCAACCAGCGGTGATTACGAACGTTTTGCGATCATCGACGGCAAGCGCTATCACCATATTTTGGACACGCGCACCGGCTGGCCCGCGACCGCTAGTCAGAGCGTAACCGTCCGCGCACCTTCGGCCACGGATGCGGAAGTGATGACAAAGGCTGCGTTTATTCTCGGCGGCCCGGCCGGCGTTGCCTTGGTCGAGCGCCTGGGCGGACAGGCCCTGATTGTCGACAGTCAAGGTACGGTATTTCAAAGCAAATCTCTGCATGTTGTGGCAACGGGAGGCCGACCTTGAGCGTAAAACCGCTTGCAATCGTAGCCTTTCTTTGGGTCAGCATGGGGCTCCTGACCAGTTGCGCGGCAACGCCGGTGCTGCAACGGGGCAGCATCGTCGACCGGCGGATGCAGTTGACACCGCAGCCAGAACGCGGCATGGCACGTAACCACGTGTTTTCAGTGAGAGAAGGTGCGCAAGGCGGCGAAGGCCTGTCCGGCGGCGGGTGCGGCTGTGACTAGTACACCTAACCCTCATTGCTTTGCGGGTTACCGCAAGGGACTCGCCGTTGTGGACTTTCGGCCGGGGACCTGGCTGAACGCAGGGGTGAGCCCGCACGCGCGGGGCAAGGGGCGGCGCACCCCCTTGAAACTAGAAGCAAACCCTGTACCTCTAACCCGCAACCAACTTCGGGTTAGCGGTACTGGGACGCCGCTACACTGGCGTGGTCCGCGTGGCGTTGGTTGGCGATCGCCCGTCAAACTACTAATTCTATTGGCTATTATCGCGCCCACCCTAAGCACTCTTAGTTTGCCGATTGCAGCCGAGGAGCGCGCCGGCAGTGCACTCTTTGTCTACACTGACTCCGACAACGTCACAGTGTGGAAGCCCGTCGCGTCGGGCAGCGTCGACGTCGGCCATGCTACGGCAACTGCGCATTGGAGCACGGATTTCATCAGCGCCGCCTCGGTGGACATGGTCAGCGCCGCATCGCCCCATGGTTACCACGAAATTCGCAATGAAGCCGGTGCCAACGGCGGCTGGGACTTCGGCGGCGGCAAGCGGCTAAGCGGCAGCTGGACCGTGTCCGACGAACCAGATTTTCGCAGTCAATCCTTTGGCTTCACAGGCAGTTGGGAGTTTTGGGCGCGACGCGTTACCGCCATCGTCGGTGCCGGCGCTTCGGTAGCCGATGTCGGGCGGGCCGGCGACGCAGGATTTTGGCGCAACCGCGGCGGCGAACAGGCCAGCGCCCAGGCGTCCACGGTGCTGTCGCCGACGGCCGTACTGGACACCGTATGGACCGTGACGCGTGCTTCCGGTTATCTTTCAAGCCCTTATCGCTTTGTTCGCCTCTATGAACCGGGCTCGAACGTCCAAGAAACCGCCGTGGCCGAGCAAGTGCCCAACCAACGCTGGCGCCATGCCGCAACGGTCAGACTCCGCCAGCGGCTGAGCCGCGCCGTGTTTGGACTGGTCGATTACCGTTTTTATGCAGATACTTGGGGCGTGGTAGCCCACACGCTGTCCGCACGCGCCAGTTGGACCCACGGCGTGTGGACGACCAGCATCGACGTCCGTGGCTATGCCCAAGGCCGCGCAGACTTTTACCAATCCCATTACGATACCTTGCCCCAGGCCCCACAATGGCGGACGGCGGACAAGGAGCTCGGCCCGATGTGGACGGCCCTAGGCGGTCTGCACATGGAATGGCAAATTCCACAACTGCCTGGAATGCATATTGGAGTGGGCGCTGACACCTTGTACATGCGCTACCTCGACCACCCTTTTCTTCGGGAGAGGACGGCGCTGATGACCACCGTCGATTTGGGATGGCTGCGATGAAGATCGTCACACAGTGTCGTTATTTCAAAGTCTTTGCCGCTGCGCTGACCTTGGCGAACCTATGCCAGTGTGCAAGCCCAGCGGCGCCCGGCGACCCCTTGGACGTTGTCGCGGACCAAACATCTTTCGAATTGCCACTTTGCCCGGTCTCAGGCAGCGTCTATGGCATGGAATATCGCCCCGAGGGTGACTTGGCCATCGACTTGACACCCGGAGCCAGCCTACCGATTACGCTAGGATTTCAAGGATTTCTCTTTGTCCAGGTTGGCCTGCGAACCACCATGCCCCTGCCCACTGGGGTCAAGCTTCAAGCCAAGTTGCTGCCCAAGGACGGTACGGCGGTGACGGTCAACTACGTGACGGTCAAGAGCCACACGACGAGCAACGGCTCAGAAACCAGTGATATCGCGTTGTTCTTCAACGATCAGCCGCTCGCCGAACTAGTCGGCAAACCAGCTACGGTCCAGATCTCTGTCCTTACAGGCAATTGCGCGCTGAGTGCCAACGTCGACGTCATCCTCCAAGCCGGAAATGTCATGGGCGCCGACGCAGCATTCTGGAGCGACGCCGGAAACTGAAGTCGTGCCAAGCCCTTGGATCAACCATGCCGCCAACACAGCGCCGCGACACCCCTCCCCGCGGTACACCCTGGGGTCCCTGGACGCGGGCCGCGTTGACCCCTCTAGGCTGGTCGCGTAGGATGCGCCCGCCATGGGCCAGCAATTCCGCTGTCTGGGGCTCGTCGAGCGGCCGAATGCCAGAAAAACACAAACTTTCAGACGTTTGCATCGGGCTCATCGGCCCCCTGCCACCGGTGCGCGGTGGCATGTCGTTGTACGTCCAGCGACTGGCCAATCGCCTGCACGCCGCCGGCCTGCGCGTCGTGGTCCTGGCTACCGGCGACGGACGCGAGGTCCTTCCGGGCGTGACGGTGCGCCGCGTCAAATTGGGCCGGACCTTAGCGGCGCAGTGCGGCCAAATCGCCTGGGAAGAGCGCATCGATCTCCTGCATTTTCATACCTTTGGCTGTTCTTGGAAGGACCTGCTGCCTTTTGTAGCCCTGCGCAGACTCGGCGGGGTGCCAGTGATGGCCAGCCAGCATTCCTTTCTCAATGATGTCGACCTCATGGCGCCCAAGGACCGAAAGTTGCTGCAGATGTGCGTCCAACGCATGTCGCGCGTGGTCACTTCGGGGCCGACGGTCTACGACAAGCTCTTGCAAGTAGGCGTACATCCAGAGAAACTTGCGCCGGTGGTGCCCTTTCTCGCGCCGTCGTCGCAAGAACTCAACTGGCACCCCTGGCCGGAGGACGTTCTGGCTGTGCGCAAGCGCCGTGGGCCGGTCATCGCCTCTGGCACGGGCCGCTTGGTCATGGCATCCGGTCGAGATCTCTATGGTTTGGACGTCTTTATTCAGGCCGCCCATCAGGTACTGCAGGCCCTGCCGGATGCGGCTTTTGTCTACGTCATTGGCGCGCCGGGCAACGAGGAACTGCTGCAATGGGCGCACACCTACGTGCGCAACCACGGTCTGCAGGACAGCGTCTGCGTGCATTTGGGCGAGCTTCCTGGGCCAGCCATGTGGCAAGCCGCTGATATTTTTGTGCGGCCGACCATCGATGACGGCGATGCGGTGTCGATTCGCGAAGCCATGTACCTCGGCGTGCCCACCATCGCCTCCGATGCCGTTGGCCGTCCGGCGGGCTGCCAGACCTATCGCTGCGGGGAGCCGGCCGACCTCGCCCAGGCCCTGATTGCCATGGCCACGGATTTGCCCAAGCAGCGCGCTATTGTCGCCGCGCATCGGCCCGACGAAGGCTTTGAAGCCATCCTTGACATCTACCAGCAGACGCTAGAAACCCTGCCTCGTCGCGAACGCCTGCGGCGAACGGTGATGCGCAAGCTCCTGGTAGGACAAGGGAACCGTGATCG
Organism: uncultured Myxococcales bacterium; assembly: GCA_903840165.1. Classification (GTDB taxonomy): domain Bacteria; phylum Myxococcota_A; class UBA9042; order UBA9042; family UBA9042; genus CAIMEY01. Next base: position 79,542 of record CAIMEY010000074.1, on the reverse strand, counting down.
GCCAGGAGTCCAAGCATGACGCAAGAACTGACCATCGCCATCATGTGTGGAGGCCGCGGCCGGCGCATGGGGCACCTCACCGACGATTTGCCCAAGCCTTTGGTGGCTTTCCGTGGCGAAACCGTGCTCGACCTCAAGATTCAGGACTACATTCGCCGCGGCTTTCGCAACATTGTGCTGTGTATCGGCTACAAGGGTGAATTGATTCGCCAAGCCGCGGCGCGCTACCAGGGGCAAGCGAACATCACGTTTTCCGATGCGGGTGAGCAAGCCGGCATTTTGGAACGCCTTTGGCACGCCCGCGACCATTGGGGCGAGCGCGTCCTGATGACCTACGGCGACACCTTTACCGACCTCGACGTCGGTGAGCTCGTCGCCTGCCATGAACAGGGCGGCCACCGCGCGACCCTTGTCTCGGCCCCCATCGAAAATCCCTTTGGTTTGATGGAGTTTGATGCCAATCACCGCATCACGTCCTTCCGCGAAAAGCCCGTCCTGAACTACTACATCGGCCAGGCCCTGGTGGAACGCAGCGCACTTTCGCTGATTTCGGAGACGGTTATCCGCTTGCCGGATGGTCAAGGCCTGGTGACTCTGTTCAAGATCCTGATTGCTTTCGAGGCTCTGGGTGCTTTTGCCCACCAAGGCCTGGAAATCACCTTCAATACCCAAAAAGATCTGGCGCAAATGGAAGAGAAATTCAGTGGTTTCTTTACCGCCCGCGCCGACACCTGAGGACAACGACGCCCATGACAGCGACAGCTTTCGGCAAGAAAATCCTGGTGACCGGCGGTGCCGGCTTCATCGGCTCCCACCTCGTCCGGCGTTTGGTCGGCGAAGGGGCGAGCGTGACTGTGGTCGTCAAGTACAACTCCATCATGGATAACGTGCGCCTAGTCTCGGTGTGGGACAAGCTCGAAATCGTCGAAGCGGATTTGCGCAATATCGATTCCCTGCGCCAATTTGCAGGTCGGACCTTCGACGCGATCTACCACCTCGCGGCCTACAACCATGTCGGCGATAGCTTCATTCACGTCAATGAGGCCTTGCTGTCCAATACCGTCGGCACGGCAAACCTGCTAGAATCAGGCGTGAAGTACGGCCGCTTCGTCTACATGTCGACCTCCGAAAGCTACGGCCTGCAGCACGAAGTGCCGTTCAAAGAAACCGCCGCGCCATTTCCCATTTCCCCTTACGCAATCGGCAAGTACGCGGGTGAGCTCTATGCCCGCTTCAAGCGTCACCAGACCGGAGAGCCCATCGTCTGCATTCGACCGTTCAACACGTTCGGACCGTATCAGAGCGAAAAGGCTGTCATTCCAGAGCTGATCATCCGCTGCCTGCGCGGACTGCCGGTCATCACCACCGAGGGCAAGCAGACCCGGGAATTCAACTTTGTCGACAACCAGATCGACGGCATTCTCGCCGCCGCCGCCGCCGAACCGCCCTTTGACGACATCATCAACATCGGCAGTTGCCAGGAAATCGCGATCTGCGATTTAGTCCGTAAGATTCATGGCTTATGCGGCACGAACGCCGAGTTGCGCATTGGTGGCCTGCCCAATCGGCCCACGGAGATCTGGCGCATGTCCTCGGACAACACCCGCGCCAAGGAAATCCTCGGCTGGACGCCCACGGTGAACTTTGACGACGGCTTGGCCCGCACTGTGGAATGGTACCGCAACTACCTGAAACTTTTTGCAAATGCTGATGGCGCCCTGTGGAAGTTGTAGGCCAAGCGGCCCGGCCTGAGCCGCCACGGCGCACGGTTGGCTTGACTGGCGGGCAGGGCTTTCTCGGCAGTACCGTCACTCAAGCCCTTGTTTCTGCTGGACATACGGTCATCAACCTCGACGCTTGGTGCCGGCAGCCACGGCCTGAGCATCTGCAGCACGTGCCGGCCCGCCTCGATTGGGTGCTGCACTTTGCTGCGCGAACGGCTATCAGCCAAAGCCAAATCGATCCGCAGGGTTTTCTGCGCGACAACCTCGCCGCGACCCAAGCGGCCCTCGATGTCAGCATCAGCCGCCGCGCCAGCCTGCTGTACCTCAGTTCGTATGTGTACGGACAACCTCTGTACAATCCAGTGGATGAGCTTCATCCCCTCGCCACCGTCAATCCCTACATGGCGAGCAAGCTGGCGGGCGAGGAACTTTGCGCCCGCGTCTGTCAGCAGCACGGGCTTAATCTTTTGATTTTACGACCTTTTAGTGTCTTCGGCGACCGGCGACAGCCCGGTCGCTTGGTGTCAGACCTGATCGATGGCCTGCACGCTGGGCAGCCCTTGCAGCTCAATGACCCGACGCCCCGGCGCGACCATCTGTATGCCCCTGATTTTTCATTACTTATCCTGGCAATCCTCGGCCAAGCGTCAGCCGCTGGGGTTTACAACGTCGGGGCTGGTATCGATTATTCCAACCTAGAAGTCGCGACAATGCTTGCTGAAATTGCCGGTGACGCCTATCCGATTGCCGTGCGCGATGTCCCCCGACCTCAGGACGTGTCGGTGTGCGTCGCGGATTTGCGCAAAGTTTCAACGGATTTTCAATGGCAACCACGCTGGCCCCTGCGCCAGGCTTTGGCAGAACTCGTCCAAGGCCTGCCTCCGCCGGGACAATCGCGGCGTTAGCCCGCCCATCGCCAGCCGCCCAGGACCTCAACTGACTTTGCGCGTGTGCCGGGGCCTGCTATCCTTGCCCGCCCTGGCATGTCGCCAGCCGATGGACACCCAATTCATGGCTACTTACGCCGATGTACGGTCCTGCGCCAGCGCCGCCCTCAAGAGGGTGGATGTGCTGCGCGGGCATCTTTGACGTCGATCACAAGGTCGCACGCCTCGATGAACTCGAAAAACTGAGTGCGGAGCCAGACTTCTGGACCGATGGTGACAGGGCTCAGCGCTTATCCAAGGAGCGCGGCGACATTACAGCGGCCTTGGACACCGTGCAAGGTCCCTGGCAGACCCTGCGCGACGTGCTGGAGATGATCGATCTGGCTGAAATGGAAGGGGATCCTTCCGTCTTGCCCGATCTCAGCGCCCAAGTGCAAGCCATCGAGGCCGGCCTGGAATCCGCTGAATTTGCGCGAATTATGGCGGCACCGACCGACCGTTCGCCAGCAATTCTGCAGATCAACGCCGGCGCCGGTGGCACCGAAAGCGCGGACTGGGCGCAAATGCTGCTGCGGATGTACTCGCGGTGGGCTGAAAGCCATAAAATGACAGTGGAATTGCTCGACGAGATTGCGGGCGAAGAGGCGGGCATTCGCTCGGCCCTGCTGCGCATCGACGGCGACTACGCCTTTGGCTGGCTGCGGGCGGAAAACGGCGTGCATCGGCTAGTGCGAATCAGTCCTTTTGACTCGGCAAAACGCAGGCATACCTCGTTTTGTTCGGTCTACGTCGTGCCCGAGGAGGACGACGAGATCCACATCGAGATCAACGAAACCGACTTGAAAGTCGATACTTACCGCGCATCGGGCGCTGGCGGTCAGCACGTCAACCGGACGGATTCGGCCGTGCGCCTCACGCACATGCCCACGGGCATCGTCGTCGCGTGCCAGGCTGAACGCAGCCAGCACAAGAACAAGTCCAAAGCAATGAAGGCGTTAGCTGCCCGTCTGGCGGACTTGGAACGGCGAAAACGCAATGCGGTCAAGGAGGAAATTGAAGCGGCCAAACTCGGCATCAATTTCGGCAGCCAAATCCGCAGCTACGTGCTCCAGCCCTATCGAATGGTCAAAGATTTAAGGACGTTATACGAGACTTCGAATACCGACGCGGTCCTCGATGGTTCCCTCGACGGCTTCATGAAGGCCTACCTGCTGGCGGCGGCCGAAGGCGAGCTGAAGTTGCACGCTGAAGCGGACTAGCCTCGGGCGACCCAGCCTGCGAAAAACTGAAAGATGTTGGGGAGTTTGCGCGCTAGGCAGCCCCTACCGGTCGCGCTGCCCTAGCCGTTGGCCCGGGTGCTGACGCCTGCGCCCCACCACTTGGCCCCGGACGGCGTCTTGATGCCCTTGATGGGCGTGGCTTTGCCGGTCGTCACGTCGATGATATAGACGTTGCCATCGTTGGAAAAGCCATAGAAAACGCCTTGCCACCAAGCGAAACCGAACAGTTGGTTGACGCCGGTCTCGCCGATGACTTGGACAATGGCACCGGTCTTCGGATCGACCTGGGCCAAGGAGTCGGTCTTGCTCTTGCCCTTGATCGTCGCGTAAGTCCCTACGCCTTCAACAGAAAAACTGTCGCCGCTGGACAACCAGCCGCCGCCGTAGCTGCCCAGTTGCTTGACCGTGGCCACGCCCGTGCTGAAGTCGATCTGGTCCCAAGCGCCGTCGGTGCCGATGCCGATGAGGGTCTCCTTGTTGGGGTCGACCGTACCTTTCGGTACAAAAGTCAGGCCGTTAAAGGTGCCGCTGCCGGGCAAGGTCGTCTGCCACTTGCACTTGGCGGTGCTGGACTCGCAGACGTACAGGTCGTGGTCGGTGACGGCGTAGAGCTTGCCGCCGGCGTCGAGCGCAATATCCGTGACATTGTTGGTGTTTTTGTCAAATGTGAACTTGCCGACCAAGGTGAACTGCCCAGCCGCGAGGTCGAGCCGGTACAGGCTGTCCTTGGTCTGGGCGTAGAGCTGGCCCACGGGGCCTTTGACCGGCGTCGACGTGTCGTCGCTGTTTGCATCCTGGGGGTCCAGCAGGTCGCTCCAGTCGACGTCGTCGCTGCTGATATCATCGGTTTGTCCTGTGTCAGCAATGCCTTGGGTGTCGTCGACATCGGTACTGCCGGCATCGACCCCATCGACGCTCGCACTGTCAATTCCTTTGCCGTCGCCGCCAGACGAATCAGCGTCCCAGCCGACGCCCGTACCCGCGCCAGGCGAGGCGGAAGAGCAACCCGCACCGACAAAGAGCAGCAAAATCAAGGTATTCAGAGACCGATTGCTTTGCGAGCGCATAGAACCTCCCAGCCCTGAGGGCGTAGCAGTGTACCGCAACTGCCGCGCTAGCGCCAAGCCCAATCGCGACTGGACGCGTTGACGGTCGCCGGCCGATTGCGGACCATGCACGCCCGCTGCCGTCGCCGCACCCCGCGAATCATGGGCGGATGGTGGAATTGCTGTAGTGGAATCTGAGGAGTTTCATGGAATTACTTGAACCAACTGGACTTTCCGCCCTGCTTGCGCCGCAAAGCGTGGCCGTGATCGGTGCGTCGCGACGCCGGGGTACCATTGGCGGCGAGGTGTTTCATAACCTGATTTCCAAAGGTTTTTCAGGCCCTGTCTATCCGATCAACCCGGGTGCAAGCTCGGTGCAATCGGTACGGGCCTATCCGAACATTGAATCTGTCCCTGATCCCGTGGATTTGGCCGTCATCGCTGTGCCGGCGGCCGAAGTCCTCGCCCAGGTCCAGGCCTGTGGTCGCAAGGGCGTCAAGGCCCTGGTGGTTATCACCGCTGGATTTAGCGAAGTGGGTGCCCAAGGTCGCGAAGTACAAGAACAAATCCTGGCGTGTGTGCGTGCCCATGGGATGCGCATGGTCGGGCCGAACTGCCTGGGCCTGCTCAACCGTGACCCTGAAGTCAGCTTAGATGCGACGTTTTCGCCTGCCTGGCCTCCGCACGGCAGTGTGTCCATTTCGTCCCAATCGGGCGCCTTGGGCCAGGCGATCCTCGAGTACGCGCGCGATCTGGGCATTGGCGTTCGCCATTTCGTCAGCATCGGCAACAAGGCGGACGTTTCGGGCAATGACCTGCTTGAGCACTGGCAAACCGATGCTGGCACGCGCGTCATCCTGCTGTACCTAGAAAGCTTTGGCAATCCAAGGCGTTTTCTGAATCTGGCGCGACGCATCGCTCGCCATAAGCCGATTCTCGTGGTCAAGTCTGGGCGCACAGAATCCGGCGCAAAAGCAGCGACTTCTCATACTGGTGCCTTGGCAGGCCTGGACGTGGCGGTGGATGCCCTGCTCGGCCAGGCCGGTGTGCTGCGCGCGGACACAATTGAAGAACTCTTTGATCTTGCAATGCTTTTGGCCAACCAGCCCGTGCCGCGTGGCCATCGCGTCGCCATTGTGACCAATGCGGGCGGGCCGGGCATCATGGCTACGGACGCTTGTGAGAGTCACGGCCTTCAACTAGCCGTATTATCAGATGAAACTCGAGAGACCCTGCGCAGCTTCTTGCCGCCCGAGGCCAGCCTCAAGAATCCCGTCGACATGATTGCCAGCGCCACGCCCGACTCCTATCACCGGGCCGTGAAAGCGCTTTTGGCTGATCCAGGCGTCGATTCCCTGATCGCGCTGTTTGTCCCGCCCATCGTCACCGAAGCCAATGACGTGGCCGAGGCAATTTGCGCCGGCACAGCGGGGGCCGGCAAGACCGTACTGACCTGCTTCATGGGCAAGCATGGGATTCCTCAGGCGTTACAGTCTCTTCGCCAGGGACACCTGCCCTCCTATGCCTTCCCGGAGGCCGCGGCCATCGCCCTGGCGCGGGCCGTTCGTTACGGTCAGTGGCTGGCCAAACCGCCTGGTTTGGTTGCGCAATTGCCGAGTTCGACCGTCGCCGAAGTCCAGACCCTGCTGGCCAATCACGGCCAAGCCGGCTGGCTGCCGCCGGATGTGGTGAGGTCAGTGCTGGCGGCTGTGGGTGTAACTGTGCCCGATCAGGAAATTGTTCAAGACTTACAAGGTGCTCTGCGTGTCGCCCAGCGCATCGGTGCTCCGGTGGCGCTCAAGGTTGTGTCTGAAACGCTCACGCACAAGAGCGACATCGGCGGCGTCGCCCTGGCCCTGGATAATGCCAGTCAAGTGCAAGCAGCGTATGAGGAAATGCAGGCTCGGCTTGCGCAGCAGGGCCTCACGGACCAGGTGCAGGGCGTGCTCGTGCAGGCGATGGCGCCGCGCGGTGTGGAATGCTTTGTCGGCGCCACCCAAGATCCCGTGTTCGGACCGCTGGTTGCCTTTGGTCTAGGCGGCGTGGCTGTAGAGCTGTGGCGCGACGTGGTGTTTCGCGTCGGGCCCCTGACCGATGGCGACGCCCGCGACATGCTCGATGGCATTCGTGGCAAGGCCCTGCTCGACGGCTTTCGCGGCGCACCGGCTGCGGATCGCCAAGCGCTGGCTGACGTCCTGCTGCGCATCGGTGCGCTGGTTGAGGCGGTGCCGGCTCTGGCCGAAATGGACCTCAACCCCTTGATTGCTTTGGCGCCAGGCCAGGGTGCCGTGGCGGTGGACGCCCGCATTCGCCTGGCCTGAAACCGACTCAGCAGAAAGAAGGGATCGCCGGGCAAGATCCAGTCGATTTTGCCCGGCCCTTCAACTACTTAGCTGCGGGTGCCTGCGCCTTGGTCACACACTTGTTGGCGGCGGCGGCCACACCGGCGTCGGCGTCGCTGGCGTACTTCTTGCACGTGGCGACCGACTTCGGACCGCCCAAAAAGCCCAGCGTATCCATGGTATAGCCTTTGTCCGATGCCGTCAGCCCCTTGTCTTTGAGCAAGGTATCCACTGCAGCGCGCAGGGCCGTATCAGCCGCCGCGTCCTCCTTAAAGCGGGCCGACAGCGCCATGGCGTACAGGAAGTTGCTGTACCAACCTGATACCCCCGGCTTGGCCGCATTGGCGGTGTAAAAGGTCGTGAAATCCTTGAGGCCATCCAAGTCAGCAAACTGGCCCAGCGGCGTGCCAATGGAACTGGCATAGGGATTCGGCTCTGGATTATTCAAACGTTCCAGCATCTTAGCCTGGCTCTTCTTGGCACCTTCGGTCCCTGCCTTGACACGGCCCAGGGCCGGCAGGGTCGCAAGAACCACGTCTTTGTTGCTGTCTGAGGCAAGGAACAACAGATTTTCAACAACTTCCGGCTTATCGGCGACGACACCGGCCAAGGCCGAAATGGCTTCACCGCGAATGACCATGTCTTCCTTGTCATCGGTGGCGACGGCGCGAATGGCCGACAGCACATCCGGCACGTCCTTGGCAACCCAGCCTGAATGCCTAATCAATTCACGACGTCCCGAGATGGACAGCGCAGTCTTGTCGCCCAAGGTCTTGGTCAAAGCCTTGCGGACCGGACCGTCTTTGCTCCACCAGCCGCCGAGCATATTGGCGATGCCGTACCCGGTATTGCCGTCCTCTTTGCCCAGCTTCTTGAGCGTGTCCAGCAGTTCTTGCGCCAATTTATCGTTATTTTCATATAGTTTTCCGCCGCGATAGCCTTTGGACCACGCAGCGTAGGCAGCGCAGTTACGGGCCTTGAGGTCGGTGCCATGGATGACTTGATCGACGACGGCGTCATAGATCTGACTGAAACGCTTGGGATCTTTCTCAACTGCCTCGTAGGCCGTTCGCACGGTCTCCAAGAGCTTGAAGTTCGCCGGACACTTATCCTTGGCGTAAAGGTCGGAAAGGTCTTCACATTTGGCGATATCGCCCCACAGAGGTGCCAATTCGGCGGCAACTGGATTGGCGGGCGCGGCAGGTTCGGCCGGCTTTGCGGGCGCGGCCTGAGCTGCGGCTGCCGTGGCCGGGGCAGCAACCGGCGCCTCCGTCTTGCCCTTGCAGGCGGCAATCGTTGAAAAACAAAGGACTACAGCCAAATTACGTCGACAATCGGTCATGGAAACCTCCAGCCCCTGGATTTGGGGCCAACTGGGCATTGCATGTAGGCTAACCCAGCGTGGCCATGGCGGTCAACGCCCAATCGCCGGGAAAACTGGACCTATGGCCTACCTATGTCACACTCAGGGGGCGCAGGCCCGCGCGCTTTGGCCGCCCGATGCCCGTTTGCCCCTTATGCGAGGCCAGTTACCCAGCCGGTGTCCGCTTTTGCGGCGTGGATGGTCAAGCCCTCGGAAAAATTAGCGAAACAATTGATAAACTGATCGGGTCGCGCCTCGGTGACGCCTACGAGTTGACGGTGCAAGTCGGCCGCGGTGCCTTCGGTGCCGTCTATGCCGCCCGCCACGTCCAGACGCCGGGGGAATTCGCCGTCAAATTGCTGCGCAGTGGGACCCAAGCCGCTCCGGAGCAGGTGGCAAGATTTCGCCGTGAAGTCAGTATTTTAGCGAAGGTCATCAGCCCCCATGTCGTGCCGATCGTCCAGTATGGGCACGACGCCGGCAAGGGCTACTACCTCGTTATGCCCCTGCTTTCCGGCGAAAACTTGGCGGAACGCCTTGCGCGCAAAGGCCCTTTGCCATTGCCCGAACTCAGCAAGATGGTGGACCACGTCACGGCGGCCTTGCAGTGTGCACACCAAGCGGGCGTCATCCACCGAGATATCAAGCCAGAAAACATCTACTTGCACACGTCTGACGATGGTCAGATTACCGTCAAGCTGCTCGATTTTGGCCTCGCCAAACTGCTACGTCCGCCCCAAGGCGACCAGGGTCCGTCTGAGGATTTGCAGACCGGCCCCACGCAAGTGCTTGGATCTCCATCGACGATGAGCCCTGAGCAAGTCCTGAGCCAGCCCGTGGACGCGCGCAGTGACCTCTACAGCTTTGGCGTGGTGCTATTTGAGGCACTGACCGGCCAGTTGCCCTTTGACGCTGAATCTGCTGTGCAATTGATGCGTAAGCAGGTCTACGACCCGCCACCCCGGCCCTCGGAGGATTGTCCGTGGCTCAGCGAAGACCTTGAGAAGATTGTCCTAGATTTGCTGGCAAAACGGCCGTCTTTGCGCCCCCAATCTGCTGAGGAATTGCGCCAAACGTGGCAAGCGGCGCTGCCGATGGGGCTGGAGAAATGGCGGCGCCATCAGCTTCATCGCTCACCAACGGTGGTGACAGGCCTCGATAAGCCGCCAAAGTAGCGGTTCTTATGGTGAATTCCCGATGTGGCGCTACAGCATCTCGGCTAGGCTCGATGCGCGCTGCTGCACCCGATGGATGGCGAGCTCTAGCACGTGGCGGTCGCCGACGACGGTCAGGCGCTCCCGGGCCCGCGTCACGGCCGTATAGATCAGCGAACGCGTCAGCAAAGGACTGGGCCGATCCGGCAAAATCAGAAGCGTATGGCGGAATTGCGAGCCCTGGCTCTTGTGCACTGTCATCGCCAGCGCAAGCTCCCAGGGCGGCAAACGGGAGGCCGCGAGGTAGCCCACCTGGCCGCTGGTGGCGTCGGCAAAAGCTACGCGGTCCTGACCATCTTGGCCCAGCGCGATGCCAATGTCGCCATTCATCCGCCCAACATCATAGCGGTTTTCCATCACCAGAACCGGCGCGCCAGCCCACAGCGTTGCTGGCAACGGCCGCCCTAGGCCCGCCTCTCGCCCCGGCCGCAGCGCCTGAGCGATGGCCAAGCCGAGTTCCTGAGCGCCAAGAGGGCCGTGACGATGCGGGCAAAGTACCCGAAATTCATCGAACATGCCGATCACGCGCAGGTGGTGCGCCTGCACGGACTCGCCCAGCTGCGGACCTTGACGCAGCGCCTGCAGATACGGCGCGTAACCAGCTAAGATAATTTGCCAAACGGCTGAACCAAGTTCGGCATCGGCAGCGGCGGGCACCCAGGTCACGGCGCCTTGCACGTCACTAGGCCCATCTGCCCGCAATTGCTCAAGCGCAGCAGGGACATCGCCCACGGCCAAGGCCATCGCTAGGCGGCCCAAGGGCGTATGGCGGCCGAAGCGGCGTGGCTCGGTAAACTGCACCACGCAGCCCGCACGGAGCGGCGCCGACGGGTCGGCAAAGGGCTCAAGGTCCTCCGCCGGGCACAGAGGCGCCAGCATGTCCAAGGATTCTTGGGGTAAACGCGTGCCTCGCCCCTGCAACACGTCGCTCAAATCGGCGAGCACGGACCCCGCTTGCACGCTGGCCAACTGCTGCCGATCTCCCAGTAAAATCAGTCGGGAAGACTGGGCCACGGCTTCCACCAGCTTGGTCATCAGCGCCAAATCGACCATGGACGCTTCATCAACCACGACCACATCGGCCACCAGAGGATTGAGGCGATGGTGTTGAAATTGCGACGGATGTCTAGGATCAAACCCGAGCAACCGGTGTACGGTCTGCGGTTTGAGCGTCGCGAGCCAAGCCCGCTCCTGGGGAGAAAACGCAGGGTCAGCCAGCCCTTCGGCAATCGCTTCGGCCATGCGCGCCGCGGCTTTCCCTGTGGGCGCGGCCAGTTGCACGACAGGCGCTCTGCCCTGGGCGCGCTGCACGTGTCTGTATACCAAGGCCAAAACTTTGCGAATTGTAAAGGTTTTCCCGGTCCCTGGCCCGCCTGAGATGACACTGAGGCTGCGGCGGGCTACCACGGCAGCGGCCAGACGGGCCAAGTCCGCGCCCTGAGCCGGTCGGGGCCCGAACAGCGCCGACAAATCCGCTTCAATGTTCGGCAATTCCGCATCATCCAGGGGTAGCCACGCCGCCGGACCTGCCATGCGCTCGCGCAGTTCAGCCGCCAAACGCTCCTGGTAGCGCCAATACCGCCGCGTCAGCAGCAGGTCACCCACTAGGACAAAGGGCCGCAGCGGCTCCGATGTTGTGTCGGCAACCAAGCAGTATTGCTGGATTTCCTCAAGCCAAGCCACGCTTTCAGGCCAGGGCAGCTTTTGCAGCCCCGCTAGGTCCAATCCGGGCCGGTCCACGTAGGCGCGACCCGCGACTTTGGCAAGAGAAACGCCGACATGGCCATCCTGCGGCGCGGCCAGAGCCAAGGCCAAGGCCAGACGAACGGCGGGCGAGCAAGGCTGGCCGATAGTGAGAACCGCCACCACAGTGAGGTCTGCGGCGCTGATCAGACCGACATCGACAAATGCCTGCAACTCCTTGGGAATCTCTAGCTCATCCCAAGGGGTCTGGGCGGCGATGGGCGAGGACGACGTCACGGCGCACCTCTGGCGAACAATTGGCTCAGCGCTTCAATGACTTCGCGGGCGGGTTTGTGACAGAACACGCCGTGCCTGCTTGGGCCTTCGGTCGGCGTGTCTGGACCGCAAAGCCCGCGAACGAACAGGTAGATCGCCCCGCCGATGTGGCGGTCGTAGTCATAGGTCTGGCCCAAACGCAACTGCAAGTAGCGATGCAGCACCACTAGGTAGAGGTGATACTGCAAAAAGTAATGATGTTGCGCCATTTCCTCGCGCATGGCTTGCTGATTGTAGTCCATCGGCCTTGATGCAATGACCCGGCCAAGATGCTTGGGGCCGAGCAGATTGGTCTTGTAATCGACGATGTACCAAAGGGAATCCCCCGTCTCGCCACCGCTAGCGTCCAGGCGCGGCATCCGCAGGACCAGGTCGACCGCGCCCGTGAGGTAACCGGCGACCGCGCCAAAGTCGAGGCCGAGGACGATCTCACGATAACCACTTGGAAAGACAGGATCGTCTCGACCAACCAGCGCCTGCGCCAACGGATGCGCCTCGCCCAAAGAAGCAGGGGCCGCCGAGGGCAACGGCAGGTCAAAAGGCCATTCATCCAGCCTATCTGCGCACGGCACTTGCGCCAATGAGCGGTCCGCCAAACCATGGGTACGACCCAGCGGCGTGCGCAAAGCCAGTTCAATCCCTTGAACCAACAGCGGTATTTGCGCCAGCGGCACGGCCGATTGCCGCTTGGCCAGTTCGGTGGCCACGGTCGTCAGGGTCCGCAGCGCCTTGGGCTGCAGGGCAAGACCGCCGGGCGCCTTGGCTAAGGTCGTTGTAAAGTCAACGGATTCAAGCAACTCGTGCACCAGCGTTCCCGCCGCCGTACCCCGAGCAAAGCCGGCTAACGGCACCTGTGCGGTGAGGGTGGCGTCGGGGATAAGCTGAGGAAGATCATCGCCCTGCACGTCGTCATCGCCCTGCACACCATCGTCGCCCTGCACACGGTCGTCGCCCTGCAGGCCATCGTCGCCCTGCACACCATCGTCCGTGCGAGGCAGTCGCGCGCGGCTCAGCACCTCCGCCCGGTCGCGGGCCGTGGCACGCTGCGTCAGGGCGGTATAGCTCAGACGCTTCCAGGCATCGGCCAATGTTTCCCGTGTAAACACAAGCGGTTCAATGGGCGACAAAGGGAGACTCAGCTCAGGCGCAGCTCTCGGGCCCGTGGACGGCTCTGTCGCCATGCGCAGCGAAATCAACGGCGGTCCAGGGAGTTGCGGTGCATCGGCCAATCGCGCTGCCACGGCCTGTTGCAACAGTTGCCACCAACGCGACGCCACGTCGTCTTTGCGCGTCAATAGGTCAATGGCCAATTTCGCCCGAGATTCAAGCGCTTGCCCCGCATCCACGCCGTGAATCAGCGCAGCCAACGGCGAGGCCGCGGCCTCCTTGATGGGCCCCCACAGCAGCACCATGTGGTGGCGGGCGCGGGTCGTCGCGACATAGAGCAGCCGCACCGATTCCTGCAATTCCTCTTGCAGTGCAAGGGCTTTCTGCGCCAGCCTAGCCGCATCGACGCCCGGTCCCAGGGCCAAACCCGCCTCATGCGGAGGCGCGTCGCCGTGGTAGACAAAGGCAGAATCGCTCAACTGCACGTTGCCATCCCAGGCATAAGGCACGATAACAACGGGATATTCCAGACCCTTAGACTTGTGAATCGTGGTGATTTGCACCGCGTCCGCGTCCGATTCCAGCCGTTGCAGGGCCGCCTCTTGCCCGGTGGCGTCTGGCTGCTGCTGATCGGTGACAAAGCGCAAAAGTCCAGGGGCTTGCAGGTGTTCACGCATGACCTGCGCCTGCACCAGTTCGGTCACGTGGCGCAGGTCCGTCACCAGGCGCTCGGCGTCCGCCCTCTGACCCAGGCGCGCGTACAGGTCGAGCGCCGGTTCCGCCAAGGCACCTTGCCAAGCACTGAGAAAATCGTATTTCTGCAGTGTTTGCGCCCATTTCTGCACCATTTGCCTCAGCCGATTCCAACGCTGCGCCACCGGCAGATCGCTGAGTTTGACCCAAGCCTGGGCCGCTTCGACCTCAGAGACCAGCGGATCTTGCTCGGTTTGCGCATCCTGGTCCGCCACGGCCTCCAGCGCTTGGGCCAAGGTGGGCACATCCCAACCGATAAGAGGCGTCAAAGCCAGCAATCGTACAGGCGTTTCCCGGTCAGCTTGGCTCAGCGCCGTCAGCCATAGCGTGAGGATCTGCGCCGCCTGGGATTGCCACACATTGCCCGACTGGCTGATAATCGCCGGAATTCCCAACTGCCGCAAGGCTTTACGCACAATGACGGTCTGCGCATTCTTACGCACCAACACGGCAATGTCACTGGGCCGCAGAGGCCGAGAAACCAGCTTATCGCCTTTATGTTCTGTGATTTGCGCACCACTGGCCAGCAGAGCCTGCACTTCTTGGGCCGTCGCCTCATGGGCCAGACCCCAAGCATCGGCCTTGCGCAGCGGCACCGGCGCCTCGCCAGCAGGCCCCACCCAGCGAATCTGCACAGGCGAACGCGGCTCCATGGCGCCACCACTGGGAAACAGCAAACGATCTGCCAGGTTACGCGCTGCTGCATCGACCGGCTGGTAGGCTATGGCGGCATGGGCAAAGGCGTCCGGCTGACCGGCCCAAAGTGCATTAACAGCCTGCACATAGCGCCCATCGGAGCGTTGGTTGACCTGCATCGTCCGCACGCGGGTCTGTGGCCGCACGCGGGCCTCGGCATACGTCTCGATGTCCGCGCCACGAAAGCGATAAATCGCCTGCTTGGGGTCGCCAATCAGCAGCAGGTGGGTGGTCGGCGCGGTGCCGGCCGGGGCAAACACGTGCTCAAGAATCTGCCACTGCAAGGGGTCGGTGTCCTGAAATTCATCAATTAACGCAGCGTCATAGCGTCCACGCAGCGCCGCACTGAGGGCAGGCCCCGTGTCCGCATCGACGATGCGCCGGTGCAGCACTTGCAAAAGGTCAGCAAAGGTCAGGTGACCGCCGGCGCCAAGACGTCGCGGCAGTTCCTCGCGAAAGTACGCCGCAAACTCCAGAATCGGCTGGTTGTAGGCCGCCGCCGCCGGCAGGGCCTGCAGCAACACGTCCCAAGCCTGCATCAGCGGATGGTCAAAGGGGGCCGGCGCATCCTTGAGCTTAGCCAAGGCCGCATGATAGCTGCTGAAATAGCGAACCCACGGCAGCGTGCCAAATTCCTGATGCGGCGCGCGGTCAGACTCCAGCCAAGCCTGCATTTTAGCGGCGTATTTATCGACTTGAGCCGGCGAGCCACCCAGACGTTTGCCCTTGCCAGGCTTGAGACCGGCATCGGCACGCAAGGCAGCCAACAGCCCCTGATCATTGGCTTGCCAGGCCTGCGCGAAAGTGCCAGCCGCCGCTTTCCAGCCCTGAACAACGCCCGCACTACCTACAGCGGGAGGCGACGGCTGCGGCGCGGCAATATCGGGCCTTCGCAGCAAGAGCGCCGCGACATCGGCCAGCAGGCGCGGGTGCAACGCGCAAGGCCCTTGTAACCACGCGAGTTCTTCCTCCGACACGGCGTACAGGCGCTGGGCCAAGTAGTCCTGGGCAATGTCTTGGCTGATCTGACGGGCATCGGTCAACAGTTCGGCCGCAAAATCCAGCCCCGTATCAAAGGCATAGAGCCGCAGCATGCGCTGGCAGAAGCTGTGGATCGTGTAGATTGCGGCCGTGTCAAAATCACGCAAAGCGCTTTGAATGCGATAGCGTACGCTAGTGGACTCAGGCAACTGCTGCACGGCTTGCAACACGATGTCATCGCCCGGTTGGCCCCAATGGGCCTCGGCCTCAGCTAAGCGGGCGCGGATCCGTTCGCGCAATTCCCCAGTCGCTGCAACGGTAAAGGTCATCACCAGGATGCGATCGATGCGGGCGCGGCCTTCGGCAATCAGCCGGAGTACCAGACTGGCAATGCTCCAAGTCTTGCCGGTCCCAGCGCTAGCTTCTACAACCATTACACCTGGTTGCAAGGGATGGTTGATGTCAAAGTGCGTCGCGGGCAGCGGCATACTCATGCAGCCTCCGCTGAGGCGTCGCCATCGCCAACGGCCTGCCACAAGGGCAGCCAAACGCGCTTCGCTAATTCGAGCCACCGCGGGTCGGGCTGATGCCCATCAAACCATGGATTTTCCTCACCAAAAGCCAGCGCTATGTACGGGTCCAGACGCTCATCCCAGGGCTGGGGTCTCTCCGGATCCCCCCAGGCCGCCAGCGCCTGCGCCACTGGATCTTCGTTGGCCCGCTTGGGCTTGGCCCAACTCTTGGCTACTGCGGCAGAAGCCTTGGCAAACAGCAGCAGGGGGCCTTGAAGCGCGTTGTCCGCAACCGCAACAAGATTGCTCAACACTTCTTCTGCATTATCAGGTGCTTGTAAGACAATACGCTGTCCCTCACCGTCCACTAGGCCGTATAGACGAGCCTGATGAGGCCCGGGTTGCGCAACCGCCGTCGCCAAAAGCGCCAGCCAGGCTCGCAGCAGGCGGGCCGCCGAGCCCGGGTCTGTCGTATCCACGTCCACTAAGTCCGCGCCATGATAAGCCAATCCTGAGGTCCCAACCAGCCACTGCGCCGGCCCCAGCTGCACCCGTAGCGCCGGTTGAGGCGGTGCGTGCCAGTCGTCACCGGCGAGCGTGCGCAAAACATCAATAGGTCCGCTCAATTGCTGCCACGCCACCCGCCCAGGCGTACCCAGGGGCAAGAGACCCTCACTGCGCCATCGCGAAATTCCATTGGGTTCAAGCGCTTGCCGGGCATCCGCCAGCGCTCCGCGCAGTACCTGGTAGCGGCCAAGGCCTTCCAAGGCAAAGGGTTCTCGGTCCTCGAGCGTCGTACCCGCAGCGCTGAGCCGCAGCCCCAATCGCCCCTGCAGCAGGGCTTGCACGGGCGCGCGCAAGGCGCCGAGAAGATCGGAAAATACCCAATCTTCTTGAGGTCTTGGCTGCAGCTGCAGCGAGGCCGGCATCAGAGGCGGCTGCAAAGGCCGCGAACTCCGCACGTCCATGGCAAGCTGGGCCATCCGCCGGTCAAAGGTCGGCATATGACCAGTCTGATCAGAAGGTTGTCGGCTCCACGGCTGCACGCCATGGCGCTGGCAAATCTGCGACGAAAGGCGGTCACCTACGACCGGCAGCCAATAGGCATCCATAGTTTCAAGCAGTTCGGCCACAGGCACACTCGGCGCACGTGTGACACCGCTGCAAGGGTCGCGGCCATCATAGAACAGCAGCAAATGCTCCCCAGCTGCAAGCAAGGATTCTAGCAGGATATGTCGGTCGTCATCGCGGGTATCCCGGTCGCCCAAGCGCGGCTGTCTCGCCGTCATGTCAAAGCCTAAGGCCTGCTGGCTCCTGGGAAAAGCGCTGTCATCGAGCCCCAGCAAGCACACGACCGCAAAAGGCACGCTGCGCTGCGGTTGCAGGGCGCACAACGTGACAGCGCCGCTCACCGGCCGATCGCCACCTTGGGCCGAGTCGAGTTGGGCACTCAACAGCACCTGCAAGGCGTCGACGGTAAAGACGTGCGCCGTTTCTCCAGCCATTTCAGCCATACTTTCAAGGGTCTTCACCACCTCCGCGCGCAGTGTCTGTTGGGGCGCCGTCGCCACGGTCAGGCTGTCCAGCGCCGTCACCAGCACCTGCCGCCAAGCGACCAGGGTCCGCGGCTTGCGCAATACCTCAACCTGCTGCCTTAAGGTCTTGAGTGCCAAGGCAAAACGCCCAACAGTCTGGGCGGAGCCTGCCTCAATGTCGGGCCATGGCGCCACAAAGCGGTCCCCCAGCGGCCATAGCGCGGGCGCATCCTGGGCGGCAACAACGCCCCAGGCTAGGCGTTCTAGGCCAAACCAAAGGGTATTCTGCACGTCTTCCGGCTGACCGTGGCGTTTGCGGTCGCTGGCATCCCAGGCCCAACGGATACCGCTCTGGCCTAGCCAACCGCGAATCTGCGTCAACTCCGCTTCAGCCAAAGAGAAACGCGCCGCCACGACCGGCAAACTCAGCCAATCGGCCACACTGGACGCCGTGACGCGGGCCAGCGCCAATGCCACAGTGCGCAGCAACGCTTGGGCAAGTGGATTGATGGCCCGCACAGAAAGGTCGGATATTTCAACGGGAATTCTCGGAAAACCGCTTTGTTCCCAAGCCCCTTGGGCACCGCGCTGCCGCTGACCTTCGCCAAACAGGGCGCGCACCAAGGGCGCCGCTGCCTCGACATCGGGCGTCATCACTACGACGTCGCGTGGATGCAAATGTGGATGCTTTTCAAATAGTTGCAAAAGCTCGTCGCGCAGCACTTCCACCTGCCGCGTCAGGCCCGGACAGGCGTGAACCTGCACGCTGTCGTCCCGTTGGCTCAGGCGCGGACGCTCGGTCGGCTCCGGGGGCCCCTGCATGTCGCGCAGGCTGGCTTGCAGGTGCTCCAGCAAAGTCGACTGCGGATTTTCCGATAACTCTTGCAAGGTTGGCGCGTCCCAGAGCGAATCCGCCGTCGTCTCGCTGGGGTCCAAATCGCGCGCTAGCAAAAGCATCTGCATGTCGCGGGAGACCCGGCCAAGGCTGTGCAAGAGCGGGTGGATGGATCGCCATTGCTGAGCAATCTCGAGCGCTTGTTCCGGGCTGGCATTGCGCGACTGCCTCTTGAGTTCGCGGCGGGTCGTCAGTTCGCCGAGGAAATGCTGAGACGGCGCAAACAGATACGCGTGCACTTGGATGACTTTGCCCAAGCTGGCCAGCAGTTCCAGGTGCAGGACGGGCAGGGACGAAACGCCAAAAACGTAGACGGAACCGTAACCTGCCTGCGCCAAGTTGGGCAGCGCCTCAGCCCGCGCCAGGGCATCGGTTTGTAGGTGCTGCAGCGTCGCGCAGGCGGCCATAACGCGGGAGGGCAAAGGCAAGGCCTGCGCGTAGGTGCGAGCGACTTTCTCTTGCAATTGCCGCCACAATGGCGCCTGCCAGGCCTCATCAGTGAGCTGATCGCCGCCGATGCTGCGGTGTTGCTGCCAAGCCAACAGCCAGTCGGGGCGCGACCACTGATAGCGATCAAACAAGTCCGCCAATTCACGGGCCAATCCCCAAGCGCGACTGTCAACTAAGTCCAGGGGCTTGCCAAGCTCGGTTTGCAAATACCGCGCTAAAATAGGCAGTTCTGGCAGGAGCGGCAGCAGTTGATGCGCAAGCACCGCCGGCGCGTAGGGGTCGGGCTCGGGCGCCGGATGCCCGAGGACCTGCAGCACGTCGCCAACGAATTGCCCAGGAAATACAAAGCGAATCCCGGCACATATCCCCAACTGCTGCGCCAATTGCAGACGGAGCCACCGCGCCATGCCACGACTGCCGATGACTACGGTGACCGCCTGATGGGGGTCTAAGGGCGTATTCTGCCTCAGATCTGCGGCCAGCGTCGCCGCTAGACGGTCCACAAAGCAACTGCGATGAACGGCGACTTGAGCCATGGTCGGCACTGTGGCAGAAGGCCGGCGCGCCGCCAAGGGGCTACCGGTTCTATGCGACAGCGGTTGTCGCACCGACTGCAACCGCAGGCCTGCGGACCTCAAGCCAAGAATGTGTGCCGGCACGGTTGCCGAGAGGCCGCGGGACCGCGACAATGTAGGCGCGGCCTTGTGCTGCCATGGGTGCGCGGCAATGAAGATTTTCTGTTACTGCTTGATGGGTTGCGCAGTTATCCTCGGTTCAAGCCTTGCCGCCTGCAGCGCCACAAGCTCAGTCAAAACCGCCGCGACCACCGATGTCGACAGCAGCAGCCTCGATGGACAGATCGGCGACGGCAGCGGCAAGAACGCAGATTCCCTCGATCTTTCGGCCGACGCCACACCCATCGCCGACGGCGCAGCCTGCGCTGAGGGGGCCGTCGAGTGCTTTAACAATTCCGTCGTCAAGGGCTGCGTCGATGGCAAGTGGCAAATGAGCCAACAGTGCGCCGGCGCTCAAGTTTGTCAGGACGGAGCCTGCGTTACCTTGGCCGATTGCACCCCTGGCACCACCAAATGTGACGGCTACTCGATCCAGCAAACCTGCGCAGCCGATGGCAAATCTTGGGTGCCGACCAAGTGCAAAGCCCCGCAACAATGCGCCGCGGGCACGTGCAAAAGTGTCGTCTGCACGCCGTTTATTCCGACCTGTACGGCGGCCGGAGCCTTTCACACCTGCCTGGAAGACGGCTCGGGCTATGGCCCCGAATCTTCATGCAAAACCGGTGCGATGTGCATGGGCGGTCAATGCATCAGCCTGTGCGAATCCAACCTCAAGATCGCCAGCAACGTCGGCTGCGAATACTGGAGCGTCGATCTGGACAACTCGCCGGACACCATGTCGGCCATGCTCAACAAGCAGGGTCTAACACCGGACATGATCCCGCACAGCATTATCATTTCAAATCCAGGCGTTCTCGATGCTACCTTGACCTTTGAAGTCATGGTGGGCTGCGCCGATGGCAACGCCTGCGTGCCAGAATCGACCTGTGGCGGCAAGAACACGGTCTGTCAGACGCCCGTGGGCCTGTACGATCTGCCGGTGACCGACACCTCGGTACCTGCCCAGACTACAAAGGAATTCAAGATGCCCGTGATGAACGTCGACGGTTCGGGCATCACGCCCAAGGCCATCCACGTCAAGTCCACTCAGCCGGTTGTCGCCTTTCAGTTCAACCCGTTCAACTCCGAAGGCGCAGCCTCCAACGATGGCTCGCTACTGCTGCCGATGAATGTGCTGGGCAAGACGTATTTTGGCGTCTGCCAACCGTCGACGCCGGACCTCAATATTCCCGGATTGCCCAATATTTCTCAGAAGGCTTACATCACCGTCGTGGCAGTTTCCACGGGTACAACCGAGGTTCAGGTCTATCCCAAGGCGGTGGTGAAGGCCAATCCGAGCAAGGGTGTACCGCCCTCTGGCTCAGCCGACTTGAAGCCAAACCAGGTATATGTCTTTGAATTGAAACAGTTTGATGTCCTCAACCTCCAAGACGGCAGCACCTTCAGCATCGGCGCGGCGATCCCGTCGCTCACCGGCACGCGCATTGACGCCACCAAGCCCGTAGCCGTCTTCAGTGGCCATGAAGAAACGGTGATCGGCCCCAAGGACGCCCCACCACCCAGCGGCGGCGGCACCGATGGCGGCGACGGTTGCTGCGCTGAGCACATCGAAGAGCAGATGATGCCTTTGGAAGCCTGGGGAAATTCAGCGCTTTGCTGCAAGTCCAAGCCCCGCGGCGGCGAAGTCGACGACTGGGTGATCACAGCCGGCGATGACAATGTCACCCTCAAGACCATCCCCAGCATTGCCGGCATTGACGGCGTGGTCCTCAAGAAAGCCGGCGATTCGATTGAGGTTCAAACGCCGCTGAGCTTCCAACTCCAGGGCACGGGCCGTATCCAGGTGGTGCAGTTCCTAGTGAGCGCGGGCTATACCGACCAGAACATCGGCGACCCAACCATGATGATCGTGCCGCCATCTAAGCAATATCGCGCGGATTACGTGATTCAAACGGCCGATGGCTACGGCACCAACTGGACTTCTGTGGTGCGTCCCGCGGGCGTCGCGGTGGTCGCCGATGGCGTGCAAATCCCGGACACAGATTTTGCACCGGTGGGCGATGGGACCTGGGAACTGGCCTACCACACTGTGCAGAAGGGCTCACATACCTTTGAATCTAAAAAGGCTTTTGGCCTAATGGTCTACGGCTACGGCAACAAGACCGCCTACGGCTATCCGGGTGGCATGAACCTGCAGTGGTAGATACCTACCTAAACTTACAGCAGAATTGCTCGTGATGTGGCTGGAGGGTCTCGGGCCAAGCCCGCCGTGGTGCGGTCGGCAGGGGCGTCCGCGACTTGAATTGGCGCTATTCTTCGCTGAACTGTCCCTGGGCCGGTGAATCTTTGGCAATCCGACGCGTTGGCGTTACAGTCCGCCGCGGTGGCAGGCGCCCAAGCCCAAGCTGCCGCGGTGACCTTTTACCGAAACACGCCGCGATTCGTCGCGCTTTTGGGCCAGAACACTGGCCTTTTCTGGAGATCCTCATGCGCAAGATCTTGAGCGCCACCCTGCTCGCCCTGTTTGTCGCTGCCCCCGCCTTTGCCGCCAATGCGCAGCAAGACAAGATGAAGGCTTGCTCGGCTCAGGCCGGCGAAAAGAAGCTCGCAGGCGACGAACGCAAGAAATTCATGGCGGAATGCCTCAAAGCCGCACCCGCCAAGGCAGAGCCCGCCAAGGTAGAGCCAGCCAAAGCCGCGCCTGCTAAGGTGGAGGCCAAGGCCGATCCCAAGCAGGCAATGAAGGATTGCATGGCCGCTGCCAAGGGCAAGAAGGGCGATGAATTCAAGAAGTTCCGCACGGACTGTCTCAAGGCCGGTGGGCCCAGCAAGATGAAGTAACCGAGCTATCTCGGGCGCTTTGCCATGAGACCCACGGGTTCATGCCGGCGAATTCAAGCACCCGCCCACGGCCGTCCTGTTGCTTGCCTTGCACGCACGGATGGACCGGGGCGGGTGTTTCTTTTGGGTGTAGCGGGCATGGGCTAGGGTCCGACAACGCGTCGTCGCCAAGCTACGCAGCCCAGAGCAAAGACCAGCAGGGTCCACGAGCATGGGGGGCCAGCGCCGCCACTAGCGCCACATCCGCTGGATTGCACAGGTATTTTGCTTACTCCGGACGCGGCATCTGCCGTCAACGCCGTGACCGAATCAGGGGCTGTCCCAGCATCGGCATCCGCAGAACCAAGCTCAGTATCAGCCGTTACAGCCTGTGCCAGCAGGGTCACGCGCCGCCAGCCCTTGGACTGCCAACTCCCGCCAGGTCCCGCACCTGGGGCCATTTGCGCCAGCAGCAGCAGCGAACGCGAAGGCAATTGCGCGGAGAGGCCCGTGGCAATTTCCAAAGAATCCCCTGGACTTTCAAGCATATCCCCGTCGGGCGTCAGCACGCGGACCCGCGCCACCGCCTCACCGCCGCCATCGGCCTGGATCAGAATCGTCGCCGCACCGCTGGGGACCACGCACACAGAGTCGTCCTGACCTAACCACCCTTGCGCACACGCCAAATCCAAGGTCGGGCGCGTAGCGTAGGGCGCCGTCATCGGGTCGCCGAGTACCAGGTTCTTCCAGTAAACGTAAGGCATGTTGCGCAGATACGCCTCGGCCAGGGTAGCGCCGTTGCGGTAATCGACCAGGAACTGCCGCGAAGGAAAGCAGTTCGACAGCGGTTCATCCACCGTTCCATGCGCACCGGTGGCCCCAGCCCGAATCCAACGACAAATCGAGACTTGCCAGGGCTGTCCGCCGCTGAGCGGGTCGACAAAGTTGGCCGGCACCGCGCCAAAACTCGTTAAATTATCAATGATTGCGCCAGGCGCGTAGGAATTCCCCTCGACCGTTGCGCCGAGGTCCGCCGTGCCCGTGGCAAAGCCCGCCAAGACGCGCCCGACGCTGGCCGTGGCAAAAGGCTCGCTGACCGCTTGGGCTCCAAGACCCAACAATGCCTTGAGAACTTTTGGGTATTCCCAGTCGAGGGCGGCCCGGGCTGGGTCAGCCCCTTGCATCAAGAGCCAAGTCGCGGTGGGATCGATCTGCAAATCAGCGGCGGCACCGCGCTGCGCCAATTGCTGAGCATCGGCAAGGTCATAGCCGTCGATCGCCGTCGCCAACCACAGGTGGTGGTGCGCACTGCCGGTCAGCTTGGCAAAGCCCGGGGTAAATGCGCCTTTTTTATAGGGATTTGGCCAATTGGCCGCATAGCACGGCGTGCCGGAACAATCGGCTGTCAAGCCCGGATCTTGGCCTAAAAGCGGAGTCTTATCATCGGGTAAAGTCGACTGACTGACCATGAGGGCTGCCGTCAGGGCGACGATGGGCTGTCCCGCGGCCGTGTCGATGCGCACGCGACGCGGCAGTCCGCGCATGACGGCGATGGCCTCGATCCTATCGGTGATTTTTCCTTTACTCATGCAAAGTTGCATGGGTTTGAGCACCAACTGCAGGAAATCCTGAAGACCTAGGTCCTCCGTTGCGGGCACCTGCACAATGCACCGCTGGCTAGACGGGATCTGTCGTGCAGCCATATAACTATCAGCCAACACAGTGGATTCTGTTGTAGCAGCCGCCAGCACCAGCACCGAATCCGGCCCTGGCGTCGCCCAACTCAGCCCGGGCTGCAAAAGGAACGCGACGCCGAGCAAGGTCCAGGCACATTCGGCCAGAGCGCGAGCCATCCACCTGTTTTTTCGCTGATTTTTCTGGTTCATGGCCTCTCCTGCTGCCGCGCTGCTCGGTGCCATGCGACCCATCTTGGGGCCCGCCTGGGTAGGCAACCTTTTGGTCACCGGCGGATCCCGCAGCCGAATTTCCTGACAGGTTGGGTATACATCGATTGCTTGCCGCTTCAAGGGGCCCGCCACGGTCAACGACAAAGGCCTGAGTTCTCGCAAGAAAACCCGCGTTATATCAAGCCGTTTGCTCGCTGCTAGCTGGAGACGTGGGGCGATGCTATACACACCTGTACCCCTGCTCTGTTCCCGCCAAGGAGCCATGCGCCAAGACACTGACAAGACAAACCTTTCCCCCGTCATTGCCTGGGCTGTAGCCATCACGGCGACGTTGACCATGGCCGTCTCCTACGCAGATCGGCAAGCATTTGCTGTACTTGCACCAACGGTCACCAAGGCCCTGGCCATTTCGGAAACGACCTACGGCTGGCTATTATCCGCATTTTCATGTGCTTACCTCGTTGGGGCCCCTTTGGCCGGCCGCTGGATCGACCGCGTCGGTGCCAAGAGGGGCCTGGTTGTCGCGGTGCTGGTCTGGTCAGGCGTCGCGGCCCTGCACGCGCTGGTGCCGGGGGTCCACGCCGTTATCCCCGCGATCGCTGTGCTGTTTACGCTGCGCATTGGCCTGGGGCTGGCTGAGGCGCCGTCCTTTCCGGGCGCTGCGCAGACCGTCCAGCGTATTCTGCCACCGGCGTCTCGACCGCGGGGTTTTGGCGTCTTATTCATCGGTTCCTCGGTGGGTGCGATGGTGGTACCGGCGTTATGTGGCTGGCTCAACAGTCGCTGGGGATTTCGCGCGGCCTTTGTCGGCGTGGCCGTGGGTGGGCTGCTTTGGCTACCCCTGTGGATTTATATGACGCGATTGCGCGGGGTTGCCTCCCAATTGGCAACCAAGGACGCCAGCGAAACGGCCGAGCCGCCAAGTCTTGGCAGCCTGCTGCGTCATCCCGCCGTGCTGCGCGCGATGGCCGTGGTCCTGGCTGCGGCCCCCTTGATGTCCTATGGCCTCAATTGGTCAGCGAAATACTTGGCAGCCATTCACCACATCGCCCAAGGGGACCTGGGGCACTACCTTTGGCTACCTCCCCTGCTCTACGACCTAGGTTCTTTAGGTTTTGGGCACTTAGCTAGTATTCGCGCGCGCAAGAACCAGATACGGCCGACTCCGCCCTTGGTCTTGGTAGGCGTGGCTTGCACTGTGGGCTTGAGTTTAGCTGCAATTTCAAGCGCTTCCTCGGCCATGACAGCCGCTGCTGTCTTTGGCGTGGCGATGGCCGGTGGTGGCGGACTTTTCGCTTTAGTGACCGCGGATTGCCTAGCCCGTGTCCCGGCCAATGCCGTGTCCGCAGCCGCTGGTTCGCTGGCTTCGGCCCAGTCCGTGGCGTACATCATCGCTAGTCCATTGATTGGCTACGGGGTTGCCCATGTGGGCCACGACCATGTCGCAATTTACCTAGCATTTTGGCTGCTTCCTGGCTGCGCTGCTTGGTTGTGGCCCAGGCCAGTCCCTGCTTGATGATGCCGAGCCTTCAGGGTGAAACGGTGAATTCTTTGCGCCTTTGGCCAGCGCTGCTAGTCTTGACACGTGAGCGCAACGGCTTGTCGGAGGTTTCTGTGCACTTTGAACAACTTGCATCGGCGCAGCGCCAGTTCGGGCGTCTGTTCTGGCTGTTTTGTGCATTCGCCATGGCAGCCCTGGGCCCTTTTGGCTGCGCAACGCCGCCCGAGGTCAACCTCAGCTGCCACAGCGATCCAGAGTGCGGCCAGGGCTCCATTTGCGTACAAGGCGAATGTAAACCGGAAATTGGCTGTCAGGCCGACACGGACTGCACCAAATGGAGCGACAAACTCACCCTGCCCGGCGCCACGGCCGACAACTCCTGCACCAAGGTCATTTGCGATCTGAGCGACAAGTTGTGCAAGCGCGTCGGCAATACGACGCAAGCCTGCACCGATGATGGCATTTCTTGCACCGTCGATTTGTGCACCACCGGCGGCACCTGCGGCCATACGTTGACGGCGCAGTTCTGCCTCATCGACAAACAATGCGTCGCGGCCCAAGCGGTCAAGAGCAAGGACGAGGACTGCCTTGTCTGCAATCCCAGCGTAGATACAGCCACTTGGACACCAGCGGACGTGACGGTCACCTGCCAAGGCCAAGGCAGCGACGGCAATACCTGCGAAAACCACACCTGTGCCAAGGACGGCAAATGCGGCAACACGCCCAAGGAAAATACCTGTGATTCTGGGCAGAAAGATGGACAAGGGGCCAACATCTGTCTAAGCGACGGCCAGTTTGACAGCGGCGGCTGCAAGAAATGCAACGGTAGCAGTCACGCACTTGAAAACCAAACAGCTGGAACGACTTGCAGCGGCGGCGATGTGTGCCACCAAGGGACCTGCGGCGACCAGGGCACCTGCAACGTCGGCGCGCTCAAGCCCGATTTCTGCTTTATTGCCGATGACAAAGGCGTCAAGACCTGCGTGGGCAAGGGGGTGGACAAGAGCAATCTCTGCCGCGCCTGCGACCCGGCCAACGCTGCGACCTGGACCAACCTCGACGGCGCGACCAAGTGCGACGAAGACGGCATCACCTGCACCAAGGATTTTTGCGATGGATCAGGCAGTTGCACGCACACGCCTGACAGTACCTTGTGCGCCGGCTTTAACGGCGATTGCGTCGTCAGCGAGTGCCAGGTCGCCAACGGCGGTTGCGCCAACACCTCCCTGGCCACCGACACGACGTGCACCAAGAGCGACGATGGCCTGCCCTGCACGACCCAACACTGCGACGGCAAAGGCGTTTGCGACCCCAAGCTAACGACGGTGGACCCGACGGTCTGCGTCGACGGCATCGCCTGCACCGACAAGGCCTGTGACCCCAGCAAAGGCTGTGTATTTACACCTAATGCCGGTGGCTGCGACGACAACAACGATTGCACCATCGACGCTTGCGATGGCGCCACCGGTTGCGTCCACACCCCTCAGCCCAAGGACACCGGCTGCGCTACCGACGGCCTGCCCTGCACGGTCGATGTCTGCGATGGCGCAAATCAGTGCATTCACACGCAAATTGCCGCGGACAGCTGCCTTGTCGATGGCACTTGCGTCGCGGCCGGCGCTGACAAAGCGGGAGAACCGTGCCTAGCCTGCACGCCCGCCAGCAATCAGCTGCAGTGGACCGCCAAGGTGGCCGGCATCGCTTGCCCGGACGATGGCACCGCGTGCACCGTCGACGCCTGCAATGGCTTGGGATCTTGCGACCATAGTGCCGTCAAGGCGGACACCTGCCTCATCGGCGGCAGTTGCTACGCCAAGGGCGACAAGAGCGGCGACTGCTTGACCTGTGACTCCCTGAAAACACAGACAGATTGGACGCCGATCGCCGCCAATGCGCCCTGCACCGATGACGGCAAGGGCTGCACCGTGGACCAATGCGACGGCAAAGGGGCCTGTAACCACGAGTCACTCAAGGCCAATTCCTGCCTCATCGCCGGAACCTGCTATGTCCAGGGCGACAAAGAGGCCGACTGCACCGAATGCAACACCGCAATTTCGCAGACGCAATGGAGCAACACGGCCAAGGGCCAGACCTGCACGCCGGACATGCTCGCTTGCACCATCGACGCGTGCGACGGCAAAGGCGTCTGCGGCCACAGCGAAATCCAAGCAAATCACTGCCTAATTGACGGCGCCTGCAAGGCCCAGGGCGACAAGAAGGATGACTGCTCGCGCTGCGACGCCGTGACCAGCCAAGTCGCCTGGACGCCCTTTGTCCAAGGCACAGCCTGCACCGATGACGGCGCCGGATGCACCACCGATGTCTGCGATGGCAAAGGCGTTTGCGACCACAGCGGCATCACGGCGGGCACCTGTAATTTCGGCAATGCCGCGGCCCCGGAATGCCACGCCAACGGCGAAACCAAGAACGGCGGTTGCCAGTTCTGCGACGCCAGCAAACCGGTAGCGTGGAGCATCAAGGCCGCTGCTACTGATTGCGCTGCAGATACGTATAGTTGCACGGTCGATAAGTGCGATGCCGCCGGTGCCTGCCAGCACACCGCCACCGACAGCCTGTGTGCCGACGCCAGCAACTGCACCACGCACTTGTGTAAGCCCGGCGATGCACAGAGCAATCTCTCCACCGGCTGCTTCAAGGTCGACACCTGCCCCTGGGGCCACCAGTGCGACGCCGCCGCCAACGCCTGCCTGAGCTACAGCGCCGGCGCGCCGGGCCCGGTCACCTTGGTCGGTCCCAGCGACAACGTCGGCACCCCGACCAATCCCACCGTGGTCCGCCTCAAGAAGGACGACGGCACCGGGCGAACCTGGGTCATTTTCCAGGACAATTCCGCAGTTTCCCTGAACGGCTCGGCTTGGCAGGTGAGCGGCAAGTCGGCCCTGCACGCCCTGGTTTTGGACGATCAAGTCGCCGCGCCCGCCAACAAGGTCAAGCCGGTGCTGCTGACCCTGCCGGCCCTGGGCTCGCTCTCGGCCCTGAACGTCACCCAGGCCTTTGCCCAAGCCATTGCCGACCCCTTGGACCCCAAGGCGGGCTGGGTGAGCTGGTTGGAGGCGGACCCGGTGACGGCAACCTGCTTGCAAAACAAGGGCCAAGGCGGCGTCGTGCGGCTGGCGCGCCTCGATGGCAGCGGTGTCACGGCGGGAGAAAGCTGGCCAGCAGTGGCGGGGTCGGTGTGTACGGCGACCGGCAGCAATGGTCCGAATTTCCATACACTTGGAATGGGACTTCTGGACATGAACGGCGTTGATTCGACCGACCCGACCAAACGCGGCCTCGTGGCGATTCGAGGATTCGGATTTGATTTGGCGGATATGAGCTCCGTCCAACTCCAGGTTGGCCCCTTGGCAGCGGCAACTACTGCCAAGCTCAGCCCTACGGTCGGCTCCTTCTCAACGGTCCACCCCGTCCTAGTCGACGTCGGAATTGCCGAAAAGACCAACCGCTATTGGTCCCTGGCCTTCACCGAAAAGACGTCGAGCAACGTCGCCCGCAAGCTGTGGGCCCTACCCATCGATCCCCTTGGCGTGGACGGCGATCCGCAGACCTGGCTCGCCGGCAATCAGACGCCGCTGCCCGCCAGCCCCGGCGATCTCGATGGCGTGACGGCCGTTTGCGCCTTGGATGCCGCCGTGGATGCCGGCGGCGTCGTCGCCGTGGCCATGGTGGTGCGCAAAGGCAGCAATAACATAGTATTGCTTGGGAAATTCAAGGCAGGCGTCAAGCAGGGCAACGTCATCACCGTCGCCAGCGAAGTGCAGGCCGACTCGGAAGCGCCGTGTCAGTACGGCATCATTGGCGCCCGCATCACGCCGTGGAGTGATGGATTTGCCGTTACTTACAACGAAGCGTCGAGTGGCGTCGGCGATCCGGCCAAACTGCATGTCGGGTTGGTCAATGGCGTGGGCGCCGTGACGACGCTGACGCGCTCCTTCTTCTGGTGGAGCACGGATGCCGCGAATGCCCTCAATTTAGCGACCTTGGCCAACCGCGGCATCGTCCCCGCCAGCAGCCCCGGCAACGGCGTTATGTCTTTGATTTCAGAGGCTAAAGTTGCCGGCTTCCGCGCGATTGTCATCGACGCATTCAAACCCTAACGCGGGCCGCTTTCACGACCGGCCGCAATGGGATATTTCCTTATTTCTTCAAGTAGTTACCAGCAGCGCTGCGGCCTCCCCTTCCCGGCAAGCCCCGCTGTCTGCTACACTATCCCTGCTATTCCGATAGAGATAGCCGGCACCGTCTGCAGTCGCCGCCCGCGTCGTCCCCTGCCCTGAGGAAATGAACCATGTCCGATCACGCCGTGCGAGTCTATGATTCTATGGTGGATATGCTGTCCAGCGTCGACAATCCTACGCCGCTGGTTCGCCTGCACCACGTGGTGCCCTTCCAACACACCAAGGTTTACGCCAAGTTGGAGTGGTATAATCCCTTTGGCGCCATCAAGGACCGGGTGGCCGCCAACCTGATCATTGACGCTGAGCAGCGCGGCGATGTGCTTGAAAATCTTGTAGAACCGACGTCTGGCAACACCGGCATGGGCCTTGCGATGATGGCCAACGCCCGCGGCTATCACTTTACCGCGACGCTGTCGTCCAAGGTGCCTCAGGAAAAACGGTCGGCGCTACGGCTCTTTGGCACAGAACTCGTTGAGCTTAGTGATGATTTGTGCCCGATGCCTGGACAGCCGGAAGGCGCCATGGCACGAGCTGCGGAGCTTGGGGCGCAGCCGCACTGGAAGAGCCTGAATCAATACAAGAATCCCGCCAATCCTCAGGCTCACTACCTAACGACCGGGCCGGAAATATGGCGACAGACAGCCGGCAAAGTGACGCATTTCGTTGCAGGTCTAGGGACTTGCGGCACCATCACCGGCACGGGTCGTTTTCTCAAGGAACAAAATCCGGCTATCCAGGTGCTGGGGGCCCACCCAAGCGATGGCCATGACATTCCGGGCGTGCGTAGTCGCAAAGCCCTTCTTCTGACAGACTTTTTTCTCCCGGAGGAATACGACGGCCTGTTTGAAATCAGCGATGCCGAGGCCTATGGGCTCAACAAACGCCTGATTCAGGAAGAAAGCATCATTGCGGGGCCTACTTCGGCGATGGCTCTTGCCGCTGTCTTGCGCGGCGTGCCCGATGAACCCGGCAATGTGTGCGTCGTCATCTTTCCCGACAACGCCTTTAAGTACATGTCATCGTACACGAAACATCTGCCTGAACTCTTTCCCCAAGCCGCCTCAGCGCCGGCGCCCGTGGCTGCTGCCTTTGCCGATCAACTGCAAGCCATTGTTCAGTTTGCAGAAAATGGCCCGGACATTGTCAGCGCGCAGGAAGGCCAGACGCGCGCGGCCAGGGGGGAGATCCTGGTCGATGTACGCAATCTCTCAGAACTTCAGGCGCTTGCGATCCCTGGAGCGGTCCATGTGCCGCTGAGGGATCTGACGTCGGGTC
Organism: uncultured Myxococcales bacterium; assembly: GCA_903840165.1. GTDB lineage: Bacteria > Myxococcota_A > UBA9042 > UBA9042 > UBA9042 > CAIMEY01. The sequence continues at coordinate 48,401 of CAIMEY010000074.1, read as the reverse complement.
CCTCGGCCGCCTTGCCCAGCGATCTCGACGCACCTATCGTCACAGTCTGCGCACGCGGAAAGCGCTCTGTATACGCGATGTTGCTGCTCAAGGCCCAGGGCTACCGCAACGTCAAGAGCATTTGGGGCGGCATCGTCTCTTGGCAGGAAAGCGGTTTGCCTACCGTCAGCAACTCGTAATCTAATGTTTTTCCAATAAGTTACTCCTGACATTACGCCGATCTTCGCGCCAAGGTTCTGGGGCATTCTGTCCCCACCTGGGCCACCAATCTTGGCGCGCGGCACCAAAGCTGTGGACAGGACACCCCAGATCTCGTAGCTTCAATTCACGCTCCGGCGGTGCTGCAGGGTCAAAAGGCGTTGCAGATTCCCATCCTCTTGGCGTTGAGCCCTCGCATTTTGCGCAGGCTCGGGTGCATGGTTCTTTGAAGCCGCCAAAGTGCGGTTAGGGAGTCTCCGTCATGCCGAATCGTCGGACTTTTGACCACATCGGTAATTTTAACTTCAAAATCGAAATTGAAGGCGTCACGACCGGAGCATTCCGCAACGTGGAAGGCCTTGATTCTGAAACGGAAGTGATTGAGTATCAGGACGGCGACGACCTGATTCTGCGCAAGCGTCCCGGCCGCACCAAGTACAGCAATGTCACCTTGAAGCGCGGCTACATCAACAACACCGAGCTCTGGGAATGGCGCAAGGCCGTCATCGAGGGCAAAGTGCAGCGCAAGTCCGGTTCGGTGATCTTGTGCGCGGATGACGGCACAGAAATCATGCGTTACAACTTCTTTGAAGGTTGGCCGAGCAAGTGGAAGGGCTTCACCTTGGACGGCAAGGGCACCGACGTCAACGTCGAAGAGCTTGAACTGATCTGTGAGAAGCTCGAGCGCGGTTAATCTCGGGTAGACTCAAGTAGCGGCTGGGGCGGGAAACTGCCCTGGCCGTTGCTGTTTTTGGGCATCGTGAGGCTGCGTGAGCGAGCGCGATTCGCAGCCCCGCCAACACCGAATTTCCTTGGTGATTTCAGCGTAGCAGCGACCGCCACTCACATCGGCGGTACGGTCGGCGCGCAAGTGGAGACGCCAGCCCCGACGACCTGCAGGCCGGTGTCATGGATGAACTCGGTCAAGCTGCCGTCCGTCTTGAGCTTCCAGACATTGGTTGAATTATCAACCCCTTGAATGAAGTAGAAGATGTAATAGTCGCCGCCCCAGAAGGCAAAGGCGTACGCGTAGCCGTTGCCCTGGCTGAGCGAGGGCAACTGGGTCAACTGATACTTGGTCAGCACTTGTGCATTGGTCTTATCGAGTTGCACAACGGTTGAGGTCTGTCCGGGCACAAAGGCCCAGAGCTCCGCCTTGGCATTGCCTGTAAATTCAGGGGTTAGATTGGGCCATGGCCCCACCTTGGCGACGCTGCCAGTGTTGATGTCAACACTGCCCACTAAGCTGTTGTCGCCGCTGCCGATGTACAAGGTTTCATCCAAGGATCCTGGGGAGTTGCTGGAGAAGCCCATGCCGAACTGGCCAAACCCCAGATCGCCGCACTGAAACGCCGTTGTGCCTTGGCAGCTACCATCTAAGATGCTGACTTTGCTGATGGATTTGCAGACCCATTGGCCCTTGACGAAGGTGCCCATGTCGAGGTACGCCACCCCTTGGCGACTGATGGCCATCGAGTTGGGCGAACCGCCGGCGCAACCGATGGGGCCGACCTTGATAAAGGCTTGATTGCTTTGCAATTGTGGGTTGAAGCGGTACAGCACGCCGTTGCCGTCGACCACATGGATGTACTTGGCCGCGTCGCTGCAGGTGTCGGGATTCCAGCTGTCATCACCGCCAGAATCAAAGGCATCCAAAGGCCCGATGTCGACTGGGAAAACGTCGACCTGACCGCCGTCGACCGAACCCCCGTCCAGCACGCCGCCATCGATTGCGCCGCCGTCAGCAATGCCACCGTCGACGATGCCCGCATCGGCCCCAGCATCCCACGGGAAGGCGTCGACCCAGCCGCCATCGGACAAGCCGCCGTCGCCAAAGCCGCCGTCCACAGAGCCGCCATCAAACCAGCCGCCATCCGCCGCGCCGCCGTCTACGCCACTGCCGTCAGTCACGACTACATCGGGCAACCCTGCGTCGCCAACGGCGAAATCGCCCGCCTGTCCGTCGCTCCAGCCGCCGTCTACCCAACCACCGTCTGCCCCGCCACCGTCAGCCCCGCCACCGTCAGCCAAGCCACCGTCTGAGTTGGGGATGTCGCTGCTGAAGCCATCGCCCACGTCACTGACGCCGCCATCGCCGCTGCCGTCCTGCACGTCGGCGAATTGTCCATCTGTTTCAACGCTATCGGTGAACTGGGCATCGCCCGGGACGCCATCGACGCTACCATCGACCGCACTACCGTCTCCCGCGCCGGCATCGATACCGCCGTCGGCCAGGCCCCCGCCGTCACCAGAGTCGCCCACGAAGGCGTCGCCAACCGCGGAGTCGCCCGTGTTCGCATCGGTGGAACCCGCGTCAACGATTGCGGAATCATCTACTTGCGCATCGGGCGCGCTGATGTCGGGCGCTGCGGGCGGTTTGCACACCATCGCCGGCGAAACACAGGCCCAACCTGCTGGGCAGTCGACGTTTTTGCAGGAATGACTGCATACCGTGCCATCTGGGCCCAAGGTACACAGGCCACTGGCGCATTCCTTGCTAGCAAAGCACATGCAACCAATGGCTTTTCCTGGCCCGACGCAGAAGGGGTCCACGTCCGCGCTGGGCGACGAATCGCCCAGGACCGCGCCGTCGTTGCCCGAGGCGTCACCGGAGACCGCGTCGCCGGCGAGGGCATCGCCGAAAACTGCGTCACCGGAGCCACCGTCTGAATCCGTCCAAACGTCTACCAGAACAGGCAGTTCGTTGCCATTGCCATCGCCGGCCTGCGTGTCTGGCCCGCCGCCGTCCACTGCTGCGCCATCGCTGCCGCCAAGGTCGCTGACGCCGGAATCCGTTTGCGATCCATCCAGTTGCCCGGCATCCTGCACCACGCTATCGCCCGGGACAACGTCTTGAGACTGCCCATCGCCAGCCCCGCCATCACCAAGGAAGCCATCGAGACCGGGATTTACTTTGATTTCAGCATCTTGCTGGGCATCGTCGGCATCGTCGACGTCTAGCCCTTCGCCATCAGCCGCAGTGTCGGCGAGTGCGTCCTCCGCGCCGACCGCGTCTGGGGAATCGCCCCCATGTGCACTGCCAGTAGCGTCGCTTTCGGCGCTGGGCCAGGACACATATCCATTTGTTTCCGATGACTTTCCAACACTACCGCTGCCCGCATCGACAAGCGCAGCATCCGCCGCCTGCAGCAACTGAGGCGCCGATTGCACGGCACCAGCATTCCAATCGGTGCAACCGCTGAGGCAGGCCAGCACCCATAGCGCCAGCGCAGCCCACGGCAAGCCGATCGCCACCATGGGACGCCCCTGCACGGCTGGGGATTGCACCCAAGTCGACATCGTCAAACCCTTTGTTTGAGCCATCTTACGCGGCAGCACGGCCGGCGTTGGCGGACTCTTCGGGCGGCGGCGCAGTCACAGGTTTGCCCTGCCCCTACTTCTTGGCCGCGGCCTTCTCCTTCTTTTTCTTCTGCTTTTCCGCGGTCGTCACTTTGGGCTTGTTGTTCTTCGCCGCTTTCTGTTCGCCTTTGGGCATGGTCACTCCTTGGGGCCCTTCCTGGGCCTGTCTGCATCATCCTGCGCGTGTTGCGCGGCAAAGTCGAGCGGTTGCACCAACTGCTATCGCCCATGGCCCGTTCAGCCCCTCTCGAGACTGTGGCAAATTTGCGACTCTGTTTCAAGCCTTTGCCACCGTTTTCATTGCGTCCGCTTGGCCATTGCTGTACCCATTTGCTTGCGCGCGGCCAGCGGTAGAATTCACGTGTCGCCGCAGGAGTTTCCCATGGCCAAGGCCCCAGACACCCAACTCGAGGCCTTGCGCCTCAAACTGACGCCGATGCAGTTTCACGTGACGCAGATGGGCGGAACTGAGCCGCCCTTTCACAATGAATACTGGGACAACCACCAGCCCGGGCTGTACGTCGACGTCGCGACCGGGGAGCCCTTGTTCTGGGCGGCCGACAAGTTCGATTCCGGAACCGGCTGGCCCAGTTTCAGCCGCCCCATAGCTGCGAGCGCCGTCAGCGAACACGTCGACCACGGCCACGGCATGCGCCGCGTCGAAGTACGCTCAGCACAAGGACAATCTCACCTGGGCCACGTCTTTGACGATGGTCCGGCCCCCCATGGCTTGCGCTACTGCATCAACTCGGCGGCACTGCGCTTTGTTCCACAGGCCGAACTGCAGGCCCAAGGCTATGGAGCGATCCTCAGCCAACCTTCTGATCTCAAACCGACTTCTCAAGCTGAGGCACCCGATCCCAACGCCTGCAATGTTGAGGGGCCGCAAGGGGGAGCAGGCTGCGCCACCACCGTTAGCCAAATCATTCTCGCGGGTGGCTGCTATTGGGGCATGGAGGAACTCTTGCGCGCCGTGCCTGGCGTACTCGATACGGAAGTCGGCTTCTGCGGCGGCCACGTCGTCCAGCCATCCTACCAAGCAGTCTGCCGCGGCGACACGGGGCACGCCGAGTCTGTCAGGATCCTCTTTGATTCAGCTGTATTGCCCCTTGAAGCCCTGCTCGCCAACTGGTTCTTTCGCATGCACGACCCGACAACGGCCAACCGCCAAGGCCATGACGTCGGCAGCCAATACCGGTCGGCCATCTTCTATACCTCTGAAAATCAACGGCAAATCGCTGAACACGCCAAGGCCGAAGCTGGCCGAAGTGGCCTGTGGCAGAAACCGGTAGTGACAGAAGTCGTGGCAGCGGGCCCATTTACGCCAGCGCACGCCGATCATCAGGACTACCTGCGCAAGCATCCGCAGGGCTACACGTGCCATTACCTGCGTAAGTAAGCAGGGTTAACCGATAGGCCTACATCTCGACGGCAACGGTCAGGGCCATCTGCATGGAGAAATGCGGCTCCGCATAGACATCTTGGTCGTCAGGAAGGCCGATGTCACTAGCATCAAAGGCGAATTGCGGCCGAACAGCGAACCCAACCAGGAGCACGTCGCGCAACCGACGTTGCAGGCGCACATCGCCAACAGCAAAGAGGCTTGCGTCACGCGATTCGCCGATTTTGTGGGTCTGAAACTCAAACTCGTAGCTGGCGAGGCGCACGCCGCCACCGACAGAAAAACGCCAATCATTGCGTTCCCATACGCGATCAACGAGAGCTGTAGCGGAGGTCAAGCGATACTGGTACCGCCCAAGCGCGTTGCTGCCTCGGCCGAATGCTTCGAAGCTGCCGGCCAGCGTCGCTTCCCAGGTCGGCTTGGGGCGCCAACTGACGGCCAATTCACTGCCAGCCACAGCCATGTCTGTGAAAGGACTAAATGTTCCCGATGGCCCCATGCCCACGGTCCAGGATCGGGTGTTGGACAGGATCTGAGGACTGGCGGTGTTCTGATCGGCCTGATAGGTCAAAAAGAGGCAATCGAGCACCAGGGCCTGTGCCAAGTCATAGGGCGTGATATCATGGGCTAAATTGACTTGCGAGCGCCGAATCACGCTACCGTGGTGGTCGCGCAGTTCCAGGGTGTACAGCGTCGCGGGGCCATGATGGCCAACCACGCTCACTTGCTGGCAATTACTGCATCCCGCCGGCGCAGGGCCGGCGTGCCAGTCCCGTGCCTCAATCATGCGCACCGCCGCGGCAAAGGGCTCGTCAACGGCTGCATCTACCTGCCCGGTCTCGGCATCGCGCACTGGTCCGGCCCACACCGAGGCAAAGGCATCGCCCGCGTCAAGCGCCCATGCGCAGGCTAAAAAAGAGAGCACGATCAGCAGCTTAAAGGGGCCACGGCGGCTGAAGCTGGCTGTCCCATGGCTGCGTGGGTCGCGCCAAGGAGTGCCTTGAATCAATTGATTTGGTTTCGGAAATTGTGCGCGAACGCCTAAGGCTTGCCGCAACGACTCAGGGCTTCGGCCGCAGCCGCATCGGCCGGAAAATCTGCAGCCAAGGCTTTTCGCACGCGCTGGGCTTGCGCGGAATTCTCGGTACAGGTCAGGTCGACCAAACGCAACAGTGCGTCCCGCCTGTGAATTCCATCGGCAAACTGGTCGACGTATCGCTGCCACTGCTCGCGCTCCTTGTCCGCATGACCACGGGCCAACCAACCCAGTGCCGCAGCTGCATTGTCTCGCGCGGACAGAGGTCCGGCCCCTTCGACAATCAGCCGATATTGCTCAGCCGCGGCCGCCGGCGCATTTTGGCTGCGGTACACGCCCGCCAGACGCATCCGCACGGGGGCCGACTCGTCGTCGGGCAGCACATCGAGGGCGCGAAACGCCTTGTTGACCGCAGTCTGCAACTGCCCCTGGGCAATGGCAAGGTCAATGGCGCGTACGAGTTCCGCGTGCCAAGCCGATTCGCTCTGAATGTCAAGCGATTCACCTGCATGGAGCGTCACCTGCTCGCGCCCCCGTCCCCGCGGTTGTACCCACACGGTGCCCTGCTGCACTTCGACCCGCGTCGCCGTTGGATCGCGCTTAACCACAGAAAACTCAGTACCTACAACGGAAACCGTCGCGTCTTCGGTGCGGACGATCAGCGTCGCGCCGGCTTCCAGATGCGGCACGCGAACGTGGATTTCCCCTCCATTGAGGCGGACTTCGGCGGCTTGGGCCTGATTGCGCACCAGGGTCGTATGGCTGGTATCGCCACCGAGCACAGCCCCACAGGCGAGATGCAACTCCTTGTCCTGACTCAAGTGTCGCCGCGCTGGCGCCACGCGATCGGCCACGGTTGGCGCAGGCGCTGCCTCACGCACCAGCGGTGGCTCCGCGGCGGCATCAGCCTCAGGCGCGGTGGCATCCACGTGTTCATCCCCCGCGGGTGCCGGCTTCTGCTCGGCCCAGGCCAGCTTCTGCGCCACCGGTTGAACTGCAATCTCCCGCGGCTCTGAGTAATCACTGCGAACCGCTTGCGCCACAGCCGCTTCACCGCTTTTGGCATGGGCATGTCCAAGGGCAAAGGCACCCGCGGACACGACCAAGGCAATCCCTGCGGCCAGGGCCAGCTGCTGACGTCCACCGGCGGACCACCAACGCGAAAAAGAGTGGCTTCGGCGGGCATTGCGCTCCGAAGACACCGCCACGGGCTCCAAGTCCTGCCAGATCGCAGCGCGATGTGCATCATCCATGCGCTCTGGTGCGCGTAGGCTCGTTAGGCCGGCCATCAGACTGCGCGCAGCCACCAGATCTGCCCGGCATGCTGCGCAACTCTGCAGATGCGCGTGCAATTGCCCGGCTTGGACCGAAGGCAGTTCGCCACTGACAAACTCAAAAAGAATTGCGCGGTCACAGCTCATCGCTGCCCCCTTGCGCCACGGGTCTGCGAGGCGTCACTGGGCCCCACCTTGGCCTGTTTGGCGTGCCAAGCATCTAAAAGTTCTTCCCGCGTTCGCTGCAGGCGCTTGAGGACGGCTTGGCGCTGTTCCCCCAAAACATCGGCGATTTCCGCCGCGGTAAGGCCTTCAACATGGTGCAGGTAAATCGTCGCCCGCTTGCGCGGTTCGAGTTGGTCGAGCAGCCCCATTATCGCCTGGCCTGCGTCCTGATCGAGCCACACGGACTCGGGATCGTGACTCGATTCATGAATATCTTCAAATGGTTCTGTGCGAATCCGGCTTCTTTGCTTGCGCAGTTCGCTCAGGCACACATTGACCGTGATGCGGTGAATCCAGGTCGCGAGGCGCGAATCACCGCGAAACTTATTGATATTGCGAAAGACAAGTACAAAGGTGTCTTGGATGACGTCGTCCACCTGCGTCGGCGTGACAAAGGTGCGCGCAACGCCTGCAACACGATGAACATACAGGTGATACAGGTTGGCAAACGCGCCGTCTTGGCCGTCGCGCAGCGCTTGGATCAGGCGCTCGTCGTCAGAGTCGTGCTCTGTCAGGATGTGCAAATGGACCTGTGACATCGATTCTGTAGGTCTCCTGGCTTTCGCAACAGCCTGGTGCAAACGCGGCCGACGATCCTGCCGCTGATTGGACGCGACCGGCACGTTGGCGTGGACATGGTGCCACATTGGCGCACAGCGCTGCGAGGCATTTCGCCGCACGTGGTCCTATAAGATCTTAAAAGGAAACACTTTTTTCTCGGTCGGCGGCTTGTGTGATCGGCACCGGTCCGCCGATCGCGGCTGCCGCCCGTGGCTTGGGGCCCCCGCCGGGCGTGCTTGACGCGGACTTGAACGACGCGTAGAGGTCTGGACCGTTGGATGGTGCCACCTAGGTCCCGCAAACCGGCCCGAAGTGGCGGTACTTGTGAGCGCGCTGCAGGCATCGCCGAGGAGCGAAGGAAGATGACAACGCGGTCGCGGCAGCCTCGAAGTCAGCGCTGGCTCCTGAATTATGCGACATGGATTGTCGCCTACCCAAAACGCGTCCTGGTGCTGCTGGCCGTCTTGGGTGCGCTTGGCAGCTGGGGCGCAGCAAAACTATCGATTGATTCCAACCAATTACACATGATGCGTCCCGACCTGCCGGAGGTCCAGGCCCTTGAGCGCGTGATCGACATGGTGGGCGGTGCCGGCTTTCTGGTCATCGGCCTGCGCTCCGATGATCCCAAATTGCTTCGCGAAGTGGCCGACGATCTCAATACCGCCCTCAGCGCCGACAAGGCGCACGTGCGCAGTGTGACCTACCGGCTGCCGGTCGACTTTATTCGCCGCAACCTGGGCCTCTTTGTCGACACTGCGGACCTCTTGTCGGCAAAACAGCGAATTGACGCGTACTTGCACGATCAAGTCCGCCGGGCGAGCCCCTTTTATGTCGAGTTGAGACCGACCCCGCCAGTTGCGCTGCATCTGGATGATCTGGTTGAGAAATACGGCCACGTCGGCAAGAAGAGCCTGCGCGATGAGTACACGGTGGCGGACGATGGGCAACTGCTGCTGCTGCTGATCAAACCCATGTGGGATTCCAGCGAGTTGGACCGCACCGACGCCTTTGTTCGCGACCTTCGCCGTCAGCTGCCCGGCCTTGCCGCCCTACACGCGCGCGGGGTCACTCTCCGTGAAGATTACAATCGCCAGACTCCTAGTGGAAAAACAGTCACTTATGGCATTAGCGGCGCCTACAAGATGTTTGTCGACGATTCGCTGGCCATTGCCGATTCGCTCGCGCCGGTGTCGGTCCTGGCGTTCGTCGCCATCCTTCTGATCACAATCGTTTTTTTCCGCAAGATTGCGCCAACGGCGATCGTCATCGGCGGCATGGTCCTCGGCACCGTCATCGCCATGGGCTTTTGCTGGCTGTGCTTTGGCCAACTCAACATGGTGACCAGCATTCTCGGCGGAATTCTCATGGGTTTCGGCGTGGACTACGGCATCCAGTTCATCTACCGCGCCCGCATCGAACTCGGCCTGGGCAAGGCCTATGACGTGGCTTTGCGCGACGCATTGGTCTTTGCCGGCCGACCGGCCAGCGTCGCCGCCGTGGTCACCGCCGGTTCGTTCTTCATCCTCATCACTTCTGATTTTAAGGGCTTTTCCCAGTTCGGCGTCCTCGCCGGTTGTGGTACGCTGCTGATCGCGCTGACGCTTTTCTGCTGGAGTCCCGCGATCTTGGCGCTCATCGGCCAGTGGGATCCCTCGGCGCCCGCGCGCTGGATTGGCACTTCGCCCCTGTCGCTAACCAACGCCGAGGGTGTCGAGAAGCGCATCCCCCATCCCCGCGGATTGCTGATGATTGCGGGCGTGGCCGTGCTGCTGCTGAGTTTGGCCGCCGTGCCCTGGCATGGCGACTCAAGCACCAGTCATTCTTCGCTTTCTCGCTGGACACGCGGCATTGTCTTTGAGGAGGACACCCGCGCCCTCTTGCCCGCCAACCAGACATCGGTGCTGTTCCAGGACGAAATCAACGATCGCTTTGGCACGATGGCCGACACCGTCGCGGTCTACACCCAGACACTCGAGCAAGCCAAGGAAGTCTATGACGAATTGTCGCAGCACCCGCAAAAATACGACAGCGTGCTGCCTCCGGTCGTCTCGCTGTACACTTTTGTGCCGCCCCCTGACCAAGCAGCGAAGAATGCGAAAATTCTTGATGAATGGCGCCAAAGCTGGACCGATCTGAACGTCGAGGATTTGCCCCAGGATCAGCGCGCCGGTGCCGACCAGTTCCTGCAAGCGTTGCAGGCCAAACCTTACAGCATCAACGATGTTCCCGCCGTCTATTCCAGTCAATTCAAGGAGTTGCCAGGATCCAAGCCGGAGAACCGCGGCTACCTGACTTTCCTTTATGCCAAAGAGGACTTACGCAATGGCAAGGCCATGGGCCGCTTTGCCGACCAAGTGCACCACATCCACTGCGCCAGCGGCCGGACCTACGAAAGTGCAGGCCCAGCAATCCTTTACGCGATGTTGGCGCGAACGGTCCTGCGCGATGGCATTTGGGCCGTCATCCTCGCGGCCCTGTGGATTCTGGCCGTGCACTACCTCGACTTTCGCTCGGTGCCTCTGGCCGCCGCATCCGTGATTCCGCTGGTATTAGGCCTAGTTTGCCTACTGGGCGTCATGGCGATGACCGGGCTATCCCTGAACTTCATGAACATCATCATCTTACCGATTTTGTTAGGATTTGGCGTCAGCCATGGCCTCTACCTCTTGCACCGCTTTCTCGAAGGCACCTCCCCTTGGGTGGCGCTGCAATCGGTGGGCGCGGCGGTCGCATCGTCGACGTTGACCGCGGTGGCCGGCTTTGGGGCCCTTCTCGTCGCCAGCCATAAAGGCCTGCAATCCATGGGACTTATCGCCTGCATGGGTCTGCTACTGACGCTCTTGGCGTCCTTTACCGTCCTAGCCGCTGTGCTGCAATTGCTCCACGATCGGCGCACGAAGCCAACACCGGCGTCTGCCCCACCAACAACCGCGCCGCTTGGCGATGCGCCTCGATAACCCCTTGATACACATTGAGCATTTTGTCCGATAGTTGCGCGGGTGCCCACTGTTTCGCTGTCTGCAGGGCCCCCGAAGCCTTGCAAGCCCACAGCAACGGATCTTCAAGCAATGCCTTGACTTTACAGGCAAACGTATCGAGTTCAGCCGGGACAAGAAAGCCGCCCAGCTCTCCCGCCAACATGGCCGTCGACCCCATTTGGTCCACGGCGACCACCGGCAGGCCACTGCCCAAAGCCTCGATCGTCGCGAGCCCTTGGGTCTCTGTTTCCGAAGCTAAAACAAAGACATCGCCGAGCGCGTAGGCGTGCTGCACCTGGTCGCGGCAGATGTAGCCCGTAGTCACCACGTGATTGGCCAGCCCCCGGTCCACGACCTGCTTCTGCAGCGCCGCCAGGGACGGGCCATCACCAACCAAAAGCCAAACAAGATCAGGCATTTCTTGGACAAGCTGCTCGACGACTTGCAGCAGGAATTCCAGGTTCTTCTCCTGGGCAACGCGACCAACCGTGAGTAGGACCGGTCGACCGCGCAATTGCGGATATTTTTCAAATAGATACGAGTCTCGTTTGGCATGGGCGCGGTCGATTTGGGCAAAGGCACTGGCCTGAAAGCCCGTTGGCAGAACGACGATCGGCCGTGAAATTCCATACTGTTCAAGCACTTGTCGCATGGGCTCCGAAGGCGTAACGACGACCTCCGCCTGCCCCAGCACGCTGCGCATGATGTGACGGGCCAGCGCCCGACCAAATGCAGGCGGAAAGGGCAGGTAATGGTTGATATAAGTCTCCCAATGGGTATGAGCCGTCATCACCAGTGGCACCTGGTTTCGCTTGGCCCAACGCCAAGCTGCCCGCCCCATCAGCAGCTCTGTTTGCACATGAACAACATCGGGTTGCAGGCGATCGAGCAGCGCAAACACCGCCTTTTGCGCACCAAGGGTCACCAACCGGTCTTCCTGCGAGAAGAACAGGCGCCACGAGGCAAAGCGGAATACGCCTTGGCGTCCGCAGGTTAGGTCTTGAGCTTGGGCACCGGGATAGTCTGGGGCCAGGATGCTGACCTCATGGCCAGCTGCTCGAAATTCTTGCGCAAATGTGTCCACCGACACGGCCATGCCGCTTACCCGCGGCCAATAGTTGTCCGTCGCCAGAACGATGTGCATCCCACCTCCGTGCGCTGCCGGGCCTTGTGTGGCGTCTCGCAGCCGGTCGCCGACTGAAATCGCTACAAGGTTCGCGCGCTTGTCCGCTGTTGACAGCAGATGGTGGTGGGACTCGGCGGGGCAGCTGGCGTGGACATCGGCAGCCCGAACGATCAGGGGGAACAGCAATGCCCGATCTATTGGAAATAATGAGGCTTGTTGAGCGAAGGCCCCGTCATCCTTCACAGAATCAACACAGAAGGCATACACATGCCAACTATTCGATTATACAGGCTTTTCTAGTCGCCAATCTCGATCTTCTCGAGCTCATCGGCGTCCGTTAGCACGGGCTTAGGCAGGGTCGGCACCCAAGCTTTGATCGCCAAAAATGCTGGCGCTACAAGGCCTTCAATGCCCTTGCCGAGTTCCTGAACGTAGTGCGCCCGTAGCTCAGCCACCGTCGATTCGTCCTTGGCCCAGCAACCAGAAACTTCACCTTTCCATACCAACACTTCATCGCCACAACGCACAAGGCGCCCTTGCAGCGTCACCTGCAGTTGCCCGTCCCGCGGCAGGGTCTGTACGGCCAAATCCAGAATCCCTTCCTGGCCTTGACAAAGGTCACTGGCTGTAGCGCTTGCCGGCAAGGTGGCCACAGGCTTGATGATGAAGTTGCTGTGTTGATTCACATAACGGCGGACCAGCAGGGTCCACAGGCGCGAACTGCCCGGATCTTCAGGCGCTGGGGCCAGTTGGATGCGCAAAGCCAAGTGTTTGAGCCGGCCCTGGTCCACAGCCGCGTAGTCCGGCCTCTGCCAGCTTTGAACGGAGGCTCCGCAGGCCGAAAGCAGGATCAATGCCAGCAGAACTACCGTTTGTTTCGAGCATTTACAGATCATGACACCTCTGGCGCCGCCGGGTCCTTGGCCTTAGACGCCCGGGCATCGTGCCACAGTTGCAGTACGGCCGGCATCACTGTGAAGGACACCAGCAAGGTGCAGGTCATGCCGACGCAGGCCAAGATGCCCATTGATTGTAGGCCCTTATGTCCGGCCGACAGCAGGCCAGCCCACCCCGCCAGCGCCGTCAGCGTCGAACAGAGCACGGCCGCGCCCACCGTCCGCAGCGCTTCCAGGGGACTGGTGCCCTCGCCAAAGCGGTGCATCAGGTAGACGCCGTGGCTGATGCCATAGCCAAGCACAATGGGAAAGACCACGATATTCATGAAGTTCAGCGACCACCCGCACAGGGCCATGACGCCCAGCATAGCCGCCACGCCCAAGACCAGGGGCACCAGGGCCAGCATGGCGCGGCGGACCGAACGAAAATCGACCAGCAAAATCAACAGCAAGACCAGACTCGTCAGCGCCACCGACATCTTGCCGTCATGCAGAACGATGCGCGCCAAGTGTGCGAAAAGAATAGGCAACCCTGCAGCGCGGAAGGTCGAACCGTCCTTGGTATGGATCTCCTCCACTTGGTCAGCAAAGTGCAGCATTTGCTTGCCATCCCATAGGTCGACCTGCGGGTAGACAAACGTAAGAAATCCTTGGTTTTCTGGGCGCGTGGTCGGCAAATGTGTGAACTGGTCGCGGTAAAGGGCGGGCACCTCGGCCAAGGCATAGGGCTTGGTATCAAGATAACCTAGCAGTTGCTTGTACTTATCCTGCTGTTCGGGCGGAAGCGAGTCAGCATCGATGTCGGCGAGTTCCTGCTTCCACGCGGCCAAAACCGTCGCATTGGCAGCCTGTTGCGCAGCGGGCGGCACAAAGGTGTACATCGAAAGCACTTGGTCAAACGTAGAATACTTTTTTATATTGAGGGGATATAGCTCGTCATACACCTTGCGCGCATCGGCGAGGTCCTTGGTATAGATCGCGACTGGGTCGGCAGACATCTGGAATCGCGCGCCGATTTCGTCTTGAAGTCGAACACTTGGCTGATTCTCGACCATCAAGGCCCGGGTGTTGTACTCAAAGTGAACGCGGGGCCCGAAGACGGCGAGCAAGACCACCACCGTGCCAGCTAGGCCCAACAGCAGTTTGGGCACCGGAATTCTCGCAGGTTTTCCAGGCGTTTCCACCCTCGGCGCTTGGACGCCACACAGCCGCGCCGGCAGCCCGGGCCAACGTTGCCCCAGCAGCAGGAGCACGGCGGGGGCCACCACGAAGATCGCCGCGCCGATGATGAAGGTGCCAAAGCCAGCGAGCAGGCCGAACTGAGAGAAGCCACGAAAATCAGAGAATAAAAGCGCAAAGAAGGACGCAGCGCTGGCGGTCGCGGAGACCAGAGCAGCTAGGCCGGCATTCTCCACCGATTGCGCGATCGCGTCGCGATAAGCCAGCCCCTGGCCTAGGTAATAGCGAATTCGGTAGATCAGGTGAATGCCAAAATCGATGCCCTGCCCCATCAGGATGCCGCCCAAAATCGACGTAATCATGTTGAGTTGCCCAACGGCAGCGTAGGTAAAGCCAAAGGTCATGGCAATGCCGGCCAACATCCCCAAAGTAATGAGCAAAACTGCGCCAATTCGCCGGCCGAGAAAGGCGATCAGCACCAGCATGACGCCGAGAAAGGACAGCGTCGAAGTGGGCACCAAGGACTCCTTCATCTCAAAGGAATCGTCGTAGCTTGTCTTGTAACTACCTGTAAAACCAAAGCCTACTTGCTTGGTATCGCGGCTGGGCTGCCGGTCGTATTGCTCGGTCAAATGCACGCCACGCCGGTTGTTCTTGTCGTAGGCCGCGAATTGCTTGCGCAAGGACTCAACCAAATCGCCGGTCTTGCCCAAGTCATTGGAATCCCACATGGGTTTGATGATTAGGATCACCATCTGCTTGTCTTCGCTGATGTAGTAGTCGTCGGCGATGCTCTTCTTGCCGACCTTCTTGTACTTGTCGATAATCGGATCAAGTGTCAATTCATAAGGTTTGGTGGGCTTAAGCTCGATGAAGAACGGCGAACCGCGGCGAATGACGTCCTTGATTTTGGCCGTTACCTGCTTGCGAATCTCCTCCAGATCGGCCGTCTGCACGAACATAGGCGCCTTTTGCCGAACAAATTCCGTGGAGATCTTGTAGACCACATGGCGAATGTGCGCCTTGTCAGCCTCAAGCAAGCCGTTAAGGTCGTCCGCCACGCCCTTGATGGTCTGCTCATCGCTGCCACGCACCGCTAGGATGAGGTGCCCCGCGCCCCCCACCATGTCGACGACGCGCTTGACGTCTTTGACGGCCTGCAGGTCCTGGCTAATCAAGTCCAACTGGTTGGTATTGATGGTCAAATGGCTCGCCGCCCACAGCGAGATCGCCGTCAAGGCCGCGACAATCAGCAGCAAGGTGCCGGGCCGCCTCAGCAAGAGTTGGGCGTAGGCCGCCATCAAGCGTTGCATCCATTTCACGGGATTTCCTCACAGTTCCAATGGCTTGACGTTCGACAGCTGCTGGTCCAGCTGCGGCTACTTGGCTTTATCGCGGAGCAATTCCAAGAGCTTGGGCCAGCCGCCTTCCTTGAGGATGGGCACAACCTGGTCCTCGCGAATGCCCGTGAGCATAGAATCGCCGAGGACCGCCACGTCGACAATTCGCCATTCTTGCCCAAGTTTTGCCAGCTTATAGGTCAGCTTGAGCTCTTGCTTCTTGAGGGCGTGCAGAATCGTGACTACGGACTTGAGACTGGCCGTATTGCCCGTGATTTGGGGCGCTTCGTAGACCATGGACTCTAAGTGCTCAAAGTTCTTCTGAATCTTGGGCATGGCCTGCTTGGCAAAGACTGCCTGGAAGAGCTTTGTAAATTCATCGCGTTGCGCCTGACTACCCTTGGCCCAGTCAGCCCCCAACAGCAGTTGCCCTTGGGCGTCAGCAGCTAACTGCGTTAACGCCAAGGGGAATTTGCCAAAGCGGATGGCACCAATCAGGGTGCGAATCGGCTTTTCTACGGGACTAACGGCCGCTTCTGCCGCAGCCGGGACGACCGGCGCTACAGCGGGTGCTGCGGCCATGGCTTGAGACGTTGCGAACACGGCGACCGTGCTGGACAAACTGATGAGATAGCGAGGGAAACGAATCTGAAACATGGTGATTCTCCGGGCGTAGACAACACGCCGTGACGGGGCAGCGACCAAGGGGCAAGCGGCGCGAATTTCAACGTGGACCGGGAATTCCCGTTGCAGAACCCTGACCTTTGGACCAGCTTAGGCGGGCGAAGACGCCGACGTCAAAGCCGAGGACCGAAGTACTGGGCTCCGGACTGCTGCGGCTGAGGTTCAAATAGGGCGAGTAGCCGAGGTCGCCGCGGAAACCGACATCGAGCCAGGACAGCAGGCTGTAGCCCAAATCCGCTGCAACACCGCGAATATCTACCGTACTTTCCTTGCCCGTGCCACTGTCGTGGGCGGTAGCTTTGCCGACGAAGGCCAGCGCATCGAGGCTGAGTTGGTCATCGAAAAAGGCGTGCGTGCCGCGGATATAGTAACGATCTTCCATACCACTGGTTTGCGCTGTGACGCCAAGGTTGGGCGAGCGGCGGGCACCAATGCCCAAGTGGTTGCGCGCATTGGAATAGTGCAGTTCAGCAGAGCCACCCAAGCCCGACTGCACGCTAAAGTCAAAGCCATGATCAATGAAAATCGGCGGCTTGTAGACGAACGCACTGGCGGCTGCGTCGAGGTAAACCGCAAAGTGATCGGCATTTGCGGCCGTGAGCTGTATGTTGGTGGCGTCCACAAGATTGAAACCAAAGCGGAAAGCGGTGTTCTTGACCGCATCGCCGGCGAGTTCCAGGCCTAGATTCGCATCCAAGACGTTGATATGCATCGGCAACTCCCCGTCTGGACGGGCAATGACCAGGCCAAAGACATTGGCACCCGCCGTGACGACGCGATCGGTGCTCAGACGCGGGTCGGCAAGGCCAAAATACGTCCGCTGATCATAGCCTAAGGTCACGCCGGCAAAGGCGATCATGTCCGCCGGGCGGTCCGCATGGTTGTGGGCGATGGTGAGGGGATACCAGGTGGCCGAAAAGGCGAATTCATCATAGGCTGCGCGGAGATAGCTGGACGGCGCCGTCAGACTGGGGTGGGATGCACCCGTCACGCCGACCTGCACGCGGTCCAAGTCGCGGTAGACCAGGGCCGCCCACGCTTCACCGGTGCCTAAAGTGCTGAAATCTTGTTTATTGCCGCCACGAAGGCCGAGCGTTCCGGTGGCTTGAGCAGCAGCGCCAAAGGTGTCAATGCGCCCGCTGATGTGCGGCAAGATGCCGTTCTTATTGTCGTCGATGGACAAACCGACGAACTGGGCCTGAACCGGCGCGCAGACCAGCAAGCTCGACAGCACCGCAAGGCACAAAAGCCTCTTTTCCATGCATTTCTCCCCAGGACCAGCCGTAAACGCGGTCGCCGCCGCTGCGTGCGCGGCCGGTGGCAGAGACCACCAACGGCCAAGTCTGGCGGCGCATTCGAAAGTTGGCAAATTCCGCGGCGCTGGCCGATTTCGCAGCCGATTTGACCTTTGCACTGGCAACCGGCAGGGAGACTTAGGACGCCTGGAACCCGTAAATCATGCGCATACTCAAGCGATTAGCCAGTCCAAAGGTCTCCCCCTGTCCAATTGCGCCTGCCCAGGCTACGCTGCCGCCCCCGCCCCTGGGCGTTGGAGCCAAAGTGATCCCGCTACTTGCCGACCTGTATGAACAGACGCCGCCCGATAACGAGGCGGCTCTTATGGCTTTTTTGGACTGGAGTGCCGCGCGCGACCTGCCGTTGTACGACCACCAGGAGCAAGCGATCTTGGAACTGGCGGCCGACCGGCACGTGGTCCTGTCGACGCCCACGGGATCAGGCAAGTCCTTGGTCGCTTTGGCTTTGCACTTTATGGCCTTGGTCCGCGGTGAGCGAAGCGTCTATACCTCGCCCATCAAGGCCCTGGTCAATGAGAAATTCCTGGCGCTTTGCAAGGAGTTGGGGGCCCACCGCGTCGGCCTGATGACCGGGGATGGCACCGTCAATCCCGATGCCACCGTGCTGTGTTGCACCGCGGAAGTCCTGGCGCAAATGGCCCTGACCCGCGGCGATAACGCGGACGTGCAACACGTTGTTATGGATGAGTTTCACTACTATGCCGATCGTGACCGCGGCATGGCCTGGCAGTTGCCGCTCCTCACGCTCAAGAACACACGTTTCCTTTTGATGTCTGCGACGTTAGGTGACACCACGGCCATCCAAGCCGATCTACAGAAGCGAACGGGTAGACCGGTGGCGACCGTGACCTCGGACCAACGCCCGGTGCCCTTGCACTACAGCTACAGTGAGATTCCTCTGCAGGAAACTGTGGAAGATCTTTGCAAATCGGACCGAGCCCCCCTGTACGTCGTCTTTGGCAGCCAACGCGAGGCGGCTGAACAGGCCCAAAGCCTGACGAGCCTTGTGCTGGTGAGCAAGGACCAGAAGAAGCAGATTGCTGAAGCCTTACAGGATGTTGTCTTTCCAAGTCCCTTCGGCAAGACCTTGCAGCGGCTTTTGCGCATGGGCATCGGCCTGCACCACGCGGGGCTTTTGCCGCGCTACCGGCTTCTGGTCGAACAGCTTGCGCAGAAAGGCCTTTTGCGGGTTCTGTGCGGCACCGATACCCTGGGCGTCGGCGTCAACATTCCCTTGCGCACGGTGGTGCTGACCCGCCTGTGCAAGTACGATGGTGAGCAGACTCGTCTCTATTCCGTTCGTGAATTCCAACAGTTAGCTGGGCGCGCTGGGCGCAAAGGCTATGACACGCAGGGCTGGGTGGTCGGGCAGGCGCCGGAACACGTTATCCAAAACCGTAGGATGGAAGCCAAGTTAGGGCGCGATGGCAAGATGATCAAGTTCCAGAGGGCTAAGCCCCCTGAACGTGGCTATGTGCCCTGGACTGCAGAGACTTTTGCCAAGTTGGAGATCGGGCGCCCAGAGGCCTTGCAGTCGGTCTTCCGCGTCGACCCGGGCCTACTGGTCTCGCTGTGCAAGCAGCCTGGGGGCGTACGAAAACTGGCTGAACTCATTGGCCAAAGCCACGATTCGCCCCGCCAACGCATGCAGCATCGGCGCGATTTCGCCCGGCAGTTCCGAGCCTTGCGTCAGGCCAAAATCCTAACGGTTCAGCCCAAAGCCGAGGGCCGAGGCAGCGAAGTCGTGGCCGCTGAGCACCTGCAGCACGACTTTGGCCTGCACCATGCGCTGAGCCTTTGGCTGGTCCATGCCCTGGACGCCTTGAGGCAGCAGCACACAGAAGATGCGATGTTGCCTGAAGCTTTTGCCTGGGACGCCGTGTCGCTGGTCGAAAGCGTGCTGGAACAGCCGATGGCGATTCTGATTCGGCAGCAAGCAGCGGAACGTACTAGAGTGATTGCGGATTTGAAGTCCCAAGGGGTTCCGTTTGATGAGCGCGTGGCCCTGCTGGAAGAGGTCACCTGGCCCAAACCGCTAGCGCAGTGGATCTACTCGAATTGGAACAGCTATTGCCTAGTTCAGCCTTGGCTGCCCGATGACGCTGTGCGCCCGAAGTCGATCGCGCGCGACATGGCCGAACGGTGGTGCACCTTTGACGAATACGTGCGCGACCTCGACCTAGAACCGATCGAAGGCTTGCTTTTGCGTTATTTGTCGCAGACCTACAAGGCACTGGTCCAGAACGTGCCGGACGATCTCAAGGATGAAGGCCTGCTCGGCGTCGTTGGCTATTTGCGCGCGGTCCTGCACCGGGTGGACGACAGCTTGGTGCAGGAGTGGGAGAAGCTGGGCGGCGATGGCAGCATACATGCGCAGATCCAAAGTGAATTGCCACCGCGACCGCCGGCTCCAGGGCTGGAAGTCAAAGCGCGAACGGCGCGATTGCGGGCGCGCACCTTGGAACTGCTGCAGGCCCTTTGCGCTCAGGATCAGGCGGGCGTGGCTGAACTGCTGGATGACGTGGAAGTGGCTACTTTTCATGTGAAATTGCTTGAGTGGCAGCAGGACAATGGCGCCTTGGTGTGGAGCAGCAAGCTGCGCGGCAGTGACAGCGTGGTCGTGCGAAAAGTCACTGAAACAATGCTGGAATTCGCCCAGACTGTTCAGGGCCAACACCAGGATGGCACCTTGGTGGCGACCTATGACGGCGAGAGGCTACTGACCCTGGAATTGCAGTAAATGATGGGTGATATTGAGATGTTGCCAGCCTCTGAAACGGTGCTGACTAGGCCGCGACCTCCCCTGGCTTGGCCTCCGCAGTTGCTGATGCAAGCCTTGCAAAGCAAAGGGATTCGTCCGGGTCAGGCCCGTCAGGCTGTCCGCGACATCGGCCACGCGCAAAGGACGGCGCAGTTGACACGGGCTCAGGCCCTGGCCCTGTGTTCCAAGCCCGTCATGGCGCAACTCGCTGATTTGTATCTTGATACGCCCTCCCTTACCTTGGCCGAGCGCGCAAGCAGCCAGGACGGCAGCGAGAGGCTGCTGTGGCGTACTACCGACGGACAAGTCCTTGAAAGTGTGATTATTCCATCGAGCAATGGCCGGCGCGTGACTGTCTGCGTGTCGAGCCAAGTCGGCTGTGCGCGGCGCTGCGCCTTCTGTGAAACGGGGCGTCTGGGCCTGCAACGCAACCTGCAAACCTGTGAAATCGTCGAGCAATTTCAGGGTTCGCTCCTGCTGTGGCAGCAGGTGCGCGGGGATAGGCCGGCGCTGAGCAACGTCGTGTTCATGGGCATGGGCGAACCTCTTGATAATTGGCCTCAAGTGGTCGACGCTGTGAATATCCTCAGTGATACCCTGGCCTTTGGCGTGTCCATCCGCAAGATCACCGTGAGCACGGTCGGCGTGGCGCAGCAACTCCCTGCTTTTTTTGACCAAACGCGTGCCAACCTCGCCCTGAGCCTCAATGCGCCGGACGATGCCCGCCGCGCGCGTGTGATGCCCATCGGTCGCGGCTGCAATTTGGCGGAACTCAAAGAAAAGATTCTGGCTTGTCTGCCGGCTGGTCGGGAAATTCTGGTGGAGTACATCCTCTTTGCCGGATTCAATGACGCCTTGGCCGACGCCGACCTGCTGGGGGCCTGGCTCCAGGGAATTCCGAGTCGTTGCAACCTGATCCCGGCCAATCCAGGGCCCGATCCGGCGCTGCGCCAGCCAGACCAAGAACAGGTGCTGGCTTTTCAGAAAAGGCTGTTAGAACAAGGCGTTCGCGCCATGGTTCGCTACCCGCATGGCCGTGATGTCGGTGGGGCCTGCGGGCAACTGGCTGGGCTGCATCGGCAGAAGGCGGGCTAGGCGGAATTGTCGCCTACTCGTAAAATGCGTTCATTGTTAGGTAGATAGACCCTTGTACTACCAAATGAACTGCCGTGTTGTGGCCGATGCTGCCAACCTGTGGCACCATCGGCTGGCTGCGCCTGGGGCGCGTAGCACGGAGCAAAGTGCGGTCGCGGGTCGTGAATCGTCGCTGCCGCCAACGCGTTGACGCAACCGGCGCGCCGATGACGCCGAGGGAAGCTTAGACATGATGAACAAAGCGATTTTCTGTACGGTCTTTGCCGGCCTCATGCTGGGCGCTGGCGGGGCCTTTGCCCAGCAATCCGGGCAGTTGCAGGGGCTTGGCGGCCATTGCCTCGAAGTGCAGGGTGGACGAGCGGATGCCTACGCCCCAGTCGGCATCGGCATTTGCAACGGCGCGCCGAACCAACAGTGGCAACTTCAGCCAGACGGCACGGTCCGCGGCCTGGGCGGCATGTGCCTAGATGTCAAGCATGTCAATGACAACGACGGCACGGCCCTGGTCATGTACCCCTGCCACGCCGGCGCCAATCAGCGCTGGTCCCTGCAAGCCCAGGGCCGGTTGGTCGGTCTAGGCAACAAATGCATGGACGTCGACGGCGGCAACAATCGCCCTGGAACCCGCGTTATTCTCTTTGGTTGCCATGGCCACGCCAACCAAACTTGGCATTTCACGCCGCTGGCCGCGCCGGTAGCTCTGCCGCCGCCCGTTCGCCAAGCCGGCAATGGCAAGCGCATCGTTGAGGCCGGTCCCTTGTGGAATCAACAAGATGCGACCAACAAGTGCCCCCAACTCTGCGCGCCGACGGTGTGGACCGGACAATGGTGGACAACGCGCCAAGGTCAGATGTCCGTTTGCGAATGTGACAATGTCCGCTCGACGCCTCTGCCGCCTCCCCTGCCGCCCCAGGCCTATGATGCCGAGGCTGGACCGCTGTGGAATCAAGGGGAAGCCAATCAGCGTTGCCCGGCCGTATGCGCACCGGGCACCTGGAATGGTCAATGGCGAACCGTGGTTGCCGGCAAGCGATCGGTTTGTGGCTGTGTGCCGCCTCAGGGGCCGGGTGTTGAGGTGCGCGAACGCCGCGACCACGAACGGGATCGCGAGCGTCAACCACTCGAGAAGTACAACCCCCGCGAGGAGGGTAGAGACCATGACCGCGAGCGCGGTCCAGCAGTCACAGCGATGGATTCCAATGCTTTCGCGGCTTTTGCCCAGCGCGTCCGCGATGCTTCCTTCCCGGCCAGTCAAGTCGCCGCCGTGGACGATCAGGTGCGCGCCGGATCGCGATTCACCTGCCGCCAATTGATTGAGATCATGACCATTGTCAGCTTCCCAGACACCCAGGTCAAGACGGCCACGGCAATGTGGCAGAACGTGGTCGATCCGGTCAACGCGCCTGAGGTCATCAATTCGCTCACGTTCGAATCGCACCGCCAGCAATTGCGTAAGAATATCGGGCTGTAGCGCCAATCGCGACATGGATTGTCATCACTAAGGCAGCGCCACCGCAACTCACCGCGCACACCTGAGACAATCCTTTGTTTTTAAAGCGATTTTCTTCTCAAGACGGACCGCAACCGGCGCTGGCCTCAGCCGTACGGCGAAGGCGTCTCGCCCTTTTGCGGGAATACTTTGTCTGGCTGCGGGGATCTTGCGTCAGTGTGCGGTGTCACGGCACACTAAGGGCGCGCAAGTCGCGCGAATCTACTGGTTCGTGCGCACCTCTGGATGTTGCGCCACTACGAGGCAGGCATGAAGCGAGAGCAAGCAATCATTGCAATTTTGGCCCTATTCATCGGCGGTTATCTAGTTGGTCGCATGACCGCACCGAGCGCTGGTAGCGCAGTGCCGGCGACAGCGTCGGCCCCTGCGGAGGTCGGCACTGCACCTGGCGCTGCAGCGGCAGAACCGGCGAATTCAGGCTCAAATTCTGGCAGTTCTGCGCCAGCCGCTCCCTTGGCTCCGCCCCCAGCACCCGTCGCCGCGGCCGGTGGGTCTGGCGGTAGCGCAGCTGCTGCACCCAGCGCGCCCGCCGATCCCAACCAAATCTGGCGCGTGCCCATCTTCGCCGATGATGCCAAAAAAGGTCCTGATTCTGCCAAGGTCAAGGTCGTTGTCTTTGCCGGCTTTGGCAACCAAGAGTCCTCTGACTTCGCACCGGTTGTCGAGCAAGTTGCCCAGGCCTATGGCGACAAGATCCAGATTCATTTCAAGCAGAAAGCCGTGCCCTTGCACCATCCGGATGCCATTGTTGCGGCTGAAGCGAGCCTGGCCGCCAATGCGCAGGGTAAGTTCTGGCCTTTCTTTGACAAAGCGATGAAGACGCAGGCCACCGGTCGGGCTAGCTTGGAATCGCTTGCCCAGGAAATTGGCTGCGATATGGCCAAGTTCAAGAAGGACCTCGACGCTGAAAAATACCGCGGCCAGGTCCTGCGCGACTCCCTGCTAGCGAGCGAAGTGGCCGCCCACAGCTACCCGAACATCCTGGTCAATGGCGTGCGCCTGAGCCCGCCCAAGACCCTAGACCACCTCAAGGAACTGATTGACCAGCAGATCGCTAAGAATCCCGGGAACTACGACGACATCGTCAAGAACGGCAAGTTCTTCGAGCAGACGGGCGGGCCGGCGGTCAAGATCAATACGGACGGCGACGCCATCCTCGGAAGCAAGACAGGTAAGATCGAAGTGGAGGTTTTTGAAGACTTCCAGTGTCCTTTCTGCAGCAAGTTGGCGCCGAGCATCCACGACTTTGCCAAGAAGTTCCCCAATGATGTGCGCATTGTCTACAAGCAGATGCCCCTAGACATCCACGACCACGCGCAGATCGCCGCTGAAGCCAGCATGGCGGCGCTAGCCCAAGGCAAGTTCTGGGAATACCACGATGTTCTCTTTGCCAACCAGTCGGCGCTGGATCGGCCCGATCTGGAGAAGTACGCCCAACAGGTGGGTCTGGACATGGCGCGATTCAAGAAAGACCTCGACAGTGGCGCTGGTAAGCAGCTGATTTCTCGGGATAAACAGGAAGGTGCCAACCTCGGCGTCACCGGCACGCCGTCGGTGTTTATCAATGGCCTGCGCTACCAGGGTCCCCGCGGCTATCCGCCCGAAGGTTTGGAAGCCGTGGCGCGGGTTTACCTGGGCCTAGGCAAGTAGACGCTCCCGGGCGTTTGAGCCGGCCGACCGCGCGATCGGGCAGCTCAATCTTCTGAAATGACTGGATAACAGGGCTTGGGTGCCTTGTTTCTTGACCGTGCGGGGAGGGCCGATGACGAGGCGACACCTGCTATGGTTCGGCGCGCTGGTCTTGCTGACCGCCCTGGTTATCGTGTGGGTGCTACGCCCTGAGCCGGTCCCCCCCAAGGCTGAGGTGGCCGGTAAAGCCTCTGAAGTGAAGGACGATCCACTTGATCATCTTGAGGTCGAGTCGCAGCGCAGGGCCCTGGCGCCGGCGGAGGTCAAAGGGCCTCAAGCCCGCGTAGCCCCGAGCCAAATCGCCGCAGCGCCGACCGAACGCGCCGCGGTGCTCGATGACGGCTATGTCTCAGGACAAGTCCTTGATCGGCATGGCAAACCCATCTCCGGTGCCGTGGTGCAATTGCTCAGGCCCCAAGGAACCCCGTTGCCGGCGGTGTTTGACGGCACGAACTTCCGCATTGGTCCCGTACATCCAGGTAGTTACGATGTGACTGCATCGGCTGCAGACCGGGCCAGCGTGACGGTGCAAGTCGACGTGCCGCGAGGTGGAGAACGCCGCGATCTCATGCTGTTGCTTCAGGATGGGGCCACCGTCCAGGGCAAGGTGACGGCCCAAGGCAAGCCTGTGGTTGGGGCCATCCTGACGCTGACGACCGACACGGCAAGGCAGCCATGGCAGACAACAACCAATGAAAACGGTGAGTTCTCCGTGCGCGGCGTCGGCACGGGCATGGGGCATCTGCAAGTGCGGGCCTCGGGCTACATCACTGAAACGATTGGCGGTCTGAGCGTGCCCTGGCAAGGGACGGTGGTGAACGACGTAGCACTGCAGCCGGCGGAGGGAGCGCAGCAAACGGCCGAGCAAGGTGTGGGCATCACGGTCAAGAGCCAGGACAATCACATTGAAATTACTAATGTTATGCCAGATTCCCCGGCAGCCGGGGCCGGGATCCAGTCAGGCGATCGCCTGCTGCGCATCGATGGCCGGGCCTGTGCATCCCTCAATTCCACAGCCGTGCAGGGCTATTTGCTCGGCACGCCAGGTGGGCGCATGGTGATTGAGTACGAACATGGGGGACAAACGCAAACCGCTGTGCTGACAACGGCGCGGTTGCTGCACGCAGAGCCCTAGGACCGTCCGGCGAATGATGCGCCAACCCGAGATGAATAGCCTACTTTCAAGCAATTAGAGGTCCACATGCTGCGTCTGCGATTTGCCCTGTTGCTCGGCGTGGGCCTGGGCTGTTCGACAACGACGACCCAATCCCCTGTAAGCACAGCAGACTCGACCGGTAATACGGTAGCTGATGCCGGGGCCGACGCTGCCGATGCCCAAGCAAATCTGCCGCCGCGCATCTGCAAGACCCCAGGAGCCTTGGGAATTCCGACGTTTACCGACGTCAGCGCGGCCATGAACTTGGGTTCAACGGCGGATACCTTTTCAGTCGGCTCAGCGATCGAGGCGGCTGATGTCGACGGCGATGGATTTGCAGACCTTTTCGTCGCCGCCGTCACTTCACACCGCCAAATCACCGATCCCAACTGGGCCGGCAAGCCCTTGCACTTTCTCTTGATGAATCGCGCAGATCCAGCCCATCCGGGCCAGCGCAAGTTTGTCGACACCACCGCTGAGTCGGGCTTGTTGGCGACGCGCGATGGCAAAGGCAACCGCGGCTGGGGCCTAGCGAATCTCGGCGACCTCAACAATGATGGGCATGTCGATGCTGTGCTTTGCCCGAGCGACGAGGTCACCTCAGCCGCAGCAGCCCCGGAGGATGCGTGCGACGCGATGCTGGGCGACGGCCAAGGACACTTTAGCCTGGCGCCGACAAGTGAGCTGAACAAGAAGGCTTTTTGGGTCCCGGGAAGTGTGCTTCTGGACTATGATCGGGACGGCTTTCTCGACTTTTGGCCGTCGACCGTCGCGCATTGGCCGTACAATCCGGCCGACCCGAATATTCCGCCAACCCTGTTTCGCGGCGATGGCACCGGCGCTTTCACAAATGTTTCTAAGGATGTAGGCCTACCCACCAAGGACGGTACCTTGGCCAAGGGGACGCAGTGGCGCCACGTCTTTGGCAACGTCGCATGTGACCTCGACGGCGATGGCGACGACGACATGGTCTTTGCCTCCTACGGCCGCGAAGAATGTCAGGCTTGGCTCAATGATGGCGGGCAGTTCAGCGAGGTCGGCCACCAACTCGGCCTCGATCACGATGACCGCGTCGACTACAGCGATGACGTGTCGTTTCGTTGCTTTTGTGCAGCAAATCCAACTGATAAGCACTGTCAGCCGATGCCACCGGCCCCAGGCGTGTCCTGCGTCGACGCGTTCGGCGCCGGCAGCGGCCCGTATTTCCGCGGCTGGATGCCCGGCATCACCGACCAGGCGTACAGCCTTGGCGGCAACTATTTCAGCTTTGCTTGCGGGGATATCGACGACGATGGCGACATGGACCTTTTGTCGGCAACGATTGTCCACGGTGACGTCGGAAGCGCCGCTGATCCCAGCGAATTGATTCTCAATCCGGGCGACGGCAGCAAATTCACGCGACCGGGCAATGTTGCCACGGGCCTAGACCGACCGGAGAAGGGCGTGTACTGGAACCACGGAGAATCCATGGCAGTTATGGTCGATGTTGACTTGGACGGCCTCAAGGACGTGATGTGGACCCAGACCGGTGCCTACGGCCCGACCGACACGGCCTCGCTGTTTCAGCAGCAAGTGGACGGCACCTTTGTGCGGATTGACGATCAGGCTGGCCTTATCACCAAGGATATTCGCAACTACGGCGTGCCTGCCTGGATTGACATCGATGGCGATGGCGACCTCGACCTCGTCAGCAGCACCAACTACGCCGCCAGCAAGGGTGAGGTGGTTCGTCCGTGGCTCATCGCCCTGCGCAATGATCAGGCCCAACAGCAAAATCTAGTGCGAATTCATTTAGATGGCGGTGCTACCCCTGCGGGTCAAAGCGGCGGCGTCAATCGGTCAGCCATTGGCGCGCGGGTCCGGGTGACCGCAGGAGGCAGGACGCAAACCCACGTAGTCATGGGTGGTTATGGGCATGGCAATGCCCAGCATGACTTGATGTTGACGGTCGGGCTCGGTGCTGCCTGCGACATCGACGCCATTGAAGTCCGCTGGCCGGATAGTCAAGGGACCGTGAGCAATTACAAGGATATTCGCGCTAACC
Source organism: uncultured Myxococcales bacterium (assembly GCA_903840165.1). Lineage (GTDB taxonomy): Bacteria > Myxococcota_A > UBA9042 > UBA9042 > UBA9042 > CAIMEY01. Next base: position 20,571 of record CAIMEY010000074.1, on the reverse strand, counting down.
GCGACGTGACCTTGACCTTTGGCAGCCCGACAGTGGTTTACGGCACCAAGGCCTACTGATTCACAGTCAACAGCTTGAACTTATTAGACTTTTCGCTCCGATCGCAGGCTATACGGCGTATCGAAGATGGTCGGATCGCCCGCGCGTTCGGTCAGACGGCCGTTGCGCCACAAGCCGATGCGCTCTAGCCACGCCTCGAACTCGGGAGTCGGGCGAAGTCCATACATTTCGCGCACTTGTGCATTGTCATGGAAACTGGTCGTCTGGTAGTTGAGCATCACGTCGTCGCCGAGCGGAATGCCCATTAGGTAGTTCACACCCGCAGAAGCCAGCAACATTTCAAGGATTTCCTGGTCGTCCTGGTCTGCTTCGGCGTGATTCGTATAGCACGCATCGCAACCCATGGATAATCCAGATAATTTGCCCATGAAATGATCTTCTAGGCCGGCACGCATGATTTGCTTGCTGTTTTCCAGGTACTCCGGCCCGATGAAGCCCACCACCGTATTGACCAGGAAGGGCTTGTAACGCCTCGCAAAAGCGTAAGCGCGCGCTTCCATCGTCGTCTGATCGGTGCCGTGGTGCGCATTGGCCGACAAAGCCGTGCCTTGGCCGGTCTCAAAGTACATGACATCAGGCCCTTGCGCCGTGCCAAGGCGGCGGGTCATGTCGTACGCCTCGTCGATCAAACGCACTGAAATCCCGAAGTTGCGGTTGGCCTTCTCCGAGCCCGCCAGGGACTGAAAGCACAGGTCCAACGGCGCCCGGTGCTTTTCCATCGCCGCCATCTGAATGGTCACGTGGGCAAGCACGCAAACCTGCGTGGGAATCCGGTGTTGGCGCATCAGATCTTTGACGGCGTGGAGGATCTTTGAGGTGTTTTCCGTGCTCTCCGTCGCCGGATTGATGCCCAACACCGCGTCGCCATTGCCGTAACTCAGGCCTTCCTTAGTCGCAGCCAGGATGCCGGCCACGTCGTCCACGGGATGATTGGGCTGCAAACGCGAAGAAATTCGACCAGCAAGACCAATGGTTCCGTTGCAGTGCCGCACCACGCGGATCTTACGGCCAGCGACGGTGAGGTCCAGCGTCGACATCAGCTTGCAGACGGCGCTGACCATCTCTGGCGTTAATGCACCTGAAATTTCAGCAATTTCTTCCGCGGTGGTCTGCCGATTGAGAATCCATTCGCGCAGCTCGGCGACGCTCCACTGGCCAATGCGTTTGAGGGTTCGCTGGTCGATGCCGTCGACAGAACATCGTGTAATTTCATCGAGCTCATAGGGGACGGACGGATGTTCGAACAAGGTCTGCAAGTTCAGGTCGGCCACGACGCGTTTTGCAGCCACGCGCTCACGGGTACTCGACGCCGCCAAACCCGCGGCCCTGTCACCGGATTTGAGTTCGCTGGCCTTGTTGAGGGCGTCCTTGAGGTCGCGAAAGGCAAAGGTTTGGCCGTGGATGGTCGCGGACAGCTTCATGGCCCACAGTGTAGCCTCAGTGCGCCGTTTGGGCCAGCCTCTTGTCGCTTCAGACACCAGCCGCCTAACGCTCTGATTTTACGCCAGCTAGGCCGATGGTCGTTCTCCTTGGCCTGCTGCCCGCCAGCGCGTGAACACATCGATGCGCGCCGGTTTGCAGGCCTTGGCAAGCGCAGCGCAAAAGCCCTACACTGCGGGCGCGTCTACGCGAGGAAACCGATGTCTCAAGACCGTCAGTTCGAGCAACTTGTTCAAACCATTGCAGATCGAGTTCGTGCTGAACTCGACCAGTCCGGTGGTTCGCGGATCGCCAGTTCGCGACCGGCCCACCACGACGACTCTGGCCACCGCCACATCCATGGGCAGACGGAGCACCGCCACGGCTATGGGCAGACGGAGCAAAGCCAAGGCCATGGCCAGACGGAGCAAAGCCACGGCTATAGGCAGACGGAGCAAAGCCACGGTGACCACGGACACGGCCATAGCCCAGGCAAGCCATGCAAGGCGGGCAAGGGCGAATGCACTGGTTGCGGCTGGTCGTTGACGCGTCGGCCCGACGATGTTGCGAAAATTATTGATCTTGGTGCCCATCGCGTTTCTTCGGGCCCAGGCCTGGACGGTGGTGCGGTCCGTTCGGACTTGGCGCGCTACATTGACCATACGCTGCTCAAGGCCAATGCAAGTCGCGATGAACTCAAGACTTTGTGCAGAGAAGCCGCCCAGTACAAGTTCGCATCCGTGTGCGTCAATGCCGGCAATGTCAGCTATTGTGCACGGGAATTGCGTGGCAGCGGCGTCCCGGTCGTCGCCGTCGTCGGCTTTCCCCTGGGCGCCATGACGCCAGCCGCCAAAGGCTTTGAGACCCGCGAAGCCGTGCGCGACGGCGCCGAAGAAATCGACATGGTCATCAACATCGGCGCACTAAAGTCCAAGGATTACGCGCTGGTGCTACAGGACATGCAGTCCGTGGTCCAAGCCGCCGGCAGCAAAAAGGTCAAGGTCATTTTGGAGACCGGCGAGTTGTCGCGCGAGGAAAAGATCGTCGCCTGCGCGTTGTCCAAGGTTGCCGGCGCTGCATTTGTCAAGACATCCACGGGCTTTGGCCCTGGAGGCGCGACCACAGACGACGTCGCGCTGATGAAGGCCGTGGTCGGCGAAGAGCTGGAAGTCAAAGCATCTGGCGGTGTTCGCACGGCCGACGATGTCGACGCCATGATCAAAGCAGGGGCGACCCGTATTGGTGCCAGCGCCTCGATCGCCATTGTTCGTGGCGTGGTCAAGGCACCAGAATCTACCAGCAAGGTCAAGAAATTCGGCGGGGCCTATTGAGCTCCAGCGCGAGGCGATCATGGCCGCGAGTTCCTACGGCCTGCCGGGCTGGTGCCTGCAGTTAGCAGCCCTAAGTACCTTTGGATTTCTAAGCAGTTGCCAGTCAACCGCTACGAGCAGCGATAGCTCGACCGACGCACTGAGCGACACGGCTCAGCAACTGCAAATCAGTCCTGATCTCAGCAAAGACCCGCTGATCGGCAGCACAACGGGTGCAGTGGCGCGTTATGAGCTGACGGCAACCGATTGGCACGCCTCCCCTTTTCCGACCAATACCCGCCGAGGCAGTGATGGCCGGTTGGACCTCAGTGGTTTCCCGGCGCCCAAGGTCGGCGAACAGGCGGATTTGCTCAAGCAATACCTGGACTACGGACAGGCGTCGCTGAGCGGTTGGAGCCTGCAGCCGACGGCCTACGTGCAGTTTGACGCGCCGCTCGATGTGTCCCAGGTGGTCGATGCGGCACAATCCCTTGAACCTTCATCGCCTTATCAACTGCTGGACATCGACCCCAGCAGTCCGACCTATGGCGTGCCAACGCCGGTGCAGGCGCGCCTTTCGCCGAAGACCCGCGGGCAGTACTTGGTCGAGAATCTGCTGATGATTCAGCCTGTTTGGGGACATCCCTTAAGGCCCAAGACGACCTATGCCCTGCTGGTGCGCCGCGACATGCGCGATGCCCAAGGCAAAGTGCTTGGGCGCCCGACGGTGCTGGCCCTGGTGGTGGACAAGCTGCTGGACCATGTCTTGGACCCCCAAGTCCCTGCATCGACAGCCACTTTGGACGTGGCCCAGCAAAAGTTGGCCGATAGCCTGCAACCTTTGGTGGCGGCCTATCTGGCTGCAAAGATAAGCATTCCCTACAAAGACTTGGCGGCGGCCACGGTGTTCACAACCGGCGACCCTTCAGCCCAACTGCGCGCCATGGCAGCCTTTCAACGCACGCAACCGCCGGTACAAGCGGCCAGTGGCTGGAAATCCGCCCCAACCAAGAGCAAGAATTTCGTCCTATTTACAGGACAATACCCTGCCCCCAACTACCAAGTCGGCGATTGCCCCTACAACAAGGCGCCAAGCGGTGGTTTCGCCTTTGCCAGCGATGGTAGCCCCATTGCCCAACACCAAGAAATGTTGCGCGTTTCTCTCGCCGTCCCGGTCAAGCGCAGCCACGACACCGGCTCAGGGCAAGTCCCCGTTGCCATGTATGCCCACGGAACAGGCGGAGATTACTTATCTTTCTCAACCGATGGCACTGGGGACCACTTGACGGCGGCCGGTATTGCCGTCGTCAGCATCGACCAGCCGATGCACGGGCCTCGCTGTACGCCTGAGATCACGGGCAACACCCTTGACGCTGCCTCTTTCAATTTCTTCAACATTTACTCTGGTTTAGCGAGCTTCCGCCAGTCCGCGCTGGACTCCGTTCTGCTAGCCAGAATGATTCGCAATGGCTACATCGACTTACCTGCCGGCATCGCCGCCGACGGCCTCAGCGTCCACCTCGACCCCACGCGGGTGTCCTTCCTCGGGCACAGCCAGGGCGGTTTGTCGGGCGCGTTGCTGGCCGCTGTCGACAACAATCAGTTGGGCTACGTGCTGTCGGGTGCCGGCGCCGGACTGTCGCAGACCATCCTTTTGCGCAAGTATCCCATGGACTTTTCGACGCTCGTGGGCGGCCTGCTGGGCCTGGATGACGGCGAGATCAGCGAATACCACCCGGCGATTTCCCTGGTGCAGTTGCTGGCCGACATCACCGACCCGCTGACCTATGGGCCCCTGATCCTTAATCGCCAATCCCCTGAGAAACCAGTACCTTTGCTGTTGACGGAGGGATTGCTCGACCAGGATACGCCCTCGGCCACGGCGGAGGCTTTGGCTGCTTGCATCGGGCTGGACATCTTGGCGCCCCTGGTGCACGCCAATGACGCGCTCACCCTAAATGGCGCCCAAGTGCTTGATAGTCCTGTGCAAAATAACTGGCACGGCGCGGGCGTAGCGGTAACGGCGGTTGTGTCGCAGTGGGCCAAGTACGATCACTTTGTCATCTTCGACTCCACCAAAGCAGCGGCTATGTACAAGACTTTTCTGGAGTCTCTGGTGACGAGCGGCGTGGCGACGGCGCAGATTCAGTAAGGCGCAGCGTCCGTCCTGCCTACTGACAGCCAGCGCTGATGGGCACGCAAACGCCCTTGCCCGCAGGACCAGCCGAAAGGCAAAAGGAATTAACTAGTTGCGATGCAAAGGTCGGAGCGATGGCCACGGCAGTCTGCGCGGCGATAGCACCGGTAAATGGGTCGAGCATCTGCAGGGTTCCGCTGGTCGTGACGCGGTAATAGATGCCATCCGCTTGGGCCAAACCAAGCACGGTTCCGGCTGCCACGGCCGGGAAATTCAGGGGCGACAACTCTTGCCCCGTCGCCTTGTCATAACGCCGCAATTGCGTGGTGTTACCGTTGCCATTGGCCGTCACGACCACCGTTGCGTCCAGGGCCACGCCGGCGCTCACCGACCCAGCCGGCAAGTCGATGTTCCACACGGGCGGCAACTTCATGCCGGAAAAGCGCATCAATTCAGCATTTTGCTGATCGGGTAGCCCAGGGCCCGTGGTCAGGGCGATGTAGGCGACGTCGATGTTGGCCTCGCCCTGAATCTGCGCCACGCGGCCACTGGGACCGGCAAAACAGTCAATAGGCGTGCCCTCTTGGGTGAATCGGCAGATTTGATTGCTGTAGGGCTTGCTGGTCCACCACTCGTTGTGGAAGGGATTCCAGCCTCCAGCGGCGTCGCCCGGGCCAAAGGCCAGGGGCAAGGTTTGGCTGCCGAACATGTCGCAACCCTTGATGCCGCAAGCACAACCGGCGGGGCACAAGTTGACTTGACTGCATTGTACAATGCAATCGCCGAGTTTGCAGGCTCCGCCGACGCCGCACGCCTTGCCTTCCTGAGGGGCCGGCTCATGGCTGCACAGGCCGTCCTTGGTGCCGCAAGCATCTGCTGTGCAAGCGTTTTTGTCATCGCAGTTCTTGCCCGGGCCTGGCGTGCAACTACCGCCTTGGCACAGGTCCTCGGTGCAGATGTTGCCGTCCATGTCGCAGGCGGTGCCGAGCGTCGGTGGGTGGTCGCATTGGCCAGAGGTGGGCAGGCAATTGTCGATTGTGCATGGGTTGTTGTCCTCGCACGACTTGCCGGTGTGGCTGCAAGCGTTCTTCAGTGGGTCGCAACTGTCGGTGGTGCAGGCGTCGCCGTCGTCGCAGGACTGCACGGTGGTGCCGGTGCCATCGCCTTTGCAAATCGCCAGTTGGTCGCCGACGCAACTCTTGGCCAAGGGCTGGCACACGGTGTCGACGCAGGTGCCTGCAAAACAAGCCTTGCCGATCGACCCGCAGTCCTTGATGGGCAACCAACTGGAACCATAGGGATCGCACTGTTCGACGGACTTTCCGTCGCACTCCAACTCCAAGGCCTTGCACACGGCCGGTTGGCAACTGTCCCCCTGGCAGGCTTGACCTACGGGGCAGGCTTGGCTGCTGAATTTATTGCCTAAACCGTTGCAGGTCGCCAGTTGTCCGGCGGCGCAGAAGGTTGAGCTCGGCTGACACACCTGAGGGCCACAGCTGCCCTTGAGGCAGAATTGCGCTGTCGCGGTGCAGTCTTTGACGGACGTGAGGCTGGTGCCCGACTCGTTGCAGACGATGACACCATTGCCGTCGCAGACCTTTTGGCCGGGATTGCAGATGACCGGATTGCAGGTTCCATCGCCACAGGCAAAGTTGGTGGAACAATACGCTTTGTCGTAGCCGCTGCCATCGGATTTGCAAGTGGCCACGGTGCCGACGTCGGCGCAAACCTTGGTAAAGGGCGTGCATTTCTTGGCCACGCACTCGCCGCCGTCGCAGGTCAGGATGCTGCCGTCTGGCGCGGGCTTGTTGCAATCGACGACTAAGCTGGTGTCTCCGCTGGCGCCGCAATCAAAGACTGCATTTTGAAAACAGAACTTCATGTACGGTTTGCAGTCGATGGCGGTGCAAGTGGCGCCGCTGGGCAACTCGGCGCAGGCCCCGGGTTTGCCGCTGGGCAGGCTGGGGCAGGCTTGTTTGGTCTGGCCAATGCCATCGGCGGCGCAGGTTAAAATCGAGTAGATTCCGCACGTTTGCTTGCCTGCAGCGCACTGGTTTTCGCAGATACTGTCCTTGCACGATTGGCCGATCGGGCAGGCCTGCGGCTTGGACCAGGCGCTGCCGTCTGCCGCGCAAACCACGACGTCTGTCCCTACGCATTGGCTATCGCCGCCTTTGCAGGCCTTGGAGGCGCAGGTTCCGTCGATGCAGGCTTGTTCGGTATTGCATGGGGCGTCCTGCCAGCTGGCGCCGTCGGTGCTGCATAACTGGTGAATGCTACTGGCACATCGGCTGCTTCCCGGCGCGCACGTGGCCTTGAGGCAAAGGTGATCGACGCAGAATCGGCCGGTATTGCAGTCGCCGCTGCTGCTGCACTCAACGCAGGTGCTGCTGGCCGGGTCGCACATCATCGCAAAAGGCTTACAATCTCCCGCGCTTTGACACGCCACAGCCGGGGCGCGACAGACATGGGCCGTGCATACCTTGGCATCGCCGCAGTCCTTGTCGGCAAGGCAGGCGACGCAATGGCCTACATCGATTGCACAAACGCCGCCTTGACTGGCGCAGTCGTCGGTGGTCTTGCAGACGGTGCCCGGCGCGCAGAGTTGCTGGCTGCACCATTGGTCTGGGCTGCAATCGGCGTTGTCGCGGCATTGGACGCAGGTGTGGCTGACCAAATCGCAGAGCCGGCCGGTGGCAGCGCAATCGACGCCGTCTGGGCAACTACCTATAGAATCTAGTGAATTCTGGCCAGCGCTACTATCTTTGCTGGTGACGAGCGTGGCTTGAGGCGTGCTGCTGCCGCAACCGCTCAGGCCAAAGAGCAGCAAAAGGCCAAGCAATTGGATGAAAGTGCGACAAAAGCGGGTCTGCGTGTCCTGCATGAGCCCTCGAGCGCGGCCGAACTCGGACCGGCAATTGCGTACATACCGGCATGCGCCAACAAACTCAAGCCATGCGCCAACATGCTGCGTGGCTCTGCGGCCGGGACGGGCCAATGACCACCTGCTTGCGCTGGATCATGGTAGGGACAAACCGGCCATTTCGCAAACAAAATAGTGATTTAGCCAAGATTGGTTCCATCGCGCTGGAGCCCATGCACCACGGCCAGCCAAGCCTGCAGCCACACCCGACCGGCCGCGCACTCGCCATCCCAATGCAGTTCTGGATGGAATTGGCTCGCCAGAATCGGCCTTTGCGGGTGTACGTACCCTTCAATCGGCGTCAAGGTCGAGGACGCTACCACCTGCCAAGGCCCGGGCAAGGTTTGCACCTGTTCCACATGACTTTCAAAGACTTGTCCGCCTGCCTCTTGCCATTGGTCGGCCAAGCCGGCCGGCAGCCAAGTGGGCAGAGCGCGCCGATCCAAGCCAACAGCTAAGGGCCCTCGGAGCTTCTGATGTCCTTGATACGTTGGGCCTATCTCGCCACCGAACGTTGCATGGAGTCGACCACCGGACGCCAGGGCGAGCGCCTGCATCCCGCCACACACGGCAAGAACTGGGCAGGTTAGCGCATCGACAAAGCGTTGTAACCACGGGAGAAAGTCGACATCGTAAGCGGAAAATGGCGTCCCTTGGGGCCCCAGCACTACGCCATCCCACGGCCCGAGATGGCCGCCGGAGCGCAGCTCTGCCCACGGAGCAATCTGCGAAGAGTGCTCAGCCAAAGCCTTAAAACTACGCTGCAATTGCTGACAACCGCCGAGTTCCTCAGGGTCTAGGTTGAGGTTGACGATCAGTAGGCGCGCCATCACCGCGTTGCGCCTGCATCGTCTAAGGCCGAAGGACAGGGCCCGGGCGCCTCGAACCACTGCGCCGCCACCGCAGCCAGCTGCTGGGGAAACTCGTGGTGTAAGTTGTGCCCGGCTCCTGGCAACTGACGACAAACCAGTTGTTCAATGAGGGCATAGCGTTCATCCAGGTCGGGTGGACACCAGTTACTGTGCTCGGCGTAAATCGAGAGCACGGGCATCGTCAGGCCCCGCCAGAGGTCCACAGCTTCATCGACGCGAAAGGGGCGAGCGCTAGGGACGCGATGCAAGGGGTCATGGCGCCAGCAAAATCCACCGACCACTGCCTCGGTTCCCGTTTCGGCAAGGCGGGCGGCGATGGCCGGCGAGAGGCGGGGATTGGCCGCTTGCAGACGAGCGGCGGCCGCAGCCAAGGAGGGTAAGGCCTTGCGGGCGTGACGGCGTTGGGCCGGTGACAGCTGAAGATCTTGTTTTGCCAGTGTTTCTACGAATTGCTGCAGGCGAGGCAAGCCCTCGGACGCGCTGCCATTGGGCGGGCCCATGCCATCGAGGAGCATAAGCGCCCGTATTTTCTCAGGAAAGAGCGCTGCGACACCCGTGGCGATCATGCCGCCCATGGAGTGACCGATCAGACCCACGGGCCCGCGCAACTGCTCAACAATGAGACGCAAATCGTCGTAATAGTCGGCAAAATGGTAGTTACCGCCCTGCCCGACCCAACCGGACTCACCGTGGCCGCGCATGTCCGGTGCCACGATTTGCCAGCGATCGCAGAGCAATTCTGCCATAGGTGCAAAGGCTTTGCCGTGGTCGAGAAAGCCGTGAATGAACAGCAGCACCGGGCGATCGGCGCTACCCCATCTGTGCACCGCCAATTCAAGTCCCCGAATTGACAAGAAATTCGTGACCGGATGCATCAAGCCCAACGCCGCCGCCACAGCAGTCCGCCAAGGCCCGCGAGCAGGAGCCAGGCACCAGCGGTCGGCCGAGGGGTTGCGGCGATCTGGCACCCGCAGCCTTTGTCCTTTGGTTGCGCGACCTTCTCGATCAGCGTGACCTGCAGGGGCGACCGACCAGACGGGTCATATTGGACCTTGACCTTGGCACCCGGCAGCAAATCATCAACTTTGCCATTAGTAATCACGCCTTCCCAGGCAGCTTCGCCTTCGCCCTGAAGTTCAAAGCCGCGGTTGGCACCGTCCGCTGTGATGACGTAGAGCCGGTTGGGACCGCGGTCCAAAACCTTTGCCCCATCAAGGACTTCCATGGCAGCGGCGTGGACGATCAGCAGGTCTGGCCGAACCACGCCCCGAGCATCGTATTTTGCTGTGATCACAGTACCTTTGACGAGATCATCGACCGTGCCACCCTGCAGACACTGCGCCAGCAACGCGCGGTCCTGGGGGATCGGCACCGCGATGCTGGAGCGTGACTCCTTGTTTTGTTTGACGTAAAGCAGGGTGCCGGAGATACCGTCGACGATGCCTTCTTGAATCACTGAGTAGCGAAAGCCAGGCGGTTTGGGCGCCGTCGCCATTGTTTCCTGGCTCAGCGGCGCGGGGGCTTGGGCCGCCGTCGGGTCGGCTGGCGCAGCTGGCGTCGGCGCCTCGGGTACCGGAACCGGCCGAGCTTGCAGGGCAATATGCCGCATCACCGGCGACATGCGCTGTAGCGGGATGGCGCGAATATTGGGCATCGGCGAACCCAAGGGAGGACTGTCTGCGGCTGCGGCGAGTGCGATCCCTGCGCTTTGAAAGGACAATCCAACCAGACCCACGACCAGGACAACTGTACGCATCGGTTCACCTCGCGGCGAACTGTACCGGTGTGGGCGGGGCGGAGCAAGACAGTTCGAGGAGGCCAGTTTGCGAGCCTTGACATTTTATTGAACGAACGTACATTAAGTTTATGGTCGGTCGCCCCAAGACAAGTGAGCAGCGAGACACGCGGCAAGCGATTGTCGACGCGGCCCTAGAATTGTTCAGTGAACACGGCTACTACGGCACGAGTCTGCGCGACTTGGCCAAGGCCGTCGGTGTGCGCGAAAGTGCCATCTACCACCATTTCACCAACAAGGAAGCGATTTTTGACGCAGTCGTCTTTGATTTTAGGCCGCTGACGCCTGCGCACACCCTGTTACCGGCCCTGCCGACGATCGACGACGTAGCTCGCAGCCTCGAGGAGTGGATCGCCCGGATGCTGCTCCATTGCGCCAGCGATCGGGAGCAAAAGCGCTTTCGGATCATGCTTTCAGACGGCATGCGCCTAGCCGGTCAGGGCCGCATCAACTACTTCGAGCGGATGGGGGCCCAGCGGCAACCTCTTATTGACCTAATGGCAAAATGCTTGGAAATAGGCCTGTTTCGCGCGGGTGACCCCGAACTGCTGGCGTCGGTGTGCTTTGCCCCGGTCATGCTGTGGCGGCAGTTGCTCATCCTCAATCCGTCCCATCGTTTTGTCGCCCATCCGCGCCTGCACGCTCAACAATTGGTCGATCAGTTTCTCCGCGGTGCCGCCGCCATAGACCGCTACCAACCGCCCCAACGCGGCGAGCTATCCGCAGCCAAATCCAGCTAACGTCATCTAACAGGGCTGCGGTGATGGCCGCGGCATAATTGAATGAACGTTCGTTTTTCCTGGGACGCCGCGATTGCCAAGGAGCCTGCATGTGGAGCCTGCTGTCCATCGCCCTGCGCAACGTCCTGCGCAACCGCCGGCGAACGATGATTACCCTGGCCGCGCTGCTCCTTGGCGTCGGCGTCATGGTAGGAATTCGCGGTGTTCTCAATGGCTTACAGCGGGCTCTGGTGCAGACGGCGGTCAGCGGTCAGACCGGCGCAATTCAAGTCCACCACGCCGGCTACCTCAAGAACGTCATTGCCTCGCCCCTGACCCTGGACATGCCAGCGGACGAAGATTTTCTCAATAAGATCAGAAAGGTCCCGCATGTCACCGCCGTGGCACCGCGAATTCTGTTCGCCGGGATGATCAATGTGGGGGACCAGACCCTATTTGCCGCAATGCAAGCGATTGATCCAAAGCGTGAATTCGACGCAGTGCCTTTGCGCAAGATGACCGTGTCCGATGGCGGGCGCTTTACCTCGGGCAAGATCGCCGATGCCGTTCTTTTAACAGCGGAATTGGAAAAAGGCCTGCGTGGCACTCCGGGTCAAGCGCAATTGCCGGCGGCGGTGCTCGGGCCGGACAAGGACGGCGCCTTATCTGGTGAAAACATTACGATTGCTGGACAGCTCAAGCTCAATCTACCGGGCGAAAAAAAGCTGGCGGTGGTGCCGCTGGCCCTGGCGCAACGATTGCTCAAGATGGAAGGACGAGCCACCGAGCTGGTTATTGCCGTTGATAACATTGACCATATTCCTGAGGTCGCAGCTTCGCTGCGCCGTGTGCTGGGCAGCGATTATGAGGTGCACACCTGGGATCAGGTGGCGAGCTTCGTCAAGCAGGCTATGGAGAGGCAGAACCTGATTCTCTCTTTGGTTGCGACGGTTTTCATGATTCTGATGCTGCTGGGCGTCGCCAACACCGTGCTCATGAGCGTGCTCGAGCGCACCCGGGAAATCGGCACAATGATGGCGGTTGGCGTGCGACGCGGTAAAATCTTAGCGCTTTTTCTCATTGAGGCCGCGACGATCGGTCTGCTTGGCGGCGTCGCGGGCGGGCTGGCGGGCTTGGGCGTGGTCACTTGGCTAGAGCAGCGCGGCATTGAAGTGACGATGCCGGGGTCGGCGGTACCGTTCATCATTCGTCCATATACAACCTTGACTTACTTGGCTTTTGTCGTGTCTCTGGCCGCGGGCGGTTCCCTGCTGTTTGCGGTCTACCCGTCCTGGCGCGCCAGTCGGATGCGTCCCGTGCAGGCTTTGGCTGGCGGGTAGCCCAGCGTTGGGCAACTGTTCGGGCTGACAAAAGGTGAGATGCTGCAGGACAAGGAACACGATATGACCCTAATTCGCTTGGCATTTCGTAACATTTTTCGCAACAAGGCGCGCTCGTCGCTGACCATGGGGGCCATCGGTTTTGGCGTGCTGATGACGCTGCTGCTCGGCTCGTTCATCCTCGGGCTGGGCAGCGCCATGATCGATGACACGATTCTCGGCCGAATCGGAGCCCTACAAGTCCACAAGAAGGGCTACGATGAAGTCAAGGATAGTCAGCCCTTAGACTACGATCTGCCGGCGGACCCAGCCCTGATGGCGCAGATTGCGCGCATTGCCGGGGTGAGGGCTGTAGCGCCACGATTGGTGTTTAGTGGCTTGATTTCAAATGGTTCCCAATCCACCATGATGCTGGCCATGGGTGTTGATCCCAAGGCTGAATACCAAGTGCTGACGACAGCCAAGGATTTCCTGCAAGGCAAGGCCGTGACAGAGGAATCCAAGAACGGGGCCTTGATCGGTAAGGACTTGGCCGATGCGCTAGAGCTCAAGCTAGGCGGTGCCGGTAGCCTGCAGGCAGCGACCAAAGCCGGGCAGCAGAATGCGCTGGACTTGGAACTGGTGGGGACGACCGACAACGGCAATGCCTTTGAATCCAAACGTCAATTGTTTGTGCCCTTGGCCTATGCCCAAGAACTCCTTGGCATGCCCGGCCGCTTGACGGAGATCGTCGTTGGCGTGACCGATCGGGACGAAGTGGAAGCGGTGGCCGCACGGGTGCGCCAAGCCTTGGGGCCGACGTATGAAGTGCAGACCTGGGCGCAGCTCAGGCCCAACGTGCAAGACGTGGTGGATTTCCAGAAGATGGTGCTTGGGGCGATCTGTTTGGTATTCCTGGTGATTGCCATTATCGGCGTGGTCAACACGATGCTGATGAGTGTCATGGAGCGAACGCGGGAGATCGGCACAATGATGGCCGTGGGCGTCAAGAGGCGCTCAATATCCTTGATGTTTCTCCTTGAAGCGGTGGCGATGTCTGCCTTGGGCGGCGGCCTAGCGATGACCGTGGCCCTGATAGCCATCAGGACCATTGCCGCGCGGGGAGGAATCCCGGCCAATGCCCCTGGATCTACAGCTGTTTACCACATAGTCCCCATCACGCCGGTGGGGCTCATTGTGCCAACCTTGGTTGCGACCCTGCTGGGCACGGCGCTCGCGGGCGTGTATCCGGCGATCCGGGCGTCGCGTTTGCGCCCCGTGGAAGCATTGCGCGCAACTTGAGTTTGGCAGCCGTCCTGCCTGACCAATCGACCTTCATAGGAGCTCAAGATGAAACGACTTTCTTTGACCATCGTCCGCCTAGCCTTAGCGGGTTTGGGTGCCTTCCTCGCCGTGCCCGCCATGGCTGATCCAACGGCCCACGACCTGCTGGCCAAGTACGATGCTGTGATGGGGCCTGAGAGTTTTGAGTCCGTGATCGCCATGACCGCCCACCGCGACGATGGCAGCAGCCGCGCCTACAAGATGCGCGTCCTCAAGAAGGGCGATGACAAATTTCGCGCATGGTTTGATGAACCTGCAGCCGTACGCGGCCAGGAGATGTTGCGCCAAGGCGATAACCTCTGGGTCTACATGCCGAGCCTCAAACGCGCCGTGCGCCTGGCCAACCGCGACTCCTTCCAAGGAGGAGACTTCAACAATGCCGACGTGTTGCGCGTCAATTACCAGGCGGACTACAGCGCTACCCTGGCCGCTGACGCTGGGCGGGCCGACGCGTGGCTCTTGGAACTCAAGGCCAAGACCAAGGACGCCGCCTACGACTCTATCAAATTGTGGATGCGAAAGGCTGACTTACAGCCGCTCAAGGGTGAGTACTACACGGCCTCGGGCAAGATGCTCCGAGCGGCAGAGTTCAGTGAGTTCAAGAACTTTGCTGGCCTGGTGCGTCCCGGCAAAATCGTGATGAAGAACATGATTGCCACGCAGCGCTACAGCATCATGAGCTGGGACTCCATGAATACCAAAGTGAATCCGGCGGCAACCAAGTTCGTCCTTGACGACATGGGCAAGTAACATGGCATTGCGACGTCCGATTCCCCTTTGGGCAGGCGCGTGTGGCGCAATTGCGGCTGCCGTAGTCGCTTGGCCCGCCATGGCTCAGGATGCAGCGGCATTGCCGGATGCGGGCACAGCTGCGACACCTGAGCAATCTGCTGAAATTGCATTGGTTGTGCCCGCCGATGCACCCCAGCGGCTACTGGTCACCACCAATGGCTGGCTCGATTCGCGGCAGAGTTACACGCGCGTCGGCTGGGACCGATTGCTGCCGTCGCGCGATGTGCCGACTTGGTCCAACCTTAGCGAGGCCAATATCCAGCTGAAATTACGCTGGAAAGACAAGGATGGCCAGGACGTGGGCGATGGCGGGGCCGACGTTTCCTTTCTGTACCAAAAGGCCGGTGGCTACTGGACTGCGGACGACACGGGGCAACAAGCGCGCGTGGCCGATCACGACGTCGCGACCTACCATCCCGCGGCGATTGTCAGCGAATTGTATGGCAATTGGCGGCCCAGTGAACATTTGCAGATCCTGCTGGGCAAAAAGCGCATCACTTGGGGCCCGGGCATCACCCTGAATCCGACCGATCTGCTCAATCCGCCAAAGGATCCCAGCGACCCGACCTTGCAACGGGCCGGCGCTTGGCTGGCGCGGGTCGAAGCGCCCTTTGAAAAATGGACATTGTCCCTGGTTGGCGCTGCCAAGGTGACGCGACAATACGGCGGAATTCCTGGGTCTTTGCTGTACTACCCAGACTACCCGGCCCTGACCACCCTGGACAACAACGGCAACAAGGTCGCCACGGCGGACGACACGCGGCCGCACTTCGCAACGGCACTGCGGGCTTACGGGCTTTGGCACGAAACCGATATTAATGCCATGGTTTACATGACACAGCTCTACAATGATGCCTTCACGTGGAAGCCACGTCTGGGCCTTTCTGCGTCGCATATCTTTGCCAACGCTTGGGAATTGCATGTCGAAGCCCTGGGGCAGACGGGTTCGGCCCGGCTGCAAGTCCAAGGCGATTGTGTGCAAAGTCTAGCCACCGCCGTAGGTTGCGTGACAAGCGGAAAGCCCGTCGCTGGCTACAGCAAGCTCGACGACGGCGTGTTTCGCGCCAAAGCCATCGCCGGCGTGCGCTACATGTTTGGCGACGCGGCCCAGGTCAGCGCCGAGTATCTGTACAACGGCGACGGCTACAACAGCAATGAATTTAGCAGCTATATCAGCGCAGTGCAGTTGATGAGTTCAGCTGCGCGCAGTGGCCTGACCTTGCCAAGCGGCGCAGGATTGGCCACGCCGGCGCCCAGCGATCCAGGGTCACCCCAGCGATTTGCCTTTGATCCCGTGCGTCGCCATTACGCTTTGCTGAGCTACCAGCAATCGCAGATTGCCGATGACTGGTCGGTTATTGGCCTAGTCCTGATGGATTTGGAAGATTTTTCAGGTACTTTAGCGCCCACTGTGACCTGGAGCGCCCGCGAATGGCTGTCGATCACAGCTGCCGGCTTCATGTCGATTCCCGGAGTTCAAAGCCGCGGCGGCCTGGCCGGCGATGGCACGCGCTACAGCGAATTTGGCGTCAACCCCCTGGTATGGCGTGCTTTTCTCAGTGCTCGCCTCTTTTACTAACGCCGGCGTTGGCGTTGTCCCGGTTGCGACCGGGTCTGTGCAGGAGTTCTCATGTCCCTGGTTGAAATCAAAGGCGTCACAAAGACTTATCAGCTCGGCAAGACCGAGGTCTCGGCCCTGCGCGGCGTCGACCTGACGCTAGAACGGGGCGAATTCACCGTCGTCATGGGCCCATCGGGCTCAGGCAAGACCACATTGCTCAACATCATCGGCTGTTTGGACAACGCCACTTCGGGCTCTTACAAGCTCGACGGCGAAGAGGTCGGCACGCGCGACTTTAATGATCTTGCGGAGATACGCAATCGAAAAATTGGCTTCATCTTCCAATCGTTCAACCTGATTCCAGTGCTCAATGTCATTGAAAATATTGAGTTTCCTTGCCTGATTCGCGGCGAAAACAAGAAGGAACTGCGCGAGCGGGTGCAGCAAGTCGCGCGCGACGTAGGCCTGGACCCCTTCCTCAAGCATAAACCCGATGAATTATCGGGAGGTCAGCGACAACGCGTGGCGATTGCCCGCGCTTTGGTGACCCAACCGCAGCTGGTGCTGGCCGATGAGCCGACCGCCAACCTGGACTCGGTGACGTCGGACCAAATCATCGACTTGATGCTGCACCTAAACCGCGAGAAAGGCGTGACTTTTCTGTTTTCCACCCATGACCCGCGGGTCATGCAGCACGCACGGCGCGTGGTGCGGATTCAGGATGGCGTGATGGTCGACGGCAGCGGTTCTGCCCAGGTCGAGGTGGATCGGCTCAATGCTGCTCAGCACGGCTAACCGACTAATACGTCACAGATATTGACACTTGATTCTCTGCAGCCTGGACTGCGGGACAGTTGCCGGAGCACCTTGAGCACGGCTATTGTGCGCCCCCTTGGCCGAAATGGCCGGTGAGAGGATTGCCATGACCGATTGGGCTGTTCGCCACGGATTCACTTCACGGCCGGGCGTTTGCACGACGACGTTGATGCTGCCTCGGAGCGGCGATCCACTGCAATTCCCTGCCATTTTGCTCGATCAGCCTCACGGTGCCACCCTGCACGCGGATTTCGCGGCTGTGGCGGCGCAGCTGCGCAGTACTTTGCCGGAAGACTTGGCCGCATTTTTCTTCGTCAATACCGATGTTGGCTCCCCCGAGCTGGCCCACTGCGTCGGCAAATTAGTCAGTCGTCCTGAGGAGTTTCCCGAGTTCATCGCCGATTGCCAGCAGGCGGGCGTCCCGGTGCAGCCACGCAGCGTCCTGAGCGTGCGCAGCCACGTGCCGCGGACCTTCATCGATTGCAATCGCACGCCGCAGCCCCCTGCCGGTGAAAAAACCGAAGGAATGACCGGGCTTTTGCCCCTCTACATCGTCGATCCGGCCGACGTCGAACTCCTGCTTGGCTTGCACCGAAGTTACCACGAGGTGGTGGCCCGCGCCCACGAATTAGTCTGTGGAAACGGTGGCTTTGCTGTGGCGATGCATACCTATGCGCCGCGCAGTGTCGGCATTACCACGATTGACGACCAAATCGTCCGCGCCCTCAGGGCCGCCTACGTGCCCGAGGTGTACGCAACGTGGCCGCAGAGGCCCGAGGTCGATATCCTCAGCCAAGACATGGACAATCAGCAACTTGCTCCGGCCGAGCTGGTCGCCGAACTGCACCAAGCCTTTGCCCGGGCGAGCGTGCAAACCGCTGAAAATGCTACGTATCGCCTTCATCCTGCGACCATGGGCGCCCACTACGCGCTGGCCTATCCCAACCATGTGCTTTCCCTGGAGTTTCGCCGCGACTTGCTGGCTGAACCCTTTGATCCTTTTGTGCAAATGCATGTGCCGATGGCCAAGGCGATGCGTCTGGCTCGTCCCTTGGCCCTGGGGCTGCTGAAGCAGTTGGCGCGCAGCGAGGGCACCCACAGCTGATCACTTATCATTGCGCCACTTTGGCCACAGTACGACGGGCCTACACGACCCGCGGACCCCGGGAGTTCGGACCATGAATTTTGAATTGCTCAAACAAACGTTGCGCTTACAGGCATTCGGTTGGTTGCGAATTCCCCTCATCGCCTTTGTGACGCCGAGCGTCGTCGAGCTGAGCGACCAACGCATTGAAGTGAAGATTCCCTTGACACGACGGTCCCGCAATCACTTGAAATCCATGTATTTTGGTGCACTGGCTGTCGGCGCAGACTGTGCGGTCGGCCTGCTGGCGATGCGCCTCATCGAAGAACGCAAGGACCCCAAGATTTCCTTGGTCTTCAAGGATTTCCAGGCCAATTTTCTCAAACGTCCAGAAGGCGACGTTCACTTCATTTGCGAAATGGGCCCGCAAATTCGGGCGTTGGTAGAGCAAGCGGCCACGACCGGCGAGCGGTGCAACCTACCCCTGCACGCGATCGCGACGGTGCCTAGCATTTCCGGGTCCGAGCCAGTAGCAACTTTTGTGCTGACCCTGTCGCTCAAGGCCAAGAAATCATAATGGTCTCTCGGCATTTGGCGCGGTCAGATCTTGGCGCAACTGGCGATCTTCCGCCAAGGCAGCCCAAGTTTGTGCGGATAGCTCTGTAGGATAATCGCCTGAAAAACAAGCGAAACAGCCGGCAACATCGCTGTGGCTTGCCTGCAGGTCGGCTAGGTCCTGGTACAGCACCGCATCAGCACCGATAAATGCCTGAATCTGAACGCGATTGCGCCCATTGGCTAGAATCTCTTGGCGGGTAGGCAGGTCGATGCCGTAAGCGCAGCGATGCAGCACCGGTGGCGAGGCCGCAAGGAAATAGACCGCCGCAGCACCAGCGTCCTGCAAAAGGCGGGTGATGTATTTCGCTGTCGTTCCGCGGACAATGGAATCATCGACCACGGCAACCCGCCGCCCTGCTACCAGATCGGGCACCGCCTGAAGCTTGTCCTGCACGGTCCTGAGGCGCGCTGTTGGGTGCGGGCCAAGGAAACTGCGAACTGGGGGGCCTACTGCGATAAGTCCTTGAATATGTGGCAAATTGAGCGCATCTGCCAAACCAGCCGCAGCGTGCCAGGCGGAGTTGGGCACGTCGACGACGACCTCGGGCTGTAGCCCCGCCTGCCGCACCTGCCTAGCCAATCGCTGCCCAGCTTGACGACGGCGCTCGGCCACCGAAGTGCCGTTCATCGTCGCGTCAGGGCTAGCAAAGTAGATGAACTCAAAGGCACAAAAGGCGCCCCTGTCTGCCCCGGCGCCACTACGATGCAGCTGCCCGGCTGAATCGACCAGGACGGCTTCGCCCGGGGCCAACTCGCGCACAAGGTCGTAGCCCAATGGCGTAAAGCAGGTCGACTCAGACGCAAACGCGTAAGCAATTCCAGCAGATGTCTGACGTTGCCCCAGCACCAGAGGCCGAATGCCCAGGCGATCGCGAAAGGCCAGCAAACCGCGCCCAGCCAACACGGCGATGGCGGAATAGGCCCCCTCAACTTGGGCCTGAAGCGCGCTAACTGCGTCAAATATATCAACTACCTGCAGCCTCTGCATGGACTGCCCTCGCCAAGGCGCGGCCAGGGCGTGCAGCATCAGTTCGACGTCATTGGCCGTCTGCAGGGAAGTCTGGGTATTTTGGCGCAACGCATCACGCAATACCTTGAAATTCGTCACATTTCCGTTGTGGACCATGGCCAAGCCTGGGGGCCAGGCCAACGTGAGCGGCTGGGCATCGACAGCCCCCATGGAACCTTGGGTGGCATAGCGGACATGGGCAAGGCCAATCGATCCAGGTAGTTCTTCAAGGTCGGTCCCGATCACTTCGGGCACTAGGCCCACGCCTTTGCGCGTGTGGAACTGCCCGTCCCAAGTGACGATCCCGGCAGCGTCCTGGCCGCGGTGTTGCAGCGCGTGCAGCCCGGTGAGCAACGCTGGAGCTACAGGCTCAGGGCTGAAGATTCCTAGAATTCCACACATATTCGGCTTGTTACCCCGGACCGTCAGCCAGCACCCAGTCTGCCAGGGCGCGGCTAAAGAGCGCATGTTCTACCGGAAGGCCGCGGGCTTCAACCGCAGCGACGCTGTCAACACCGTGGAGGTCGACGACGGCTTGGGCCAAGATGGGCCCAGTATCGACACCTTCATCGACCAGATGCACGGTAACCATGGTTTTTGTCAGGCGATTACGCCACGCCCACGCGTACCCATCGAGCCCTTGGTGGCGCCAGGTGTCTGCCGGATGGATGTTGACGATGCGCCCGGCGTAGGCCTGCACCAGCTCAGGCGAAAGAATCCTTTGAAAACCAGCAAGAATGACGACATCAATCGCTGACTGCTGCAGCTTGTCTAACAGGCGGTGACTCAAGGT
>CAIMEY010000073.1 GCA_903840165.1 uncultured Myxococcales bacterium | reverse complement strand
GCGGCTGACACTCGTCGACCCGGTCCTCGTGAGCGTCCTGCGCGAGACCGGCGAGGACGACGGCTACGCGGAAATGGAGGCGCAGTACCAGCGCTTCATGGCGGCAGCCGATGACGAGGCGGCGGCGCGCGCCTTCGTGAACCACTGGAGCGGCACAGGCGCATGGGAGGCCATCGGCGTCAAGGCGCGCGCGCAGGTCACCGGGCTCGCGCCGCGGTTGCGTCTCGAGATGCTCCTGACACGCTCCGACATCACTGCGCTTTCCCTGCTCTGCGCCTTGCCCCCGCCGACGGAGATCCTGGTCGGTGAGCGCACGATCGAGGGGCCACGCGGTGCGTCGCGTCAACTCGCGCGGGCGTTCGGTGCCAAGCTCACCATCGTGCCGGGCGCGGCGCACATGATTCCGCTCACCCACCCGAACGCCATCGTCGAGGCGATCACCCGATGACTCAAAAAGACGAACAGAAGCAGAAGTCGCGCGAGGCGATTCTCCAGTCCGCAGCGACGTTCCTGCGCGCGCGCGGCATCCAGGCGAGCTCGGTCGCCGACGTCATGCAGGGGGCGGGGCTCACGGTCGGCGGCTTCTACAACCACTTCGCGTCCAAGGAAGAGCTGTTCGCGACGACCATCCGCGCCGCCGCGAGCACGATGTGGCGAGGGCTCATGGCGACTGCAACGGGCGAGTCGCCGCGCGAGCGCGTCGTGAGCGTGCTCAGCCGCTACCTCTCGCGCACGCACCGCGATGGCCCGGAATCGGGCTGCATGCTGCCGAACCTCGCCCCCGAGGTCGCGCGTGCCGGAGAGCCTTACCGGTCCGTGCTGGAGCAGGAGCTCGGCGGTTTCGTGACGGCGCTCGCGGATCTCCTCGAAGGGGATCCGGCGCGGCGCGAAAAGGCGGCGGGACTCATCGCGCTTTCGTACGGCGCGCTGTCGCTGTCGCGCGCGGTTGCGGGTACGCCCCTTAGCGACGAGTTCCTGCGCGCGGCGAAGAAGCTCGTCCAGCGATCGCTCGCGGACGAGCACGAGCAGTCATGATCCGAAAAGGAGTTGGCGTGTGGCGGACAGACACGCCCCGGTTTCGCTTGCGCCGCGCCAGGTTCATGGAGCGACTGGCTGCCCACCGAGATGCCTGTCCGATTGCGTCCGCCACCTGGCACGAAGCGCTCTGCGGTGTCGCTAGAACACGTAACCCTAAGTCCTTTGCGGGTCACCGGTAAGGACTCGGCGTTGTGGACTTTGCAGCCGGGGACCCGGCCGACCGCAGGGGTGAGCCCGCGCGCCCGGGCGTGGAGAGGACTCCGCGGTGCGCGCAGCGCATGAGCCGTGCCAAGTCTGGCACGGCGAAGGTGGAGATCGCGGGCCCCCCTGAAACTAGAAGCAAACACTGTACCTCTAACCCGCAAGGAACTTCGGGTTTGAGGTGCCAATCGACAACGCCTACGTAAAGAGGGCGACAACGCACCCACGGTCATCTTTTCGTGGCCGGGCGCACTGGTGGAAGGCCGCAATCGTCCCGCACATTCAGGACAGCACTGGTTGCCCAGCAACCTGCCGTCCAGCCAAGCTTCTTGTTGGGCAAACGCTGGATTGTCTCCCTGAAGAAACAGTATAACACTTCAATATTTTTATGTTAATGGCCAAAACACCCGTTTCCACCGGCCTTCAACCTTGACAATGGCCGGCAGCTGCGCTTCCTTGATCCCCGCGTACACCGCCCAAACTTAGCGGTTTTCAAAGCAGGTATGGTGATGAACAGGCGTATTCTTTGGGTTTGCTCCGCGCCGGGGCTGGTCTTGCTGGTCCAATGCAGCACGGCAGCAGCGACAAAGAGCGACGTTGACGCGCAAAGCGCCGATGTGCCCGCACTCGATGCAGTGGCCGATGGAGCCGCAGATGTCGCCAGCGATGTCGCAGCCATCGACAGCAGTGCCGACGTCTCGGGCGTGAATGATACGCAATCGCTTGACATAACTGGTGATTTGCAACAAGCAGATGGCAGCGTCGATGCTTCGGTAGACGTCAGTGCCCTGGTACCACTCTGGACGCAGTTCGAGGTGAACAAAGGCGCAGGCCCGTGTCCGCCGGACATGGTCTGCACGTGGAAATGGCACCTGGATACCGCGGGGCATGTAACCACCAGCAAACAAGGCGTTTCCGGCGCCGCAACGCTGAGCGCAGCCCATTGGGCGACCATCCAAACCCTGCTAGCAACTCAGGAATTCCTTACCGGCATGGCTAAGGGCTTCGTTTGCGGTGAGCCACCTACAGATGTCGGCATTTCCTTTGTACTTTCTCTGTCCGGCCAGCAGTTCCAGCAGGATGTGACGGGATGCGTCTTTGGCCAGCCGGCCACCAACTTGCCCCAGCAAATCAACGATATTCTCGCGCAATACTGAGGCCCGACGCGCGTGAGAACCAACCTTGCTTGGCCCGGACAGGCTTGGGCCCAAGGCCAGACCGCGCAAGAATCAGCGGTTGCGCCGCCTATCGGGCCAGAGGTTGGCAATCGCGCCGTTCTGCACTATTTAGCGTGGCGCGTGCCGACCGCGGCCCGTGGCGATCGCCCCGAAAAATCTGCTCCTCCCCCAATGATAAATGCAGGAAATTCAATGACTTCTTCCAAAATTGTCTGGACGCATATCGACGAAGCCCCGGCCCTTGCCACCTTTGCGCTCTTGCCCATCGTACAGGCGTTTACCGACGGCACTGGCATCACCGTTGAGGCATGGGACATTTCGCTGACGGGGCGTATCCTCGCGACTTTTCCAGAGAATCTCACCGAATCGCAGCGCATTGTCGACTACTTGGCGCGGCTCGGCGACTTGGCCAAGAAGCCAGAGGCCAACATCATCAAGTTGCCGAATATCAGCGCCACGGCGCCCCAACTGCAGGCCGCGATCAAGGAACTGCGCAGCAAGGGCTACGACGTGCCCGAGTACCCGGAAGATCCCAAGACCGACGCTGACAAGGCGATTCAGACTCGCTATGCCAAGGTGCTTGGCTCGGCCGTTAACCCCGTGTTGCGCGAAGGCAATTCGGACCGCCGCGCTTCCGCTTCGGTCAAGAAGTTCGCCCAGAAGAATCCGCACCGCATGATGAAGGCTTGGCCGAGCAGCGGTTCCAAGACCCGCGTAGCCTTTATGAATCACGGCGATTTCTACGGTAGCGAGACGTCGACTACGGTGCCCCAGGCCACCGAGGTTCGCATCGAGTGGGTGGGCGCCGATGGGACGGTGCGCGTGCTCAAGTCCGTGCTCGCGCTCAAGGCCGGTGAGGTCATCGATTCGGCAGTGCTGCATGTCGCTGATTTACGTGCATTTTATGCCCAAGAGATCGATCGCGCCATGGCCGATGGCACGCTTTTGTCGCTGCACCTCAAGGCCACGATGATGAAGGTCTCGGACCCCATCATGTTTGGCCACGCCGTTTCGGTTTACTACGCAGCGGCCCTAGATAAGCACGCAGAAGCATTGAAGTCTGTCGGTGCCAATGTCAACAACGGTCTTGCTGGCGTGCTCGACAAGCTGGACAAGTTGCCCGCGGCGAAGAAGGCGGAAATTGAAGCGGATATCGCTGCTGTGTACGCGACCCGCCCGGCCTTGGCGATGGTCGATTCGCGCAAGGGCATCACCAACTTGCACGTGCCCAACAACGTCATCGTCGATGCGTCTATGCCCAACGTCATCCGCGACGGCGGCAAAATGTGGAACGCTCAAGACCAGTTGCAGGACACGGTCGCCATGGTTCCCGATCGCTGCTACGCGACGATTTACCAGGCGATGGTCGAAGATTGCCAGCGTTTCGGGCAGTTCGACCCGTCGACCATGGGCAGCGTGCCCAACGTCGGCCTGATGGCCCAAAAGGCGGAGGAATACGGTTCGCATGACAAGACGTTCGAAGCGGCCGACGCTGGTGTCATCCGCGTTGTCGATCGGGACGGCGCGACGCTCTTGTCGCAAAACGTCAGCAAAGGCGATATCTTCCGCGTGTGCCAGACCAAGGACGAGGCGATTGTCGACTGGGTCAAGTTGGCGGTCACCCGGGCGCGCGCTGCCGGAACGCCGGCGCTGTTCTGGCTGGACGCCAAGCGCGGCCATGATGCTCAGATCATTGCCAAAGTGCAGGCCTACTTGGCCCATCACGATGTCAGCGGCCTGGACATCCGCATTCTGGCGCCGGACGAAGCGATGAAGGTGTCCCTGGAGCGTATCCGCAAGGGATTAGACACGATTTCGGTCACCGGCAACGTCCTGCGCGACTACCTCACCGACCTGTTCCCGATTCTTGAACTGGGCACCAGTGCGCGGATGCTGTCGATTGTGCCTTTGCTCAATGGTGGCGGGTTGTTTGAGACCGGCGCTGGCGGTTCGGCCCCCAAGCATGTCGAGGCGTTTATTCACGACGGCCACCTGCGTTGGGACTCTCTCGGCGAGTACAATGCGATTGTCCCGTCTTTAGAGCAGGTTGCGGCCTTCACGGGCAATGCCAAGGCCACGGTTCTGGCCCAGACCCTCGACCAGGCGATTGGCCAGTATTTGGAGCACGATCGGGCACCTTCGCGCAAGGTCGGCGAGATCGATAACCGTGGAAGTTCCTTCTATTTGTCCCTGTACTGGGCCCAGGCTCTGGCGGCCCAAGACCAGGATGCGACGCTCAAGGCGCGCTTTGTCCCGGTCGCGGCGCAGTTGACGGCCAGCGAGGCGACGATTGTCGCGGAACTCAAGGCAGCGGAAGGCAAACCGGTGGATATGGGCGGCTATTACCTGCCCGACACCGCCAAGACTTCGCAGGCGATGCGCCCGAGCGCGACCTTCAACGCGATCATCGACGCGCTGTAAAACGCTGTATGTGTTGAGAAAACGGCGGCGGCAACTGAGGCAGAAGCGATGCCCGATTGCCGTCGCTGGTCTTTTGGTGGCCCTGCGAAACCACCCAACTTGGGATGGGCGGCCCGTCTGCCGCCCGCGACCGGCTTGCGGCTCCGTGGCTGCTCAGAAGCTCAATGGGCCTGGGCGCTTAGAAGCCGAACTGGAAGGCGACGCTGAGGATGTTCGCCGTCCGAATGCCGATGTTGACGACGTCCTTGTCACTGAGGCCGGTCATCCGCGCATCGAAGCGTTCGCGGTCCCAGCCCAGCAGCAGGCCATTGCCTTCGGCCACGGGAATCAGGACATGGACGCCAAGGCCGCTGCCCATGCTGCGCGCGAGGTCGCCGTACCAGCCGTCAAGGATCCAGGGGCGCCGGTCATCAAAGCGCAACTCCATGCGTCCACTGGGCAATAATCCCTTTCGCGCTCCAGAGACGCCGCCGACGTGGCGGTAACGGTAGGCTGCGTCAAGCCCGGCAAAGACACCGAGGTAGCGCCCGCGTCCGCCCAGCAGCAGCGCGTAGCCGGCATCGAGGCCCCAGCTCATCGCCGTTTCCTTCCCACTGTCGCCGGGATAGCTGTAGGTCGGCGTTGAGGTCCCACCGAGTTGCCAGGACCAATGCACACGGTCCACAAGGCCTGCACCTCGCCCTTCCCGGTTCGAACGGCTCAGCAGCGAGTGCTCTCCACCCATGATGAACTGTGCCGCATTGCGCACCGGCTGATGGGGCACGCTTCAGCCCGCACTTCATCGACGAGTTTGGCTCCTGGGTCGAAGTCCCGTCAGCGCCGCCATCTTGGCCAATTGCGCTGGCATCTTTGCTTGTTGTGTCAGGGGTTTGCGTATCGCCCTTGGCGTCGGCTTTGGTTGCTGGCTGGTACGTCGCCAGCCAGGACTCGTAGCTTTGCAGCGACCGTCCGTCGTCCAAACACCCCGTCGCAGGCACGGCGGCCAACAGGGCGAGAACCCATTGTAATAACAAAAGGACCTTGTCAGCGCCAAAGCCGTGGGCCTTGGACGGGCGGTCCTCGCGGGGTGCCGTGGCCGGCAGGGGGCGGGCGTCACAGTCAAGCATGGCGCGTACGATGCCAGCAAACGCTCTGGTTGGTAAGAGTCGTTAATCGCTTGAAATTACAATAGAATACAAAGAGTCGTGCCGTCCACGATCGCAGTCCTAACCACGCTTGGCCGGCCCCGCGCAAATTGCCAAACCCCCTGGGGCAATTGTACAAGCAAGGACCTACCGTGCGCGGCGGTTGGCGGCGGCTGTCGGTGCCGTCAAGGGAGTCTGGGTGCTAGCTGGGCGGTTGGACAATCAAGGGGATGTAGCAAAGTCCTCTTCATTATTCAGACTTTTTCTGGCTTTGGCCTTCACCTATGCGCTGGGCTGTACCTCGCCCAAAGCCGCTGCGGTCGTGGGCGATGACGAAATCGTAGAAGATCTCGATGGATCACCAGGGGCCGCTGGCGATGCCCAAGCCGATTCCGTGGCAATTGATACGCCCGTGGCCGATGCAGCGGCCGATGTCCTGGCCGCCGAAGTGACTGCGGTCGATGTGGATGGCGCGTCCGACCAAAGTACCAGTGATTCTGCAGATATCGAGGACGATCAACCGGGGGTCGACGCAAGCGGCGCGGACGCAGTTGACTCCGCAGATGGCACAGATGCTGACGCAGACGCTGGCCAAGACATGGCCGAGGCCGACCTAACGGCCGATTCAGGGTCCGACTCGATTGTGGAGGTAGCTGAAATTGATATAGGTTCTGGTGAGGTCGATGCCGCTGTAGACACAGACACGGCCGTGGATGCCGATGCGGTCGCGGACGCTGATGTCGTGGCGGATGCCGATGCGGTCGTCGATACCGGCCCGGTCATTGACCCACCGCCCGTCGACTCGTGGAAGGCCCCTCCGGGTGTGGTTTCCTATGGGTACACGTCCTGCCCAGCCGACAGTTCGTTGCCGCCGATGTTCAAAGAAGTAGCTGTAGATAGTGGCGTTTTTCTCGATCGGCCGCAGATTTGGCCCGATGGTACCGACTATTCCGGCCAAGAGGTCAGCGAAGGCGGCGGCACCACGGTCGAAGACTTCAATGGCGACGGTCGCTTAGACATCTACTTGGTCGTGACAACGGGAGAAGACCTCCTGTACCTCGCCGATCCGAAAATACCTTGGAAATACATTGAGTATGTCGTGCCCGTGACCACCACGGAGGACACCGGCGCAACAGCGGTGGATTTCGACGGCGACGGCGACCAGGACCTCTTCATCGGTGGCGATGGCGTCCATGCCCTGCGCAATGACGGGCCTGACGCTGTTCTTGGTGTAAAATTCACGGATATTACAAGTGAATTGGGGCTAGATGCCACGGCTGGCCTGCCTTTGATGCAGATCGTCGCGGGCGACATTGACCGCAATGGCTGGGTCGATTTGGTCTTGGTTTCCAATAAGTTTGAGAAACCGCCCCCCTTTGTGCCGTCCTTTCCCTTCAAGACCCACGACAACATCGTTTTGCTCAATAATGGCGGCAAGTTCGTTGACCAAGGCGTCGTATTTCCCATCCCTATGACGGTTCCAGCCTACATGGGCAGTCTGGTCGACATCGACGACGATGGCGATTTGGACTTCTACGCTGTCAATGATTTTGCGGAGTTCTATACGCCCAACCAGCTCCTGCGCAACGACACCGCCGGGCCAGGCACGCCACTGATCTTTACCAATATCAGCTCCATGTCGGGCGCGGACGTGGTCGGCTCGGGCATGGGCACGGCCATTGGCGATTACGACCTTGATGGCCTCATGGACCTCTTTGTGAGCGGCCACATCCAGCAGAATTTCTTGATTCAGAACAAAGGGATGTTGGCTGGCATGTGGTCCTTTGCCGACACCTCTACCGACGGCCCCTTTAACGCCATGGGCAACAACTTCGTCAGTTGGGGCACGCAGTTTTCTGACATCGAGAACGACGGTTGGCTCGACCTCGCCTTGGCCAACGGCTATCTCAAGGGCAACGTGGCAGGGGGCGAAGGGATCAACAACAACCCGGTATTGCAGCACAACTCGTTCTTTCACAATGAAGGCAATGGCAAGTTTACCGATGTCACCTTCATCACGGGCTTTGACGACAAGGCGCCCAGTCGCAGTCTGACGCGCGGCGACCTCGACCGCGACGGCTATGTCGACCTGCTTGTCGGATCAACCTATGGACAACAAAGGGTTTATCGCTCAGGCTGCGGCACCAACAACTGGTTGCATGTGCGCCTCAAGGGCAAGCCGGGCAATGTCACAGGCATCGGCGCGCGGCTGTGGGCCAAGGTCGGAAGTGTGACCTATGTCCGCGACATTGAATCGGGATCGACTGGCCTATGGGGGTCGAGCGAACAGGCGGCCGACTTTGGCCTGGGCTCGGCGATGCTCGTGGACCAACTCAAAATCCGTTGGCCTTCGGGCAAGCTGCAGTTTATTCAGAACATTCCCACCCGGCGTCGCCTTGTAATTACAGAGCCTTAGGCTGCAAACGAGCAGATTGGGGTGAGTCCGTGCCTGCGGGCGAGGACAGGCCTTCCCTGCGCCTGCAGCACAGGAAGGGGGCCAAGTCTGGCAAGGTGAAATCGGCGATGGCGCGCCCCCTTTGAATCCAGCAGCAAGCACCGCACCTCAAAACTGCAAGGAACTTGACAATTGTCGGTCAAAGTTGTCGATATCGTACTTCCCGGAGCAGTTTGGCAGGAGCAACCGGCTTGTGGTAGGGGTGAGAGGTTGCCTGCGCGGCTCTAGCGCCCAGGCCGTTGCCGCCCATTGTGCGGCCCATAGGCGAGGCGAGCTTGACGGGGATAGCTTGAACGGGCATGTTTGGCCCGACCTCCCGCCCACTCTCGCAGGTGGTTCACTGACGCGAACAACCAGATCACGAGGCAGGCCAACCGCGCACGCGCCTCATGACCCTTTGGCGATGGACTGCCACCGTTGCCAAGGAGCGACTCAACCGAATGAGTCCAGCCCGGCGCCAACCCAGCAAGGCACCCACGGATCCGCCTGGGTATTCAGCGACTGAAATCGATCCGCTTGACCTGCCCGAAAACGTACGGGCGTGGCACGCCCTGTTGGCGCGTCGGCACGGCCTTGGACTTGGCGGGGGCGGCACTTCGCCCCTGACCACGCCTGTCGACCTGTATCCGTCGGCGCCGTCGCCACCGCCGGTCTTGGCTGTTGGCGAAACGGACCCGCGCCTGATCGAACCGGACATGAGTTGCCGGCTGCTGCGGGCCTTTCTCGACGTAACGGCCGAGCGCTTCGGCCACACCTTTTTGCGGCGAACTGTCGAAGAGGCAGGCCTTTCGGTCCAATGGCTTGAAGACGCCAACCACTGGGTCTCGGCCGAATTTCTCGAGCGCATGGCCAGAGCCATGGCCAAGCACGTGATCAATAGCGTTGAACTTCCAGATTATGATCATCCGCTTTGGCAGCACTGGCGTGAGTGTGGCTGGGGCAACGTGCGCCCAAACGCCATGGGGGCGCTGTGGCCGATCTTGTTCGCTTTGGGTAGCCCCACGCAAGTCTATGAAGCATCAACGAAAATGACTGAGCGCGGCTCGCGTATGATGACGGCCAAGGTCTTGGCGTCGACCGCGAGCACGTGCACGATCCGTTTTGGCATCGCACCGGGCCACAGGGACTTTTCCGCGTCCTGCTGGAATCGCATCGGCTTCTTGGAGGCTGTACCGACGATTTGGGGGCTACCGTTGGCGCAGGTGGAACACCCGATCTGCATCCACAAAGGCGCGAATCCCGGGCCCCACTGCGAGTATCACGTCCGCTTTGCCACCCGGAGCCGGCGTCGCTGGCGGCGGCTGCTGGCCATGTTGGGGTCGGGCGCGTTGGTGGGGCTCGCCGCCGGCTGGCTCGCTGACGAACCCTCAGCCTTGTGCGCCGCAATGGGCCTGCTGAGCGGCGCGACGGTCGATGGCTGGTTGCGATACGTCCATCAGCTCAGCCGTACGCGCGAGGACGCCGGGCGGTTGTCCGAGCAACTCGACATCGCCGACCACCGCTACCGCGATCTCGTGCAAGAAAGGCATCATCTGCGCCACGCGCTGCTGTTGAACCGCAAGATCGCCGGCTATGTGACGCGCGACGTGCTGGAAGATTTGGTTGCCAATCCCGAGGGCGAGGTTGAGCTAGGAGGGGTTCGCACCGATGCGGCCGTCCTATTTGTCGATCTGGTCGGGTTTACGGCGCGGTGCGAGACGGAGAGCCCTGAGCGAGTCGTGACCCTGCTCAATCGCTTTTTTGCGGCCGTGGATCCGGTGGTGCAGCGCAACGGCGGCACCATCGACAAGAGGCTGGGCGACGGGCTGATGGCGGTATTTGCCTCGCGCGCGGCGGACGTTGACGCAAACGTACTGCGGCGGAACGCAGTGATGTGTGGATTGCAAGTCCTTGAGGTTGTAGCGGAACTCAACGATATCGATACCGAGGCTGTCCCGATGAAGGTTCATGCAGGCTTGGCCGCGGGAGCCCTGGTGCAGGGCAACATGGGTTCGGGTGCCAAGTTGGAGTACACAGTTATCGGCGACGTCGTGAACCTTGCGTCTCGACTGCAGAATGCCGCCGAACCCGATGAACTCGTCATGGACCTGCCGTGCTGGCGTGCTGCCCAGGAATTGCTGCCACTGGCCGAACCCAGTGAACTGCGCGTCAAGGGTCGTTCGCGTGCGGTGCAAGTGGTGCGGATGCGTGTTGGCGCCGACAAGTCTATAACATCTTATTCTCATTAAAGAACACGGTGCGGCTGCGGGGCTACCATTTGGCCCTGGATGCCGTGGCTCGCTGCCGTAGATACTTTTGCCGCCGGATCATGGTTTCGTAGGCGATCCGCCCGACCTGTCGCCGGTACCGGTTTACGTCGGGCCGGATGAAGGGACGCACAAGTCGCTGGAACGCCTGTCCACGCAGGTGCGTGACGGACGCACAGCTCGGTAGACAGGGCGATGACTGCCAGAACCCGGCCTATGCGCGTAGGTCAGGCCGGCCAGAACAAGCGATACCGTCGGTTTTACATTTACTATCAAGGCGTTGACCAAGCTTGCGCGTGCATACTGGGCCGCCGCCATGCCCGCCTCCCACCGCAGCGGGCTCGCTGGAATTGCGCGTTTGTCCGGATCCCGTTGCCGTACATCACAGCGAGGGTAGGCGCCGCAACCGCGTGGACGGTTCCCCTGGGTGCATCCCAGTGCCAATGACCCGCGCCGCGCCGGGGGAGCTTTGGCTTTATCGCCCCTGGCGCGCCAATTACCTGCCATCAAGCGAACCTCACACGCAACCACGGCGATGAATCCGCTCGCTCGCGGCGACTGCGAAATCCCGAGGGTCTTCGGCGGTCCTGCTGCGCAATCTCGTGAAGTCGCTCCATGCGTGAACCACAGCTTGTCGGGACACACTTGATATTGAATCGCTTTATTACCTACCCCGGCCTTGGCACGCAATCGCGACCAAGCCACGCCGGGACTCTTGCCGCCCAATGCGCCGGTGCCGGAATTCGGTGCCTATGGCGCCCCGGGTCGACTGCTGACCGACTTCGAGATGGAGCAATTGGTCCAAGGTCGCGCGGCGTTCGACCATGACCCTGGCGTTCCTGGGGAGCCTCTCATGAAGCATCGAGTCCTTGGCCTGGTCCTTGCCTCCCTGGCCGCATGTGCCACGTCGACCACCGTCACCCCAGACGCCGGGCATGAGGATGCCGGAGGCGATACCGCATCGCAGGGTGCGCTGGCCAGTGTGCGGGCAAGCGGCCCAACTGACATCTGGGCCGCCGGAGGAAATGCCAGCAAAAGCATAATCTTGCACAGCGATGGCAGGGCGTGGACACCGGTCGTCACGGGCATTCCCAGCTTTGTTTGGTGGATCTATGGCACCAGCGCGCACGACAAATTCGCCGTCGGCAACAAGGGCCTGATCTGGCAGTACGACGGTGCCGACTGGACTTCGGTGCCTTCGCCAACTACCACCTCTAACCCGCAAAGAACTTCGCGATTGCGGCACTGCCGTCATCGCCTCGCACCCTAGACAGATTGCTAAGCCCTCCGTAGCCTTGGCCGCCCCTCTCCGCCGCAGGGGCCAACTTGGAGGCGACTGCCGCGGCTTGGCTTGACGGAGCACCGAGCCGTGGCTCAAACTTGCTGTTGTTGCCGAGGGCCGGCGGCGGTTTTGGCACGAAAATTGTGCGCAAAAGGTGGGGCGAATGGCGGTGAGCTTGCCCTGTTGGCTGGACTATGCTCGGCGCACAAGATCTGGTAATACCATGGCTATTTGCTTATCTGGACAAGTCGTAAGGTTGGTCGCCCGGACTGCCCAACGCCGACGCTTGGCAATCGTCTTGGTGTTTTGCCTGAGTGCGGCCATCGCTGCTTGCGGAAGTGGCAACTGTGCTACTACCCGTGGTCCCGGGCAATGGATGCCCGACGATGACGGCAAACCTGTGTTTGTCGAAGGCAAATGCGCTGCGCCAGTTAGCTCAAGAAAGGCCCGTCGTCCCTGACGCTGAGGCGGCCTGGGGCGATGACCTCACCAGCCCGCCCGCCGACAATTTCTTGCGCGGCAAGGCGAACGCCAGCCCTGGGCTGAACAGCGACTAAACCGTTCCTTTGCGATTTCTGCTAGTTGCTGCATTGGAAGGCCAAGGGCTAGGCGTCAGTGGTCTAGCAGAGCCATCGCGTGCGGTCGCCGAGACATCGTGAACCACTGCCCTGGTCAATTCCGCTTGCCTTTGTGACCCTTGCCGTGCCTGGTCGGTCGCGGAGCCTCCGGCGCTGACGCGGACGTCTCGTCGTCTCGCCCCTCCCCGCCAGCATGGTCGGTGCCGTCGTCCTTGGCCGGGTGTATCAATTCTTGGTACCGGCGGGTCATTTCGGCATCACTGAATTGCCCATTGGGTTCCAAGTCCCTATCGCGCATCAATTCTATCTCTGACACGCGGGCGCGGCTGACACAGGCTGGCTTTTCCTCCACGCGCACGCAGTGGTAGTCTTGGGGGCACGGTTTGTCCGCCGCGCACGGTTGACTGCAGGCGTTGCGCGTCGTTGCGTCGTCGGCCGAACGGAGTGCTTCGGGCGAAAGGGATAGAAAGGTCAGGCAGAGATCTCCCTCACAATCAGAAGGTTCACTGCAGGACGCACCAAGCGGTTTTCCCGGTGGCACGCATTCGCCATGCACGCAGCGCTCGGGTCGCGCGCAGTCGGCGGCGGAACCACAGGCTGGAGCGCACACTTGCTCCCCCTTGTTGTTCATCCGCACGTTGTGGCTGACGCACTGGTAGGACGAGGAGGCCCGCTCCCCGACTTCTCGATGATTGTCAGGGGCTTCTACACGCGAAAAGAACCATGCAAAGGCCGGAATGCCCAATACCATCAGCAGGGCCACCACCCAGCGCCACGCTGCGTCGCCATCGGGGCCGCTCGGCATTGGCAGTCGTGACTCTTGCAACGGGTCATCGCGGCGGCGGACTTCCGATCGCGAGCCGGCAGCGGTAGGCCTTGGCCCTGCGTTCGGGACGGCGGTAGGTGCGCTGGCGGTGACAGGTGCCGGGGCCAGTCCAAACGCTTGTGGATCTTCATCATTTTTCGGAAGTTGGCGGTGGCGCCGGGGCGGCGGAGGGTCTGGTTCCTCGATGCGGTCGCGCGGATAGCAAGCCTCAAAGGCCTTGACCACGCGCTGCGCCTCGTCTTGGCATCCCAGCGGCACGGGAATGCGGATGACCTCGGCACCGCGGACCAGCAGCCCATCGGCGTTGCCAGCCCCGCGCAACATCAGTGTAATCTTGAGCCAATTGTGCTTATCTGTTTGGCGCAGTTCGATGTCGAAGAAGTCTTCTTGGCTGCGGATGAAGTACACCTTGCTGCCTACGATCAGGCCATCCGTTGATAGCGTTACCTGCCCGAATTCACTAGCTTTCTTATTGTGTTTCACAAGTGGATAGACCAGCAGGATGACCGCACCAATGGCAAACACGGCCAGTAGGGTTGGTGTTTCCGGGTCGAAGACTCGCGTCAGTAATGCGCAAAACTGCAAAAGGACACCGAGCCCGGCCGGCAAGACTACCGGGTAATAGATCGCGCGAAACAGGGAGGGATCCTCCTCAAGTAGCCACTTGAATTCCTCTTGATCTCGCTGATGATACACCCAAGTGACAATGTGGCCTGGACCCGAACGGAGGGCGTCCTTGCGCCGTCGCTGCATGCGCACTTGGGTGCCAAAGAACACGGTAAAACTCACCGCAGCCAAGGTCGCCCAGCCCAGAATCGATGGATCGGAAAGAACCGTGGAAATCGTGGCCATGGCCACGGGCAGAACGGCACTGGGTCCAGCCAAGAGCATGGACATGCATAACCTCATGGAATAAATAAATTAATAACTAACCACGGCTGTGACTCCGAGGAGCCATAGCCGGCCGCGATCCCTTAGGATCGTCCACCCCAAACCATGCATAACGCCTGCGATTCGAGATGACCCGGGAGGGAAACCCTGGGCTCATCCCCACGTGCCCCGCCGTCTCAGGTTGGCCGTATGGGTATCCCGGTCGGTTATCTGAAGGCGGTTGCCGTCTGCCGCAGGTCCATGTCAAGGGCCAAGTCATCCCTTGCATTGAACGCCCGATTGGCCGTCACCCTGCTGATTAGAAGAGAGATTTGCTTTGCAGGCTGGCGCGCGGCCGCCGGAGCGGGGGCATCCAATTGCGCGATTTGGGTGTGCAGGAGCCCTGCTTGGCACCTCGATTGGAGTCGCCAGCGACGAACCACTCGTAAATTCCTACTTTTATCCCAGGGAGTCCGCCGGACAACTTCTATCCCGGGCAGTCCGCCGGGCAGGTGGCCTTGGACTCGCCGAGGTTGGTCTCGCAGATGCCATTGCCGCACTTTGGCGCGCAGTCTGCTGGACAATTAGCCTTTGTTTCACCAGCTTCCATCTGGCACATGCCGTCGCCGCAGACCGCGGGGCCGCCCATCTTGCAGTCCGCCGGGCAGGATTGCGGCGTTTCGGCCGGGTACTCGCATTGGCCATTGCCGCAGACAGCCGCGGCTTTGCAGTCAGCTGGGCAGGATTGTTGCGTTTCCCCGCCCGCCGCTTCGCATTGGCCATTGCCGCAGATGGCGCCCGAGCAACCGCCCGGGCCACAGCCAGAACCTGCGCAAAGTCCGCAGTCTAGGGCGCAAGTTGTGCAGGTTTCGCCCATTACGCACATGCCATCGCCGCAGACGGCGCTGCAGCCCACTTTGCAGTCCTTGGGGCAACTCAAGCAGTCTTCCACCTTGTCGCAGACGCCGTTGCCGCACAGGCCGGGCGCGCACAAGCCTCCGCAATCCTTCATGCAATTCTGGCAAGTCTCGCCCGGATCCCATTTGCCGTTGCCACAGGTGGCGGGGCAGGCCCCGCAATCGCCGGGGCAGTTGCTGCAGGATTCACCACTTTCGCCGGCGCAGAAATTGTCGCCGCAGACGACCTTGGTGCACTTGCCGCAATCGACCTGGCAGGCACCACAGGTTTCGCCTGGGTCGCATTTGCCGTTGCCGCATGTGACATTGCCGGTCATGCACGCGCAGCCAGCGCCCACAGCGTCTACCAGCGTCAAGGCGTTGGCCATCAACGAATCGACGACGATGCGCCGCGGCCCAGCCTTGGTTGCATTGAACTTAACAAGGAATTCCGTCTTGCAGCCGACTGGAGCTGGGATGCCAGAGGCTCCGCAGGCCTGTTGCTGGGACGTCGCATCGGCGCAAGACGCTGCGGAGGAACCACAATTGCCGCCGGA
Source organism: uncultured Myxococcales bacterium (assembly GCA_903840165.1). Lineage (GTDB taxonomy): Bacteria > Myxococcota_A > UBA9042 > UBA9042 > UBA9042 > CAIMEY01. The sequence goes on along the minus strand of CAIMEY010000073.1, from coordinate 120,191 downwards.
GCCGACTTCATCGACGACCATGACGTGGGCCGTTTGCTGCACGACGGGCGTATTGACGCCAAAGAGTCCAGAGCCAGCCACGCGAATTAATACGGTAAAGCTGCCTGCGCACGGTGCCGTGACGATGAAGGACGTCTCATTGCCGGGCAGGAACTGACCCCCTGTGCACGACCAAGATACAACAGCAGATGTCATGTTGACTGGCTGGACGACCAACTCACTGCCGCAGGCCAAGGCTTGGTCCTTGCAGCCGCCGGTCATGTTGCAGCCGCCCGCAGCAGGTGAGCAAAAGCCGAAGTTGCACGTGCCTGGGCACAGGGAACCCCCGACGGTGCAAGCGGTTCCGGCCGCGGTGTTGGTGTGGCCACAGGCGCCCAAGCTGTCACAAGTATCGACGGTGCACGCATTGTTGTCGTCGCAGCTGGACTTGCCGCCTTGGCACTGGCCGCCGAGGCAGGACTCATTGGTGGTGCATAGCTTGCCGGACGAACAGGCGCTGCCGTCGGGCTTGCCAGTACACGGGGTCATATTGCCCACTTCTGCGCCGCCGCCGTCCTGGGGGGCCGCGCCACCGTCTAGTGCACCGCCGTCGGCTCCGGGCGTGTCGGATAGGCCGCCGGCGTCTTTCTTGCCATTGCAGTCCACCGCGCAATTGCTGTCATTTTCGCCGGGGAAATCGCAGTTGCCATCGCCGCAAAAGGGCCCAACGTCTGTCAAGACCGCGTCGCTACTGATGGAATCGGAGATTGGGCCGCCGTCTTGCCCTTGCCCGCCGCCGTCCACGCCGCCCGAGTCGGGGGTGCCACCCTGGTCGCTGCCGGCATCGGCGCCGATAACCCCGCAATCTTGAGGGCAATTCGCGGGTGTTTCTCCGGCCGTGCATTGGCCATCGCCGCAGCCACTGCCATCGCTCACGGCCGCATCGCCGGGGTTGACTCCGGGATCGCTGCCGGTTAAATCGCTTGTATTGTCGACGTCTTGACTGGGTTGGCTGCCGGAATCGGTCGCGGCGTTGCCGTTGTCTTGGCCGCCGTTGTCTTGGCCACCGTCGCCGCTGACGCTGCCGTCCTCTTGGTTGACCGAGGTGGCGTCGCCGCCACCGCCAGCCGCTGCGTTGTCGGTATTGCCGCAAGCACCGAGAATTAGGACGCTACACGCCAGGAGTTGCCAACAGCCCTTCATTCGATCCCCCAGGGAAAGCCGCGAGGCGTTGCTGCCGCGCTGGCACGCCTTCACCTTGCCCGGGGACCACGCCTGTGTCAAGCCGGCACTTGCTTGAGCCAAGGCATTGATTTTGGCACGAATTTTAGCCAGCTCCCGACCTCGCTCACCACATCAGCTGCCGTGCAGCCCGCGCCATGCGGGGCTCGATGCAGGGCCCGCCCGAGCCAAGGGTGCCTCCGCAAAATACCTTGAACTTGCTCAAGATTTGTGCCGTTCTCTGCGCACGCCGTCGCCACTTCTTGCTGGGCGACTTGTCGCGCCTTGTGCAGGACCATCTGTACGCGCGAATAGACGTTGACTGCGCCGTCTCCCGTTGTTTCTACAGGCAAATACAGTGCATCGGGGTGGATCGCCTGCACCACGCTTTGCACGCCGTCGGAGACGCCGCTGCTGGGCATGCAGCCAAAAGGCTTGATCGATAAGGTCATATTGACCTTGCGGTGCACGGTATTGAGGATCAGCTTGGCGACTTCCATATGTCCTTCGCCGCCGCGCACCTCGTAGTGGTAGTGGCCCTTGACCACTTCGGCCAGTTCGTTCATGTCTGGCAGCACATAACCGTGCAATCCCATGGTGTTGGCGATGGATTGAAACACGACGCGCAGCGCCTTGTCCGCAGCGTGCATCATCCACACCGTGCGCCCCGGATTGTCCTTGCCGGCTAGGCCCCACAGCCCACCATCGGTGCCAGAAAGGCCCAGGCGTCTCTGGGTATCCCACCGTACTTCCCAGAGGTTATACAGCAGCCAAGCCGTCACCAACTGCACATCGACTTCGGCCCCTTCGCTCTCGAGAAAGCTGGGCATCTTGTAATTGCCATCGCCCTCTGTGGTCATGGCCCAGAATTCGCCAATAATTCCAACCTTTGGCTTGATGCGGGTCCGATCGACCGCGATGCGCCCCAGGGTCCGCCGCACCCGGATTAGCGTTAGAGGTATCTTGGGCAATTCGCCTGGTGTTTCAAGGGTATGTACCAGCATGGCCCGGCATTGTTGCAGGGCGCGGTCGGTGGCGCCCGCCTCGACTTCGTAGGGACGGATGCGGTACATCAAAGCGTTGAGGGCGTCACCAATCATCAAAGCCAGCAGAATCCGGACGAAAAACGGCGGCCCCATCTGCAAGCCGGCTTGGTCGGCGCTGCCTTGCTCTAGCCCTCCCTTTTGCTGGAACAGAGTCACGCGAAAGCCGTCAAACCCCGCATCCCGCAAAGCTTTTCGGTACTCCGTCGTATAGCTGCCAAAACGGCAAGGCCCGCAGGCTCCGGCCGTCAAGTAGATGTAGCGCTCGCAGATTTGCTCCGTGGTCATGCCTTCATCGCGCAACTGTGTGAGGAATTTCACAAGGTTGCCTACGGTGAAGTAGGTCGGATTGCACTGGCCGCGATTGCCGAATTCCTTGCCAAAACGCAGGGATTCCACATCCGGGACGTCCATCGCCCGCACTTTGTAGCCCAGGCCGCGCAGCGCCGCCGTGGCAAAGGTGTCATGGGCAAAAGTCAGGCCAGAAACCAGAATTGTCGTGTGCGGACGCTGGGCTGCGGTGAAGCCGTCTTGGACCACGTCCTTGAAGTGCGCGTCAATACCAATGCCCAGCTCGATCTTCTCTTGCCGAATAAACTCGGTCAGTTCTATCTCTAGGCGCGCAGCGGCGTCGGCACTTAGCGGCAGCTTCGGCTCGGCTACCTTTGGGCTAGGTGGTGGCGCTACTTTGGCCTTGGCGGCGAGGCGCTCTAGCGGCACATCCTGTGTCGTATCAACGTTCTTGCGGTTGCCATCTGCCATCTTTCCTCCTGAAACGGCGCGACGGGGTCGCACCTGTCCTCGTCACCTACTGCGCCCACGCCCTGGCCTTGCGGGCCAAAGAACTCAAGGCTACCCAGGCCTTGCGTGTGGGAACCGTCCGATGTTCCTGGGGCGCGGGTGTCGCGACCTGGGCCACTGCTGGGCCGGGAACCCGATATTTCTCAAGCAGTTCCAAACGTTTCTCTTCGATTCGCTGTTGCAGCGCCTTCTTCTTGTGCGACAAGTCCTGCAGCCGCTCTTGGTGCCGGTCCAATGTGTAGCCGTAGGTACGCACGCGAATCCCAATCGATCCGCCGGGTTTATTGGCATCGATGTCGTGCAGGGCGCTCATCGGCGTCCGCGAAGCAGCAAGAATCTTGTCTACTGTCGCATAGATAGGCGAGTCATGGCCGCACTTAAAGCTCGACAGGTCAAGGACCGCTACATTGGGGTGGCGCGCCGCGAACTTGGCGCACCACACCTTGTAGGCGCTGTTAACGCTGTAATTCTCAGGCCATACGTCGTTAATATCGAAGATGTCGCCCAGGCCCGTCACCAAGTCTTCGCGAAAGAAGCGGTGTAGCCATTGCCGGTCGGTAGGGATGCTACCCATCGACAGGATTGGATACCCAAGCGCTTGAAATTCCTGAAGGACTTCGTGGTTCAGCCCGGGGTCGCTGTGGTACGGGCGGCCAAGCACCAGCAGGGCCACGCCATCTTGGGCCTCCACTTCTTCGAGGACGGCGCGGCCCCGGCGTTCGCGCTCCTTGTCAAAATCATCCATCGATTTCCAGGCTTGCTGGGTTGCGAAGTCATTTTCGTCGCGTGTGATGCCCAAGAATTCGCCAAAGCACTCAAATAGCTGATCTTGTAGGAGAAAAGGTTCGGTAAAGGACATGGCTGGTCCCAGCCAGGTGACATTTTTCTCAGCAAACCAGTCTTTTTCCTTGGTGAAAGCGGCCTTCATCACCGCAGAAACACCCTGGACGATTGGACAACTGGCGTGGTCCATCACGGCCACAAGGGGTGATGGCACGTGCGTAATCGCCGGTAACCAGATGGCATTGATGGGCTTTTCTTCGTTTTGAATGAAGAGGAGGTCGTGAATATGCGCCTGCGCGACCTTGCTTGGAAAGCAGGGGTCAATCGAGCCATAGCGACCGCCCCGGGCCCACATGTCCTCGCCCGAATCGATGGAAAAGACGACGTTTTGCCTTTCAATTCCAAGCGCTTCTAGGTAGGTGCGCAGAAAAGGTGCCACGCTCCATACATTGAGGACCTTGGGAATGCCGATGCGTAGCGTCTGTCGCCGGGCGACTGCTTGGGCCGAAGAACGCTCAAAACCGCGCGTGATCTTCTGGCGTTTGCTGCGCAAAAGCCGGTCGATGGTGACGGTCTCGCTGTCGAGCGCACTGCCTGCTTGAGGCAAGGCCTGCGGGGTAAAGCGGTGGCGAAACAGCTCCTTGGCTTCCCATTCCACCAAGTTCGGCCAAGCCTTGCGCAAGCGGGCGCGTTCGCGGGTGAGGGCCTTGAGGGCTGCTTCATCCTCAACTGTGCCCTTCTCGCACGAAAATCCTGCAATATAGCGGGCTTTCTCGCCGTCGATGCTCTGGCCGTCATGGCCAACGTGCGAGGGCGTCCAAGTATCGATGAAGGTGCGGCTGCAGTCATTGGGGCAGAAATGGCAGCGCGTGGACTCGTCGGTGCGCGAGATGTATTGAATGCCGATGGCCGCATCGAGGCCGACCCACCGCACAATTCCAGTGCGTTGCCAGCGACGTACAACCTCCATGGCCACGCCGATGGCGCCCGCTTCGCCCGGATGTGGATGGACAAAGACCTCGGCACCTGGGACGCGCTCGCAAATGTAGTCGACCTGGGCCTTGACCGCTGCCAAGTTGTACTGCGTGCCCCCTTGCAGCACAAAGCGCGTGCCCAGTTCGGCCATCCGCGGAATGCCAACCACGTATTGCCAAACGTTTTTCGGCAGAACCCGCGCCAGGCCCGCGAGCATCTCTTCCTTGGAAAAGCCTTCCTTTTGGAAGTTGACGCGGTCAGCGTCAAGAAACACCGCGCAACCATAGGAGAAATCGGGGCTCATCTCGGCTGAAAACGCAGTATCGGCGTAGTCCGTGACAGCGACGCCAAACTGGTCCGCCATGGCCTGCAGCAGCATGCCATTTCCCGCAGAGCATTGATTAGAAAGGCGAAAATTGTCGATATCGCCGTGCTTGAGAAAGAGCACCTTGATGTCTTGGCCGCCAATATCGCAAATGACGTCGACTTCGCCGCAGTAATGCACCGCGCTCATGCGATGCGCCACAGTTTCAACCAGATGTACGTCAGCAAGTAAGGCTTTTTCAAGCACTGGTCCCGCGTATCCGGTGACGCCAAAGCCAATGATTTCAACGTCCCATTGCCGCTGCTGCACACTGTCGCGCAGGCGCGTGAGCATTTCCCGGCAATCCAGGATCGGATTGCCCTTGGACAGTTGGTATTCCTTGAGTAAAACCGTGCCATCCTCTTGGACGAGCACGCACTTGGAACTCGTGGAGCCGCCGTCAAGCCCCAGCGCCACCCGCACTTTGCTGCCCGGCGGCAGGTCGGGCGGAACGAACTTCGGGATGCGATAATTCGCTGTAAACTTCAGGGCGTCTTCGGGCGATTTACTGAGTGGCGGTCCAGCCTTGCCTGCTAGCCGCGCCTTGCGGCCCTCGCTGCTATAGGTCTCCAGCGCCCCACGACCGCGGTACTGGCCTACGCCCTCTGGCTGCTGCTGGCCAAAGAGTACAGCGCCCAGTGCGGCATAGAGGTCAGCGTTTTGTGGAACAAAAATCAGTTCTTCAATCGGTCTGTCTGGGACCTCGACGCCGCGCTCCCGCCAAATCTCAGCGATGCGCAGCCGCCAGCACGCCACCAGGAAGGGCAGGTACGTGTTCGGCCCTCCCAGGAGTAAAACATTTGGTTTCAAAGTGTTGCCGCGCGTCAGCACCGACAAGTTCTGCATCACAATGGCATCGGCCAAACTGTTGAGGATTTCCTCGCCCGGGACGCCCGTCTTGACGAGGTTGACGATGTCGGTTTCGGCAAAGACGCCGCACTTGGCCGCGACGTGATGCAACTTTCCAGGATCAAAGATGATATTGCGGGCCACTTCGGCCGGGACGCCGGCCTTGATCAAGCACTTGTCGATGGTGGCCCCGGTTCCGCTGGCGCATTTGTCGTTCATCGAAGGAACGACTTGTTTGTCACCAGTCACCGGATGTTCACGTAAAATCAGGATCTTGGCGTCCTGACCTCCCAGTTCGATCACTGCGTGCACGTCCGGGTGCAGGTCGGCGACGGCCATCGCTACTGCATTGACTTCTTGGACAAATTTGGCGCCCAAGGGTTCGACCATCGGGCCCGCACCCGAGCCTGTGACGAAGATGCGAACGTGCTGGGGGGCCACGGCGGGAAAAGCAGCTTCGATGCGCGCCAGGAACTCGAGCACGCACGCCGGCTGCCGCGTATGGTGACGTTGGTAATCATGCCAAAGTACAGCATGATTCAGCGGATCGACGACCACCGCCTTGACGGTAGTCGAGCCGATGTCCAGGCCGATGAAAATCGGTTCGGTCCGCAGGGCGTGCGGCGATGGCGTTGCTTGTTGCAAGGTAGGTTCCTGCGCCACGGCTGGGGCCGATGGGATTGACAGGCTGTATAGTCGATTTGACTTTCGCCGTCAACACAGGAAACTCAACTGCGGTCGCAGATCTACGTCAATAGCTTGAAATATTGTGGGAAAAATCTTACTTGTCCGCCAAACGCTGGCGCAGGGACCCGTCCAGCAGGGCACCTTCGAGCTCCTGATTGCCGCCGATCAGGGTTCCCCGCACGAAGACCTGCGGAAACGTCGGCCAGCCCGACCACAGCTTGACGGCTAGGCGCTGCTTCCACTGGCTGACATAACTACCGTATTCCAAATAGGTATAGCTGAGACCGGCTGCGTCAAGATTGCGGCGGGCGCGCTTGACCACGGGATTTTGCGCCATGCCGACCACGACGATGGCGTCCTTAGCCACGGCGGCGCTGACTTCCTGCACCATGTGCGGGTGAAAAGCGCTCATGGCGGAAAGGGCTTGAGGAGAAACGGCTATTTCGCTAAGCAATGGGCGTGTCATGGGGCTCCTGGCCGAAAGCGGCTGCGCTCCAGCAAAGGCCACGGGCCGGCATTGTCAACGGCTCAGGACGTCGACGCCATGCGCATTGACCGAATGGCTGAACGGGAGACCTTTGAAATAACAAGAAAGATCGGTGCATGACGCGTTGCGCAAACTATGACGGCGACTGTGCTGGACATGGTGGCCTTGCCTGTCATGATGCCGCCGCCGTCGCCGGCAAGGAGCGTGAAATGGCGTTGTCAGCTCGGGTGTTGCGTGTGCGTGGCCAGGTTGCCGACGTCGACCGTGGCGTTTACCAGGATCTCGACCTACGAATGGCGATGCATCCTTCTGAAAGTCCACGCTATTTCTGGGCGCGTCTGATCGCCTATTGCCTGCAATGGGAACCGGGGATTGCTTTTTCGCGCGGCGGGTTGTCATCCACCGAGGATCCGCCGTTATCCGTTCAAGATGACACGGGAATTCTCCGTGCATGGATCGACGTGGGCGCCCCGTCGGCCGACCGCCTCAACCGAGCCAGCAAAGCCGCCGGCCGGGTTGCCCTGTACACCTGGGTCGATTTGGCCCTACTTACAAAGGAATACGCCAATAAACGGGTTTACCGCATCGCCGACATCGCTGTATGGCCGCTGGCACCGGCGCTGATGACGGCCCTGGAACCCTTGATCGACCGCGAAATTGCACTAGAACTGACGCGCAGTGACGGCCGCCTGTACCTGGGCGTCGGCGGTCAGTCCATCGAAGCAGATTTGCAAGAGCGCAGACTAATTGGGGAAGTAGCCTAGTCCGTGTAGGTTGGGCGCGTCAGAAGCCGTCGATGCCAAAGGCCGCGCCGCGCAGCTGGCAAAGGTCGCGCACATCTTGGCAGACTTGCCCAAGAGCCGGCAGGCTGGATAATTCCAATTGCGCTGCCAAAACATGGATTTGTATGCCCGTCGCGCCTTCGTCCAAGCACCGCTGCGCCAAGGCCAAACCCTGGCTCGTCGCCGACGCAATGGGAATCCAGAGTAAATTCCAACGAATGGACGGCGTCTGTCGCAGTTGCGCCAAGGCCTGCCAAAACTGAGCACCAGCGCCTTGAGCCTGCGTGAACGCATCTTCCTGCGCATCATCCAGGGCATGGCGCTTGATCAGCAGCGCGTCCAGGCCCGCGCGCTTGAGCTTTTCCGCGACCCCTGGGTTGGCTAGAAAGCGACCATTAGTCACCAATTCCAAGCTCTTGGCTCGATTTTGCACGGCGTGTTGCAGCAAGGCACCCAGGTTCGGCCACAAGGCGGGCTCGCGGCCCATCAGCACCACGCGGCCATGCGCGGCGATGGCTTGATCGATCTGCTGCAGCAAAATCGTTGTATTTTGGCTATGGTAACCGCGATCGGCGATGCAGGTCTGACACTGGTTGTTGCACGCCTTGCCGGCCACAACTGTCCGAGATGCTTGTTGTTTGCGCGCGTTCATCTCGGTGCGGTCGGACTGCACCGGGTTTCGCCACAGAGTCCGCAGAGACGCAAGCTCAGCGGCGACCAGCGCGGGCGGCGGTCGCTCAGGCCCGTGGCGCACTAGGCGCAGGAGCGCAGCCAGCAGTCCCAGCCCAGCCTGGGGCCGCGCCAACGGATGCAGGACGCGTAACACATCTTCCACCCACTGAATTTGCGGATCCTGGTAGCGCCACGTAGCTTCGGCGCTATAGCCGGTAAAACTGGCGCCGCGGTCGCTCGGTGCAGGGGCATCTAGCAACAGTGCATCTCTCTTGGCTTTCCAGTACAGGGGCAGATTCGGGTACAGGCGTAAGCGCGTCAGGGTCAGGCCTTGGGCCAAATCAGCAGCGCCGTGATGCTCGCAAAAGTCCACAGTTTCTTGCAGTTCCGCGAGGGTCACCCACGGATCGAACAAGATAAACGACGATGCGCCATACAAGCCGAGCCGGAAGCTATCCGGAAAAGAAACAGCTAGTTCACGCATTTGCACCAGGGCCGATGCATACTCTTCTGGCGTCACCCCTTTGTTGTAACGCTGCAACTGCGTTCGGGAAAAGCTTTCAAAACCAATAAGATGGATACAGAACCACGAGCCCGTGCCATGCAGCAGGGCAGCGGCTTGGCGCAACTCCGCACCATAACGCAGGATTGCGTCACCGCGCCCGGGCAGCAGCAGGCCCACCGGCTTGAGCCCAGCGGCGAGCAGCGCCTCAATCAGCGCCGGCAGGTAGCGCAGGGCCGATTGATCGCGAACAATAATTTCATCGAGCCGGGCTAAGTGCTTCTGCCAGTAGCGAATCTGCGCGATACTGAGCGCCACGACCTGGGCCACGGGCAAGGAACGGTAATCGCCGCCCATAAAGCAAAATGAGCAGCCTTTGCTTGCTATATCAGCTGATTGCAGGTCCAGGCCGTCGAACTCGGCATTCTGCTCGGCCGGCAACGCGTACGGACAGCCACTGCCGATTTCCAGACTGCGTCGCACCGGCGGCACGGTACCGTCCTGGGCCAAGGGCTGACCGAACACCTGCGCATCGACTACCGGATGAAACGGCAAAAGCTCTTGGGGTTCATGTGGATAGCGACGTTCTTGCCGCCGCGATGGCAGCGACTCCTCACCGCTGACGTGCCAGTTCACATTGGCCACTTCCAGCACGTCGGTTCCGTCGCGCAACGCCAGAGCGAGGTCGACTAAGGGCCTGCGATGCGTGAGGAAATGCGCCAATTCGAAGTTCGGCCTCACCCCTGGCCACTGGGCGTTGGGGTCGGTAGCCACTACCAGGCTTGCCTGATGCTGCAGCCGGGCGATAAACTGGGGATCCCAGACCTGATCGAGGACGATCAGCTGAAAATTACTGAGGAATTCCAGCGACTGCACTGTCAACGGCTCGGGATCGGCACCGCGGGCGTAGTGGATGTGAACGAGTTGGCTGCCCAAGCCAGCGTCCCGCAAATCCGCGACAAGACAAGCAAAAGCCGTGTCCGAAAAGAAGTCTCCCCCGGCCTGCGCGTGCAAGATCACGCAAGCCACCCTCAGGTCGGGCATGGGCGGCAGGGAAGGGGAGGAGGACAGCATGGCAGCATTGTCCCGGGGACGGGCGCTTTGGGCAAGGGTGGGGGCATTTGCGGGCACCTACTCGCGGCAGTCGACCTAGCCGCCCTTTGTGAAGACGTACGATTGGGTGAACTCGGTGGGGGTGGAAACAAGCGGTAGTCCTCGAATTGAGAGGAATTTCTGCTTGATGCAGGCTGCGAAAGTGCCCTGAGCGCCGATGACGAAGACCTCAGTGACCAGAGCTGCGGTGCCGAGTCTGAAATGAACGGTAACCTTGCCCCCCTCCTCTGGATTTGTTCGAAGCGCCAGTTCGTAACAGGCTTGCACCTGAGAGCTAGCGTGCGAAACGACCTTGGCCACTTCTGCTTTGACATCGTTGCCCAATTCGCCGTACCCACTATGGATTGCCGGGGGATAACCCCCATGCGCGACGGGCTCGGAGTCACAGGGGCGGGTAGAGTGGAAACCGGCGATGCCCCAAGGTCGGCGAGGCCAATCGCGTGCACGCGCCCATCCTTGCCAACCTCAATCATGGCGCGGGCATTTCCACCAGCGTCAACAAACTCGACAGTGCGCAGGACTTGAGCCCATGGCGGCGAATGGTCGGCATAGGCGGCCTGAACCGCAATTTGTGAGAATACTGCCCCGAGGACTGCGGCACCAACTAGCGCGAGGAACTGCTTCATTTCTTCTCCTCCTTAACTGGCTGTTTTTGAATAGGAATACCGTGATTCGCCGGGGGGCCTAGCGATCTTCCGTCAAGTCGACTTGGAAAAGGTGCGCTCAACGGGTTTCGCCGTCAACGTTCGCCCCAACCAGTTGAACGCGGCAATCCTCCCGCTCAGCGGTTGTCGCGGCCGCCCTATCTGCAGCCAGGCCGGTGCTTGACGCGCGCCCCTGACCCTCTAGCATGAGTCATGGCCAATACCGCACCCGTGAGCACTGTGCTTGCCAGAAGCGGCACTGCTTTGGCAATTTATGAATCTTCGAACGGACTTGTACTTGTCGAAGCTGGTGGCGTTCGCGTGTCGGCGTTTGTGCAGTGCACGACCCGCCGCAGTCGCGATAATGCAGTATTTCTAGCGCGATGTTCCTGCTTTGGCCTAATTGGTCAGGGCGAGCCGCCTGCATAGGCCCGCCGCAGTCTTGAAGCCGTGTTGACCAATCATTTAGATGCCTATCACGGTTTGGGCCGGCTTGCGGAGGCGTTGCAAGTCCCGGTCTGGCAGCGCCGGGATGCGCAAAGCAGCGTCGATGCTGTTGATTTGGCCTTGGCCCTGCGCGGTCACGGCGCGATGATTCGCGTCGAGTTGGATTTCGCAGCCTGATTTCACCGCAGTTGGCCCGCTCATCCACTCGCGCCCAAGAGGGGGAGCCTATGCCAAGGTTTACCTATCCCCCTATTCCGATTGATGTTGTGCGTGCAGCGCTCGTCAGCTTGGGTGCGACGGTCGGAAAGCCGCGCGATCACGGGGCTTGTGTGGTTCGGTTTGCCAAGGACGGCGTGCCGCAAATTCCCGTGATTACGGTGCCTCGCACGCAGCTCTTAGACCACGACATGATCGCTGCCAATGTGCTGCATGTGGGCATACGGCAAGAGTATTTCAGCGAGTTGGCGTGGATTGTTGCGCTCGGTCGCGCCCGCGAGGACCCCGCGTCGAGCAGTTGCTTGCCGGGATTTCCGGGCGGGCATTAGCGGTACTGCCGCGTCGGAAGCGGCCTCTTCGGCAATGCCAGCGGTGCCAAACGTCAATCAATTTACGTTCGCAGCCCCGGTCGCCCCAACCGCTTGACGACACGCCCCGGCGCACGGAACATGCAGAACTGGGATGCTGGGTTCGGCGTCAAGGTGTGGCATGCGCTCGGGTTCGATTTGGTTGTTGGTTCTCGGTTTTTTCGCTTTAACTTCAAGCGCTTGGGCAGAGTCGACCCAACTCGCCATTGAAGGCACCCTGCGCAGCCAAGCCGGTTCGCCCGTGCCCGATGGCGACTATGCCATGGCCATCACCGTCTATGATGCTCAATTGGCTGGAAACTCACTGTTTGAGGAGGATTTCCTGGCAGTCCCCGTGCAGTATGGCCTGTTCGCCTTGGACCTCGGAGCCAAGAAAACCAAGCTTGACGACAGCGTTTTCCCGGGCGAGGCCCGCTGGATCGGCGTCACCGTCGCTGGCAATCCGGAACTACCCCGTCAGCTTGTCCACGATGTCCCGTCGGCCCTGAGCGCGCGTGTGGCGAAATTGGCTTTAGATGTGCAATGTTCAGGGTGCATTGGCAGTGCTGATCTGGCCGTCGGCGCGGTGCAGGCGCAACACGTCGCCTTTTCTTACGCCGGCTCAGACAGCAAGGGTGGTCAAGCCCTGTCGGCCAAGCAGGCCGATTCAGCCACCCAAGCCGATTCGGCGGCCAAGGCGGACAATGCCACGTACGCAGCTTCAGCTGGCTCGGCAAAAGTCGCTGATTTTGCAAGTAGTTCTGATGAGGCCGGTCAGGCTAAGAAACTCGCGTGCACGGGGTGCATCAGCGCCGCCCAGTTCGATGCCAACGTAGTTGCCGACTTAGTCAAGGGTGGCAGCCTAGCCAAGGTTGCGCAGACCGGTAAGTATGCAGATTTACAGGGAGGTCCCGATCTGTCCGGCTATGGCGCCCTGGCCGCCAACAACGTGTGGACCGGCTCGCAGACCCTGGGGGCCATTTCCCTGGGTGCTTCGGCGCAATTCAATAAGAACCAAGCGCTTTTGTTTCGCTTCCAAAACGCCGCCAACGACCCTGTGCCTTGTGATGCCACCGTGGTCGGCCTGACCTACTACAACACCACGGCCAACAGCTTGGTGATCTGTAATGGTAGTGGTTACGTGGCCTTTGCCAAGGTTGGGCCTCCAGGCTCGGTGAACAACCCAGGCGCCTCGTGCAAAGCCATTGTCGATGCGGGCAGCAATGCCGATGGGGTTTACTGGCTCAAGCCCGATGCCTCTCCCGCAGCGTTTCAGGCGTATTGTGACATGAAAAACGGTGGTTGGACGCTGGTCATGAAGACTTCGACCACCTCACCGTGGGGCTACAGCGACAAGGTCTGGACCGACAACGACAATGCCGCCGGCCAGATCCCCTTGCCGACGGACAATTCCGACGAAATCTCCAGAGCTTTCTATAAGTTGGCGGCCACCCAGACCAAAGCGTGCATCAAGCGTTACGACGACGGCTCCTGGGCCTGCGAGAACTTCGTCCATGCTGCGACCGTCCCGCGCGACTTGGCCAACAGCGGCCCCTTGGCCTCGAGCCAGGGTGTCAACAACTTGCTGACAGCGACCTGGAAATCCATTACCGCGGGCGGAGTTTGGGGAGCCTACACGTGGCACCGCTTCGGCTGGAACACGGGCACTTCGACCCACGGCGGCGCTCGCCTGGGCTTTAGCGCCGACAACGATAGCTCTGACAGCCAGGATAGTTGCATTGGTTTTGGTCTGTTTGCCGCGGCCGGCAACAGCATCAGCGCTGGTGCGGGGTACTTCCAATACCCGTGGAGTCCGGCACCAAGCCCCATCAAGGCCGTGCTGGAAGGTCAGATTTGGGTTCGCTAATTTCACCTGCGTCATGCCGGTCGTAGCCACAAGACCCGGCGCAGTCGCGCGGGCTTGCACAAGGGGAGCAGCCATGTCCTGTCAATTCCTAGGATTCAAGCGCTGTCTTGTCCTTTTAGCCCTGGGCGCATCGGTCCTGGTGGGCTGCAGCACGGCCAACAACGGCGGCGGGCAGGATGGCGCGGCAACAGCGCAGGACAGCGAGGTGGCGGGGCAGCTGGGTGACAGCAATGTCCTGGATGTTGCTGATGATGTGCCAGCTGTCGACGTTCAGGCTGCCGATGAGGTTGCGGCCACGGACCTCGGACCGGCCGATAGCGGCGCGGACCTCAGCGTGACGGACGCGGGCTGCACAGGCGCTGGCTGCAGTTGCAAGGAAAATACCCAATGCGATTCAGGATTTTGCGTTGAGGTTGATGCCGCCAAACAGTGCGCCAAGCTGTGCGCCGAGGGCTGCGACGCGGGCATGCACTGCGCCCAGGTGGCCTCCGCCGGGGGCGACATTGTCGCCGTGTGCGTGCCGCAGTATCCGCGGATTTGTGAACCATGTCAGGCGGATAGTGACTGCAACAACGTGCTTGGCGGCAGTGACAACCGCTGCATGCCGTACAAAGACGCCTCGGGCGCAATTCTGGGCGCGTTTTGCGGGGCAGCGTGCGACAGCGACTCGGCCTGCCCAGCCGACTATGGCTGCAAAACTGGAGCGAGTTTGGGCGGCGTTAGCAGTGGGCAATGCGTCAAAAAGGACCTCGTTTGCGCTTGCGACACGCGGGCCACCAAACTGCAACTTTTGACGGCTTGCTCAAGCGTCAATGCCGCAGGAACTTGTGGTGGAAAGCGCAGTTGTGGCGATTCTGGCCTCGGTGCATGCAGTGCCGGACAGGCCCAGGCGGAAACGTGCAACTTGCTCGACGACGATTGTGACGGCCAAACCGATGAGCCTGGCCCTGGCCTATGCGACGATAACCTCCCGTGCACATACGACAATTGCGTCGCCGGCGACTGCCAACACCCGCCCAAGACTGGGGCCTGTGATGACGGTTCGGTCTGCAGCAGCGGCGACGAATGCAACAACGGCAAGTGCCAGGGCTCCGCAGTGGTGTGCGACGACAAAAACCCTTGCACCATAGACAGTTGCGATCCAATCAAAGGCTGTACCGTCGCGCCCGACGACCTGGGCCAATGCAGCGATGGCAACGCTTGCACCGTCGGCGACCTCTGCGCGGCCGGCAAGTGCCTGCCGGGCACCGCAACCGAATGCAACGACAATAACCTATGTACAACAGACAGTTGCAGCGTCAAGGACGGCTGTGTCTTTGCCCACAACACCGTCCCTTGCAGTGACGGCAACCTGTGCACCACGGCAGACGCCTGCGCCAATGGCAGTTGCGTCGGCGGCGCGCCGCTGCCTTGCGCCGACGGAAACCCTTGCACCGACGATGCTTGCAACGGCATCAAGGGGTGCACTTTCGCGGCCAACAGCGTCGCCTGCAGTGACGGCAACGTCTGCACCCAGGGCGATCTCTGCCAGGGAGCGAAGTGCGCGCCAGGTAAGTCGATTCAGTGCGACGACGGCAATCCCTGCACCAATGACCTGTGCGACGCCCTGAGCGGCTGCACCACCGTCAATAACAAAATGGCTTGTGATGACGGGGATATCTGCACCCTGGGTGACACTTGCCAGGGCGGCGATTGTCAGGCCGGCAAGCCTGTCGGCTGCGATGACGGCAACACCTGCACCAACGATGGCTGCGACCCCACCCAGGGCTGCCAACATTCCGCCAACTCGGGAATCTGCAGTGATAACAATGGGTGCACCGTGTTCGACAGTTGCCAGGGCGGCTCGTGCATGCCCGGGCCGCAAAAGACCTGCGACGACGCCAACCCTTGCACCCAAGACTTCTGCGATCCCGTCAAGGGCTGCCAGGCCATGGCCAACAGTTTGCCTTGTGATGACGGGAGCTTGTGCACCGACTACGACATTTGCAAAGGCGGCACTTGCACGCCTGGCTCGCCCAAGGCCTGCGCCGACGGCAATCCGTGCACCATGGACGCCTGCGACGCCGTGAAAGGTTGCCAATTTATTCTCGTTCCGGGGCCCTGCAATGACGGCAACGTCTGCACCCTGGGTGACAACTGCCAGGCCGGATTCTGCATGCCCGCGGCCGTGACCAGTTGCGACGATGCGAATACCTGCACCAGCGATTCATGTGATCCTGTTAAGGGTTGCGTGCACGGCAACGTCGGCGGCAACTGCAGCGACGGCAATGCCTGCACCGTCGGCGACACGTGCAGCCTAGGCGCTTGCGTCGGCACGCCGACCAACTGCGATGACAACAACCCCTGCACCACAGATTCCTGTGACAGCAAGCAAGGTTGTCTGCACGCTGCCTTGGCCGATCAAATCGGTTGCGGCGTCAATTTGTGGTGCAAGACCGGCCAGTGCGTGGCCAAAGCGTACTGCGGCGACGGCATCGTCAACCAAGCCAGCGAGCAATGCGACGACGGCAACGCCATCGACAACGACGTCTGCAACAACAAGTGCCAGTTCAACATCAAGGCCAGCGCGACCTTCCAGAGTTGCGGCGCCACCGGCTTGACCGGCCCGACCCAGGGGCAGTGCGACGCGACCTACACGGGTGCCGATCAACTAACCGGAAAAGTTCAGGTTTCATCGGGCATCCAACTTTGGACGGTCCCTGTGACGGCCAACTACAGCGTTGAAGCTTGGGGCGCTCAGGGCGGACTTTCGGGCGGCAAAGGTGCGAAGATCTATGGCGAGTTCTCGTTCAAGCAGGGCGATCAACTCAAGATTTTGGTTGGCCAAATGGGGTTAGACCAGCAGGCGTCTTCCGGGGTCTCCTACTTCGGCGGTGGCGGCGGCGGCGGCTCTTTTGTCACACGCCAGGACAACTCTCCCCTTTTGATCGCGGGAGGCGGCGGCGGTTGGGGCTACGGCGCGATGACCTTCGCCGATGGCCAGACCGGCACGGCAGGCGGCTCGACCAATGGCGCAGGCGGCGGTGCCAATGGCGCGGGCGGAGCCGTATCCGGCGGTGACGGCTACGGTTCTGGCGGTGGCGGCCTCACCGGAAGCGGTGCCAACGGCTACGGCGGGAGCTCCAAAGGCGGCATCGCCTTCACCAGCGGTGGCAGTGGCGGCAAGGGCTACAATTCCTATGCCCAATTCCCCTCAACCGGTGACGGTGGCTTCGGTGCCGGTGGCGGCGTTGGCTGCGACAATGTCTGCCGCGCGGGCGGTGGTGGCGGCTACAGCGGCGGCCAGGGCGGCACGTACTCCAATCACACCAGCGGCGGCGGCGGTGGCTCCTACAATTCCGGAGCCAATCCCGTCGCGACCGGGGCGTTCAACGCCGGCGTTGGCAAGGTCATCATCAAGCAACTCTAGGACTTTGAGGCGGTTGACGGTCTCACGCGAGGTTCAGGCGGGCCGTCTTGACGCTTGGCGGCGTTGCCAGTCGGCGGCAAGGCTTTGCCGTCAACATGGCGCAATTGCGTCGCCAATCGCGTCGTCGCTGCGGCGAAAACCAGGCCCGGCTGCGGCACCTTTCGCTCCGCGAACAAGCACAACTATTCGATTTTCATTGGAAAACTAGGTACGGCCTAGCCCTTGGCAGGCCCGTCGTGATCGAGGCTGTCATGCTTGTCACGGCCGACGCGTGGCGTGGCGTCGATCTCTTCGCGACCGGAGATTTCCTTTTCGGCATCGCGTTGGGCCTTCTTGAAGTTGCCGATGGCTTCTCCAAGACCTTTGCCTAGTTGGGGCAACTTGGTCGCGCCAAACAACACGACGACGATGGCCAGGACCACCAAGAGTTCGGGCATTCCCAGCATGGCGCGCTCCGGCGTGATCTGCGACGACGCCATCTGGAAGGTTCCTGAAATCAAAGACAAACTCAGCATGGCAGTTCTCACACGTCCGCGTTGCGCGGAATCTGGCTGTTCACAGAATAGCGTGTCTTGCTGGGCTGCGCCACGTTTGTTACCGGCTTCACACCAAGTCGCCGTTTGGCAAGATGTTCTTGGCACCCCCCGGCGCGGTTATGGCGGCAAGCCCGATTACGGTTCGTCGCGGCCAATCAGGGCCGAGCCTGGAGGTGGGGTGAGGTCAAACAGGTCATGCAGCGCGCGCAGTTGCTGTTCTGTACGAGGCAATTGCCTGGGATCTTGGCGAAATTGCGCCTCAACGCAGCGAAACAAAGCCTCAGCCGCACCGTGCTCGGCGGACTTCTTGCTGTACCCCTCGCCATGGCCGACAAAGCGCTGCGTCGCGACTTGAGCCGTAGCCTGAACGCGGAAACGCCGCGCGTGCACCGGGCCCTCCTCGGATTCTAGCACGTACGCAGGCGGCAAACACCCTAAATGTTGGAGCAATTCCTGGGTTGCCGTCTTCCAATTGGCCGTCGTGGCGGACAGAGCGGGTGATGCCGGCCCGAGTTGCTCGGCCTGCGCGATCGTTTCGGCCAAGCGCTGGTCCAGCAGGTTCAGCACCACGTCACGGGTAGGGGCGTAGCCTGCATCCAAAAACACTGCGCCAATCACGGCTTCCAAGGCATCTGCCAACACCGAGGGGCGTTCGCGGCCGCCTGTCTGGTCTTCACCGCGCCCCAAGCGCAAGGCCGGGCCGATGTGCAGGCCATAAGCGACATCAGCAAGGCTACTTTCGCGCACCAGTTGCGACTTGAGCACCGTCAGTTCGCCCTCACGCCGCTCCGGCATGCGCTGCACGAGCGCTTCCGTGATGATGAGGCCGAGCACGGCATCACCAAGAAATTCAAGGCGTTGATTGTCTGGCTGCCCCGGAGCTTGTTCGTTGCGCCAGGACGGATGCGTCAAGGCGACGTCGAGCAGCGCCGGGTCGGCGAAGCGATGCCCGAGCCGCCCGATCAACACCGGCAGCGCCGCCAAGCAAGCGTCCAGGGGCATCGCTGGCCGGGAGGCCCGCCGTTCACGTTGGGGCAGGTCGGTCATGTGAAACTCACTGAAATCTCGAGTTCTTGCCGTCGCGCATCGGCTCGCGCAGGTCGGTTGCTGGCTGAGGTGATGAGGCCGCCGCCGAGCAGGGGACTGTCCACCCAAGCCGGTGCCTGAAACAGGACGCCACTTTGGCCCCGGGCAGCGGCCGACAATTCCCCCAGCAATTGCAGGGTGATCTGTGTCGAATCAATGCTTTGCACCAGGGCAGGCACCGCTTGGCCCCGGTGGCGGACCTGCAGCAGCACGGTTTGGCCGACTGTCGGCGGCCCGACGAGCCACGTGCATGTCTGCAAAGTCACTGTATCTACCAGCAATTGTTGCTTTTCACCAACAATGACCGTCCCGTCTGGCCTCTTGTCGATCACGTAGCGCACCGGTGCCTGGGGCCCCTGTCCGGGCAAGCCGAGTCCATGGCGCTGTCCCACGGTAAATCCGGCAATCCCTTGATGTTGTGCTAGCTTGACGCCCTGCGCATCGACGATCACGCCGGGTCTAGCACCGACGCGTTCCTGCACGAATTCTTTGGCCGTCTGCGCGCCGACAAAGCAAATATCCATGGATTCCCGCTTGCTGGCGGTGGGCAAACGCATTTGCGCGGCGTGGGCCCTCACCTCGGTCTTGTCTAGACAGCCCAAGGGGAAACGCAGGAAACGCGCCGCAAACCCAGCGAGAGGATAGAGAAAATAGGCCTGATCCTTGGCCGCATCCAGACCCCGGCGCAGCCTGGGCTGTCCCTGGTGTAGATCGAGCCGGGCGTAATGTCCGGTAGCCAGGGCTTGGGCGCCCAGGGCCCGCGCAACCTCCACCAACCGCCCGAATTTCAAGGAACGATTGCACTCTACGCATGGATTGGGCGTGAGCCCCTGGTCCCACTGCTGCACAAAGCGGTCGACGACAGTGCGGGCAAACGATTCCCGCTCATCGAGGACATAGTGCCGAATACCAAGGGCTTGCGCGACAGCACGCGCGTCCCGGGCGTCGTCCGGCGCACAGCAGGTGCCGCTGGTCGGGACGTGGCGCGGATCGACATCGTACAGGCGCGCTGTCAGACCGAAGACTTCGTAGCCAGCCTGCACCAAAAGGCCTGCAACAGTTGAAGAATCGACGCCACCGCTCATCGCCACGGCTACCCGCGTGCCAGGGGGCAGGGCCATGTCGTCGCGAACGGCTTGCAGCAATGGCTGCGCCAACGGATCCGGGGAACCGCGCAGCGCAATTGGGGAAACGATTGGACAATCCATCGGTGTCGGCGACTCCACGCCCATCATAGTCTGGTCCCCTCGGGGCTGCCAAGCGCGTCCCGGCTCAAGCGGCCTCATTGCGTCCGCGACGTCTGGCTTGCTGGGGCACTGGATGCCAAACACCTTAGACGCAGGAAGATTCCCTGCATCACTTGGGCCCCGCGCTGCCACTGGGGTCTGTAGACCGCTCGGGCGCTGAGACAGCGTGGGCGCCGACGTCAAGGCACAGAGAGTGGTCCAATATCGCGAATTCGTTGGATGATTCGCGGAAGCACTGCAGTCAGCGCCGAAATGTCGGTCGCCGTTGTTTCAGGACCCAAGGAAATACGCACAGTTTGCTGAGCCAATGCCTGGTGGCGCGCATCGTCGGGCCGCAGCGAGGCGATCGCCGCTGAGACTTGGAGCGAGCCAGAACTGCAGGCAGATCCAGCGGAAATGCAGAATCCGTCCAGGTCCAAGGCCATCACCAAGGTCGCCGACGGCACACCGGCAACAGCGACCGACAGCGTGTTGCCCGTTTCGTCCTCGGCCGCAACCAAGGCGTGGCGGTGGACATCGGGGATGGTCTGCAGAAAATGCCAAAGTTGATCACGAATTTGGCGGACCCTGGGCACCGCGGCGAGACGATCGCTTAGCGCCGCCATCACAGCGCCAAACGCGACAATTCCCAAGATATTCTCTGTGCCTGCGCGTAAGCCCATTTCCTGAAAGCCAGGCTGCAGCGGTTGCAGGGCGACACCTCGGCGCACGTACAAAGCACCCACGCCCGCGGGCCCGCCGATCTTGTGGCCGCTGACGGAGGCGAGGTCAAGGTCGAACTCGGCAAGAGAAAACGCTATTTTGCCAAGAGCTTGGGTCAAGTCGCTGTGCATCCTGACGCCATGGCTGCGGGCCAAGGCTGCCACCTGCGCCACCGGCTGTATCGTGCCCAGCTCGCTGTTGACCAGTTGCAGGCTGCAAAGGCCGGCTTGAGGCAAGGCCGCTGCGAATTGAGAAATATCCGTGATTCCAGAGTTCTTGGCAGCGACGGACAGCAATTCCACCCCTGCCTGCGACCACTGCTGCGCCAGCCTCAAGACGGACGCATGTTCCAGGACCGAGGTCACAAAACGCCGCCGCGTCTCTGGCAGACCAAAAGTTCCTGAAATTGCGAGAGAATTGGCTTCTGAGGCGCCGCTTGTAAAGATGATTTCAGCAGGCGAGCAGCCTAGGCCTCGGGCAACTTGGCGTCGCGCCTCATCGATCCTCGCGCGCAGGGCTTGGCCACGTCCGTGTACAGACGCTGGATTGCCGCTAAGTTCCGGCAAGGTAGCAATCATGGCCGCCTGCGCCACAGGGTCCAAAGGCGCACTGGCGTTGTGGTCGAGGTAATGCACGAAGAAGTCCAGCGGTTGACGTCGGCGGCCCTTCAGCGTGAAATGGTGCGCCAAGTTTTGGGAGGCGCATCGTGGCAGATCAACAAGGCATCGGACAATCCCTGGGCAGCATTACGTCCCGACGTCGTGGCCCTACCTCATGGTCCATTGCTGTGGGATATTCCATGGTTTCGGCCGTGATTGCCTCAGCCGCCTGGGCTCAAGGGACCGGCAAGGCCGATGCGCCCGTGCCTGCTGATGACGACACCGTAGCGACGGATGCGCCCAAGACCCCTGAAAAAACAACGGAATCTGACGACAAGGCTCTCACTCCGGCCAAGGCAACGGGCGACAAGGGCAGTGCAGACAAAGCGGTTGGCACCAAGCCAGCGTCAGCGGAAGTCAAGAAGCGCTCCTTGCTCGATGAAGTCGATGACGGCCAAACTTCAGGCAAATCTGCCTGGGACGTCGCCGCTGAGCCGCGCCGGCCGACCTATCCGTACTTTGAATACCATGGCTATTTTCGCTTTCGCCCGGATGTCATCAACAACGGCCACCTGGGCATCGCCGAAGCGTCGCAAAACGGAGGTGTTTTAACCACTTCCGCGATTCAGCCTCCCCTTTCCTTGTGGCCGCAGAACAACGATCCGGCGATCAACCCAGCGTCCGCCACCGTCGGTAAGTCGCGGGCCGACGCAGCGCTCATGAGCGCCAACATGCGGTTTCGCCTCGAACCGACCATGCACCTGTCCGAACAGATTCGCGTCAAAACAACCTTTGATATCATGGACAATTACGTCCTCGGCAGCAGTCCTGACTACGCCGGCTACCTCAAGCGCCCAGACGTGCCCCTGTCCGCCTTTGCCACCAGCGCCACGCCAGGAACCATTGCAATCAAGGAGGCTTACGCCGAATGGAAGACGATGCTGGGCCTGATCCGCGTTGGTCGCCAATCGTCGCAGTGGGGCCTGGGCATTCTGTCCGGCGGCAGTAGCGGCACAGGCTGGGACGGCAGCCGGCCCACCGAAAGCTACGGCGGCGCACGGATGCCCTGGGAAGGCTCTGGATACAATAGCGATTACGGCACCTACGTCGACCGGGTCGCCTTTCTGACCAAGGCCTGGGGCACCTATGTCACTGTATTCTGGGACTATGCCAACAAAGGCTTTCTCGGCGTCGATCCCACCCGCGTCGATGGCCAAGTGCGCGACCTGGGCAATGCCGATGACGTCACGCAGTTCGGTGTGGCGATCTTCCAAAAACCGTTGTCGCCAGAAGATGTTGCAGAGCGCCGCAAGCGTCTCCAAGACGACCTCGGCCAAGTCTTTGATTGGGGCATCTACGGGCTGTATCGCACCCAAGCCAATGATATTGCTAGCTCCGTGCCCGCATCGCAGTTGACCCTGGCTGACGCGACCAAGGCCAACAATCCGGCCGGTCAGTTGGTGCCCCGCGGTGCCAAGGCGATGATCGGTGACTTCTGGGCAAGGTACGAAAACCGCATGGCATTTTCCCGCCGTTTGGTAGTCGAAGGCGAGTTTGCGGGGATCTACGGCCATATCGATGACACCAGCCTTCAAGCCTCGACGTCGGCCTCCGACCTCAAGCCGCGTGACCTGCAAATGTGGGGATTTGCACTGAAAAGTGCGTTCCAAAACGAAGGGATCGGCGTCTACTTCGACGTCGGTGCAGCTTCCGGCGACGATACCCGCTGCTTTGGCGTCTATGGCGCGGGCAACTGCAGCATCGCCAAGGCCAATGGCGACCCGAATACGACCCTTACCGCCTTCAAATTCCACAAGGATTACAGAGTCGATTCGCTTCTCTTCAGCGAGGTGATTGGCGCGGTGACCAACGCCGTCTACGTCAAGCCGACCTTCTCGATCAACGCCTATCCCTGGTATGCTCAACAGCTTTTGGGCCTCAACCTCTCCGCCTTGTATGCGCGCGCCGTCTCGGCCGAGGGCACGCCTGGCAACAATGCAGCCCTGGGCACTGAGCTCGAAGCCAAGGGATTCTTTGGTCAAAAGGGCCTGTTTCAGACGTCGATCGCCTTTTCGTACCTGTTCCCCGGCGAAGCGTTCACCCTCAAGCAGGACTGGAATCAGCCGATCATCAGCGCCGATGTCCTGCCGAGCAACGCCTGGCGGCTCATGGGCAACATGGCCCTGATGTTCTAGCCCGCGATATTGCAGGATAAAGCGTCAAGGTGACCCTCAAACCTTGGCTTCTTGCGCCTTGAAACCCGGAAATACCAAGCATTTGAGCTAGTTCGCCTTGGCGACGTCCCCTCAGTCGGGATTGCACGCTTGGCGAGGAGACCCTTGCCGTGCACCATTTTACCTATCGAAATGCACAGTTCTATGCCGAAGACGTCCCCCTGGCCGATCTGGCCGCGGCGTACGGCACGCCGACCTACGTCTATTCCGCAGCGACGCTGAGGCGGCACTATGACGTCTTGGATGAGGCCCTGGCTGGAGCCGCGCACACCATCTGTTTTGCCGTGAAAGCAAACAGCAATTTGGCTGTTCTGCAGTTGCTGGCCCAGCGCGGCGCGGGCTTTGACATCGTCTCGGCCGGCGAACTGCAGCGGGTGATCTTGGCGGGAGGCGATCCCGGCAAAGTCGTGTTCAGCGGCGTCGGCAAGCGCGATGACGAAATCGCCCTGGCCCTGCGCCACAGCATCCTCGCCTTGCACGTTGAATCAGAAGGGGAATTGCTGCGAATCGAGCATGTCGCCGCCCAACTCGGGGTGCGCGCCCCCGTGAGCCTGCGCGTCAATCCGCAGGTCGATCCCAAGACGCACAAGTACATTGCAACTGGGCTTGCCACCTCGAAATTCGGCGTCGACATGCGTTCGGCACCGGCCTTGTACCGCCGGGCGGCTGCGTCGCCCCACCTGCGTGTCGTCGGTATTGGCAGCCATATCGGTAGTCAGATCCTAGAGTTGCAGCCGATGATCGAGGCCGTGGCTAAGGTCCTGGACCTCGTGCACCGGTTGCGTGCCGAAGGAATCCCTTTGCATCACCTAGACATTGGCGGTGGCATTGGCATTCCGTACCGCGACGAGGACACGGTGACGCCCGCCGATTTTGGCCAAGCGATCACGGCCCTGGTGGCGCCGCACGGTCTGCACCTCATCACTGAGCCCGGGCGCGTGATTGCGGGCAATGCCGGAATTCTGCTGACGCGGGTGATTGGGACAAAACAGAATGGAAACAGGAACTTTATCATTGTAGACGCGGCGATGAACGACCTCTTGAGGCCGGCGCTCTACGGGGCGTGGCACGGCATTGTGCCGGTGCAGCAACAGGATCGGCCCGAGCACGTGGTCGACGTGGTGGGGCCGGTGTGTGAAAGCGGCGATTTCCTCGCCCAAGATCGCCTGATGCCAGCGGTAGAAACCGGCGAATTGCTGGCTGTTTTGGCGGCGGGTGCTTACGGCTTTGCCATGTCGTCGAACTACAACAGTCGGCCCCGTGCCTGTGAACTGCTGGTCGATGGGGCCAGCGTTCATGAGGCAAGAAGGCGCGAAGATTCAAGCGATTTGTGCAAAGGTGAAGCGCTGCGCCCGGTCTAACTACCGGCTACCACTGCACTTCGTCGTCTTCGAGCTCGGCCCGCACCCGCTTGCGCGCGGCCAAGGACTGCGCTTGGCTGGCTGCCGAAGGGGAAGGGCCCGCAGCCACCTCAGCAGCAGAAAAGGCCTTACTTTCTGCGCGCTTTCGCCCCGCCCGTACCCAACTAAGGGCCGTTGCTACTAACACCAGCAAGGCCAGCGCAATGCCTAGAGCGGGTACCAGCCAGCCATGCTCTTTTTGCCGACCCGGCAGCAACCACTCGCGGGTGATCTGCTCGCGTGCGCTATGCGAGGCGTTGTACTCATCGCGGTAGTAGTCCAGTAACTCATCGCGCGTAAAGCCAAAAGCCATGAAAATGCGCGCGCGCAGCTTGTAGATGACGCTGGGCGTGCAGCCGAGCTGGCACTTGGAAAAGAAGATGGTCGGCTTGCAGCCATCGCACACGCAGCGCACGTTATTGATAAACCAGTCGTATTGCTCGGTTGGATAGCGAAAAAGGCGTTCATACTCGGCGCGGCGGGTCGCGAATTCCTTTTCCAGCGTCTCCGCCAGGGCCCTCTTGTTGTGCAATTGCGCCAGGGACAGGCCGGCGGTCGCTTGAGCCAAATCCGTGCGAATTGTTTCAGCTTCTGCGCAACTGCAGTCCGCCTTGCGCAGGGTCTTGCTGGCATCGATGCGCCAGTCGCCGCTGTTGTAGCAGGCGCAGGACAAATGCCCAGCAATCGCGTCGAGTTCAGCGTCTCGTTGCGGATCGCTGTCCAGTGCGGGCAACTGGGCCGATGGAGCCGGGGCCTTGATGCCTGTCCGCGCGTGCACCTCGGCGTTTTCACCGCCCGTATTATCCGAGACGGGGGCTCCGGGAGCCGTCGGGGCGCCCTGGGCAAAGGCGACAGCCGACAGGAGTAGAAATATCAAAGAAAAATAGGCTGTTGCGCGCCAATTCATGGGCATCTTCCGTCGGCGGCCTTGCCCGCCCTGGGCTGCACTGTGCGCGGTACCGACCTTGGGCGCAAGTCAGACGGCAGGTTTGGTCCGACCGGTCCACTATAACGCATTGTTCGTGCACAGGTTTATGCGCTGCGTCGGCGTCAGATGGGTGTCATCGGCCGGCGCAACCAAAGCCTACACGACCCAATGCGGCGCTAGACCCGAGACAGAAGGAAAAAACTAAGCAATTGAACGAGGCTAGTCGCTCGTCGTTGTTGCGTCGCTGCCCTGAGTCACATCGTCGGGCAACTCCGGGCTGCCACCATCGCCACTGGCGTCATCGGCGGAAGTGTCGGCAAAAACAGAGCCATCGTCGTCGTTATTGCCGGCATTGCCTGCGTCGGCGCTGCTCTTTGAGTCGGTGCCGCCCCCAGCGGGGACCGTTGTGCCGGTGTCCGCGGCACTGGACTGCGTTCCATCGGCCGAAAAGCCACCGCTGCCGCCGGTATTATCCATGGTTGTCGAGGACTTGCTGGGCGTTGGCACAGGATTGACGATGCATCCAGGCACCCCAGCGGCTAGCAGGGCCCACCACGCGATGGCAGCCGAGCGACGGCGGATCGAATCGTCCCAGATCAGCAATCTCGTCATGATCGTTCACCGAAAATCAAGCAGTTGGCCTGTTGGGGACGCGATACCGAATCCGCGTAGGTCCCGCCGAACCAAGGTTGCAGCATTCATGCCAATTGGGCCCCGCCAATGATCGGATTAAAGTCAAGTGGTTGTCAATCGCCCGCTTCTAGGGCTGTTGATATTTTCAACAGTCTGTTGAAAAATGTATACAAAGTCGCACTGCCCCAATCCCAGTTTCCCGGGCGAGTTGCGAGCCGCGCAGGAGTTGGTGATGCAGCAAGCGATTCAATGGCCTGAAAATGCACGGTATTTGTGGGGCAGCGTGCTTGGCCAGGGTGGAGGCGGTCAGGTCCGGCTGGCGCGTCGTCGCGGACCTGGCGAATGGACTCTGGTGGGAAAATGCGCACATCGAGGCCAAGAAGGGGCTTTGGCGCGGGAATGGCAGGTGCTGCACGATGTGGTCAGCGATGCGCTGCCGCAGCCCGTCGCTTGGCTGGAGCCGGCGACTTTGGTGATGACCTTGCGTCCTGGGATCCCGCTGGACCAAGCTTTGGCCGATGCCTCGCTCGCTCAAGTCATTGCGATTACTGGCGCTTTGGCGCGGGCATTGCAGCCCCTGCACGCAGCAGGTCTGGTGCACGGCGACCTTCACTTTAGCAACCTGATTGTCGAATCCTTAGACGATGCGCGGGTTTCCCTTCTCGATCTAGGACTTTGCGTGCGTCAGGGAGCCGCATTGCCTGGCCCTGGGCACCTGCAGACCGCCGCCCCGGAGGCCCTGCGTGGCGAACCGGCCGATTGTCGGGATGACCTCTTTGCCCTGGGCATGAGCGTGTGGCTGGCGTGGCAAAAGTCTGCGCCCTACCTCAACTATCCTTCGATATTGCCGACGCCGGGCGATCGACCGGTCCTGGGCAGTGTTAGGCCCGACGAACGTGCATTCTTAGAGATTTTAAGTGGTTGGATTGCGCCGTCGCGCGCGCTGCGTCCTGCGTCGGCGGAACAGGCCTGCCGAAGTCTTGGCGCGATTGGTGCCCAATATCTTGAAAAGACCGTTGTTTTGCGGGATCTGCAGGCTCTGGCCGAACGTCCCTGGCGTTGGGGCCGCTGGCCGAACATGCCCGACCTGCTGCTGCCGTCCGCCGGTATGGTGACCTGGTGCGAAGGAGGCGCAGGCCT
The DNA here is from genome assembly GCA_903840165.1 of uncultured Myxococcales bacterium. Taxonomy (GTDB): domain Bacteria; phylum Myxococcota_A; class UBA9042; order UBA9042; family UBA9042; genus CAIMEY01. Next base: position 92,498 of record CAIMEY010000073.1, on the reverse strand, counting down.
TGGGAAAACGGGCGTGGTTCGCGCCTTGGCCGCCCAGGCCAGAGCCCAAGGACGGCCCGTCGCCTTGCTGGAGGGCGAAGGGTCGGCCGAGCCCTGGATCGACGCCGCGCAACAGTTGCAACTAAGCCTGCCGCCAAGGATTGTGCCCGCTGAGGCCGAGCAAGTCTTGACCGGCAATGCCGCGGCCGAGGCTGCGCACCAACTCGCGTGCTGGCAGGCGGTCGCAGCGGGGCTCGGCCCTTCTGGCTGGCTACTGATCGACGACGCAGACCACCTCGCGCCAGCAACAGCACGGGCCCTGCGCCACCTGCAGCCAGTTTGCGCTGTTGTTGCAACGGTTTGTGAGGCCCCGGTTGGCAGCGAGGGCGCGCATTGGCCGTTGCCGCCGCCGACCTTGGCGGAGACCGCAGCGGCCTTGGCGTCGGCCTGTGGGGGGCGGCATTGGCCCGCGGATTTGGTCGAACAACTGATCGCCTGGACCGGTTCGCGACGCGGCGTTGCGCAAGGCGCTTGGGCTGCGGTTCACGCCGGGCTGGTGGAGCCCACTGCCGACGCTGTGGTCCGCGTGATCGGCGAAGGGAGCGCCCGCGACCTGAAATTGCTCGTGATTCCAGTTCAGTCGCCACCTTTGCCGGCCCCTTCAGCGCTGCCCTGGCTGGCCGGACTGGCAGCCGCAGGCCCGCGCGGCATCGATGGCCCCGCGCCGCTTGACCTCGATCGGCGGTGGCTGCGTCGCCGGGCGGATGGCCGCCTCGTGGTGGCGAACAATGCGTACATTCAAGAGATTTGCCGTGCCGTGTCCCCAGATCAGTGGGCGCAGGCGCTGGCTGCGCAACTCCAATCCTGGCCCCAAGACGACCCGCAGCGCTTGGGCGTGTGGCTGCAGGTGCACGCGGCCGGCTTGGCACCTCTGCCCCCAGCCCAAGCCGTGCTGGAGGCTGGGCAAGCCCTGATTCAGCAAGGGCAACCTGACCTTGCCACCCATTTGGTTCGCGCCTATGCAGCGGTTCTGCCCTCGGGCCAAGGGGTGCAAGCAAATCTGCAGGCGTTGACCATTGAATCGCTGGCCGCTCAAGGAAAATTTACGGAGTTAGATCAGCAGGTTAACGACGTTGCGCAACTGCCAACTTCGCCCGTGGTGCGTCTGGCCCTGGCCCAAGCCGCGTTTGTGCGCGGTGATTATCCGCAGTGCCGGTCCTTGGCAGAGCCCTTGCTGCAAGAGGCCGATTGGTCGCATAAGGCCTTGTTATGGCTTGGATTTGCTGCCACATGGCAAGGAGATCGCCCGGCTGCTGCTGCTGCGGTCGCACGCGGGCTTTCACTTTCAGCTACGGATGAAGCCCATGACCTCTTTGCCTATTTGCAGGCGCTCGGGGCCTACTACGCAGGGGAACTCGGTCAATCGCAAGCGCAATTCGCGGCCCTGGCGGATTCCACACTCGCCTCCGTGCGGGCAGCGGCGCAGGGCGGGTTGGGTTTGGTAGCGCACCGTCGCGGCGATTTGGACTTAGCCCGGCAATGTTATCGCAATGCCAGGGAACTTGCCGAGGTTGCTGGCGATTATCCCCGCGCCCTCAACATGGCCATGAACGCAGCGGTGTTGGACCACGATCAGGGGGACCTTGGACGGGCGTTGGAAGGGTACGATCGCGTGATCGCCGCAGCCAAGGAACTTAATAATCCCGGAGCATTGGCGCGCGCTTGCAACAACCGTGGCAATCTATGGGCCTTGCTTGGCGATGACACGGCAGCCCTGGCCGACCTCGACCTAGCCCTGCAAGCGATGGCTGCCTCTGGAAATGGCTATCTGGAAGGCAATGTTCGCTGTGTTCTTGCAGAGTTGGCGCGTCGAGCTGGGCAGATTTCCACCGCAGACGCCCAGTTGCAGAAGGCCGAGGCAGCCATCGCCGCAGCCGGTGCCAACAATGAACACTTGGAAATGCGCTTAGAACGTGCGCAGTTGGCTGCTGCGCGGGGTAATTCTGCTTTGGCGCATCGGCTGTTTCTCGAACTGCGCGTCGCGGCTGCGCGATTGGGCAACGCCGAACAGGAGGCGCGCGCTCTGCTTGGTCTTGGTCAGCAACTGCTTGATCTTCCCGAGGTTCTCTCCGAATCTCGTAACCAAGCCCTGGAGCATTTGCAGGCCGCGCAGCAACTCGCCCCGGCTTCCAAAGCCCTGCTCGGTGTCGCCATTGCGGCCGAGCTAGCGCGGGCCCAGCTATTCGCCGGCAATGTGGCTCAAGCCCGCACAACAGCTCGACAAACGCAAGACCAACTGGCTCAGGTTGCGCGCACGTTGCCGCCGCACGTGGCTCACGCATTTGCCCTCGCCCCGTCGCGTCTGCCGCTCCGCAACACCTTGCAGATTCTAGCGAATCTTCCGGAGTCACTGCGCGCCCCAGGTCAGCTGGCATCGCTTGGCGGGGCCCTGTCGGCCTTGCTGGCGATCAATCGGCAGCTATCCAGTGAGCACGACGTAGCAGCCTTGCTGGAACGTGTGATGGATGCAGCGGTTTTGCTGACTGGCGCCGAGCGGGGCTTTCTGTTGCTGGAGGAACCCGAGGACGTCACGGGGAGGCGGACCACGGACCTGGAAGCGCGTCTGCGCATTGCCGTGGCCCGCAATTTGGACCGCGAAAACCTCAAGAAGCCGCAGCATAAGCTTAGCCAATCGGTGGCGATGTCGGTGTTTGCCGCGGGGGAAGCCGTCCTGGCCACGGATGCGCAACTCGATGAACGCTTTGCCGATCAGGCCAGCATTCACCATGGCTCGCTGCGGTCGATTCTCTGCGTGCCGATGAACCTGCAGGGAAGGCCCATTGGTGTGGTGTATGTCGATAACCGCTTCACAGCGGGCGCTTTTTCGGGGGAGCACCGCGGCGTGTTGGAGGCCCTCGCCGACCAGGCGGCCATTGCCATTCACACCGCGCGGCTACTCGAGGCGGCGCGGCGCACGGCTGGTGAACTCGCGAGTAGTCGGGCGCAAGTGCATGCGCTGAATGAACAATTGCAGGAGCGCCTCGATGCGGCGGAATCGGCCTTGGTCAATGTGCGGGCTGACATGGAAGCGCAACGGCTGGACACGGCGCGGCGCAGTGAATTCTCACGAATTCGCGGTGAAAGCGCGAAGTTGCACAAACTGTTCGATTTGATGGCTCGGGTGCGCGACCACGACTTTCCCGTGCTTTTGCGCGGGGAAAGCGGCACGGGCAAGGAACTCGTGGCCCGCGCCATCCATTTCACCGGTCGCCGCCGAAAGGGGCCCTTTGTCGCGATTAACTGCGCAGCATTGCCTGGTAACCTTCTAGAATCAGAGCTGTTTGGTCACTCTCGCGGCAGTTTCACCGGGGCAACGGCCGATCGGCGCGGCTTGTTTGAGGCAGCCAGCGGCGGCACGCTCTTGCTCGACGAAGTGGGCGAGATGCCCTTGGACATGCAGCCCAAGCTGCTGCGCGTCCTGCAAACCAATGAAATTACGCGAGTTGGCGAGACCGCGCCGCGCAAGGTAGACGTCCGCGTTTTGGCCGCCACGCACCGGGATTTGCTGGCCATGGTCGCTCAGGGCCAGTTCCGGGAAGACCTGCTCTATCGCCTGCGGGTGGTCGAGCTGGAGATTCCGCCCCTGCGCCAACGACCTGAAGATATTCCAATTCTTGCTGAACATTTCTTGGCCGAGAACCGCGCGGCCGGCGTGGGCCAAGTCCAGCGCATCGCGCCCGCAGCTTTGCAACGGCTGCAGCGCTACGGGTGGCCAGGCAACGTGCGGCAGCTGGAGATGCTTTTAAAATCAGCATGTTTGTTCGCCAATGGGCCCGTGCTGCACCTAGCCGATGTCGAACCGCTGCTGCTGCGCGAAGGTGGCTCCGATTTGTGTCCTGAAGTTGCGGGCTTAGCGGGTGATGGTCAGGGATCGCTGGAGTCGCTCGTCCTTGAACTGTGCGTGCAGCGGCTGGCGGCCCTGGGCGGCAACAAGAAGCGCGCTGCCGAATCGCTCGGCATCAACCGGGTGACGCTGTACAACCACCTCAAGAAAGCCGAAATGTTTCAACGTGGAGGGGCGCAACGCACCTCGGCCCAACCCGAAGGCGCGGCGAGCCGTTCCCTGTAGGGCGGTCACAATGTCTCCGCAAGGCGCGTGGTTGCCCTCGGGCGGTCCTGTGGCATTTCGCGGGCGAACCCTTGCCCGCTCGGGCACCTCTGCCTATCTTGGCAGCACGACGGTCCCTGGACTGGCGCTGTAGAGGAATCATGGACAACATCTTGATTATCGGCGCTTCTTCCGGGATTGGTGCGGCCCTCGCTCAAGCCTTGGCACGGCCCGGGCGGACCTTGGCCTTGGTCGCGCGGCGCAATGAAGCCCTAGCGATGGTTGCTGAGCAAGTGCGCGCCCTTGGCGGTCAAGCCATCCCCCTGGCGTGCGATGTGACCGATGACCAGCAAGTCGAGTTTACGTGGAACCAGCTGCGCAGCTTGCTCCCCGGACTGGACACAGTGGTCTACTGCTCGGGAATCATGCCCGATGTTGGGCCTGACGAGTTCGACTCAGTCAAGGACCGCGTCATCGTCGAGACCAACCTCATCGGCGCCATGGCCTGGCTCAATCGCGCAGCCACGCTGTTCCTTAGCCTCGGGCGCGGGACGCTGTGCGCGGTTGGCTCGGTGGCGGGAGACCGCGGGCGTCGACCCGGGCCAGCCTATGGAGCGAGCAAGGCGGCCCTGCATACCTATATGGAATCGTTGTACAATCGCCTCTATGTGCGCGGCATTCGCGTCGTTACCATCAAGCCCGGCCCCATCGACACACCGATGGCCCGCGGCAAAGCAAAAGGCGCGCTGTTTCCGGTGGATCTGGCTGCCAAGCGCATCGCCCGCGCCATCGAACGCGGCGAGCGAGAAGTCTATGTGCCCGCCAAATGGGCTTGGATCATGGGGGTTATTCGCCTGATTCCGCCGACGGTGTTCCGCCGTTTGTCCATCTAGGGCCGGCCTGTAGCGCGTGGCCCGCCAGTTGGCCAACGCACGGAAAAAGAGTGATGAATCAAGCAATTGCCTTAGAATCGCAGACCATCGCCGGTTGGGGCATGGCCGTCGGTGGCGCATCTCAAGTGGTTGCTCCTACAAGCAAAGAGGGCCTTGCTGCTGCCTTGGCCTACGCCGCTGACCATGGACTACGCGTGGCCCTGCGCGGTTCGGGCTGCTCTTACGGCGATGCGGCCTGCGGCACGGGTAAATTAGTCATTGACCTCGCGCAGTTTCATCAGATCCTCGATTTTTCGCCCCAGACCGGCATCTTGCGCGGTGAGGCAGGCGTAACCCTGCGTCAAGTTTGGCAAACTGCCGTGGCTGCTGGATTTTGGCCTCCCGTCGTGTCTGGCACCATGGCGCCAACCTTGGGTGGTGCGGCGTCGATGAACATCCACGGCAAGAATGCGTATGCCGTCGGTCCTATTGGTGAACATATTCAAGCGCTTGAGGTGATGACGCCAGGCGGTCAGCTCCTCGAGGTGTCGCGGCAGCAACGGCCCGACCTGTTCCATGCGATCATCGGCGGCGCGGGCGAACTCGGGCTGATTACACGCGTCGATCTGAAGCTAAAACCCATTTATTCCGGCAAGTTAAACGTTCATGCCACCTCTGCGCCCAACTTTGGCGCGCTGCTCGACCGGTTCGTCCAGGCCCTGCCCAGCAGCGATTACGCCGTGGCCTGGCTCGATGCCTTTGCGACGGGCAGGGCGCTCGGGCGGGGCCTCATCCACACCGCGCGGCAACTGGCCCAGGGCGAGGACCCAGACGCCAAAAATACGCTGCAAGTTCAGCAACAAGAGTTGCCCCTACACCTCATGGGCGTCTTTCCCAAGGCGGCGATGTGGCGGCTGATGAAGCCCTTTGCCCATCCCGCCGGTATGCGACTCATCAATTGGGCAAAGTATCAATCGGGACGCTGGCTTGAGGACGGCAAAGATTACCAACAAAGCCATGGCGCGTTTCATTTCCTGCTGGACTATGTGCCGAATTGGAAATGGATTTATCGGCCCCACGGTCTGGTTCAGCACCAGTCCTTTGTGCCAGACGACCGCGTTCGCGAGGTTTTCCCCGCAATTCTAGCGCTTTGCCATAAGCACGGGATGCCCAGTTGGCTGGCGGTGCTCAAGCGGCATCGGCCGGACCCCTTCCTGCTGAGCCACGGTCTGGACGGTTGGTCTCTGGCTCAGGATTTTCCCGTGACGCCGCGCAACCGCGAGGCCCTGTGGGAAATGTGTCATCAAATGGATGAATTAGTCATGAATGCAGGTGGTAAGGTCTACTTTGCCAAGGATGCAACGGTGCGACCCGCGTCAGTGCTTCAAGCGTTCGGTGCGGAAAAGTTGTTACAGTTCAAGGCGTTGCGAGACGAACTTGACCCGAATGGCTTGCTAGCCACGGACCTGTATGACCGAGCTTTGGCTCCGGCCATCGCATTGGCCCAAGCTGCTGATTGTCAAGCAAAGTAGTTCTGCGTCGCCGCACGTAGGTTTGGGCCCGCTTGTGACGGGTTGGCAGCCGCAAGACCGTCCTGCACCAGCAAGACCGTCCTGCACCAGCAAGACCGCCCTACAGCGGCCTGGCTTTTGCCTTGCAGCCTCCGCCCGCCCGCGGTACGCTACCCGCCCCCTTTTGCCCTGGAGCGCCCGGTCGTCCATGCCCAACGCCTTGCCGCCCCTTGATTCTTTGCGCGTCGCCTTGGTCCACGACTGGCTCGTCACCTTGCGCGGTGGCGAACGCGTTCTAGACGCGTTGTGCGAACTTTTTCCCCAGGCCGTTGTTCATACCCTGGTGCGAATTCCGGGCGTTGGGACGCCACGCATCGAGGCCATGCGTCACGTCAGCAGTTTTGCCGACCGCCTGCCCGGGGCCCATCGCCGGCACCGTTGGCTCCTGCCCTTGTATCCCGCGGCCGTAGAACTTTTTGATCTCAGTGACTTTGATCTCGTGATTTCCTCCAGTCACTGCGCGGCCAAGGCGGCGATTGCGGGTCCCGGTGCCGTTCATGTCTGCTATTGCCATACGCCGATGCGCTATGCCTGGGATCGTACAGCGGATTATATCCGCGGCAGTCATCCGCTCCTGCGCCTTGCCCAGCCCGCCGTGCAACAAGCGGCTGGTTGGCTGCGGCAGTGGGACCTAGCGACGGTGCCGCGCGTCGACGCCTTTGTCGCCAATAGTCATAATACCGCGAGCAAAATCAAGCAGTTTTATCATCGCCCTGCTGAAGTCGTGGCGCCGCCGGTGGAGTGTGTGCGCTTTGCTGGGCCTGATCCAACGGGCCAATACGACCTGGTTCTAGGCGGTTTGGTGCCCTATAAGCGCGTCGACTTGGCTCTGCAGGCTTATGCCGCGATGCCCGATAAGCCCCTGGTCGTCGTCGGCGATGGCCCTGAACGCGAGCGTTTGCAGCGCATGGCCACGGCCAACGTTCGCTTCATAGGCCGCGTCGCTGAAGCGGAATTGGCCAATTGGTATCAAGGCGCGCGGCTGTTCATTTTCGCTGGCGAAGAGGATTTTGGCATCGTGCCCTTGGAAGCCCAGGCTGCCGGCGTGCCCGTCGTCGCCTTTGGTCAGGGTGGCGCATTGGAAAGTGTGGTTGCCGACAAAACGGGCGTATTCTTTGCAGAACCGACGGCGCAATCCTTGGTTCAGGCGGTCGCAGCCGCTGAGAATCTCTTGGCGGCTGGCGGATTGACGGCAGAAACCTGTCGCAATCATGCCGCTTTATTCGATAGGCCGGCTTTCTTGGCCCACATGAGCGCCGCCGTCCAGCGGGCCCGCGTGTTGGCCGCCCAGCGCAACCATGGCGCACAAGAGGTCAGATTCGCGTAAGATCCAGGGCGGGGCCTTCCCTGTATCGCAAGCCGCGCAGCAGCGGCGCTTTCCGTTCCAGCAAGGTTTGAGCCGATGCCCAAGAATCCCCGCAGCCGCCCAGAGATAGCTGTTGCCCCAGGCCAAGATCCCTTGCCCTTGGCGGTGGATGACGATAAGGCCGGGCCCTCCAAGCAGGTAGCCGCTAGCGAATCGCCTCAGGGGACAGTCTTTGCGATGCCGGCGCAGTTGCCGACGCTGCGGCCCGTGCAATCATCGGTTAAACGCCTGTTTGATATTGGGTTTTCCGCCACTTGCCTGGTCGTTGGCGCGCCCTTCCTCGCCAGCCTAGCCCTGGCCGTGCGTTTGGACTCTCCCGGTCCGGCGCTGTATCGCCAAGTTCGCGTGGGTCGCTTTGGAAAGCCGTTTCATATTCTAAAGTTCCGGTCGATGTACACCGATGCCGAGGCCGCGGGCCCCCGTTGGGCGCGCAGTCAGGATACCCGTGTGACCAAGGTTGGCGGTTTTCTGCGCCGCACCAGCCTGGACGAACTCCCTCAAATCTGGAACGTTTTGGTTGGAGACATGAGCCTGATTGGCCCTCGTCCGGAGCGTCCCGTCTTTGTGTCGCGATTTCGCCAAAATATCAATGATTACGACCTGCGCCACTGCGTCCGTCCGGGCCTCTCCGGCTGGGCCCAGGTCAACGGCTTGCGGGGCAATGTGTCCATTGAAGAGCGCACGGTGTACGACGTCCATTATGTCCAGAAATTTTCGCTGGTTTTGGACGCTGCGTGCTTCTTTCGCACCTTCTCGGTGCTCCTCAAAGGCGACTGATCGGCCCCGTGCGGCCGCAGTGGGTACGGCTCGCGGCAGGTTGCTGTTCAGATCGCAGTACGGAAGCCTTGAAAATATCACATGTTTTCGCTGGGAAGGCGCAATCGTTTGCCGCAATCCCGGGGGGCGGCTACCATAGCGCGCCCTTGCACGGTGCTCGGCCTGGCGGAATCGAATCGTGATCTCAAGACTTTTGCGCCATTGGCTCCTGCGGACACCCCAAGCAGGCTCGCGCATTCATGGCGCGCGATCGTACGTGCCCGCCTCGCTAGCCTTGGCATGGACCGTTCTTGGCGGGGTCGCATGACGGCGTCGCAGATCCGTAAGAATATCGCGTGGAAAACCCTGGGCATGGTCGTGGAAAAGGGCCTGCGCTTGGTGCAGATCATTCTGATCGCCCGGGCCCTGGGCACCCGCGTGTACGGCCAATACACGTATGCCGTGGCAATCGGCCTTTTGTGCGTGCAAATCACGGATATGGGCCTTGGCCTCTTTCTCACCCGCGAGATCGCCCGTTCGGACCTGCCTCCCCCGCGCCTTGTTGGCCAAGTCCTTACCTTTAAAGCTGTTTTGGCTGTTGGGTACCTCTTGCTGATGGCCGGGCTGACGTGGTGGCACTTTCTCGACCCCTATGCCGGGCGCGAAATCGTGCATCGTCACCATGCTTCAGCTGTAGCATTTGCTATTGCTTTCGCTGGCTTATCGGCCCTGGCGACCTCCGCCATTGAGGTCATTTGGCAAGTCTTTCGCGGCATTCAACGTCTGGAACTCGAGGCCCGTTCGGGGGCCTTCGTTGCTGGCGTGCAGTTGGCCTTTGTTTTTACAGCATTGGAGCTTGTGCACCACGACGACCCGCAGTTCACCGACAAGCCATTGGCCATGGTGATCGTCGCCGCGGCCATGGCTGTGGCCGGCATTCTCGGCGCGATTCATGCATATCGCTTGATGTTGCAGGTGGTTACGCCTGAGTTCGGTTGGAGTGGCGCGATGCTGTCGCGCTTTCGCCGTGAGGTCCTGCCCTTGGGCTTGGCCATCGTCGCGAGCCTGATCTACTTCAAAATCGATGTGCCGATGCTCAGGGCCCTGCGTGGTGACGAGGAAACCGGTGTCTACAACGCGGCTTACAAACTGCTCGAGAATCTCAGCGTAATTCCAAGCATCCTCATGGCCGCCACCTTTCCCGCCCTGTCGCGCACGGTCGTTGAAGCGCCGGCGCGGGCGATCGCCTTGCATCGCAACACCTTGCTGGTGCTCATCGGCGCGGGTCTGGCTGCCGGCGTCGTGATGGTGACCATTCCTGGGTTCCTGATCAACCTATTGTATGGAAAGGCATTTTCAGCTTCAGTGGCCGTACTGATTGCCCTGGCACCTTGCGCCGTGCTCACCTTTGTCAACTACCTGGAAACGCACATGCTGGTGGCGCTGGGGTTGGTCAAGCAGCAAATGGCCTTTGCAATCGCGCTTATTGGCGTCAACGTCGGTGCCAACTACTGGCTGATTCCGCGCCTGGGCGGTGTCGGGGCAGCGCTGGGCACGGCGGTCACAGAAGTGGTGCTACTGCTGTTCTGTGCCCCCCTGGTTCATCGCCAATTACGCTTGCGGCTCGCACAGTTCAATGAGGCCAAGCCAGGATGAGCGACGCTACCGTGCCTGCAACACCGTCCGCAGCAGGCGTCTGGCCGTCAGGTCCGGCTTGGCTGCGCGGGTTCTCTTTAAGTTTGGCGCTCTTGGCGGCCTTAGCTCCCCTGGAGTTTCGCCAAGCGCTGCCCTTGCACGGTCTGTCGTTTACCCTTCCGGAATTGCTTGCCATTCTAACGGCTTCGACAGGCCTCGGCGCGTGGATCTCGTCCGGGCGCGCCGCGGCTTGGCGAGGCCAGGTGCGCCAAGACTCCGCCCAACGCTGGATCGCTTTGACCTTGGTTGCTTGGGCGGCTTGGCACCTCGGCAGCGCCGTCTGGGCCCCGGACGACCCGTACTCGGGTGCCAGCGCGCATGGGTACGTCCTGAAATTCGCTTTGCGCGTAGCAGGTTCTGTATCTTTGGCCTGGTTTGTCTGGCAGCTCGGGGCTGAGCCTTTGGTCCGTCGCGCCCTCAAGGTCGGCCTGCTGATCGGTCTGGCGACCATTACCGTGATCGCGCTGTTCGAACGGGGCCTTGGCCAGGAAATGGAGCCATTTCTCAAGTACTTTCGCGATGAGCCGACCTGGATGTTGGGCGAACAACGCCTCTCTACGGTCTTTTACCACGCCAATACCCAAGCGGCGTACTTCGAACTGGTGGCGCCCTTGCTGGCGGTTTTGGCGGCTCGACCTGGGCAGCCCCTGTGGCAGCGTTTGCTTTGGGTGGCTTGGCTGGGATTGCTCGCCGTTTTGCTAAGTTTGACCTATTCGCGCGCAGGATTTCTCGCCGCTTTGGCCGGCATGGGTCTACTGGCCTACGCAGCGCCGCGCACCGGGTGGGGCCTCACTTTGCGTTGGTTGGCCCTAGGTTACGGCGTGGTCGTAATTGCGGCCTACGCGCTCAATCCAGACATGCGAGCGCGTGTGGGCCTGACCGACCGCTCCTACCAAGTGAAGTGGCGCGCTGAACAGGCCTGCGTCGGCTATGCTGGCGATGTTGTTGATATTCCGATGCATCTGCGCAACACGGGCGAGTGGCCCTTGTCCAACCGTCAAGCCCCCGGCCTGGTCTTGCACCTCTTTGTGACGCTCGATGGCCAACCGCTGAGCCGCGTTTGGTCCCTGACGCCCCTGCCGGATCTGCCCCCGGGTGTGGCCACAGATATGTCGCTGAGCGTGCGATTGCCCAGCACTCCAGGTACTTACGCCCTGGTGGCCGACATCGGGCGCGACCGTGTCCTGCGCTTGTCCAGCCTGGGCAATCCCATGTTGTCGCTGCAGTGCGTCGCCGGTCGCCCAGGCACTGATCTCTCGCGTTTTAGAGGAGATGCAGTTCACGCCGCCGTCGATCTGAGCCAGGTCCGTCTTACCCGCCCCACGGAACTGGAAAGGCCTCAGTACTGGCGGGCGGCGATTCTCCTTTGGTCTCGCCATCCTTGGCTTGGCTGGGGCGACGACCGCTTTCGCCAGTTGTACCATGAGTATGTGCCCCCTTCGGCTTGGGACGACCGGGCGCGGGCCCATTCCTGGCTCCTGGAGACCTTGGTGGACCTCGGCGGGCTGGGCGCTTTGCTGCTGGTGGCCCTGCTGGTGGTGGCGGCTGCTCGGGTGCGACGCCTCTTGCAAATACCTGATACGAATGGAGAAATGCCTGCTGCTGGACTGGCGTTGGCCGCCGCCGCGGGCCTGATCGGTCTTGCGGTCCACCTACAGGTCGACTACTTTTTGGCCTACACCCAGGTGGCGCTGCTCTTTTGGCTCCTACTGGGCCTGACCCTGCGCAGCGGCTCAGAGAGCGACGCGCGACCGAACGTCCCCCGGGAAATGCCATGACCGATGCCCCGACCATTACCGTACAACTCAATGGTGAGTCTACTGAAATTCCTCAAGGTTTGACTGTTTTGGCCCTGCTGGCCCATCTATCCATCGCCCCCACGGGCGTGGCCATCGAGCGCAATCGTGCCGTGGTGCGACGTGTCGATCACGCGCAGGTGGTCGTTGAGGCGGGAGATGAGCTTGAAATTGTTCAATTCGTTGGCGGCGGCTGATTCCCCTGCCTGGGACGTAATTCATGAATTCTTCTTCCGCTCTGCTCAATTCCGCTGACACATGGCAGGTGGGCGGCCACTCGTTCACGTCTCGACTGCTGGTCGGTACAGGGAAGTACGCCTCCAACGAGCAAACACGCGCAGCCATTGATGAAAGCGGCGCGCAGATCGTCACCGTCGCCGTGCGGCGCATCGACCTCAAGGCCGTTGGCTTTAACGTGCTAGCCGCCCTCGATCTGAGCCGTCACACGCTTTTGCCCAATACTGCCGGGTGCTTTACCGCCGATGACGCTATTCGCACCGCACGGCTGGCGCGCGAGGCCGGCATGGGCGATTTGCTCAAGCTCGAAGTCCTTGGTGACACCGCGACCCTCTTCCCGGACAATCGCGCAACCTTACAAGCAGCTGAGATCTTGGTGAAAGAAGGATTCACCGTCATGCCCTACTGCACCGACGATCCGATCGTCTGCCGCCAACTGGTGGAGGCAGGCTGTGCCGCCGTGATGCCCCTGGGCGCGCCCATCGGTTCGGGCCTGGGTATTCGGAATCCTTTTAATATCAAGATTATTCTCGAGCAAGCCACGGTCCCCGTCTTGGTCGATGCCGGCGTGGGCACCGCTTCAGACGCGGCGATCGCCTTGGAATTGGGCTGCACGGCCGTGCTGATGAACACCGCCATTGCCGGAGCCCGCGATCCCGTCGCCATGGCCCGTGCGATGCGCTTGGCTACAGAAGCCGGGCGCCTAGCCTACTTGGCCGGACGAATCGAAAAGCGTCTCTATGCAACAGCTTCTAGCCCGATCACCGGCTTGATCGGCTAGGCCGTGCTCCAGACCCAACCGCGACCTGGCAAGGCCACCGGTTCTTTACTGCGCCGTAAGCCTCCGCTTTTGCTGGCGATAACTGCGCACGGAAGCTTGGCTGATGTAGGCCGTCTTGGCGCTCAACTCCTGCAATTTCAGGCAGAAACCGCGATTCTCGGCACTCAAGTAGCTGTGCTTCTTCGCGATCCGCTCCTGCCTCCCGAGACCCTGCACGCGCGAATTTCGGCTTTGCCTTGGTCATCCTTGGTCGGTTTGAGGCTGGGCCTGCGCTTGCCGGCGACCCCGGACTTCGATCTGGCAGAGGAGCTGCTGCAATTTCCATTTGATTTCATGCATCTGCCAGACGATCCCGCCGCCGATGCCTGGAGGTCGCGCCAGCAGGACCGCCCGGAACTGGCTTGGAGCCGCGCGTGGCATCCAAATGCGCACTCATCGGACCGTAGCGGTTCGGTCGATCGCGTCCAACTGCTTGAGCTTCCAGGAGGAATTGACTGGGCCGTTGTGTCGCCTCTCTGGCCAACGCCGTCCAAGCCGGGCCAAACGCCCTTGACCCCGGCCGGTCTAGCGCGTTTCGCGGCGAACACCGCCGTGCCTCTGGTGGCGCTGGGCGGCATAGATGCGGATAACTGCCTGCAGGCATTGGCATCTGGAGCGCTGGGCGTTGCCTGCTTGAGGGCCGCCTGGCAACAAACAGCTGCACTAACAGCGTGTTTGCACGCATGGACTCTGGGCGATGGCAACGCGCCCATGGATGGGCCTGGGAGTTGACGGAATCGCGTCTGTTCCCGACACTAGCCCTGCGCCTGCGGTTGCGCCAAGGGCGCCTTCCGTGGCGACGGAGCATGCATGTTCAGCATCACCATCCGCGAGCGCAGTGGCCAAGTCTACACATTTCACTTTGATAAACCCGAGGTTCTCATCGGGCGAGTCAAGGGAAATGATGTTATTTTGCCCAAGCAAAACATTTCCAAGCGCCATGCCGTCGTCCGCAGTCAGGGGGCGCGCTTTGTTGTCGAAGACTTAGGGTCGACCAACGGCACCTATGTCAATGGCCATCGCATCGCCGCCGCTGTAGAAATTGGGCCGGACGACAAAGTCTACCTCGGTGACTTTGTGATGAATTTCCTGGATCTGTCGGCGTCGGCTGACCAAGGGCCGGGGGATGCGCCACCCGTTCCAGGCATGCCCGATCTGCCTGATTTTGATGGCCTGGGGCAAGGCTTCGGTCCAACTGCTGAGCCCGGCGTGCGCGAAACCGCCATGTCGCCTTTGGAGCCTCTGGAGGACTTGGGTGGGAAATCTAACGCCCAAACAAGCACTTCTTTGCCGCAAGCGCAGTTCGCCGGCGGTGGTCTCGAGGGAGAACCCCAGCCCCTGTTTGACGATCAGATGGATCTCTCCGCGCTGGAAACCTACGCACCGGCCGCAGGGGAAGTACCTGATTTTAATCTAGATGATCTGGGTTTGGCTGGAGATCCCCTGCCTTTGCCGCCCGCGCCGATCCCGTCGTCTCTGGTGATTCCTGCGCCGCCGCCGGTGCAGGTGCCGTCGTCCGTCAAATCACCCAGCGAAGCGACGCAATCCTATGATGCAGCAGGGGAAAGTCGCGCCACGGGTTCTGTTTCCGGACTGACCGATGCCCTGCAAGCACGTGCCTCCTCCCCATCATTGGCCGCACAAGTCCCTGGATTGGCAGGGGCTTTGAAGATGCCTCCACCCGCCGACGCCGGGCCTTCCGCCCTAACGGCTGGCGGTGCTGCAAGCAAAGGACTGGGCGACAACGCGGTGGTCAAACGTACCGCGCAGTATGAGAAATCGCCCATCGCCCCGCCGCCGCCCCAGGAATTGCCGCCCCCGGGGCACTTTGACGTTCTGGCTGTGCTCTATCGCAGCGCCGTGGCTGAACTCCGTTCGCTTTTGCCCAGTGATGCTGCGCAGATGTCGGATGCCGAGTGGACCAAGATGGAGGACAGGGTCATCGCCTTTGTCGATCAAGCGGCCCGTCAAGGTCAGATCGGTGCAGGAGCGGATCTAGCGCTGATCAAGCGCGATTTAATTTACGAATTGGCAGGGTTAGGCCCGCTCGAGCCCATGCTCGACGATGCCGCCGTGGAAAGCATTGAGATCAACGGTCACACCCAGATCTTCGTCTTCCGCGGTGGCAATCGCGTTCTGGTTGCGGAGCGATTCTCTTGCCAGCAGGCTCTGTTGGCTGCCGTGGATCGCTTGGTGCGCGCCACAGGCAACCCAGCGCAACGCGGTTCGCTCAACGCCGATGGCACGTTGGTCGACGGCACGACCGTCCGCGTGGTGTGGCCGCCTCTATGCCCAGCTGGCCCGGCCGTACTCCTGCGCAAACCGCGAACAGAATCACCGAGTTTGGATCAACTGATCGAGCGCGGCTCAGTCAGCGCCAAGGCCGGCGCTGTGCTCAAGTACTTGGTGGCCGATCGCCGCTCCATCGCCATCTGCGGCGCGCCCAATGTCGGTCGGCGCACAGTGGTCAATGCGCTGGGGCAACTGATTGATCCGCAAGAGCGCATTGTGGTTGTGGAAGACGGCCAGCGCCTGCGCCTCGCCCAGCCGCACATGTTGCGCCTGGACAGTGCGGCCAGCGTCGATGCCGGCACGTCGACGTTGCAGGTGGCCCGCCGCTTGATGCCCGATCGGCTTTTGCTCGGCGAATGCTTGAGCCTTTCGACCGCGGAACTGTTCACGGTGGCCGCCGATGGCCTGCCGCCGTGGATTGGCAGCTTTCATGCCAAGACGATTGATGATTTTGTCGAGCGCGCCACCCACGCCATGGTTATCCGCTTCCCGGGCATTCCGGAAAACGTAGCCAAATCAAGGGTCACCAGGGCGGTGGACGCCGTGGCCTGCTTTGAATACGACCACGAAGCGGGACGCGAAGTATTGCGGGCGGTTGCGGTGCTCAACACCACCGGATTTGGCCCTCCGTTCAAGTGGTTATCACCGGAAGATTTCGAGGGCGCGCGCGCATAACGCGTGGTTTCGACGGAGCAGCGGTGCATGTTCACGCTGATCATCGAGGACAAGCACGGCAGCATCGTCGACGAATACTCGTTCGAAGACGGTGAGTTCATCATTGGCCGTAGTCAGCAGGCGGACATTGTTCTGCCCGCCGACAACGTGTCGCGCCGTCACGCCCGGCTATTTACCGTCGACGGACGTTGTTATATCGAAGATCTCAAGGCCGCCAACGGCATTTGGCTTGGCGGCAAGCGGATTTACAACGTCACCGAACTGCCACGATCGGCTCAGGTTCGCATCGGCGACTTCTTTTTGCACATTGAAGGCGCGGCCTACGCAAGGCCAATGGCTTCAAGCAGTTATGGTCGTCTGGTGCCCATGCCGGGCAGCATCGGCGAGTTGACTGAACTCAGCCAGGCCACGGTCTTGATTGGTCGCGGCAAGGATTGCGCGATCGTGCTGAGCGATGTCAGCGTTTCGCGCATTCATGCAAAGATTACACAGGATTCGGGCGGGCGGGTCTACGTGGAGGACTTGCGCTCGTCCAATGGCACCTACATCAACGACCGGCGCATTGACCAGCAGGAGATGCAACACGGCGATCGCGTTCGCTTTGGCACGGTGGCCTACATGTTTCAGGCCGAAGGTATGGCCGAAATCGACGTCAACGAGCCGATGTACGCCGCGCCGCCGCCGCGCCCTGCTCCGGCTCCGCGGCCTCTGGTGCAGCCCGCCGTCCAGTACAGCCAGTACAATGCCCATGCGAGTGCCCACGCGGACCCCTACGGCGCGCAAGAGCCGGCCTACGTGGTTCCGCCCCAGCGGTCCCTTCTGCCGCAAGTGGCTGCCGTGGCGGTCATTTTGCTGGCCGTGGTCGGTCTGATTATCCTGGTGTTGTTTGCCTATGACCGCTGGCTGAGTCCGGCCATCCGCGCCGGTGCCGAAACGGCGAAGGCTGCGCCCGCAAAGGGAGATTCGACCCACGGCTCGCCAAGCGACAAGGCGGCGACGGGCGGCGACAAAGGCTCCTCAACCGGCGATCGCGGCGCACAAGCTGCTGATAAAGCTGGGGAAGATGGTGAGGCGTCCAAGGCTCAGTTCGATGAACTGCTCGCCAAGGGCCAGGATGCTGTGGCGCGTCGTCAGTGGGATGAGGCGGAAGGATTGTTCCGCAAAGCCAGGAAGATCGACCCGATTCATCCGCGGCCGACGGAAGCCTTGAATATGATTGCGATGGAGAAGAAGGCCGGTGCCCGATTTGCCCAGGCCGAAGCCGCCTACGCCAAGAAGGATTACGCCACGGCCATCGCGCAACATCGGATGATCCCTCCTAATTCTGTGTACCGTGCCGATGCCGAAGCTGCCTTGGAGGCCATTGCCGGGCTACTCGAAATTGACGGAGATAATGCCTGTGTTGCCAAAGACTTAGCGCGCTGCACAGAGAATTACCGCTTGGCCATCTCGACCGGCCATGCCTCGGCCGCGGCTGAGGACAAGTATCAGAAAAATCTAAAGAAATCTAAGTAGCCATGGCCGCACGGCCCCATATGTAGGGCTCGGCAGCGTCTCGAGGCACCTGACCGGGCGCAGAAACAAGACGGTGCAGTGCATCGCTTATGTCAAGGAGAACCATGGCTTGCGGGACGAAGTGGGTGACAATATTGTTGTCCGTAGCCTTGCTCAGCGGCTGTGGGGATGATGTCGCTGTCACCGGGTTCACGGCCGATCTTGATGTAATCCAAACCAATTCCGACGGCTTGACGACCGACAGCAACGGATCTGACACGGCTGCGGCCGACCTAGTTGCCACTGCCGACGCCACTGCCGATGCGCCTGCGGATGCGGTGGACAGCAATTCTGCTGCCGACACCACGGTTTGCAAGACCAGCACCGACTGCCCGGCTAGCAGTTCTCCTTGCGTTGTCTTTAGTTGCAGTGAGATTGGCCAGTGCTTGGCGCAAAATGTCGTTGGTCCTTGCGAGGATGGCAATGCCTGCACGGCGGGCGATTCCTGCGCTCAAGGCGTGTGCCTTGCCGGCGCTGCGACGGCCTGCGACGATCAAAACCCTTGCACCAGCGATAGTTGTGACGCAAAGAACGGGTGCGCGCACGCGGCCAATGCCGCCCCCTGCGACGACGCCAACGCCTGCACGGTCGGCGATGCCTGCGCAGCCGGCGTGTGCGAGCCAGGCGCTGCCTTTGTCTGCCAGGACGGCAATCCGTGCACGGCTGATTCCTGCAATCCTGCCAATGGTTGTGCGTACTTTCCTGAGGACGGAGCCCCCTGCGATGACGGCGATGCCTGCACCCTGGGGGACACCTGCCTAGCCAAGGCGTGCGTGTCCGGCGCGGTCAGCAACTGCGATGACGCCAATCCCTGTACCGTCGATTCATGCGACAAAACAAAAGGTTGTGTCCATGATGCGGCCAGCGGTCCGTGTTCCGATGGGTCCGCCTGCACCGTGGCTGACCAGTGCGCCAGCGGGGGCTGCGCAGCGGGCAGTGCTTTGTCGTGCGACGACAATAACCCTTGTACATTAGACGGTTGTGAGGCGATCGCCGGCTGTACGCACTTGGCCGCGTCGGCGACGTGTACCGATGCCAATGCCTGCACCGGCGGCGAATCCTGCGCCGACGGCAACTGCAAAGGCGGGCAACCGATCAACTGCGACGACAAAAATCCTTGTACCACGGATAGTTGTGATGCATCGACCGGCTGCGCGCATCAGGACAACCAGTTTGCCTGCGATGACAACAACCCCTGCACCCAAGGCGACGCCTGCGGCAACGGCACCTGCCAATCCGGAACCAATACCTGCGCTTGCAAGATCGACGCCGATTGCGGCCCGCCCAGCGCCAACCTCTGCGCCGGCCAGTTGACCTGCCAGACCGTGTCTCCCGGCAAGACGGTCTGCGCCATCGACGCCAAGACCATTGTGAAATGCGATACTTCCGCGGACACTGCCTGCAGCGCCGCCTCCTGTGATCCAGGCGACGGCCAGTGCAAGCTCAGCGCCGTCAACGGAGCAAAATCGTGTGATGACGGCAACATCTGCAGCACCGGCGACGCATGTCAGGACGGCAGCTGCGTAGGAACTAAAATGCTCGCGTGCGGCGACGGCAATCCATGCACCGATGATAGCTGTGATAAAATCAAAGGTTGCGTATTCGTGGCCAATGTCGGCGCTTGCAGTGATGGCAATGTCTGCACCGTCGGCGACAACTGTCAGGCGGGCGCGTGCCTGCCCGGCGCCGCCAGTTCCTGCGACGATAACAACGTTTGTACCAGCGATTCCTGTGATCCGAAGCAAGGTTGCGTCCCCGTGCCTAACAGCCTGCCCTGCAGCGATGGCAACGTCTGCACCACCGGCGATACCTGCAATAGCGGCGGTTGCCAGAGCGGGGCCGCAGCCGTGTGTGCCGACGGCAATCCCTGCACCGACGACGGTTGCGACCCACTCAAAGGCTGCCAATTCGCCAATAACACCGTTAGTTGCACAGATTCCAACGTCTGCACCAGCGGCGATGCGTGCAAAGCCGGCGTCTGCCTCCCCGGTGCCGTGAGCAACTGCGACGACGCCAACGCCTGCACGCTCGATAGCTGCGATGCACAAAAAGGCTGCCAAAACAAGGCGGTTGCCGTCCCTTGCGACGATGGCACCGTCTGCACCTTGGGCGATGTCTGCGTGGCCGGCAGTTGCAAGGCCGGTGTCAGCCTCTCGTGCGACGACAACAACGCGTGCACAGACGATACCTGTGATTCAGCGCTGGGTTGCAGTCACAAGGTCAATACCGCCCCTTGCAATGACAACAACGCCTGCACCGGGCCTGACGTGTGTAACCTCGGACAATGCAAGAGCAATGCGATCGTCTGTAACGACGCCAATCTCTGCACGGATGACTACTGTGATTCGGCCAAGGGTTGCCAGACTATCAACAACATCGCCGTCTGCAGCGACAACAACGCTTGCACCCAAGCAGACGGCTGCAGTGCCGGAAAGTGCTTGGGCGTACAGGTGAATTGCTCGGACAACAACCCCTGCACGGCCGACACCTGCAACATCGCCAGCGGTTGCAGCAGCGTCGCCTTGGCCAATGCAACCCCTTGTGGAAAATCTGGAATTTGCCAGGCAGGCGTCTGCTCCCTGGGCAGTGACCTCAATCCGGCGCTTTCGTGCAAGGCGATTCTAGCCGCCGTTCCAGGAACAAAATCGGGTATTTACTACCTCGATCCAGACGGTGCCGCTGGGCCCGGCCTGCCCTTTGCCAACTACTGCGACCAAGAAAATGACGGCGGCGGCTGGACCTTGCTGCTTAAAATCGATGGAAATGCAACGACTTTTGGCCTCGCGTCCTCTCAGTGGTTTGTGCCCACCGGTTACAAGCCGGATTCCACGGCTTTGGACAAGGATGAGGCCAAGATGCCCTCGTACGGCACGGTGCCCTTCACGCAGCTGCGCTTGGGCATGGATGACGGCCAATTCCTGAACTACATGAAGGTTTCCTATGTGGGTACCTCCCTGTATGACGTGATCAAGGACGGCGCGTTCAAGGCGACGAGCGCCGGGCGAGATGCGTGGAAGTCGTTGATTGTCGGCTCTTCTCTGCAGCTCAACTGCAACCAAGAGGGCTTTAACACCTTGGATTGCCGCATCGGCATCGTCAACAACCAGGAAAATGACTGCTTAAGTCCCGATTCCTGGTTAGGTTTTGGCTGCAACACGGTGACGGTCGGCAACTGGGCCAACGGGCAGTGGCAGCCGGACAATGGTGGTAAGAACTACGCAACTTTTGGCTATGTTTTCGCTCGGTAACGCGCGAGACTGTCCTCAGGACACTTTCTGCTTGCGCCGTACGCGCAGTGATCGCAAGAGATTCAGCAAATTGCGCACCTCGGCTACCTCAGCGAACCGGCGAGTCTGGTCAAGGTCAGCCCACGCATTGACGGAGTGGTATGCTCGATCTGCAACGTTTACAAAGTCTTAAGCTGCATCGCCACCCCCCAGGCCAGTACTTGATGGCCGAAGGGGTGCTGCGTTGGGATTACCTGCTGCCGCATCGCACCCGCATTGAACTGCAAGGCACAGAGAATTTGCCTAAAGATCGGGCGGTTATCCTAGCCATGAACCATACCGACCGGTACAACTACTGGCCGTTGCAGTACCAGATGTACCGGCAGGGCTTTCGCTTCACGGCAACGTGGGTGAAGGGAAAATACTATGAAAACAAGTGGGTAGGGCGCTTCCTTGACTCGATGAACAATATCCCCATGCCATCGCGGGGCTATATTCTAAGTACCCGTTTTCAAAAGCTAATGCGGCGAAAGCCCTCCGAAGCCGAGTATCGCCTCCTGCGCGATTTGGTGGATTCGGGGCGGTTGCCGCAATATTCGCAGCAACTTCTTGACCTAAAGCCGTTTTTTGCCGCCTGGGCCGATGGTACGCCTGAGGGCTTCCTGCGCGCCTTTGACCTGGAGTTCGACGCGCTGATCGCCGAGGTCGTTCGGCTTAATCGCTATGCGATCAAGGATTTAGGCTGCAACCTGCTGATTTTTCCCCAAGGGACGCGTTCGCTGGCCTTGTCGCGCGGTCACATCGGCCTGATGCAGATGGCCTGGAGCCTGGACGCAACGGTTGTCCCCATTGGCTGCAACGGTTCGGACAAGGTGTATCCCACCAACTCGCCCTGGGCCCAAGGCGGGCGCATCGTGTACCGAATCGGCCAGCCCCTGCTGCCAGATGGGCCTGAATTCGGGCCTTTGCGTCCGAAGCAGCCCTACTTGCCGCTGAGCCGGACTGCGGCGCACGACCACGGGCCGGCCTTTCAGGCAGCGACCGATATCTTGATGAACAGAATCAATGAACTACTTGATCCGCCGTACCAATTCGCGGCAGACAAGCGATCAGACGGCGTGTCAGGCATGGACCGCTTTCTCTAAGCCCCATAGCCCAACTACAGCATCGCAAAGCCAATGATGCGTCGGGAATTACCCGTGACCGCTCTGGTTCTCTTGGCGTCGCGTCTAGCGCGGCGGCGGCGGCACAGTCGGACGTGTGAACTGCTGGGTTTGCCGAAGGTTTTCAGCCACTTTGAGCTGTCCCATCGCCATGAGTTCACGCATCTGGCGCTGCATGCCGTCAGTAGAGCCGTCGAGGAAAATGACGTTGCCCTTGCCTTGCTCAGCGAAATGCTTGAGGGATTCCGTCCACATGAAGAACAGTAGGAAGGACGGATCCAAGCCAGCCTCGGTCATTTCGGCAATGGACTGGCGCACGCCTTTGGCCATTTCTTCGCGGAATTGCGCCACACCTTGGCCCTGTAGGCGGCTGGCGTCGCGTTGGGCTTCGGCGCTGATCTGAATCGCGCGGCCTTCGGCTTCGGCGGCCTTGGTCTTGGTGATCAGCAGCGCTTGGCCTTCGTTTTCCGCCGCGGCGCGCAGGTTGGCCGAGGCCACGACCCGGGCCATCGATTCCATGATCACCGAGTCAAAGACGATGTCATTGATCTGCAAGTCGATTAGGTGATAGCCCCACTCTTCGAGGCTAGCGTCGAGTTGGTTCTTGACCTCATGCACGATCTCGCGCCGCAGGCCGAGGATCTCGCTCTGGCGCTTGGTAGCGACAAAGGCGCGCACGCTGCCTTCCACTGTGCGCACAAGGGCTTGCATGAAAGAGCGCTCGTCAATGAACTTGAAGGCGACGTTCTTGACCGACTCGTCCTCCTGATTGACTACAGCGTAGAGCAACATCGCCTTGAAGCCGACATTTGCCTGATCGGTGGTCGTCGCCTGGAATTCGAGTTCCGCGGAGCGGTTTTGCACCGACACACGGCGGTAAATCTGCTCAAACAGCGGCACCTTCCAGTTCAGGCCCGGGCGCATCATGCGGCTGTATTTGCCGAACATGGTGATGACGGCGATCGAGCCTTGGGCGACGGTCACAAAGGACGAAAAGAATACATACAATACCGCGAAACCAATCGCAATTTCTGGTAAGTGATTCATGATGGCGCACCTCCGGTGCAAGTTGAGATGGTCGTCAAGCTAGCGCCACAGAGCCCCGAGCGCAAGAGCCAGATGCATGGACGATCAAGCGCTTCTCGAGCAACAAGGCATTGCTGTGGCGGTTTTCTGTGCATGGGCCTCTCGCGCGCCGTACCGAGCAGGCGGTTGCGTTGAATTGCCCATCAGGCCCAACGCGACAAGTCGGGACGCAGGTGCGGGATTTTTGCCGGGTTTGCCCGACCAAGTGAGGAATTTTCCCCTGTTGCCGTCCTGGGCGACTCCTGGTCGCTATTGCCAAAATAAACTTGAATATCAAGTCTTTGTGCTGGTATTGGCCACGGGGCGCGCGCAGACTGGTCGGACCTGGGGCGTGGCCCATGTGTGGTCAAACAGTTGGAAATCATAGCTGATGCATCCATTATTCTTCGGTTTGGCACAAATCCTGCAAGTGTATGGGCTAGGCGCCGCGATTTGCAGGCGCTGGGAGGTGCCCGGATGGATGCCCGGTTCTTGCGCATCATAATGCAGTTCGCCTTGGCCTTCGGGCTTGCGGCATTTTCTATCGCGTTGACGACGGGTTGTGACCCCGCTCCTGCCAAGGCCAGCCACAAGGCGGCCGTGGACGAAGCCGACCCCGTGCACGCGGACAAGGCCAATCTGCCGCCAGCGGAACTGGGTTTACCCCCCAACCCGCTGAACATGCCCAATGCGGCATCGCAGACTTTCCCTGTGCCAAAGCCTCCGATTTCAAACGAGATGTGGCCTTGCTCGAGCTGCCATGACAGCCCGGAAGAGGTCAATCGTACCCGGCGCGTGCTCAAAGAAGAGCACACCAACATCGTGCTGCACCACGACGAGGAAAACCGCTGGTGCCTGGATTGCCACGACGCGACCAACCGCGACGTGCTGCACTTGGCCAGCGGAGTGACGATTACCTTTGATGAATCATATCGCTTGTGCGGCCAGTGCCATGGCGACAAGTACCGCGATTGGAAGGTCGGCGTCCATGGCAAGCGCACCGGTTCATGGAGTGGCGAGAAGCAATATCTGCTTTGCGTCCACTGCCATAGCCCGCACTCGCCGCATTTCAAACCGCTCAAACCCGAAGCGCCGCCGGTCCACCCGGACCAAATCCGCTAAGGCGTGCCGGTGCTGCTGACCCCAAAGGTGAGCGCACCGGAGCCTGGTTGAACCGACGCAAAGTCAATCGCCAAGAATTTGGAGGATGCGATGAGCTGCTGCTCCCCAGAACTACCTGAAGTGCCAACGGAAATCCCTGATGTCGAAGGGCCCCTGCCCACGACCAAGCGCGGCCTGGGCGATCTGTCCCTGACCCGGCGCGAATTCAGCAAACACACTGCAATTGTCGCGAGTTTCTTGAGCGCGGCGGCCTGTTCGACCGACAGCATGGACGGCTTTGTCAAGAGCCGGCTGCGCGAGATGGACCGCAACGAACTCAAGGACCTGATCAGCAGTTTGGAGCGCAAGTACAAGAAGCGCTTTAACAAAGATGTTCAGGTTCGCGCGACTCCGGCCGCAGAAGGCGTGCGCTTTGCCTATGCCTTGGACCTGTCGCGCTGCGTCGGTTGCCGGCGCTGTGTGCACGCATGTGTCAAGGAAAACAACCAGTCGCGCCCCAATCCGGACGGTGATCACAACAATCCGATCCAGTGGATTCGCGTCCTGGAAATGAACAAGGAAGAGGGCGTCGACTTGGCCCATGCCACGCCGTACTACAACCCCGAGGAAGTGCCGCGCGAGGGCAAGTTCTACATGCCCGTGCAGTGCCAGCAGTGCGAAAACCCGCCCTGCACCAAGGTTTGCCCGGTTCAGGCGACGTGGAAGGAACCCGACGGCATCGTCGTGGTCGACTACGAATGGTGCATCGGTTGCCGCTACTGCATGGTCGCGTGCCCCTACGGCGCCCGGCGTTTCAACTGGGCAGAGCCGTACTTGCCCGCCGATCAGGTCAACCCGAACATGCACGTGATGGGCAACCGGCCCCGCCTCAAGGGCGTGGTCGAGAAGTGCACCTTCTGCATCCAGCGCAGCCGCAACGGTCGCTACCCGGCCTGCGTGGAAATCTGCCCCGTTGGCGCACGCAAGTTCGGCAACTTATTGGATCCCAAGAGTGAAATCCGTTCAGTTCTAGAGAACAAGCGCGTATTCATCCTCAAAGAGGACCTCAATACGCAGCCGCGGTTCTTCTACTTCTACGGCATTTGATTCTACGGCATTCGACCGATTCGTCCCGAACAGGAGGACCCCAATGCTGCAACACCTATTTCAGTTCCTAGCCGGCAGTTTCCGGCATATTATCAAGGGATCCAAGACCTACTATGCTTGGGTGGCCTTCCTCTTGGTCCTTATCGGCGTTGGTGCAGTCGGCTACGTCGACCAGTTCCAGCAGGGCCTCATCGTCACCGGCATGCGCGACCAGGTGATGTGGGGATTTTACATCGGCAATTTCACGTTCTTGGTCGGTGTCGCCGCTGCCGCCGTGGTGCTGGTGATCCCCGCCTACATCTACCACTGGGGCCCTATCTACGAGATTGTGATCATTGGTGAATTGCTCGCAATTTCCGCAATCGTTATGTGCATGGCCTTCGTCAGCGTCGACATCGGCCATGTCGAACGCATCTGGCACTTTGTCACGATCAACTTCCCGCGCTCGCTGCTGGCTTGGGACGTGCTCGTGCTCAACATGTACCTCGTCCTCAACGTAACCATCGTTTCTCACTTGCTTTACCGAGCCTTCCGCGGCAAGCCGCCCGTGGCCGCCTTCGTGGTTCCGCTGGTGCTTTTGTCCATCCCCGCGGCCGTCAGCATTCACACCGTAACCGCCTTTCTTTACAGCGGTTTGGGTGGTCGGCCCTTCTGGAATGCCTCGATCTTGGCCCCTCGCTTCTTGGCCTCGGCGTTCTGCTCTGGTCCCGCGATCATCCTGATTTTGCTTCAGATTCTCCGCAAGACCACCGGCCTGCAAATCAAGGATGCCGCCATTCACAAGATCGCCGAGTTGATGGCCTACGCTATCTTCATCAACTTGTTCTTCTTGGGTTGTGAAATCTTTAAGGAATACTACTCGGGTACCCACCACCTGCTGCACACCCAGTACCTGTTCTTCGGGCTCGATGGCCACGAAGGTCTGGGCCTGTTCGCTTGGCCAAGCGTGATTGGCACGATGATTGCCTTTGTGCTGTTCATGGTTCCAGCTACCCGGCACAACTTCTTTACGCTCAATATTGGCTGTGTTCTTCTGTACTTCTCAGTGTACATCGAAAAGGGCATCGCCCTGGTGATTCCCGGCTTGACGCCTGACACCTTGGGTGAAGTCTATGCCTACCACCCGTCGCGCCATGAAATCCAGGTCGCTGCTGGCATTTTCGGCCTGGGCTTTCTGGTGTTCACCCTGCTGATCAAGGTCGCGATTCCGGTGGCCCTCGGCAAGCTGACCTACCAGGACAAGAATGCGCCCGCGGTCGAAGCCGCTGAACCGCCAGCCACTGCGCACGCTTAGGGTCCGAGCAACGCCCCGGCGCTCTACTGCGGGGCTGGCTGTGGACCAGGCTTGGCCGATCCAGGATCGGGCTCAAACGCCATGCGCACTAACCGCGCGCCACCACTGCGTTTGCTGATGACGTCACACCACCACTGACCGTCATGCTGGTAGCGGACTTGGATGGCGAAGGCGCGGCCGGCCACCAAGAGTTCCACAGCTTGTTCCAGGGTTGGCCGCTCCGCTTGGGCGCGATCCAAAGCCCCCGTCTTGACCAAAACTTCGCTGATTTGCGCGTAGTTGCTGTAGTCCGTCAGCAGGGCCTGCAAGTGTTCTGGGTCGAGGTCGCCTTGCAGCAAAGTTGGCAAGGACTTCACTTGCGCCTCAGCCTCGGCCACGGCCTGCCTTTGGGCCTCAGACAGGGCCTCGCCCTGGGCCGAATCAGCCTGTTGGCTTGGGCTGGTCACCTCCAATTGTTCAAGAATGCTGGGACTTTTGCCCGTCGAGTCTTCGGTCATCGCGCACCTCCATTTGGGCTAGCGAGCCTACGGGGCAAAGGGCGTGGCGGCAAGCGCTGTCCAGGTTTGGGCGGTCAACGCGACCGCGGCTTGGGCATCCTCGCCCGGGAGCGCCTGCACGGTAATCCATAGCAGCCATGGGCGTTTCTGTGCCAGCGCGCGCTCAGGGTCGAGCCACGTCACCACTTGGCTGGGCTGGGGAAGAGGGCGCCTTGGTTGTGGACCCAACGAACTGGGCGAGGCGAAGGCCACGCCAACAATGTCGAGTTTCGCTGCCAGATCAGATAGTTCTTGGCTTGATGAACCCTGTCCGACCTGCAGGCTCAGGCGCATCTGTTGGTTGAACGCCGTCAGCGCCCGGCGATCCCAACTCGCCAATTCCTTTGAAATTCGTTGCATAGGTAATGGCTTGACCAACTGCAGCTCCAGGGCCCGGCCGGCCAGCGCCAGCAGAACCTGGGCAGCTTCGGCCTGCCCTTGCGCGCGAGCCAGCATCTGCTCGAGGCGTTCAATGCGCAGGGGAGGCAGGTCCGTGGCTGAGGCATTGTCTGACAATTGAGCTAAGATCTCGTGACCTTGCGATGGATCGTCGACCCACTCGCCAACAGCCGCGCAGGGCAGGGGAGCCGCGTTGGGTGGACCCACCAGTTCGACGCTCGCCAACACGTGTTTGTTAGAAAAATCGACAAGTTGCACGCAGGCCGCGAGCATTGTCGTCCTTGGGGCATGGCCGTCCACGCACGCTGCAGATGCTGTCGAATCAGTAGCCAGGCACAGCGCTGCGCTTTCTTGGCGCCACTGCGACTGTGCTTGACGCTGCTGCGCCACCTGCCAG
This sequence comes from uncultured Myxococcales bacterium, assembly GCA_903840165.1. Lineage (GTDB taxonomy): Bacteria > Myxococcota_A > UBA9042 > UBA9042 > UBA9042 > CAIMEY01. The sequence goes on along the minus strand of CAIMEY010000073.1, from coordinate 64,488 downwards.
GTCTGCCCAACCTGCGTGATCACATCGGCCAATCGGACCGACCGTGGCTGCGGGTCGCGGCAGGCGCAGATCAGCAACAAGCCAAGGAGTTGTATGGGTTTGGCCATCATGGCTCCGGCCAGGCGTCGGCGTGACGGTCGAACTCATCTTCGGCCAGTGCCCTGATGAGCGCGGCATCGTCCGCTGAGGTTTCGGCAGGGCCCACTCCTGTAACCGCATGGTCCGCTTGCCAAATGGCCATGGCTCGCTCATCCCAGTGGTAACCGTCGCCAGCTCCGTCCGCGCCGCCGCCCGGGTAGGTCCATAGTAGCCAAAGGTCGCGATCGCCTGCAGAACACGTAGCGTGCCAATCACTTGTTTCGCAAGGAGAAAGAGCCTGCGGGGTGCTCCGTCCATCGCGCGAGGCCTGCAGGGCGCGGCTGAGGCGAAGCATCCCTTGGTCCACAGCTAAAACACGTTGATTTTGAAACTCTTGGCAGCGAGGTTGGGGCCCGAGCGAAGCAACCACGGCCTGCCACAGCGGCGGACTGGCGCGGACGCAGCCGTGCGATAACATCCGCTGTCCACTGCTAAAACGGACAAATCGCGAGGGCTGGTTGGTGGCATGGATATAGGTGTGGGCCCGCGGCGACGCTCGACACTCTTGGGCGTGAGCAGCACAACGCGTGCGCGGGATGGGCATTGCGCTGGGCGCCAACTTGAAGGATCCCAACGGGTTTTGCGGGCCATGGCCGACCATGCATACGCCCTGGCATCGCTGGGACCCCGGCCAGGCGCAGGCAGCGTAGGTTGTCCAATTGGGAAACAATTCAAGGCCCTGACTGCTCACTGGCCCGATTTGGACTGGCGTTTGGTAGCTGTCACCGGTTGCACTGCGTCCTGGCCGTCCGACGATGGCGGGGTACCACGAGGTCGGCGCTTGGCCCATGGCCGTCCACGTCACGCGCTGTTGACTGATGTCCAAGATCACCACCGGGCGATGGTCATTGGCCGAAAACCCCAGATGATCAAGGAGAATTTGCCACTCGCGTCCTCGCCGCTGGGCCACAAGGGAATCCTGGCGATTGTCGGGCACCAGCCAAGCCACCTGGGCCCTTCGCGGATGATGGACCTGCCACGCTCCTTGCCGAGAAATCGCTTGTATATCAGGGATATAGTGCATGCACAGGCGCCAATAGTCGGCGTGGTCGAGGGGCGTCGCCTGGCCATCGCGCAGCCACGGGGCCAAAGTGGCGTCGGCGTCGCCCAAGTTGGGCAGGGGCCGAGTCTTGCGCAGTATCTCCGCAACCTGTCCAGATTCGTTTGCAAGAATGCGGACATCGTGGTGCATGACGAGGTCCTGCCGGCAACGTTCCATCAGCCAAGCGGCCACGGGCGCGGCCTGCAGGGGGATTGCGGGCGGGGCCAAGGTGTTCGCGTTGCCTAGCAGCGTCAGCGCGCTCGCTGGCTGCCCAAGGGCGTTGGCGTCGTCGTTGCTCAGAAAACCCTGCTGAATAAAAGCGGGTTCTGGCTCGCCAAGGGCCTGCCAGACTTGGGCGCGCGGGGCCTGCCACTCACCATCGACGGTCCAGGTCCCTTGACCCGGCAGGGGCAGCCACGCCTGCCAAGCGCCTTGGATGGCCCGACTCTGCTCAGGATTCACAAGGAGTTCCAAGCGCTTGAGCTGTGCCACTTGGCGCAGCGGCGGCGGCAATTGCGCTGTAAGCCGTGGCGTCCACCAGGTGCGCGCCCCAGCATCGACCAGCGCGTGCCAGCGAATTAGAGCCGTGGCGCTGGGAAACTGCGGTGATTGTGCGGCCAATTGCCAAAGCGTTTGCGGGGTTTGCTCAGGCTGCCTCCCGCGATGCAAAGACTGGCACGCCAGCCCGGTCAGCAGCAGACCAAGCCACCACCAGGCATGGCCAAGGGTGAACCTCCGCCCCAACATGGCCTTGGCACAAGCAATTGCCGAATTGATCGCGGTGGATCGGCGCGTCATGGCCGTGCACGCTACACCGACGGTAGGCAAACCGGCTACACTGGCAGGCCATGAGTGAGCCTTCGCCGCGTCCAAAGCCCGTAGTTCCCTGGTCTGAACGGCGCTATGTCGGCAGAACAGTTGCAGATATTCATGGTCGTCGCCAGGACGTCCTTTTGGCCGAGCCCCATGCGGTGCTGCAGCAACTGGCCCAATGGATCACGCCAGCCTTCTACATCGATCTAGGAAGGCCTTGTAATTCTGCGTGTTTATACTGCGCTGTTCCTCCCCACGAGGATGCCCAAGGCTGGGTCGCCTGGCCCGAAATTGCCGCAATGATCGCTGCCGGTCAGGCCTGTGGTTGCGATCGCGCCATCTTGATTGGTGGCGAACCGACGGTTTATCCGCGACTTTTTGAAATTCTGGCCCTGCTCAAGCAAAGCGGCCTGCCGCGCGACCACGTGATGATGACCAATGGCCTGCGTCTTGCGGAGCCCGGGCTCGTTCACGATCTGGCAGCAGCTGGCATCGGTACCGTGCATATCTCTGTAGATACAGCAGATTCGCCGACCTACGACCGCCTCAGCCGTTCCAAAGGTCGCTTGGCCCAACAATGGCAAGGGCTGCGGGCAGCGCTCCTGGAGCCTTCCCTGCAAGTCTATGATTATTGTGCGCTTACGGCGATCAACGCCCCAACGATTCCTGGCCTATTGCGCGCCCTGGTCGACCTCGCGGACAAATTGCAAGTGAAGGTGCCGCCGTTGATCTTGGCGGTGGCCAAACCGATTGGCGATGCCTTGCGCCATGCCGACGAGTTGCTGATTGCACCGGCTGACTCCGCTCAAATCGTTGAAACAATGATTGAACTAGGCAATTCACTGGGCGTGACCGTGGGCTTTCGCAATGTGCAGGCCTGCCTGCTACCCGATCACGTCGCGCGCAGTGTTGACTACTATCTCGATGATTTTTCAGTTGAAGTAGCCTCGGGTGTTCGGGAGCCCTACAGCCATACGGCGTATTGGCATCACCCGCCTCTGTGCGAAGCTTGTGGACACCGCGGTATTTGCACGGGAATCTATCGCGACCTGGAAAAACGTTATGGCCACGCGGACTTTCATGCCATTGACCGCCAAGGGCTACGCGATGGCAGGGCAGGAGGCTAAGCGTTGATGGGCAACCCTGCGCCAGTCTTGGCCTTTTTTGACATGGACCGCACCCTGGTCCGCGTCAACACGGCGGGCCTGTACTTCCGGGCGCGCGTGCGGGCGGGGCAGATCAGCAAGCGAGATGCGTTGCGAATCGCGGGGATTCATCTTGGCTATCAGCTCAGCGTCGTCGACATGCCTGCGTTGATCGCGCTGGCGGTTCAGGCGGCGCGCGGGATGGCCGAAGCGGAAATGATCGCCTTCTGTCAGGCGTTGTACAGCCAGCAGGTTCAGGGGCAGATCTGCCCGCACGCGCGGCAAACGCTTGAAAATCATCGACAACAGGGGCATGTGTTGGCGCTCGTGACTGCGTCGACGCCCTACTTAGCCGCGCCCCTTGCGCAAGCGCTGGGAATTGCCCATGTTTTGTGCACGGAAATGGCCGTGCAAGACGGTGTGTTTACAGGTGAACTCTTGAGGCCTCCGTGCTTTGGTCTGGCCAAGGTACAAAGGGCCGAGGAACTGGCAGCTGAGCACGAAACAACCTTGAGCAACGCATGGTTCTACACCGACAGTTACAGCGATGCGCCACTCTTGCAGGTGGTGGGGCATCCCCAGGTCGTGAGGCCCGATCCTCGCCTGCGCTGGCTGGCTTGGCGGCAGAATTGGCCAGTACTTCAATGGCAGTAGCGGAATCCCACCGCGACTCGATTGGCGTTCAAGCGGCAGCGGCTGAGACCCTGGTTGGCGGTAACAGCGGCAGATGAGTAGAGGCGGCCGGCCTCGCGAGCGCGCGCCGGGGCAGGAGCTAAGTAGATGCGGCGGGTCTGGTTTTTTCTAGTAATTGCATGTGCCTGCGTCGGCTCGGCGAGTGCGGCGTCAGGGCCCATCATCCTTCATGAACCGCTGCCCTACGCCAAAGGCCAAGGTTCGCGCACCGACCGTGTCGTGCCGGCCGATGATCCTCAGGCCCTGGCCAAGGCGATTCAGACGGGCAGTGGCACCATTGCCCAGCCTAAACTCTCGCAAACCGGCGATGATACACCTGTTTATCACAGCCAATCGACGCCCCGTGTCGGCATCGATCGCCGTACCGGAGCCGACGGGCACTTGCACTACAAGGTCGTTTTTGACCCAAGCATCGCTCCGTTTAAGCGCGAAATTGCTTATGATTCGGTGCGGTCCGATGTGACTTTGGCCCAGAGTGGCAAGGGGATGCGGCTTGTTGCAACCTACGGTCAAGCTAGACCTGGGCACGAACTGTTTTGGGGACATATTCGCCTTCAATTGCAAAAGGGTACCCGCGTAGTGCTGCCATCAGTGGCGCCGACCTCGCAGATTCTGCAGTGGCAAGTGGTACCGCAGGTGGCGCTGCGCGCATGGCGCGACGATGCCGGCAATTTTTCAGTGGATTTGGACCCCGACGCGCCAAGCCAGCAACTAGAGGTGGACCTGCGCTACTTGATGGACGCGCCATCGGAGTACTTCGCAGCCCCGCTTGGTGTGCAAAAACATAAGGATGATCCAGAGGTTATTCCCTTGCCTGCGGACTTGCAACAGCGGGCCAAGGCGCTGTGGCCGGCCCTGTCCTTGGCCCAGCACATGGAGCGGAGCGCCGCCCTGAATCAACTGGTCACGTGGTTTCGCAGCTTTGAGCCCGGAGAACCGCCTGAAAAGACAGAAGATCCACTGGCCGATTTGGTGCTTTCTCGCAAGGGCGTGTGCCGACATCGGGCGTTGGGCCTCATGGTGATGGCGACTTCGCTGGGAATTCCCTGTCATTATGTGATGAACGATGCGCACGCCTTCATTGAAGCCTGGGCCCCCTTGCCAGACGGTCACGGGGCTTGGCAGCGCATCGACCTAGGTGGTGGCGCCGAGTCGCTGGAACTGCAGGCCGCGCAAGACAAACACCTGCATCAGCCGCAGTGGCGCGATCCTTTTCCACGCCCGGATGTTTATGCCCGCGAAATTGCGGATGGAAATGGGCCCGGTGCCGGCTCGCAGCCTTGGGGAGGAGCCAAGGAAGTGCGTGGTGGTGCCTTTGCGCCCGCGGCCGAACAGGGCGGTGCGCCCCCGGCGACTGCAGGCAACAGTGCACCGGTGAAGGGAAATGCGGCGCAGGCTTCGGCTGCCCCCGCTCCTGCCAGCGACGCCGCGCGCCGGCAATGGCTTCGCGACCGGGCCGAAAGGCTGACTGCGCCTGTGGAATCGCCCACACCCGGGGACAGGCCGCCTCAGGAGGGGCGAAAGGCGACCTCCACGGCGCTCCTGGTCTCACAACCCATGGCTTGGATTGGTGAAACGCTGCAGGTGTCGGGGCAGGTGCGCAGCGGCACTAGCCAAGGCGTTGCCGGTAAACCCGTTGAATTGTGGCTCATTGATCCGGCCCATCCCCTCAGGGGGCGCCTGCTCGGCGTGGCGATGACCACGGGCAATGGCACCTACCGCCTCGATCTGGCGATTCCCGCAGACACAGATTTGCAAGTCTATGACCTGATTGCTCGTTTCCCCGGGGATCCCCATTATTGGGGCAGTGATTCGACCTTGTGATACCCTGTGGTCCCCTTGGCACAATTTCGCGCCGAAGGCCTGGAGATCCTGACGATGACCCAGCCCAGTTCGCCCATCGCCAACTCTAGGGAATTGACGCTGCCCCAGGATGCGACCAGTTGGGTGGAAGTTAGCCAGTCGGCAATTGCGCATAATATCAAGCAGTTAAATCATGCCGGTGCCAGTTCCGGCGGGCAGCCCAAGCTCTGCGTGATGGTCAAGGGCAATGGCTACGGTCATGGCTTGCTGACGGCGGCGACCTGTTTTCGCGCGGCCGGCGTGGCTTGGCTTGGCGTGCATGATCTAAGTGAAATCAAGATCTTGCGTGGGGCTGGCTTCACCTTGCCCCTGTACTGCGTGGGGTACTTACGGCCTGACCAGGTGGCTGACGCAATCGCTTTGCAAGCGCGATTCGTGTGTTACGACGCAGAAGTCGTTCGCGCCGCCAGCCTCGCTGCCGTGGCCCAGGACCAACCGGCTCGTCTTCACGTCAAGATCGAAACAGGCAATAATCGTCAAGGGTTGCGCCATGATGAAGCCGTCGCCTTCACCGGCTGGGCGGCCGCGCAACCTGGCGTGCACATCGAGGGTTTGTGCACCCATTTCGCCGACATCGAGGACACCACCGACCACGGCTTTGCCCGCAGTCAACTGCAACGCTTTCGCCAGACAGAACAGGCAATTCGCGATGCTTTACAACTGCCTGCCCGCGGTTCACCCGAGGACCAACTGCTGGCGCACTGCTCCAATACCGCCGCGATCCTGCTGTGGCCCGAAGTGTGCGGCCAACTCGCCCGCTGCGGTATCGGTGCCTATGGCCTTTGGCCTTCCAAGGAAACGTACTTGTCGGTTAGGGAGTTGGGCAAGGAACCCTTGGTGCTGCATCCGGCCATGGCCTGGAAGACCGTGATCGCGCAGGTGCGGGCGGTGCCGACCGGTGAATACGTAGGTTACGGAAGGACTTGGCGAGCGGTGCGTCCCAGTCGCGTTGCCATTCTGCCGGTCGGCTACTACGACGGCTATGACCGCGGATTATCCAACATCGGTCAGGTGTTAATCGATGGCTGGCGCGCCCCTGTGATCGGCCGTGTGGCGATGAACATGGTCGCAGTGGACGTCACCGACCGGCCAAGGGCTGAAGTCGGGACCACAGTCACGCTGCTTGGATCTGCGCAAGATGAAAACGGAAATAGTGAATCTGTCCGCGCGGAGGACTTGGCCGCCTGGCTCGGCACCATCCACTATGAAGTCACGACGCGCATCGCCGCCCACGTCCCGCGGGTCATTGTTCCATGATGTGGCTGCCCAAGACGAGACGTGCAGCGACTAGTACACGTAACCCTAAGTCCTTTCCGGGTTACCGGAAAGGCCTCGGCGTTGTGGACTTTCGGCCGGGGACCCGGTCGAACGCAGGGGTGAGCCCGCACGCGCGGGCGAGGAGAGGACTCCACGGCGGGCGCAGCGCAGGAGCCGCGCCAAGTCTGGCACGGCGAAAGTGGAGATGGCGCGCCCCCTTGAAACTAGAAGCAAACACTGTACCTGTAACCCGCAAGGAACTTCGGGTTACAGGTACTAGCCTACGCTGCTTGAAGATTTTGATTCTGTTGGGTTTGTCTCTGGCATTGACTTCACACGTTTGCGCGCAACCGTTGCCGGCAACGTCCCTACCGTGGCAGCCGGCCGTCGACCTGCCGATCACCGGCGTGGCGATCACGGGCTGGGTCGCATCCGAATTGCTCAAGCCCGCGCTCACTTCTGGGGCTTGTCGTTGGTGTGATCGCGATGGCCAAGGCATGGACACGCTCAACGCGGTCGACCGCCAAGTGCGCACGACCCTGCGTTGGCAGGACACAGGTTTGGCCAATACACTAAGCAATGTCGGTGGTTTTGCGATTGTACCAGCCGTGACCTTGGGCTCCCTGGCCTGGGCGTCGCAGCAGGACGGCCAGGGTGGGCAATGGCTGGAGGACGCCCTGATCGTGGCGCAGGCTACGGCTATCGCTGCGGATGTCAATCAAATCACAAAGTTTTCGTTGGCGCGGGAAAGGCCTTTTGTCCATGTGCTGGCCCCGGACCGCAAGGGGCTGACGGATCAACCGGCGGACAACAACCTGTCCTTTTACTCGGGCCACACCAGTCTGGTTTTTTCCCTTGCAGTTTCATCCGGTACCGTTGCAACCTTGCGTGGCTACCGCGCTGCGCCTTGGGTTTGGCTGGCTGGGCTCAGCTTGGCGGCCTCGACGGGCTGGTTGCGCATGGCCGCGGACAAGCATTACTTTTCCGATGTGATGACCGGCGCGGTGGTCGGCTCGGCCCTGGGTTGGGCGCTTCCATGGGCGTTTCACCGTCCCAGGGATGGTGGTCCGAGCCGCATCCCGGTGGTGACTGCATGGGCAGACGCGAGCGGGGGCTCGGTGCAACTGCGGTGGCCTTGGTAAGGGCGTTGAAACAATAGGCGAACTAGGTGTCCTGGACGCTGCGCCCAAAGGTGCGCTGTCTGGGCAGTTCAGCGCATCGCTACGTCAAGGATTTGATTCTCATGGCCATTCATACGGATTGGGTCATCGCTTGCCAGACCGCGCTGGTCGATCGCCTCAGCGGCAAGGTTTCGCTCATTGGCGTGCTAGAGACCCTGCAAATGCCTAGATTTCCATGTGAACTTCCGCCGTTTTACGTCGTCGCTTTGTGGCACAATGCCACCGACATGGTGTCGGCGGCCCAGCTGCGCATCGAGGTGGAAGAATACGGCGAACCGAATTCCGCTGTTCTGTCCGAGGAACACATTGAATTCCAAGGCCATGTTGGCCATCGGACCATCTGCCTAGTGCCGGCGCTGACCGTGTCCCGGCCAGGCCGTTATCGCATTGTTGCCAAGCAGTTGGGACCCGATGGCGACGTCTGCCAGCAGAGAACCCATACACTGATTGTGACCGCGGTCCACCATGGACGCGGGCAAGCGCAGGCATGAGTAGACGGCGTCAATCGGCAATTCGCTTGGTAGAACATGCAATTATCGCTGTTCTTGCCTCCCTTTGCGCCGCCTGCCAGGCCGACCAACTGGTCAGCGGTCCCGCCGCTGTCCTGGGCGTTGTGGACAGTGAGGATGCGGAAAAATCTAATGATACCAATGATGTGTCGTTAGATGTCGCCCAGCCAGACGGCACCGAACCTCAAGACGTCGCAGGCGATGCAGGGGTAACCGATGCCAATGCTGGTAGCGATGCCGATGATGCTGCGCAAGCTCCCGACCTTGCTGAAGATTCGGCTGACGATGGCGATGGAGCGCTCCTGGCTGACGCTGTCGACGCCGGCCAAGATGTGACAATTGCGCAGGACGGTCAGGCTGTTACGGATGTCGAGCTCGACGCAGACGCCGGGGTAGACAGTCAGGCCGAAGTCGCTGCGACGGGCGGGCAAGACGCGGTGGATGTGCAAGAAGTCAGCTTGGCTGATGGTGATTCGGCTGGCGGTGCCGATGCCGACGCTCAAGCCGACACGGGCGCCGAAGTCGATGCCGGGCCGGCCTGCTGGCAAGGAAAGAACCCGAATTTGCTGTGTTTACACTGGGGACAATGCGCCTCCGGCTTGCAGCTCACTTGCCTCGGCCCCCTCGCCCTGTGCGATTACGGTAAAGTAGATAAATATCAGCAAGTTGAAAAGGCATGCGACGGCCTCGACAACGACTGCAACGGCCTGACCGATGACGAGTTGCCGGCGCCCTATGCCGTCAAGAATTGGGGCGTTTGCGCAGGTAGCAAGCAGGTTTGCGCGGGTGCTGCTGGCTGGCAGGAGCCGGACTACGCTACGTTGCCGGGTTACCAGACCCAAGAGGCCGCGTGCGACGGGCTCGATAATGACTGCAATGGGTTGACCGATGACCTTGCCGCTCCAGAGGAAATCCCAAAATTTCAAGGTGTTTGCGCTAAGGGCCCCTTTGTTTGCGTCGGTGCAGCCGGCTGGGATTTGCTCAACCCGGCCGCCGTGGCGAATTACGAACCGTATGAACAGACGTGTGACGGTTTAGATAATGATTGCGACGGGTTTACTGACGAAAACCTGTACCTTTCGCCGGCCGCCGCTGCCAATGTGCCCATCAAGACCAAGGGTGTTTGCGCGGGCACTTTGCTCAGTTGCGTGGCCGGGCAATGGCAAGCGCCTGATTATGCACAGTTTCAGGTCAACCTTCAGGGCCTGGCAACGCCGACCTACGAGGCCGTTGAGCAGACTTGCGATGGTTTGGATAATGATTGCAATGGCCTGATTGATGACGGACTTCTGTCGCCGCCCTCACCCCAGGCCAAAGGCGTGTGCGCTGGTCTAGCCTGGAATTGCGCGGGCGCTGTTGGCTGGGTGCTTCCTGAACTATCTGCAATCCCAGGGTATTCTGCTGATTCCGAGACCACCTGTGATGCCCAGGACAACGATTGCGATGGCCTGACGGACGAGGACGTCCTGTGTCCCCTGTGGCAGCGCGGCGGTCAAGGGGCTGGACGCGTGGCCTTGGCGCCAGACGGTAAGACGCTGTTTTGGACGTCTGCCGCCGGTGTTCATGGTGTCGACCTAGGGACAGGGGCCAGGATTCTAGACCATTTTGGCCACCAGGGCGCCGTTACCGATGTGGCCGTGGCCGCCGATGGCTTGTCCATCGTCAGCAGTGGTGGTGACCAAGTCTTGAGGCATTACCCAGCCTTGGCTCCGGCGGGCTCGACGCTGGCGACGGCGGTCGATTTTGCCGTGACGATCCTCGGGGCCAAGTACCAGACGGTTGCATTTTCCCCAAATAATCAGAAGTTTGCCGTCGGCGATGCCAACGGGTTGGTGCATGTCTATGGGGCGGACGGAACGCCGATAGCCTCTCTCGATGGGCACAAAACAGCAGTAACCGCGCTGGCTTGGCTGCAGGCGGGAGCCAACTATCCAGACAACCTGGTTTCTGGCGACAAAAGTGGTCTGGTGCTGCTATGGCACCTGCAGGCGGCCCAGGCTCAGATTCTGATCAGTAAATCCGCTGAAATTACGTCGATTACCGCGGATCCGTCCTGGCCCTACGTCACTGTGACCGCCCTGGATCTGCAGCCCAAGGTGGTCAATACCGACAGCGGTCAATTGGTCGCGACCTTGCTCGGGCACAATTCACCTGTTGCTGCGAGCGGTTATATTGATGTTGCTCCAGCGGGAGCCGCGGCCTTGCCATTTCTGCACACGATCGATGTCAACGGCGAACTGCGTCGCTGGTCCCTGCCACCGCAGGGCTCGGGAAGTGCTGTAAATCTGGGTTCTTTGCAGGTGTGGAACTCGCCGCCTTTGCCTCCAGGCGATGTCATTGCGGACTTGGCTACGGCCGGTACCGTCGTGGTGGCCGGTGCGCAGGCCAGTGGTCCGTGGCGGTTGGATATCAAGACTGGGCAGTGGTCGCGGCCCGAAATTCGCCATGATGGTGCGGTCTTGGACCTAGCCGCTAGCCAAGGCGTTGTTGCTTCGGCCGGGGACGACGCCCTGGTGCGGTTGTGGTCGCGGCAGTCGGGCCTGCCTCTGCTGAACCTAGTGGGGCATCAGGCCGGCGTTCAGGCGGTGACGCTGCAGGTGCCCGCAGGGGCCGATCCGGCGGACCCCTTGGCCGCAGGTGCTCATGTTGCCAGCGGAAGTTTCGATTTTTCCGTGCGTTTATGGCAGGTGCTACCCAGCGGTGGCAAGGTGCCTGGCGTGCTGGCGCAAAAGACTTTTGGGCTCGGAGGCCCTTGGCCGGAAGACCTCGCGGCGACGCTAGCCGGTACCGTGTGGTGCGCGGGCGGTTCTTCGGCGCAACTGTTTGGCACGGGCGTGGGAAATTTAGGCGTAAAAATAGCCGCTTACAGTGCTGGTGCGGACCGCATCGTTCAGTCCGTGCGCCCGAGTCCAGATGGCGCGACGCTCTTGCTCGGCCTGCATCACCTGCAGAATCCCACGGCGAGTGGGTATCGGCTGTTGCAGAGCAAGAATCTTCAAGTTATTTGGGATAGTTCAGGCCTGGATAGCCAGAGGCAAGTCGCTTCTTGGCGGCCCGACGGACTGCTGGTTGCGGTCAGCGGCGGCAGTGGCTTTGTGCAACTGATCGACGCCAAGACAGGCGTTATTGTCCAATCGTTACTAGGCCATACTGCCGATGTGGTCGCGCTCGACTGGAGCAGTAACGGCCAGCGCCTGCTGAGTGCATCAGTGGATGGCACGGCACGGGTGTGGGCGATGGCTGCGCCCAACCTCGTTCAACCAAGCCCAATGACTAGGCATTGCCCCTTGCCCTGCGCCGGCAATCAGGTGCGCGCGGCTGTGTGGCTCGATGCCGGCCAAATCGGAGCGACGGCCGCGGACGACGGCAGCCTGATTGCTTGGCACATTCCGTAAATCATTTTTTAAAACAATAGGTAACCCCACCGCCCCTCTTGGCTAGCCTTTGAGCCCCAGCCTTGAGTTCGCCCATTCATCGCGCAATTTCTGTAGCAAGCGCCTACTTTTGCTAGCGAAACATCGGAGCAGTCGAATTCTTGACGCGACGCGGCATTGCGGTACACCCGCCCTTACGCGGCGACGCGCGCATTGGAGTTCATCATGTCGGTTGTTCACGGGTTCGGTCAGCGGTTACGTCAAGTTCTGGCGGATTCCAACCAGTTGGCCCAGGCAGTTGGCTTAGGGTCAGCGCCGATCGTGCAGCCCACTTCGGGTAGGGCTCAAGTCATTGCCGTAGCAGCGCAAAAGGGTGGAGTCGGCAAGACGACGACCGCCGTGCACCTCGCCGCCGGCTTGGCGATGTACCACCACCTGCAGGTGCTCCTGATTGACCTCGACAACCAAGGGCACGTCGCCAGCAGCCTGCGTTCGCACCTGCGCGCCAGTGCAAGTCAAACAGTTTCAAGCACTTTGATGCAGCCAGAGCCCGATTTGGCCGCGGCTGTTCTGCCGACGCAGATCCCCGGCCTGTCCATTACCAGTGCTGACAAGCAGTTGGGCCAGACCGAAGCGATGCTCGCAGCGCGAATTGGCCGTGAACTCCTGTTGCAACGCGCTTTGCGCAACGTTCGCGGGCAGTTTGACGTTATCGTCCTGGATTGCCCGCCCAATCTGGGCCTTTTGACCCTCAATGCCTTGTCCGCTGCGGACCATGTGCTTATTCCTTGTGATTTGAGTGTCTTGGCGCTCGAGGGCGTTGACGACCTGCTGCGGACCCTGGACCAGTTGCAATGGTCCCTCGGGCGAAGTCCCAATCTTTTAGGGCTTTTGCATACCCGTGTCGACAAGCGCAACCAAAAGCAAAACGCGGCCATCCGTCGGGCGGTTGCCGACAAGTATGCCGGCCTGCCACTACACAGTGAAATCGCTGTAAATACGGCTATTTCTGGTGCCCAGCTCAACGGCGCCTGTGTATTTGCCGATGCGCCCGAATCCGCCGGAGCCCGCGATTACACGGCCTTGGCTGCTGAGATCTTTGGGCGTCTGCGCAAGTAGGTCGCTCTTTGGCAATGCGCGGCCGACCTTGGGGCCATGCAGCTGCCATCAATTCTTCATCAAAAATGAGATCTTCGGTGGCGCAAAGGCACTACTCGGGCCAAGGCATTCCCGGCGCCGTGGCTTCTGGGCCATCGCGACCTGGGTTAGCGCCAGCGCGTTACGCCGCAATTCCGCCAAGCATAATGGAAGACGCTTGCCAGGTAGGCGTCCTCACCCCGGCGGGTCGGTCGTTGGGCCGCCGTGGCCAACTTGCCCATGGCCGAGGCTGCTTGGTGCAGATCCGGTTGTCCGGTACGATCGGCAGCTGCTCGTAGTCCGGAGCTAGCTGCTTGAAGTTCCATGGAAATCCGCGGAAGATTCGCCGGGTCTAGGTACTGCGATGCGCGCTGCAGGGCCCATCCCGCCCGGGCCCGCGCTTCGCTGGCCGCCACATCGTCTTGCACCGCTGCGTCAGCCGCCAGCTGGGTTTGGGCATAGGTAGCGGTTCGGTCGCCAATCAGTTTGACATTGCGCTTACTAATCATGTCTTTGTAGCGCAGTTCAACGCGCGCCAGTCCGCGCTCGCCCTGTCCTCCCGGCACCCGCAGCCGCAGCAGAATGGTATGTTCGTCGCCGAGGCGAAAGCTCGGAATCATCATGCGCACGCCACCTTGCTGGTCGCGTTGCCGATCCATTGCCAATCCCTGGTCCCGCTGCAGCCTTTGGTCGGTGCGCACTTCCACGTCGCGCACCCGGTCGGCCTGTACGGCGTCGAGGGGTTCACCACCAATTACTTCAAGCAGTTGCAGGTCATCGGCCAGGCGAATGCGCAGATCGACCGCCTCGGCGGCCTCCCGAGCCAAGACATCGAGTTCGTCGGCCAGAACAGCAGGAACGGCAGTGGGTTCGCGGACAAAGTGGTCGTTGCCGCCCCCTTCGAGGGCGATGCGCGCCATCAGCAAGGCATCGAAATCATGGCCAACGCCTAGGGCAGACGTGGTCACGCCAGCGCCTAGGGCTTCGGCCACGGGGGCAGTCAGCGTCTCGACGTCGCGGGGGCCCACGGTCGCCATGCCATCGGAAACAAGCAAAACGCGATTGGTTGTACCAGGTTGGTAGGAGTCCCGCGCCATCTGATAGCCCAACTGCAGGCCTTGGGCGATGTTGGTCTCACCGCGCACGCGCAACTGGCAAATCTGTTTGGCAAGGTCGTGAATCGCCGGCGAATTGCCATTGACGGGCCCGCTGATGACGGCCGCCGTACTGCCGTAATGCACCGCCGCCAACGTATCCTGCGGTTGCATGACCCGCGACAGCTCTTGGGCCGAAGCACAGACGGCCCGCCACGAGGCTCCGCGCATCGACCCGGAACTATCTAAGATCAAAGTGAGATGCACAGGCGTTCGCTGGCCCGGCGCGGTATCACTGGCCCTCAAGCGCACGCGCAGGGTGGTTTCGCCGCCATCGGGAGGCAACTGGCCGTGGAGCTGATCGACGGCGACGTCCAGGGCCCGACCGGTCGGCGCCGGCACGGAGGGCAGCGGTTGAGCGGCGGCGGCTAGGTCTAGACTCGGCCAATCGCTTTGCGCCTTCGCTGTTTGCGTCAGCCAAGCGCCCAGGTGTTGGAGGTCGCCGCGGCCCGGCAAGTAGGTGGAGCGGTAGCGAGAGTCCTTTGGATAAAACGCCACCGGCGGTGGTAAAGGCCTGAATTGCTTGTCACTCACCAAGGGCCGATGCACGACATGGGGTGCCCGGACCTGCACGCCCGACCACCGGCCCGGCAGCAAATCGGCGTCGCCCAAATCCCTACGCATAGGCTGCTGCGCCAGCTTCTTCTTGGATTCGGTCGTCAAGATGGGGCGGGGTTGCAACCGTTCCATGGCGTAGCCTGCGCCGCCGCCGCCAGAGGAATGTCCTTGTAAACCAAGCCCTTCGGCGCGGGCTGTGTCCGGTTTGAGCTCGCCGCTAGCCTCGCGCCCCCGCAGCAATTCACGATTGGACAGGGGGGCCTCGACCTTGGCCGGCGCTGCAGGACCCGCACTGCGACTTTTCTCTTGCGAATTGGCTTTATCTTCTCCTGGGTTATCGCCCGGCCCCTGCGCAGGTTCGCTGGCTTTGCCACTGGAGGTCGCTGCATCGGCCGCCCCCTTGGTCTCCTTGGGCGTTTGGCTAGGCGCTCGGTGGCCTTGGGGTGCAGGCACCGCACCAATTCCGTCAGCGGAATCACGCCGACCTGCGGCCGCATAGGCTTGCTCCGGCGACCAGTCCGGGGCCGATTCCTCAGCCGCCAGGCCCGTTTGCCCTGAGATCGCCGTGGCCTTTGCCGCGGGGGCTGTCGTCGCCGGTGCTGCCGGTGCTGCCGCTGCAGGCGGTGCGTCGGCGGGCTTGGCGTGTTCGGCCTTGCTGCCTGCTTGGGCCGTGCCAATGGCTTGCGCTTGCCCGGTTGGCGCGGCACTTTGGCTTTGCCCATTGGGCGCATTGGGCGCATTGGGCGCCTTGGCGCATTGCGACGTCAACGCTGCGAGGCCCAGGCCCACAGCGGCCATTTGCCAAGTCCTTGCCTTATAACACTTTGAAATCAGGTTCATTGCCACACTCCGTCGCGTCACGCCACGCAAGCCTACTGACGCACCAAGCCGGCGTTCGATCTGTCCCCCCGGCACACGCGAGCGACATCCTGCCTGGCGTCGCAAGAACTCCCTGAAACTAGAGCCAAATGCAGCGCCCATGTCCCTAGGGCAATTCCGGTCCAGAAGCCTAGTCCTCGCTCAAGAAGATAGCGTAATCATAGTCTTGCCCGCTCGGCGCTGCGTAGTTGGCGTTGCCGCAGTTGCTGTCATTGCACGCGTTGGTGCCGGGGGCGAAGGTGTCGCTGCCGAAATAGCCTGCGGGATTGCTGCCGTAGCAGGCGCTCCAGTTGGCCTGCGCCTCGGAGGTGGTGCGAAATGCGCTGCCGTTACAGGCTTTTCCCGCGTAGTTCTGGCCGGCGCAGCAGTAGTTCATGTCGTGCCAGTTGCCCAAGCCGCCGCCGTTGTTGTCCGAGGGCGTGGCTTCATCCGAGCCGATGCGATCGCCGTCGGGACTGCCCGAGTTGCCCGCGACGCAGCCTCCGCCCGAGCTCACGCAGTGATTGGCAAATAATTGTGTGGAAATACGCACAACTCTCTCGCCGGCCCAGACATTGGTGATGTCTGAAGCGATCACGCCGTTGCCCAGCACGGTGTTGTCTCCGGCCTGAAAGCTCTGGAAAAGCGTGTTCTTGTTGGGGCGAGTGAATGATTTCCAGCCCTTGATGACACCGTTTTGGTGCACCACGACCAAGACCTTGGTCGCCGTGCTGAAGGTGTTCCAGGGATCGCCCTTGAAGTCGCCGCCAGTTAACTGTCCTTTTCCAAACAGGTTTGCGTCGGTCCACAGGCTGTTGCCCCACCACATGACGTGCCCATCCGAGGTGTCGAGGTTGAGGGCTAAGGTCCAGCCTCCCCCGGCCGTTACCATGTCGCAGTAGGCGGTGAAGGTCACGCCGCCTTGGGTCAGCCAATATTGGCCCGAGGCGAGGCTGCCAGCGGTCAACACATCTTTGCATGATTTTCCAGGGTTAGATTGACTGCCGACTGTGCTGAGATTGCTGGCAATCGCCTTGAAATCGGTGCCGTTGCAGACCAGGATTTGGTTGAGCTTGCTGTCGTAGTAGACCAAACCCACAGTGGCTGCAGCGCATTTGGCCGGAGCTACAGCCGCCACTTGCAGGCGGAAATTCAAGGCTTGGTGCAGGCCAAAATCGGTGTCTGCGCCCAGGGTCTGCGTCTTTTGCCACGCGTTGGCGTCGCTCAACTTGGCATAGGGACTCAGGTCCGGGCCGCCGACAAGGTCACTGTACTTGCCCGACGAGGCGACGGCAGCCAAGTTCGCCGATTTTGCAAAAACACCAAGGTCTGGATTTCCTTGTAGATCGCCATAGTTGCCCGTGAATGCCACGTTGGCAAGGGCGTTCGCCTTGACCAGACCGAGGTCGCCTGGCACCGATGGCGCCAGCATCGCAGCGGTAATGCAACCCGTACATTGCAGCGAATCAGCGACCTTGGCTTGTAGGGCCTCGCCGCCTTTGCTGTCCGAGGCCGCGTACGCGAACGCCACATGGACGGGCAGGACCGCCCCGGCTTGCAACTGATCGCTGCCGACCACTGCGGCCGCCAACTCGCCAGGCCCAACGCACGCTGAACATGCCAAATTATTGGCTAAATCAGCGAGGTTGGCATGAATCGACGTCGGCGTGGGCCTAAGGGGCACCCGCGGCAATTCGGGGTCCCCACCGACCGTTACCCCGAGCCACCCGGCCTTGCCAGGCGCAAATAGCGCCGAATCAAGCCCCACATTGCCCGCGCCGATCGCCGCAGCAAAGACACCGCCGGTCACGGAAACAGCAAGAAAGCTCTCGTAATACAGGGGCTTCTTGGCGGCCTCGCCGTCATACAAAGCGATCGCCATGGCATAGCCGCCGTCCGCGACTGCACCGCCTGCCACCGAGGTTAGGCGTCCTTGCACATCGATGGTCACGGGATCGGCCCAGGCCTGCGCCGATGTCCATAGAATTCCGGCAAGAATTGCCAATCCTTTTCGGGAAATGCCCATCGTGATCTCCGTCGCCGTCAGAGGCGTTGCCTGTCGCAGGTGCATGGTTCACCCCCGAGGTGGGTCCAATCTGTTGGCAGTATCTAGGGATTGTCGCCGGGCGGCAACAGCGGGTTGGCCTGCAAACCCCAGCGTTGGCATCGCGCGGACACAAGCGGGGCGAGGCTGCGTTTTGACCGGCTGAGCTTGTGCAATTGGTTGATTTATGAGGATAAAAGAAATTGGTCGGCGCTTTGCCCCGGCCGTTCTTGCCCTTGCCCACCGCAGGCCCGATTGCGCCGCGCGCCGGTCCTTGCAATCCTGCCGCCATGGTTGATTACGCCCGCGTCCAGCTTGCCGACCTGCCCGCTGCTCACGTGGCGACCGATGTCGTGCGCCGTCTGCGGCAAGCCGGTCATCAGGCCTTTTGGGTCGGCGGTTGCGTGCGCGACTTGTGGCTGGGCCTGCAGCCCAAGGACTTTGACGTTGCTACGTCCGCGCGCCCGGAGCAAGTCGCTCAGATCTTTCGCCATATTGTCGAAGTGGGGGTCGCTTTTGGCGTCGTGCGCGTGCGCCATGCCCTACCTCAAGCGGGCATCCATCAAGTGGAAGTGGCGACTTTTCGTGCCGATTTGGGCTACTCCGATGGTCGCCGTCCCGATGCCGTGGCTTTTACGGACGCAGAACAGGATGTTTTGCGCCGTGATTTTACGATTAACGGCTTGCTCCTTGACCCGATGGACCTGACGGCCCAAGGCGCACAAGTGGTCGACTGGGTCGGTGGACTCGCTGATCTTCAAGCGGATTTACTTCGAGCCATTGGCGAGCCGCAACAGCGTTTTGCCGAAGATGCGCTGCGCATGTTGAGGGCCCCGCGTTTTGCGGCCCGTTTTGGCCTGCGCGTGGACCAAAAGACGGCTCAGGCCATCCAAGAACAAGCGCCCCAATTAGCGCGCGTATCGGTCGAGCGGATCAGCTCGGAATTGCAGGCGATGTTGACGGCGCCGAGTGCATCGACGGCCCTGCGATTGTTGGCCGACCTGCACCTTGATCGGGTGTTATGGCCCGAACTCTGCGCCGCGGATCCCGGCCTGCTACGCTGTCAGAATTCGTTTAAAGCCCTGCATAATCAAGAGGTTGGTGCGCCATTGCTTGGCATGCTTGCTGTCCCTGAAGGCGCGCAGTGGCCTCTTGCACTGGCCGTGCTCCATCAACCGCTGCGGCCTGTGCGGCCCGCTGACCTGGGGCGGTCGCTGAAACTGTCGCGCCCGCACACCCAACAGCTTGCGGCGATTTGGCAATTGGCCGATGCGCTGGCGCAGCCGGTGTCCGATCCCGAGGCAATTCGCCACCTCCGCCAGGACTGGGCCGACCACGCGCTGCGCTTGCTGCTGGCCTGCGCACCTGAGAGTCCGCACGCGTCCTGGTGGCACGCGCAACGGCAGCGGCGTGCAGCTACGCCCAAGGCCCATTGGTGGCCCGTGTTGGCCGTCACAGGCGACCAACTGCTGCAGGCAGGCCTTGCGCCGGGCCCCGCGTTTCGCACTGCGCTGGCGGCAGCAGAAGACGCGCAGCTCCAGGGCGGTGATGCGGCGACAGCCCTAGACGCTGCCAAGGCGGCGTATGCTCGGGTAAGCGGCTAGCGGCCAATTCGCAGATTTCGCATGGGCTTAGCTGTCACGCAGGCCCTGACAGCAGGTGCGGGGCCTTTGGTCTGGTTTGCGGGAATTCGCAATGTTACCGGGCACTTGGCGCAAGCTGCTGGTCGACGCCATTGCCGCAGGAGCAGTCCAACGGCTGCGCCGACGATCGCTAGCGTGGCAACTGCGTCCCAACCCATGATCGCTCCAGGATAATTGCTGCGCTGGTCTAGGCTCACCGCCGGCGGTTGCGCCGACTCGGTGGCCTAGGCAAAGCCCAGGGCTCTTCCGCCTTGGTAGACCGCAAGAGAAGCAAGCCATGCTAAACCATTGAGGTAAACCAGAACCATGATCGCCCATGACCAGGAGTTGGTCTCTCGGCGGATCGTCGCGACAGTGGATAAACATTGCATGGCGATAGCGAAAAATACCATCAAACTCAGGCCTTTGAGCGGAGTTAGCCCCCCAGATTCGGCCAGTTCGCGGGCAACGCGGCCGACATAGACGTCGTCCACATCGGCGCGACCTTGCCCGTAGACTTGGCCCAAGGTGGGCACTAAGACTTCGCGCGCAGCAAATGCGCCGATCAGGCCAATGCCAATCCGCCAATCAAAACCCAGTGGCGCAATCACAGGTTCCACGAGCTTACCCAAGCGCCCTGCCACACTGTTGGCGAGCCGAGCCTGGGCATCGCGCTGGTCAACGACTTGGAGTCCTTTGGCCCTTTGTGGCGAATCGGCCAGCGTCGATCGCTCAACCTCTTGAATGAGTTTTGCTTTCTCGATTGGCTCTAGCCCATTATTCGGAAAGGACATCAAGGCCCAAAGCACCACCGATAAGGCGACAATGACGCTGCCCGTCTGGACCACAAACACGCGCGCCCGATCCCACAACGCCTGGACGATGTTCCCCGGCCGCGGCCAGCGCCACGGGGGCATTTCCAGTAGCAAGGGTGCGCCACCGCCGCGCACGGCCGTCCGCCTAAGCACGTAGGCTGACAGCAAAGCGACAACAAATCCAAGGATATACATGCCAGCGACTACCAGACCGCCCGGCGCCACAAGGCCAAAAAGCGGCGCTTGGTGGGCAAAAACCGCCGCTGTCACCAGGGTATACACGGGCAAGCGCGCCGAACAGCTCATCAGCGGCGCCACCAAAATCGTCAGCAGCCGGTCGCGCTTATCGGTCATCGTCCGCGTGGCCATGATGCCCGGAACGGCGCAGGCAAAGGACGACAGCAGCGGCACAAAAGCTTTGCCCGGGAGCCCAACGCGCGCCATCAACCGGTCGACCACAAAGGCAGTGCGCGCCAAGTACCCAGAATCTTCCAGGATTGCGATGCCCAGGAACAAAATGAGAATCTGTGGCAGAAACACCAGCGTCGCAGCCACGCCGGCGAGCACGCCGTCCACCAAGACCTGCCGCAGCAGCGAATCCGGCAACTGGCTCTTGGCCCAATCGGCCACGGCGCTCATCAGCCAATCCACTGCGTTCATTGCGGGTTGCGCGCCGAGAAACACGGCTTGGAATAGCAACGCCATCGCCCCGAGGAACAGCACGGCGCCCAGCCAAGGGTGCAGGACCACACGGTCAATACGGTCACTTGGTGTGCCGTTCTTTTGGACAGCGCGTTGATAGTACGCCTGAATCCACGAGTCGATCCGTGCGTACCTCGCCTCAGTCGCCTGACGACGCACATCAGGGCCATCGCCCGAACGAGGAACAAGGGCCTGTAATGTTTGGCCTAAGCCAGGAACCTGCGCGTCGGCCAGGTCGGCGTTGGCCGCGAGCCACCACAGCGCTTCTCCGTCTGAAGCGCCTGTTTCTAAAAGCAATCGAGAGGTTAGGGTCGGCTTGACTGCCTCAATCGCTTGACGAACGGCCGCCGGCCACTGGGTATCGACAATTCGAAATTGTCCAGGATTGGCAAGCACTTGGGCGACCGCTTGCTCCAGTTCTGTCACACCACGGCCCGCGCGCGCGACCATCGGCACCAGCGGACAACCAATGGCCTGCGACAGCCGCGGGACGTCAATCTGCAACCCCAGGGCCTCAGCTGCGTCGATCATGTTGAGTGCGCCGACGACCGGTATGCCCAACTCGGCGACTTGCAACAGTAAAAACAGATTCCTCGCCAGGTTGCTGGCGTCGAGCACCACAATTGCCAAGTCCATCGCCCCCTGCACGGTCCGCCCCGTCAGGGCATGGTGGGCGATCTCTTCTTCAGGACTATGGGCAGAAAGGCTATAACTTCCAGGCAGATCGTGCAGCTGCCAGCGCTGGCCGTCGCCGCAGACGTGGACCCCTTCGTGGCGCTCGACGGTAATCCCTGGATAATTGCCAACGTGGGCGCGCGCTCCAGTCAAGACGTTGAAAAGCGTCGTCTTTCCCGTGTTCGGATTGCCCGCTAAGGCGATATTGCGCATCCGTTCAGCCCGCCTGCTGGTTGCACGACCCTGGCGGGCGCGCATGACAAGGCTTATGCCGCGAAAATAAGACGGATTCTGTTGGAAAATCGCGGGGTTGACCGAGCCTCATGTCTCCGGCTCCCCTTGGACATCCACTTGGATTTGGCGGGCTTCAGAGCGGCGCAACGACAGGACAAAATCCCGAATTTGCACCTGAACTGGACCGCCAAAGGGAGCCCGCCTCAACATCCGCACGGGCGCGCCCACGGTGAATCCCAGCTCAACTAGGCGATCACCAAGGGCATTACGCACCCGAACATCGTGGACAGCCCCGCTTCGCCCCGGCGGCAAATCCGCCAAACTGGTGCAGACGGGAGCGGTCAACACGCTGTCCAGCACTGCAATTGCTTTGATATTGACATCGTGCGCCATCGCCTTCCGGTTGCCGAACTGCTCACAGCCGTTGGGCCGCAGCTCCGGTTGCAGATGATAACCGTTTTCACCAAGCGGCGCCAGCCTGCGGGGCTCAAGCCTCAGTGGCCGGCGCTTCGGTGGCAACTGCTTGGGCGGCAGGGGCTTCGATGGCAGGCGCGACTTCGGCGACGACCGGAGCCGTGGTCACTGCTGCTGGGGCGGCGTTGAGGGCATCCTCAGCGTGAATGGCAGCCCTTTGCTCAGCATTCATCTGGGCATACGCTTCACGGGCTTTGCGCGACACGCTGTCGACGTCGGGCACAAAAAGGCCCTCAACTGCCGGTTGCACGCCCGACTTCACGGCGCGGTTGGGCTCATGCTCCGGCAACTCGCGGCCGTGGCGCAGGCGGTACAGGTCCTCATCGGCCAGATCGAGCATCGCATTGGTGACTAGCCAAGCCCTGCGATTATGCTCGACTTTTCGTAGCAAAAGCCGCACTTCATGTTCACGGCGCAAAGCCTGATCCCGCCAATGGTCCCGATCGTTCTTGAGTTTCTCGGCCCATTCCTTCAGCTTGGCCGTGTCTCGCTCGGACCGGGCCGCTTCGCGCTCCTGATTCAGTTTGTCCCGTTCCAAGTCGCGGGCCTCGCGCTCTGCACGCAACTCCTCACGACGTAAAGCGTATTTGGGGTCTTCTTCTCGGGGCACCGCAGCTTCCACCACCGGGCTTGGCGCGGCCACGACCACCGGTGCTACCACAGCGAGGGGCTTGCGAATCGCCAACATGCCCTGAAGCTCTTCAATTTGCTGTTCCGTCTTGCGCAGTTTCAGCGCAGCTTCGTCACTCTGTGCTTCGCTGCGCTTGAGGGCCGCCCGCACCTTCTGCAACTCTTCCTTGGACTCAGTCAGTCGGCTTTGCAGCTCCTTACCACCCTTGTCCTCCTTGGCGGTGGATTCTCCAGCCTTTTCCAGGCGTTTGCGTAGTGTCTCCGCCCGCTCATTGGCCTTGGCGGCTTCGGCTTCGGCGCGCCCGGCTTGCTCACCTCGCTTGTTGAGCTGATCGTTGAGTTTGCCCACCAGGGTCCAGAAGTAGATCGCCGCGCCGCCACAGGCAGCAGCAATCAGAACAAGGCTCGTTGATTCCATGATTTCCTCGCAATTATGCCCACTTTTGTGGCAACCACTGTTGTGCCTAGCCGTGTTCGATCGTCGACACGCGTCGCGGCACAGACCGGTCGAACCGGCCTCTCGCGGTCACCAATCGGCCGGGGCTCCGACCGATTCCTTAGGTGAATGACGCCATTGCAGGCGCTTGAGGGCGGCATCCCTCGCAATTCCCTCGGCCAGCGCCCAGTGCGCCTCCGCCATGCCGTGCGGAATCTCCCCCTGTTACCAGGATTGGCGGCAGCGCACAAGGAACGGCTAGCCTTGGGCGCCTGCGCTCAGTGCAACGCGTGGCACCGGCAGCAGCTTACTCCTGGGTCTTTGGGTGAGCGTTGCCTCATGGATTGAAAGGCTTACCGGTGGCGTACTTGCCCTGTTCGTGCCATTGAGCCAGACTCGCACTGCCTCAGGCATGGGTTGATGAGCGCCAGCCAAACGGCAGGAGTTGTCGTGACAGTACCGCGCGCCACCAGGGTCGAACTGCATGATTCTAAGGTAATTTCTGCTGCCGCCCCTCTTCGCGCGGCTCCACCGGCGGACAAGGTTGAACCTGCTAAGATCGGCGGTGCTGACCTGCTGGACTGGCGAGCCCTCTTTGTCAAAAGGGTCGGGGCAGATCGGCAACGCGTTACACCGCAACGCCTTTTGGTGGTCGATGCCGTCTTTGGCAATCGTCATTTCAATGTCGACGAACTGTACCGCACCGTGCGCGAGCGCGACGACAGCATCGGTTACGCGACCGTTTGGCGCACCCTGAAGTTGCTGGAGCGGTACGGGCTGGTCAGTTGCTCGAAATTTCATGATGGAACAGCGCGTTACGAGGCCCATGTCGCTGAGGCCGAGCACCACGACCACATGATTTGCACGCGCTGTCGCTGCATTGTCGAGTTTGAGAATGACGCCATTGAGGCCCTGCAGCGCCAGATCGCAGCGAGCCATGGCTTTGTCTTGACGTCGCACCGCATGGACCTGTACGGACTTTGCCCGCGCTGCCAGTCAACTTCTCTTTAGCATTTCAAGAACATCAGCTGCATTGATCGGGCCCGTGTTGGGCCCAAGTCAGGCAACTGGGCTCGCCCGCCTTTGCGCCGGCTCGGCTCCGGCCGTTCGGTGGCGTGACGTCCCAACGCCAGCGTGCAAAGCGACAGCGTGCAAAACGACAGCGTGCAAAACGACTGTGGGGCCAGACACTTGCGCATCTGACCCCACGGCGAATCACCTTACGTCATGTCCACTCAGCGACCCCAAGCCTCGCCGCCTAGTACCGCGATCAACCTGGGTTGAACACGAACGGCCATTGAATCACACAGATGCCCGCTTCCGGCTTGGCAAACTTGACGTGCGAGATGGCACGCAGCACGCAGTCCGAAACGGCGTTGTTCTTCAAGGAATCGTCCACGGTCTTCTGGCCATTGACTGAGCCGTCCCCCGTGATCGTCCATTGCAGCGTCAGCTTGCCGGCCAAATCTGGCTTGTTCATCAACTGGGTTTCGTAGCACGCACGCAAACTTGCAGCGCGCGCACGGACGTTCTTGGAGATGTCGCCCTTGTCGCAGCCGCCGGTGGACGAACCCTGAGCAATGTTCAACTTCGCAACTTTCTTGGTAGATTTACGGCCGATGCCGATATTGGCGTTGCGACCCGTGCCCGCGCCGGTATCGATATTGCCTAGGCCGTGGATACGGCCCAAACCGTCGCCGCCGCCGCCCGATCCGGTACCGCGGAAGCCCATGCCGCCGGAGCCAGCGCCGATGACCAGTTCCGAGCCATCGCCGTTCATCGCCACAGCCATCTTGCTGTTCAACGCGCCGGTATCACCCGCCATGATCTGGCCTAGGGCACCTTGCTGGGCCTGAACGCCACCGAGGACTTTGGCGATACCCAAGTTCTTGACGTCGATCTTGTCGGTCAGCTTGCCTTCCATCTTCGGCACTTTGCTCTGCTTTTCCTTGTCCGGATCGCCGAACTTGCCTTCTTCACCGCCGGCCTTCTTGGCCGTCTTCTCTTCATCCTGGCCTTCGGGCTTCTCCTCAGGCTGCGGAATCTGATCTTCCAAGGCAATTTCAATCAGTTCTTTGTTCTTGGCTTCCAGCTGCTCGTCGGCTTCCTTCTTACGGAAAGCGTTGAGGTTGCCGATCATCGACACCAGCACCACAAGCAGCACCGCAGCCACGCCTGCAAAGGACACGGCCAAGCCGACGTCGCGGTTGGAGCGGCCCAGCAGAAGGCCAGACTCCGCACCGGTATAGAGGAATTTCAGATCCACGCCGTTGTCGAAGGACAGCGAGCCAGCGTCGTTGCGCTTGAATTCGACCGATCCGAGCTTGTCGGCATCCTTCTCGACGCCATCGATTTGGACAGTGCCCGTGATTCCCTTTGGAATATCAAGGGTATAACGATCGTCTGCTAGCGGTTTAAACAATACGTGCTTGGCTAG
Organism: uncultured Myxococcales bacterium; assembly: GCA_903840165.1. Taxonomy (GTDB): domain Bacteria; phylum Myxococcota_A; class UBA9042; order UBA9042; family UBA9042; genus CAIMEY01. Next base: position 38,697 of record CAIMEY010000073.1, on the reverse strand, counting down.
GCCACCGGCTGCGAGCTGGAAGACGTTCTCATCTGCTTCGCCGATCGTGACCGGCTGGGCCTGGAAGAACACGCGCTCAAAGACGATTTCGTCATTCCACGTCAGCATCACGCGCAGGAACCGTTCTTCTTTCTTGAACTCCGCGTGCGCCGTGACGCACAGCAGGCCGGCAAAGAAGGTCACGACCGAGGCCAAAATCACAAACGCCAAGCCCCAATCCAGGGTAACCAAGCTTTGATCGATGAGACCGCCGCTCGGATCGCACAGGCCCAGCTTGAGGCTGGCGCAAGGCACCACGGTCCACACCTTGCTGTAGGTGAGGGCCATCAGGCCAATCTGCACCAACGACAGGACGCTGATGCCCCAACCAGCCTTTCGGACGCGCTTTTTCAGGACGTAGGCGCCAATCAGGATGACCGCCAGGGCGAGCACCAGGGAGGCCTGGCCGGTCCAGACGTGAAAGCTGCGCAACGCCACTTCGTCTTCATCGACGGTGATGAAGGGGAGAATCATGGGTCCGAGCAGGGCGAACAGTCCGCCGATGATCGCGATGATACTTGCGCCAGTCATGGTGCCACCTGCCCACTTTGGGCTGAAAATCCTTGGTCTTTTCTGCCAGTCTCTGGGCACCCGGCCCGCAGGCCTGGTGTCGCTGAGCGGCCTTTTTCGGCACGCCGTACCGGTCTACCGCGCGCCCAAGGCACACGACCGGCGGACGATGCTAGATTCCGCGGGCAGGTGAGTCAAGATGCCCCAACTGCCGCGCGTGAAGGGCTCTGCCCCGGCTTCCTACCGTAGGACGCCGCGCTGACAGAAATAGGGACGCGGGGCGATGCAAATGGATCTAGGAAGAATTGTATTTTTTGACGAAATAGTGAAAAAGTCTGAAAAATCAAGCAAATGCAATGCGAAGGGCTTGGTCAACGTCATCGACTAGGTCGTCGATGTGTTCAATGCCGACCGAAAGCCGGCACAGGCCGTCGTCAATGCCAATGGCCTTGCGCCGATCCGGGGGAATCGAAGCGTGGGTCATGATCGCCGGGTGCTCGATCAAACTCTCGACACCGCCTAAGGATTCAGCCAGCGTGAACACGCGCGTGGCGCTGAGGAACTTCTTGGCGTTCTCCACCGTGCCGTCGAGCACCGCCGTGATCATGCCGCCACCGCCGCGCATTTGCTTGCGCGCCAGATCGTGCTGGGGGTGACTCGGCAGACCGGGGTAGATGACCGTCTTGACCCGAGGGTGTTTGCTCAACCATTCCGCGAGGGTTGTTGCATTCAGACAATGCCGCTCCATGCGCACGCCCAAGGTCTTGATGCCGCGCAGGGTCAGCCAAGAGTCAAAGGGGCCCGGCGTTCCCCCATTGGCATTTTGCAAAAACGCAACGCGCGCTGCTAGTTCAGCGGTCTTGGCGATGACCGCGCCGCCTACGACATCGCTGTGGCCACCTAGGTACTTGGTGGTAGAGTGCACCACCAAGTCGGCACCGAGGTCCAGGGGACGCTGCAAGTATGGGGTCGCAAAGGTATTATCGACTGCCACCAGCACGCCACGCTTGTGCGCCCGCTCGCAGAGATCGGCAATATCGACCAGCTTGAGCATCGGATTCGTTGGCGTTTCGAGCCACAGCAACTTGGTCTTGGCGGTGCACGCCGCCTCGAAGGCCGCGGCATCACGCAAGTCCACGTAACTAAAGTTCATACCGTGACGCCGCCACACCTTGTCGAACTGGCGGAAGGTGCCGCCGTACATGTCGTCCATGGCCACGACATGGTCGCCCGCATCGAGCAGCGCCAAAACGCTATGGGTCGCGGCCAAGCCCGAAGAGAAGGCCATGCCGCGTGCGCCATTTTCCAAAGCCGCCAAGCAGGTTTGCAGGGCATCCCGCGTCGGATTCGACGTGCGCGTGTACTCATACCCGAGGTGCTGCCCCGGCGATGGCTGGGCATAGGTCGAAGTTTGGTAAATCGGCACGACCACAGCCCCGGTCAATTTCTCCGGGTCCTGACCAGCGTGGATGGCTTTTGTATTGAAATGCGCGTGGTTCCAATCCATGGTGTGTCTCCGTTCTAGCCGCGTCGCGCCAAGTAGTCGATGAGGTCAATTTTTGTAATAATTCCAACCAGTTGGCTGCTGTCGACGACGACCGCAACGTTGTCTTGGCCCAAGATATTGCGGAGTTGCTCGATGCTGGCGTCCAGGTTGATCACGCCCTGCAGGGGCTTGACCAGGGATTCCACCTTGTCGCCCCGGGCCGCCGTGCCCTCGACAATGGCGCCTAAGACGTCGATTTCATGAATCATGCCGACTGGTTCACCCTTAGCGCTGAGCACGGGCATCTGGCTAATGCCTTCGCGCTTCAGCCGCACAATGATTTCACCCAAAGCTTCCTCGGGCGTGCAAGTGTGCAATAAGTGAGACTTTCCGCGCAGCAAGTCGCGAACGGTCGCCTCGCGCAGCTCCGGCTCAAAGAACCCATTGTCCTTCATCCAGCCGTCGTTGAAGAACTTCGACAAGTAGATCGCGCCCGAATCCGGCAGCAGCACCACGATGGTGGCATTGCGGCCAAGTTCCCGGGCCAGGGCCGCAGCCACGTGGACCGCGCCGCCGGACGATCCGCCAGCAAAAATGCCCTCTTCACGGCACAAACGCCGCGCCATATTGAAGCACTCGCGGTCGTTGACCTGGATGACGTCGTCGATGTGCGCGAATTCCAAGGCACCGCACACCATGTCTTCACCGATGCCCTCGACCTTGTAGGTGTGCGGCGTGTTGTGGTGACCGGTGTGGAACATATCGTAATAAATGGAACCTTCCGGATCGACGCCGACCGTGCGGATGCGCGGGTTGCGCTCCTTGAGGTACTTGGCCGTGCCGGACATCGTGCCGCCTGTGCCCAATCCAGCGACAAATACCGTGAAGTTGCCGGCGGTTTGCTCAAAGATCTCTGGGCCCGTGGAACGGTAGTGGGCGTCGATATTGTCCTTGTTGTGATACTGGTTGATCATAAAGGAGTTCGGCGTCTCGCGGGCGACGCGCTTGGCCGTCTCGTAGTAACTATTGGGATCGTCGGCGGGCACGGCCGTGGGCGTGACAATGACATCGGCGCCAAAAGCTTTGAGACGATTCACTTTTTCCTGAGACATCTTGTCAGGCATCGTGAAAATGCAGCGATAGCCCTTGATCGCAGCCGCCATGGCCACGCCCACGCCGGTATTGCCGCTGGTGTTTTCCACAATCACCGAGCCGGGTTTGAGCAGGCCTTCCCGCTCAGCCTTCTCGATAATGTGCAGGGCCATGCGGTCTTTGACCGAACTGCCGGGATTCATGTACTCGAGCTTGGCCAAGACGCGGGCATCATGGCGGCCGACGACCTTGTTGAGCTGAACCAAGGGTGTGTCGCCAATCGCTTGAAGAACATTGGAAAAAATACCGCGCATTGCCTGTCTCCATCAAATCGGTAGGGCGAGATCGTCGCCGGTTCGCCGCTGGTCGCTGCCGTGGCGGGCGCGTTGGTACCCGGGCTTGGCGCAGAGGTCAACCCCATGGCCGCCGGGCTCATAGATTTCTCAATCGAAATGGGCAAATGGGTGCTATCGATTCAGCCGTTCCGCATCGCCAGTGGGCTGCCCCCAAGCACTATTCGCCGTCACCCTCCGGTGCTGGCTTGCCTTCGCCGCCCCGATCGTCGCCTTCATCACCCTCGTCGGCCTTGCCTTTGCGCTTTGGCTTGGGTTCGTCGTCGCCATCGTCACGGCCATTGCCGCGTGGGTTATCAGCTTCATCGCGGTTGCCTCGACCCCGGCGTGGGCTATCCCCGCCAGCACCTTGATTTCCCGCACCATTTTCCGGCTTTGCCGCCTCGGGCTTGGGCGGCTCCACCTTAGGCGGTTCCGGCGCCGGGGCTGGCTGGATGACGGCTGGAGGAGGCGGCTCCGGGCGCTGCACGGGCTCAAACTTCACCGGTGCCGGCGGCATCACGGGTTGTTGCGGTGCAACCTCTGGAATTTGCGGTGTCGGCGCGCCGGGGCCTGCCTTCTTGTCATCGGGCTTGCCGAGCAGCGGTCCCCCCTCGCCTGGGCCGCGCACACCTGTGGTCACCACGGGCAGTTCCGGCTTGCATTGAGGCCGAGCCAGGGGACCGATACAGCCAATGCCGATAAAGCCATTGCGCTCAAAGGGCTTGAGCTGCGGGCCGAACATGGTCAACAGCTGCGTCCACTTGGCCCGATCGGTCTCGCCTTCCTTCTTGTCGCCGTCTTTGTTGTCGGTCCCCTTGTCGTCGCCTTCCTTGGCAGCCTTTTCGCTTTTCTTGTCGCCTTCTTTGGCCTTCTTGGCCTTGCTCGACTTGTCGGAAATCGACAGCGAAAAGTGCAGCTGAATCGTTGCGGCCTTCCAGCCACCCTTGCCCGGTGGAATCAAGATATGGCTTGTTTCATCGGTGGTTAGGTCGAGGTCAGACCCCGTCGCTTCCATCTTTTCAATGTGGACCATCGTCGCTTTGTCAGCGCCGCGGACGTTGGCCAGGGCGGCCAAGGTCGACTTTAGGCCAATGCGCACCTTGAGCGTCAGTGTCCCCACGCCCAAATCTGTAAGCCTCAAACCACCTTGCAGATTAAGCTCGGGCTGCTTGAGCATCGCGTCAGCAAGTTCGAGGTCCACGGCACCGCTGAGGTCATCGGTTGAGCCGCCCCAGTGCACCTTGGCCGAGCCGCCCAGCCCCGCGAGCAGTTCGCCACTGAACTTGCGTCCGCTGACATCACTGAGGATTCTGCGGCCGATGCCGATTTCCCCCAGGCCAAGGGCGTCGATCTTGGCGATTTCTAGGTCGAGGTTCTCGCCCTTTTGCACGAAGTGGCCCCCCTCCAAGTGCCCGCCGCCTGCATCGACCTCGAAGGTCACGTCGACGGTTTTGCCAAAAATCGCCGGCAAAAGCGCAATCCGCGCAGTCAGTTTGTCGATCTTGAGATCGGCCTCCGGCAGCGCAGGCCCCACCGAACCATTCTCGCCAGGCTCGCCTTCCTTGCCGGGCAGGGTCAGGTGGATGCCATCGAACTCGATTCCTCCCAGCCCGCGCATGGCCAAGTTCTCGATTTCAAGAGGATATCCCTGAGATCTCGCCTTTTGTGCCAGAAAGGACCGCAGTTGCCGCGTCGGAAACGTCAGCGGCAGCGCGACCAGCATGGCGATCAAAAAGAAGAGGGAATACCCGAACATTCGGGCCACGAGCAAGGTCCGTGGGTGTTGCAGCAAACGCATCATCGGCCGTCATTCCTCCAGCGTGCCGTAGCGAAATTGACCGACCTTGAGCGTCGCCTGAAAGGCATCGCGCGTCGGTGAATTGCGGCTCATATCCACGGACAAGCCAAAAAGCGGGTCGGGATGGGTTTCAATCTTGGACATAAAGCGCATCAGCGGTTCATCGGGAACGCCTTGAAAAACGCAGTCAATCGTTGCCAGGAACACTTCTTTTTGGCCCTTCTTGTGCTTCTTCTTGGGCTGAGAGCTCTTCTTCTTCTGGGTCAACTCTGCCAGTATTTCTGTGGCATTGGAGAACTTGATGCTGTCCGAAAGCCGCACCTTCTGACTGCCTCCATCTTCATCCGTCTTCTCGTACTCCACTTGCTTGGCAATGGCGAGGATGGTCGCCTGCAGGGATTCCTTTGCCGCTCGATCTAATTGTTCTTGAACAGCTTTTTCGTCCGCCCTCGCCCGGAGGTACTTGGGACCCTGCGCCAGCACTTCACGTACCGCCAGTTCATTGTCAGCGGCTTCGCCTTCCAGCGCGCCCACGCGTCGCGACACCAGCACGCCGCCCAGAATCAGCGCCGCCACCACAGCAATGCCGCCACCGCCGAGCACCAACTTGCGCTCGCGATCGCTCAACCGCTCAAACCAACTGCCGATTCGGCCCATCTTCATCGTACCGCTCCCCGGCTGCAGCTATTCTTCGTCACTGCTTTCGTCATCGGTTTTCTTTTTCTTGGTGTCGGGCTTGTCATCGCCCTGGCCCTTGTCTTTGCTGGCGGATTTGTCTTCCACCGGGCAGGCGACGTCGAACTGAATCGTGAACTTGAACCAATCGCGGTGCCGTTCAAAGGAAATCCGATCGCTAGACGACTTAACCTTGCCAAAACACCGATGCACATCAATGGCTTGCTGGTATGCCAGCAGGGCGTCTTGGCTGTCGGCTTCTCCGCGTAGAGTCACCGTCGTCCGCTCGATCTGCACCGCCGTTAGTTCGATTTGAAAGCCTTCGCCGTCCTTCTTCTTGGGCGTATCGCCTTCGCCATCGCCCTTGGAATCCTTAGCGGAACCAGGCTTTTTCTCAGTCTTGGCACCCAGATGAGGCGCCTCAGGCATGTGGGGTATCCCGGGCGGGGCCCCGTGAGCCCCGGGTTGCGGATCGGGCCTTCCCTCACCGGGTGGCGGCGGCACCGAGCCGGCTGGCAGAGGAGGCGTCGGCTGGCCCGGCGGCGTTGGCGCTGGATTGCTATCATTTTCAGTGTTTTGCGCGCGTTGGGCCATTTCACGGCGGCGCGCATTGATGCGCTCGTTGGGCAACTCACCACTGGTCGGGTCAGCGGCTGGACCCGGACGCACCGGCGGCTCCGGTTCCCCAGGCCCTCCAGGCGGTTTGCCGGGTCCCGCAGCCTTGTCCCCCTCGGGCGGCACATAGTCGGGGGGTTCGGTGATCTTGTCTTGAATGGCCGAGATTTCTTCAAGAACCTTGAAAGCCGACATCTCCGGGTACAGGCCTGCAAGGTCGACGCTGGGTTCGCGCTTGAGCTCTTTGCGCAAGTCCTCGAAGTTGTGGAGCGTTTTCCCGGTCAAAGCCTTGGACAGACCTTCGAGCTGCACCAGTTGCTGATCCTGTTCCGCCAGCAGCGTCTTCCACTGCAGGCTGGTGCGGATCCCGAGCAAACAGATGGTAATTACGACAAAAGCCGCCAGCTGCGGCAATCGGGCGCGCAAGACCTTGAAATCACCCTCATAGGCGAGTTCAGCTTGGCGAAAGTCGACGTCATCGCCGACGCGCGCTTCAGCGGCAGCCAACGCCAGCGCAACGGCCAAAGCGCCGCGGTCACCTAAGTCCGCAGCATCAGAGACTTTAACGTCGACCAGCCTATCCAGGTGCAGAGGCTCTACGGCCACGGCCAGGGCGCGCTCCACGTACTCATGCAGCCCCGGCAACCGCGACAGGCCGCCCGTCAAGACAACCCGCTCAGGGCGCGTCTTTGCCTTGCGCATCCAAGCCGACAAGGTCGTCCTGAGTTCGCGCAAAAGCGGCGCTAGGGCCGCTACCGTCGCGTCATGTCTCAGCTTTTCTTCGCGCGACTCAGCAGCCAGTCCCGGTGGCAGCACCAGGGCGAATCGTCCTAATTCCGACGCAGGAATCGCGACTTCTAGCAATTGTCCCAAGGTCTGGGCCACCATTGCCGAGCCGACCGAAGCACTGCGCAACAACTGCGTGGTCCCCCCGTCCACCACGACCATTTCTGCTGTTTTGACGCCGACATCGACCAGCAACGTCGCCCCAGCCTGCCAAGCCGGCATTTGCCGAACCAGCGCCGCGTAGCACAGGCCGGAGAGCCCAAGGCGTCGCGGATCAGTGCCCGCATTGCGCAGTAATTCAATGCGTTTCTCGACCACATCGCGCGGGGCCGCGACAGCCATCACCTCGGTCTGCCCCTCCTTTTCGCCCAAGCGCACATGGTCCACCACCAGATCGCCGATCGGTGTCGGAATGTGGTTTTCCAGTTCAAAACCAATGGCTTCAGCGACGGCCTTCTCGTCGCGAAACGGAAAGCTGAGGGTTCGCTGCATCACCATCGCGCTGGGCAGGGCCGTGGCAACGACGTCATCCGAACGAAAATTGCGTTGCAAAATCCGCTGGATCGCTTCAATAACCTGGGCCTCGTCGGCGTCGGCCGCCAGGGGCTCTTCATCCCAACCCGTCAGGGAAGTCACGCGAATCGTCTTGTCGACGATCGCCAACTTCACCGCCTGCGTGCCCAGGTCTAGACCTAAAATGCGATGCGCCATCGCGTCCTTTCACTTGGGATCCAGTAGGTTCCCGCGCGGCCTTGGCCGCTTTGTGCCCGTCTCAGTCTTGTTGGTTCCGACTCAGTCTTCGCGCCAGTACACGTACCGTTGTGATGTCGTGTCCAGTAACGCTGTAATCTTCTTGCTGACTTTGCCTGCAGTGCCATAAGCCTGAATTCGCACGATTTTGCCGCTCGTGCCGATGTCTTCCAGCATCTTGCCGTGGTTGATCTGCAGCACTTGACTGTACTGTGGCGGCAAGACAGTACCCAGCTTATCAAAGAACTGAACGAACTTGGCCGTGTTGGCAAAGGGGGGGCTAAACACCATCTTCTTAAGCGTTCTGCAGACTTCCATGTACTTACCGGCAACATTGACCGGCACAAAGGCGTTGTCTTCCATGCCCCGCGCGCAGGCGATTTGCTCATTGGCCGGATTGGCCAAGTTCTTGCAAACCAGGGCCTTGATGACTTCAATGCTGGCCGTATTTACATTGAGTTTCTCGGTGTTATAGACGGTGAGCTGATCCTTGAGCTTGCACCAGCGCTGATCGTCCATTCCTTCCACTAGGCGAACTTCCTCAGTGGTATCAAAGGGTGCATCCTTGACCTTGTAGCCCGCGCGCGTGTACGGCGTGCCCTCTGGCCCTTGGCCCTGAATCAGTTTGCGCGTGGTCGGTTCGATGTCCGTCTTGAAGCCGTCGGCATCGGACCAATCGATGATATTGAGCGCTAACTGCGCCATATCCTTATCCATCTCGCCGGGGCGGGCGACGCCCTCATTGCGCTCAAGGACCTTATACAGCGTGTCAAAGACGGCCTGCTTTTCTGGCAATGTTTTCGTGCGGTTCACGTTGACGCGGCCATCTTCATCGCTCGAGGTGCAACCGCAGGAGCCGTGCTTGAGGCCTACGCCCGGATGTCCTTCCAGATTGACCAGTTGAATGCCCATCAGCGTCATGTTGCCCTTGCAAAAGGCGTTGACGAACTCACAGGCATAGGCCGCCGTGTTGATGGTCGGCTTCTTGCCCTGCATCATCTGCGCGTATTTGTTCAGGATAGACTCAACGATGTCCGTCGAGCCGATGACGAGTCCCGCCAACTCGACGGCGGCGCGCGCGTGCAGGTAAGCGTCGATCTCGTCCTCAACGTAGATGGAGGTCCGCACCGCTACCCGCGACTGATAGGTAAATTCCAGCGTAAAAATAGAGAGTATTGCGATCGTCGCCAACGCAATTAACATCGCCACGCCGCGCTGACGGTCCGCCGCGCCCGGGCTGCCTTGGCCCACAGCACGCCGCCCCGCCTGCACGGCATCACTCAAATTGTGCAAGGCCTGCCAAGCCATTAGGGACGTCCTGTGGTCGTGGTCGGCAGCATGGTGCTGCCTGCGGTCGGTAGGGCAAAGGAGCTCGGTGTTTGGCCGGTCATCGGCGAGTAGGGGTTGAGCGTGTTGGATAGGGCCGGCGGCACAAACACGCCATTAAAATCAAGGGCCTCCATGAGGCGCACCCGCGTTTGCGTTTCAAAGGTCAGTTCGCCGTCTTCGGTCTTGATCACCAAGACGATTTTCACCCGCGCCGGTAGCCAGTTTTCGTCCGGGCCATGCTTGGGCTCGGCCGGCTTCTGGTTGGCCAGGGCCTTGCCGAGGTCGGAGTTCCCCGTCGCTGCCGTCATCGCCGTCGCCGCCGCCGACTTCTTGGTCTGTTCTTCCAAGACGTTGTCAATTTCCACTTTCCAGTCTGATTGCCAGGACTCTTTGTCCATGTCCCAGTAGGAGAACTTCACCGACTTGACGTTGCGCGCCAGCACCATCCGTTGCCCGCCCTTTTGCGGGCTTGAATCGACAATGGTCTTTTCGCGACGGATCAGCGCGTACGTGCCATCGGTGTCGCGGTCCACCTTGTATTCCACAACACCTTCATCGCTTTCCCGCGCATTGTGCGTCATGCGTCGGTGCCCCATATAGGTGAACATCAGCGAGTTGCCTTTGCCCTGAAACAGGGTCTTTGTGACGCGGAACTCCCCTTGATGTTTGGACAAATAGGCCATGCCGATTTCTCGCTCCATGCGGCCCAGGGCTACCCGGGCCGTGTGGTAATAATCCTGCATGGTTTTGGTATCTTGGATGGCGCCTAGAATCGATGAAGTTGCCGTCGAGACGATGATGCCCAGCATGGCCAGCAGGGACACCGCCACCACGATTTCCATCATCGTAAAGCCAAGTTGGCCTTTGTTCATGGGCGTTTGCATCATAGCACGCCCGGTGGTTTGGTGCCCGGCGGACTGCCCGGCGGCGGCATGGCGCCTTGAATGGCGTTGCTCACCTTGTCCATCTGCTTCATTTGCTGGATGGCCATCGCCTCTTCCTGGCTGACGGCGGTGGTAAAACTCTCGATTTCTAAAGCGCGTTTCTCACCTTCATCGTCCTTCCAACTCAGGTGTAGCACCACCTTGCGCGTCCGGTCCGAGGCCCGTTTGAGAATGCGCGGCAACAGCTCGGCCACCATGATGCCCATCGACATCTGCAGGACCGCTAGGTTGATGTCGCACATGTCCAGCAGGTACAGGCCCTGATCGCCCGACATGACGATCATGCCCAAAAGGCCCATAAGGTCGCCGCCTTTGGCCAGCTGCGACATGTCGAGGTCGGCTTGCTTGGCATCCTGTCCGGCTGAGCCCAAGTCCTTGAGCTTCTTGTCCTGGGTCCCGGCTGGCGGGGCACCAGCGGCCAATTTTTCCATGGCACCAGAAGCAGCAAGCGTTTCTTGGGCTTGACCCAGCACCGTTTGGGCCTGCGTGGTCATGTCGGAAATCGAACCGTCATCGAGGTTGAGGCCTATTAGGTCGTAATTGCACTTGAACTGCCGGGCATACGCCTTGGGCAGGTCGCAGGACTTGCCGGTGACATCGTTGGTCGGGAAGCCGTCTTTGCGGTATTTCTCTTCAATATCCAGCATCGTCCCGCGCAGCAGCAAGGCCGCGACCGTGGAGCGATAGACCCTCTTGCTGTAGACGGCCGACGACGAAGTTCCTGCCGTAATGACGGTTAGCGCAAAGGCCAAAACCGCCATGGCAATGAGGACTTCTAGTAATGTAAAGCCTTTGGCCTTCACCGTCGTTTCCCTGCGCCCACTCGGGTTGTTGCGGTCCTGCGCCCATGCGCCGCCGTTTGCACTAGTTGTCCTTGCCGAACTGGGTCAACTCAACTTTATTCTTATGGATTTGCGCCGTACCTTGCAGAGCCTTGACCTCCACGGTCATCACGTCCTCTTGGCTCTCTCCAGTGACGTAAATCAGCGCATTTTCAGTGGTTCCGTTGGGGAAGAAGTACACGTACGCCTGCCCCTTTTCGCTCAGCGAGACTTGGTGCGACGTCATCACGCCGCCGAACTTGACGCCCTTGTCCAGCGAATACTTGGCCAAAAGCCGCGATTCAATGGCCTGAAAGCCCGCCTGGTTGGCCTTCTTACCGCCGGCCTCTTTGGGGCCTTTGCCACCCTTGGTCCCCTTGCCGCCCTTGCCGCCCTTGCTGCCCTTGCTGCCCTTGCTGCCGTCGCTGGACTTTTCTTCAGCCTTTTTATCGTGTTTCGGGTCCTCTTCCTCGCCTTCGCCAGGCAGCAGGAAGGTCTCGCAGGGGTCGGACGTCGTTTGCTCCTCCCCCCAGTAGGACTGCGTGTCCAGGTCGACGACCAACCGCTGGTTGCGGCCAGACAACACGGCCAAGTTGTATAAATACCGAACAGCGACAGCCAGTTTGCCGGTCTCCGACTGCACCGACGCACCGCGGATGTTGCCAATGCCCGTGGCCACCGCGGCCGTGACAATGGCGATGACTGCAATCACCACCACCAGTTCGATGAGTGTGAAGCCTCGCGTCGAACGTCTTGAGCCGCCAAGGCTATTTCTTGCTGGTCTGGCCATAGCAGATGTCGTCCTCGGTGCCTGACTTCTTGTCCGGACCGCCCGAGCACAGGGAGAATCCGTCGCCGGTGGCGCTGTACTGCAAGTCTTGGCGCCAAGGATCCTTGAGGATTTCCTTCTTGAGCTTGGGATTCTTGCCTTCCGAAAGGGTCGTCAGGCTGTCCGGGAAGTCGCCATTGCGGGCTTCATAGGCTTCCACCACGCCGCCGACGCTGTTCAACTGCGCGGCACAGCTATCGATCTTGGCATCATTGAGCATGCCGAACACGCCCACCGCCAGGGCGGAGCCAAGCACGCCGATGATCACAATCACCACCATGATTTCGATAAGAGTCATGCCGCGTTGGGCCACCGCGGCCGGCTGTCGCCACGTGGCCAGGATTTGCGCCAAGTCCTGGCGAGAGTACGAAAGACGCTTCATTGTCGACCTCCTTGAGTTCTGTTGTTCTGAATCCGCGCAGAATTAGCCGCGCATCGACTTGGCCAGCTGCATCATCGGCAGCAAGATCGCCGCCACTAGAAAGCCGACCATGACGCCCATGCCGACAATCATGATCGGCTCGAGCAGGCTGGTCAGGGCGTTCACCTTAGTATCCACCTGATTTTCATAGCTTTCCGAAATGTTCTTCAGCATGTTTTCCAGTTCGCCGGAGCGCTCGCCGATCGCCACCATGTGCACGACCATGGGCGGGAACTGCTGACTGCGCTTAAGGGGCCCAGAAATCGAGTCACCTTCACGAATTGCGGCGCGCGCCTCGGCAATGACCTTGGCCAACACCCGGTTGGCCACCACGTTTTCGACGATTTCCATCGCTGTCAGCAGCGGCACGCCCGAGGACAGCAAGGTCGACAGCGTGCGGGAAAAGCGCGAAATGGCGATTTTACGAATCAGATCGCCGAGTACCGGCACCTTGAGCAAGAAGTAGTCCCAGCGGTCGGCCCCGGCTTCGGAGTTCTTCCAACGTTGAAACCCCGTCACAGCGCCGACCATTCCCAGCACGCCGAGCCACCAAAACCGGCCGAACATGTCGGAGATGAAGATGAGAATCCGCGTAATCAAAGGCATTTCTGTGCCTAGATCGGCGAACATGCCCGTGATGGTCGGCACCACAAAGATCATCATGGCCGAGACGATGCCCGTGGCGATGCACATCATGATGACCGGATAGGTCATTGCACCGATAATCTTATTGCGCAAGCGGACTTGTGACTCGGTGAAGTCGGCCAAGCGCAGCAGCACAACGTCCAAGTTGCCCGACGACTCGCCAGCGCGGACCATGTTGAAGTACGTGTTACCAAAGATCTTTTCGTGCACAGCCAGCGCGCGCCAGAAGGCCGCACCTTCGTTGACATCGGTCCTTACCTGTGCAAGTACCCGTTTTAGCTTGGGATTTTCAATCTGTTCAGTCGTCGCCGCCAAGCCATCGACCAGGGGGACGCCGGCCTTGAGGAGCGTCGCCATTTGGCGGGTCATTTCACTGATATCTTGCGGGCTTATCCGCGTAAACCATTCGCCGAAGTCGACGTCCCGCGAGCCTTGCTTCTGCTGCGAGCCGGCTTTGACCTTGGCCTTGCCACCTTTGACCGTGGTTTCATGGTATTCCGTCAAGAAGATCCGATCGCGGCGCAGGGCGTTCTTCAGCGAACGGACGCTGTCGACGTCCATGTTGCCTTTGACCGTCTTGCCGGCGGAATCCTTGCCGATGTACTCGAAAACAGGCACGGTGCTCAGTCCTCCTGATCTTGGTTGGCAATGCGCATCACTTCTTCAACCGTGGTGCGGCCTTGCATGATCTTGTAGGCCCCGTCCGCCAGCAGCGTGCGCATGCCCATGGCGACGGCGGCCCTTTTGATGGCACCGGCATCGAGCTTTTGCACCACCAAACGCTTGATTTCCTCTGTAGGCGTCAGGAGTTCATGCAGGCCCATTCGCCCGGCATAGCCCGACATGCCGCACTGTGGACACCCCTTGGCGCCAAAGACCTTGGCCTGCTGCAATTCCGGGTCGTCGCGGGTTAGGCCCAACTGCTCCAGCTCCAAATCGGTCAGGATGTGCGGTACCTTGCAATCATTGCACAAACGTCGGCAGAGGCGCTGGGCCAAGATGCCGATGATCGACGACGACAACAGAAACGGCTCCACGCCCATGTCGATGAGCCGGGTGTAGGTCGAAGACGCGTCATTGGTGTGAACCGTGCTTAGCACCAAGTGGCCCGTTAGCGCCGCTTGTACTGCAATTTCAGCCGTTTCCAAGTCACGAATTTCGCCCACCAGCACCACGTCCGGGTCCTGACGCAGGGTGGCGCGCAGGCCGCGGGCAAAGGTGAACTCGATCTTGGGGTTGACCTGCATCTGGCCGATGCCTTCGAGCTGGTATTCCACAGGATCTTCAATGGTTAGAATGTTGATGTCGGGGTTGTTGATCGACATCAGGGCCGAGTACAGCGTCGTCGTCTTGCCAGAACCGGTGGGGCCGGTGCACAGCAAAATGCCGTTGGGACGATGTACCAAACCATCAATAGCTTCAACGACATCAGGCCTCATTCCCAGGGTCTTGAGGTCCAAAGTGGTCGAGCCTTTGTCCAGCAATCGCATCACGATCCGCTCGCCATGCGCCGTCGGAATCGTGCTCAGACGCAAGTCGATGTCGCGCCCAGCCACCTTGATGCGAATGCGACCGTCCTGGGGCAACCGCTTTTCCGCGATATTGAGGTTGCCCATAATCTTGACGCGCGAGGTGATGGACGCCTGAAACTTCTTGGAAGTACGCACAACTTCGCGCAGCACGCCATCCTTGCGAAAGCGGACCAGCACGTACTTTTCCATCGGCTCAATGTGCACGTCGCTGACTTTCTCTTTGGCCGCCTGGTTGAGCACGCTGTTGACCAAGCGAATGATCGGCGCCTCGTCGTCTTCATCGAGGATGTCCTTGGCGGCGTCCTCGAGCTCCATGGCCACGTCAGCCACGCCGGCTTCGCCCTTCTCCATGTCGTCGACGACCTGGTCGGCGCGGGCTCGGCGATCGAAAGCATGGTTAATCGCGTGGTTGAGCACGTCCGGCGTCACCAGGATCGGTTCGACCTGGGCCCCGTCAAACACCACGCGCAAGTCGTCGATGGGCCCTGTAGCCATCGGATTGGCGATGAGCACGTGCAAGATCCGGCCATTCTTCACATAAGGCAGGACCTCATTTTCCTTGGCCCACGTCATCGACAGATGCGCCACCAGGGACACGTCAATGGCCGCTTCGTCCACGGTTTCCTGAACATGAATACCCAGTTGCGAGCCCAAGGCTTGGACCAACTGCATCCGGCTGATGACATTGTGCTGGATTAGCAAATCGCCGATGAGGCCGCCGCGCTCCTCCTGCACCTTGAGGGCCATGTCCACGGCGTCCTGGCCACAAGCGCCCCGTGACATCAGGATTTCCCCGAGTAATCGCGGATCTACAGACGGTTGCACGGTCACCAAGCTGCTGCCATCCCGCGGCAGCGCAGCCTCATGGGGCGGCAACTGCAGGATCTGCGTCACAGCGGAATCGTCTTGTTCAACATGGGCTTGCATCATCAACCTGGGCCTAAGGCGCCGCTTGGCGCGCAATCACACACTCCAGTGCTGGGGAAGGTCGGCGAGAGAACTACTTGCTCTTCTTCGCTTTCTTGCCCTTCTTGGCAGCAGCGCCCTTGCCTTTCTTGGCCGCCTTGTCCGCCGCAGCTTTGTCGCTGGCCGCCTTGTCCGCTGCCGCCTTTTCGGCCGTCGGCTCCGAGGCTTCGTCGCCATCGTCGTCACCCTTGGCGTCCGCTTTAGTCGGTGCAGCCTTGGCGTCCTGTGCCTTCTTGCTGTCGCCGGCCTTCTTGTCATCGGCCTTAGAATCCGCGGGCTTCTTGTCGGCCTTCTTGACGTCATCCTTGCCCGCTTCTGGCAGGTCAATCACTTCCACAGCGCCAACATCGTCGTCTTCTTCGGCGTCTTTGCTCTTGCTTTCAGAGCCTTTGGCCTCGGGCTTGCGGCCCTTCTTGTCGCCGTCCTTTTGCTTGAACGGGTCAAAGTCCAAGTCATGCCGTTCGGGCGGCCCAACTAGGTCGACGTCGGCGTTGTCGAAGTACGCCTTTTCCTGCAGCTTTCGCTCATCCGCCGCCTTGTCCACGGCCTCAAACACAGACTCAAGAAAGCCGCGCTTCTTGCGGAAATCGATCTTGCCCTGGTACTCCTTCTGCTTGGTGGCCAATTCGTCTGCAAATTCGCGAATTTGGTCCATCTTGTTCTCGTGCATGCGCTCCAAGTCCGTTGGATCCTTGATGATGTGCGGCACGATGATCAGCAGCAGGTTCTTCTTTTCGATCATCAGCGTGTTCTTGCGGAAGAACATGCCCAGCAGCGGCAAATCGCCCAAAATCGGAATCTTCGCCACGCCCGACGTTTCGCGGTCGGTAATGAGGCCGCCGATCACCACGGGCTGCTGATCGCGTACGACCACGGTATTGCTGATCTTTCGCTTGGACGTCGTCGGCCCGAGGTTGGGGTCGATGCCTTCCACTTCGTCGAGCTGTTGCTCAATCTTGAGCTTGATGAAGTCCGACTCATTGATTTGCGGCGTAATTTTCAGAGTCAGGTCGACGTCCAAGTGTTGGACAGTGCCGCCCATCATGCCGCCCATCATGCCGCCCATCATGCCGCCCATGGCCCCCATGCTGCTGCCCATGCCGCCGAGGCCGCCGAGCATGCTGCCCAATCCGCCCATACCAGAGCCCATCGATTGAGAACGATAGGGGATTTTTCGACCGACGGTGATTTCAGCGTCCTCGTTGTTCAAGGTCAAGATGTGCGGCGTCGATAACACATTGACGTCGCTGTTCTCCTGAATGGCCTGAATCAAGAAGCCAAACGCGGGGATAGACAGGGTCACGCCTGCGGGAACGGCCGAGTTGCCGGTGTTGCCCGCGTTGACGTTGAGCAAGGGGCCCTGCAAACCAGCGGCAAAACCACCGGAATTGAGCTGTTGCAGGCTCACGCCGCCCATGCCAAGGCCGCCGAGGCCAAAGAGCAAAGGCACGGAGTTGCCGCCGATGTCGAACGTTTTGCCAAAAGAACCAGCGAGTTGTGTCTTGCGATTCTTGGTCGTGGAAATTTCCATGATCACAGCTTCGACATAGACCTGCTTGCGGCGGCGATCGAGTTCCGCAATGACCTTTTGCAGGGCCAAGTAGTCCTTCAGCGAGCTCTCAATCACTAGAGAATTCGTGGCTTTATGGGCGGTAATTTTCACGTCGCCTTCAAATAGCGTCGCCGCGCCGCCACCGCCGCCGCTGCTCTTGCCACCGCCTTTGGCGCCACTCTTGGCTGCACCGCCGCTCTTGGCTTTGGCCGCGCCGCCACCACCGCCGCCACCGCCACCTGCAAGGCTGCTCAATGTCTGGGAAACATCCTCAGCGTCGGCATTTTCCAGGTGATGGATGTGGATGGCGCCTTCGCCCGGAATCGGCACGTCTAACTTGCGGATCAGTGCGTCGATCTTCAGGTAATTGGTCCGGGTGGCGATGAGGATGATTTGGTTGCTGCGGTCGTCGGCAATCGCTTTGGACATCGTGACCTTGGCCGTCGGTCCGCCTGAACTTGCCGCCTGGGCTGCTGCGGCACCCGCGGCTCCGCCTGCACCACCGCCGCCGCCGCCGCCTTTGCCTTCGCCAAAGACCGCAGTGATTTTCTCCACCAATTCAGATGCATCCATGTGCTGCACCGGACGAATCCAGATCTTCTCAGCACCCAGAGGCACATCGATTTCCGCCAGCAACTTCATGATTTTGGTGATGTTGGTGCCCGTGTCGGTAATCACCACGCTGTTGTTGGGCGGGTAGATGAATACGTCGCCGGCCTTGGACTTGAATTTCGTCACCAACGGCTCGACTTCCTTGGCATCGAGGTTCTTGAGGCGAACGATCCGCGTCACCACGTTGTCGTCATTGGGCACCGCGCCTTTGGGCCCAAGGACTTCGGCCCCGGAAGAACGCGCGTCGGCCGTGTCAACAATGTGATAAAACTGGCCTTTCTTGGTCACGCTCATGCCGTTGACCATCAAGCTCGAAAGGAAGGCCCGGTAAGCCTCATAGACGGTCACCGGCTGGGGCGAAATAATCGTAATCTTTCCGCCGCGTTTTGCCGTAGCGAGAATGAAATTGCGATTGGTCCAGCAAGACACCAGCTTCATCACGGCTTCGATCGGCGCGTCTTGAAAGTCCATAGTTACATGGGCATTGGCCGGGATCTTCTTGCACTTGATGTCGCTCAGGTTGTTCTTGATGGTCGTGACGTCGTCGCCAAACTTCTTGCGATCATCCTCAGTGAGCGGATCGCCCTTGCCGGCCGCTGCAGGCTCAGCCGCGGGCACGCCACGGCCAGCACCTACGGGCGCAGGCACAATTGGCTTGTCGTCATCAGCCTTTCCGGCACCAACCTTCTTGCTCGTCTGCGCCGGGTCATAATCGGGGTCCAGGGCGGCTTTGGCACCACCGCGCTTGAATACGCCGTCGCCTTTGGCCTTGAGTTCCCCGGACTTCTCTTTCTTGTTCAAGGTGCCACCGCCGGCCTTGACCGGGATTGCCTTGTCGCCCCCTTGGCTTTCCTGGGCCAGCACCACGGGTGCTAGCAGCGCTGTGCCGGCCACCAGGACTGCCCACAACGGCCAAAGTCGGGCTGATTGGGAATTGCTGCGTGCCATCAAGGTCTTCTCCCCGGAGGCCGTGCAATCTGGGTGGCACGGCGCTGCATCTCATGGTCGATCACTGGTCGAGCCGTCGCGACGGCCCCTTGCACTCAGTTGATTGAATAGCGAATGGTTTTGTCGATGCCGCCGCGCTCAATCAGCACGGTCAGGCGCGACTTGTTCTTCAAAGCGTCATACAGGGCCAACGCCTTGTTTGGACTGTCTAAATGGTCGCCGTTGACGGCCATCAGAATGTCGCCGTTGTCAAAGCCGATGTCCTTGAACAGGCTGGAATCCTGCATGCCGATCATCTTGACGCCTGAGTACTTGCCATTGCGGTAGTTGGCGACGATCTTGACCTGCGCGCCTAATGACGCGAGATCCTTTAGCTTATCGTTGATGTGGTCGCGGCCGAGCTTGAAGTTGGTGTCGCTGATCTTCTCGACGCCGGCCACCTTGGCTTCGGCCGGCTTTTTGACGTCGGCTTGGCTGGACCGCTTGGGGGCTTCTGGCGTGCTGCCCGGATGCGCGGGGTCACTGCCGGCGGCGTCCTTTTCTTTGGCGAAGAGCGGGGCGATCGTTAACTTATTGTCTTCTTTAAGAATAATGTAATTCCGGCGAATGGCCATGACCTCGGCCTTGCCATCGAGCAAGACGGAGTGAATGCCAATGACTTTTTGGTCCTTCTTGTCCAACTCCACAGAACCGCTAGAGAATTCGTCGGGTGTGACCACCATCGTTCCCAGCAGCTTGATCGGTAGCGTCGTCGGCTCGTAGGTTGGCTCCAAGGGCGGCAGCTCTTTCTCAATGGGATTGCCTTGTTCGTCCGTCGCTCCGTCACCTTCGGCTTCATCTTCTTTCTTTTCGGGCGGTTCCTCGATCAGGAAGATAGAGCGACCGGCAATCACTGCGCCCGCTTCCCCATCGAGGCGACCGGCGCGCAAACGCTTGCTGACCGCCGTTTCGCCTTTGGCCTCAGCGACATTTGGTTTGGCATCGCTCTTGCCTTGGCGCACGAGCACCATGCCGACCAGGGCCGTGACGGAGCCCGCCGTCAGCCACGCCACCACGGCCAAGCCGAGCAACGTCACCAGCCAAAAATGTCGTTTCAACAGGGTTTCCATGGCCTTCCAACTGCCTGGCACCTAATCTTGGGTCCGATCAGGGCATCCCTTGTCCTGATGCGCGTCCTTTGGGGGCACCGCGGCATCGACCTCACCCTGTCTGTGGAGCAAAGGTCGTGCCAGATCGCCAAATCCAGAGCACCTTGGAAAGACGTCATTTTTCTGCTTGTCGCTCCGCCGCAGCGCGACCGCCTGACACCTGTGGGGCGATTGAAACGCCGGCCCTGTGCCAAAATGGCAAATCGCCAATTGGCGTCGGCGCAAACGCCTCGCTATTCTCGGTCGTGCGCCCGTCCCCTTTGGACCGAGCGAGGTTCAAAAATGACGCAGATTCGCAATCTTCTGGTGTCTTGCTGCTTTCTTTGTTTGGCATGCGCTTGTCACGGCGCCGCAGCGACCGTCGCCGATGCCGACGCTGCCGGGGACACGCAGGTAGAGGGCTTTGGTGATTCAGTTGCAATTGACCAGAGTTCTGGAGACATCGACGGCGGATCGACCTCGGGTTCAGACGATCTGATCGCCACTGACACCGGCTTGGACGCAACACTGGTACCCGTGGCTGACGGTTGCGTCGCGAGTTGTCAGACCGCCACTGGGGTCGCCAAGATCTGCGGCAGCAACGGTTGTGGCTCGGTCTGCGGATTTTGCACCACTGGGCATGTCTGCACCCCGGATGGCACAGCCTGCCAGGAAGTCTGTAAGCCCAAATGCGACAACAAGAAGTGCGGCGATGACGGCTGTGGCGGCAACTGCGGCAGTTGCCCGGGCAATTACAGCTGCGGCCTCGATTTCCTTTGCCACGCCGCTGATTGCGTCCCAAGCTGCGCTGGCAAGAGTTGCGGCGACGACGGCTGCGGCAAAACCTGCGGCGACTGCGGAACTGGCGACTATTGCAGCGGTGGTCAGTGCGTTGCGCTCCCTTGCAAGGGCGTTGATCCCAAAGGACAATGCGCCGGTGACATTCTGGTTTCCTGCCAAGGCAGTGGCCCGAGCGGCAGCAAGCAGCAGATCGATTGCGCAGCCAAGCCTGGCAAGACCTGCGGCTGGAACGCCGTGACGTCGCTGTTTGACTGCATCGACAAGCCGCCCTGCCAACCGTCGTGCAAGACCGCCGAAGGTAAGGCGATTGTCTGTGGCGATAACGGCTGCGGAAGCCCATGCGGCGCGTGCACCGAAGGCTGGACCTGCAAGGTGACCGTTTGCCAGCCTCAAGCCGGCGCCATCTGTGGGCCCAGTTTTCCTCCCGCCGGTCAGTGCCAGGGCGATGTGTGGATGTTCTGCAATACGGGCAAGATCGCGACCATCAACTGCGCAGATTCAGGCTACAAATGCGGCTGGAGCGGCACCAAGTTCGCGTGCCTATAGGCCTTTGAAGCCGCGCGCGATCGCCATGTTCTCAAGCATTGCTTTGTAATCAAGACCTTGGCGGGCACCGGGAGGACCAAAGAACACGTCATCCAGGGTAAGGCCATGGGCGGGTGCCGTCTGTCCAGCCCGGCGGCGATCGCGGCTCTGCAGCATTTCGGCAATGGCCTCGGGGGCGAACTTGCCACGCCCGATGTCGACCAGGGTGCCGACCATGATGCGAACCATGTTGAAAAGAAAGGCATTGCCGTCGACGACGACCTCAACGATCGGGCCGCGATCGAAGACCTCGACGCTGCGAATGTGGCGCCGGGTGCTGGTCGCCTTGCAGGTCGCCGCGCGAAAAGCGTCAAAAAGATGAATGCCTTCAAAGTGTTTAGCGGCCGCTTGCATCGCGGCTACATCCAGCGTGCCGTGGACGTGCCAAGCGACGCGGCGCCAAGTCGGCAGGCGTGGAAGGCTAGAAATCAACCGATAAACATACCGTTTGCCGACAGCGTCCGCGCGCACGTCAAATTCCAAAGGCACCTCGTCGGCTCCGACCACAGCCACGTCCGGCGGCAAATGGGTGTTGAGACCCAGAGTAAGGCCGCGTTGTGAAAGAAGTTTATCGGTGCGAATCAGCACCGGCATGCGGTTGGCATGGACGCCGGAATCGGTACGGCTCGACGTGCGCGCCACCACCGTTTCGCTGAGCATGGCCAGCCACGCGTCTTCCACCGCGCCCGCGACGGTTCGCACGTGGGCTTGCTGTCGCTGAAATCCTTGAAAATCAGTGCCATCGAACTGCAGCCACAGCAACACGCCGCGCTGCCGTTGGGCATCCTGCGCTAGGCCTGGATCAGCTCTGCCGGGATATCGGGTTGTCACAGGTCGAAAGCGAGGCCCATGTAGAAGATATTGGCCGAGAGGTCGATCGACTTCTTGCTCCCGAAATCATTGAGCGAAAGTGCCCGCATCTCGGCAAACAAGTAGCTGTGGTTGACGCCCATCTCAATGTCAAAGCTACTCGCGGCTTGG
This sequence comes from uncultured Myxococcales bacterium, assembly GCA_903840165.1. GTDB lineage: Bacteria > Myxococcota_A > UBA9042 > UBA9042 > UBA9042 > CAIMEY01. The sequence continues at coordinate 16,518 of CAIMEY010000073.1, read as the reverse complement.
GGCTCAAAGACGTCGAGCAAAAGCCGTATGCCGATGGTGCCTTGCACGCCGCCGGTGCCGCCCATGCCTTTGGATGAAGTGCCATCCGCCGCGGTATAGCGCGAGAGGTTGCCGAGGCCATTTTCCATCCACCACAGCCCATAGACCAATCCCGCTTTGGCGTATGGAATCAAAGGGAATTTATAGCGCTTGGCCAGGACGTCGTAGCGATAGACCACGTCGATCGACAAGGGCACCATCGACAAAGTTGTTGTATCAGCGGAGGAAACCCCGGCAAGCGTCAAGGCATTGCCGTCTTTGGACCAGTAGCCGGCGCCAAATCCGGCGGAAAGGTCGCCATAGTCCTCCCAAATTCGCCAGGTCATGTTCAGGCCGAACTCCCAAGTGCCGTCGTGCATGATCTTGCCGTATGGAGACGCACCTTTGCCTGCGAATTCACTGTCTATGGCGGGCGAGTAGCTGCCAAAGCGCAGGTCTAGGCTCGAGGTAAGCGGCGATTCCTTGGCCATGGCGAGCCCCGGCAGCACCAAGGCCAATCCGGTCAAAGCCACGATAGCCTTGCGCTTTGTGAGGCGACGGCGCCCCATCGTCACGGCAGCCAGCCCAGTCAGAAGCAGCAGCGCCATGGCTCCGGGAGCGCGGCCAACCGGCGCGGCATTGCAGGGCGCGTAGCCTCCCTGTTCCTGCCCACCCTTAGTCTTGTAATATTGCCAAAGATCTTGGGTTTCTATGGGCGATGCCGACTGCAGCGGGCTGCCCGCGCTCTCGTTGGCGCTGGTGGCATTGACCGCAACAACGCTGACGTAGTAGGGCTGTCCGTTGTTCAACCCGGTGATTTGATAGCTGGTTCCCGTCAAGACGCCAGAATAGCCCGTGACTTTGCTCAAGTCATTGGGTGAAAACGGTTTGTCCGACCAGTACACCCGCGCGGACAAGGTGGTGTCGACCTGTGTCCAACTCACCTTGAGGTTCTGGTTACCCGAGGTGATCGAACTGATGGTTGGGGCCGTGGGTCGCAGCAAGTCGATTTGAAACTGCAGGGTTACGTTGGTTACTGACGTCGTCGTGGTGCCCGTTGCCGTATTGTTGACCAGGAAGTAGGCAGTCGCATTGACGTTTTGGTTCGAAGCGCAGGTAATGTTGGTGCCGATGATGTTGTTGAGGTCAAAGTCAGTCGTCTCACCTAACGCATTGGAAGGGTTGAGGAAGTTCTGATTCTCAAACAGGATCTGGCACGGAGGCACGCTCGTCGAGTCGGTCTGCGTCGACACCATGCTTGTCCCGTCGCAACTGCTGCCTGGCGACGCGAGCTTGATGCCGTACTGGGGCAGGCTGAGCAGCATGGGCTTGTCGACCCAGTCCCAAGTGATGCGAATTCGCGGTGATTGCGCGGCCTTGATCGCCTCGCAGTCGGCGATGTTGATGATCGGAATGGTCGTCGTGGCAGCGCCGACATTGCCGGTGACCAGCGTCAGGCGCGAGTTGGGCACAAAGTCGTTGCCGTCCTTGTCCTTGGCGCCCGGTGCGGCCGTGATGCTCTCAATGTTGATGATTTCCGCAAAGGCCGTGCTCGCCAGCAGGCTGCCCACCAGCATTACAGGCCAAAGTCTCAGCGATTGAGCGCGCTTCGCTGCCCAGGTTCGCATCCGCTTGCCGCTTGCCCACACCGTCATTGCCTGCCTCCGCACCGATTGCCGCCTGCCTCGCAGGTTCGACCCGCCGAGGCTATCCTACATGGGATGCACGTGCCGTGCCAATCTTCCCAATCGGTTTTGCTACATGCGTGCGCGTAGTTCGCTGCTCTGGCTGTTGCTTATTGCCTGCCCGAGCGGCACACGTGGCCATCGTGAACGCTCGCCCGCGTGCCAATCTGGCACACGTCGCTCGCCAGGCCCGATGCTACGCCTGAGCTTGGGCGCGGGCGCGACCATCGGCCCCATGCACCCAGCCATTCTTGACCGCCAACAGGGCAATTTGCACGGCGTTGGTGGCAGCACCTTTGCGCAGGTTGTCCGCAACCACCCACATCGCTAGGCCGTGCGCCACGGAGGAATCGCGGCGAATTCGCCCGACAAAAACCTCATCACGTTCAGCAACATCCATCGGCATCGGGTACTTCTTGGCCTTCGGATCGTCGACGACCACAACGCCCGGCGACATTTCCAGGATTTCGCGCGCCGCTTCGGGCGACAGATCACGTTCAAATTCAAGGACAATCGATTCGCTGTGTCCAGAAAAGACGGGCACACGCACTGCGGTTGGACAGACTTGGATCTGCGAATCGCCCATAATTTTGCGGGTTTCGTGGATCAGCTTGGTCTCTTCTTCCGTGTAGCCGTCGGCGTCAAAGGCGCCAATGTGCGGGATGACGTTAAAGGCGATGCGGGCGTGGTGGACGGCGACGTCGAACGGCGTTTGGTTGAATAGTGCGATGGATTGATTCGACAATTCGTCCATGCCCTTCTTGCCGGCCCCGGACACGGCCTGGTACGTGCTGACGACGATTCGCCGAATGCGCGCGGCGTCATGCAAAGGCTTGATCGCGACAACCATTTGGATTGTTGAGCAATTGGGATTGGCGACGATGCCATTGTGGTTCGCCAATGCCGCCGGGTTCACTTCGGGCACAATCAGCGGGACGGCTGGGTCCATGCGAAAAGCACTTGAATTATCGATGCAAAAACAGCCCCGACGCGCTGCCTCGGGCAACAGGAGCTTGGACACGGCTGAGCCGGCCGAAGCCAGGACGATGTCAATTCCTTCAAAAGCGCTTGGTTCTGCAGCACGAACTGTGAGTGTGCGGTTGCCGAATTCGACCTCTTCGCCCACGGATCGGGTTGAGGCCAGGGCGACGACATCTTCGGCCGGGAAGCGCATGGCATCCAAAACAGCTAACATTTCGCGACCTACTGCACCAGTCGCTCCGAGTACGGCGACGCGGTAGCGTTGGGCAGAAAACGGGGCAGTCATGGCAAATCCTGAGCGGCTCGGACCGCGGGTGAGCTAGGGGATGGCGAAGGCGCGCTGCCTTCAGTGGAGGCAAGCGCAAGGCCAAGGCATTGTTGACTATCAGAATTCTTGCTTTGGTTCTGCGGGCGACTCGGCGGTCAACGCTTGCGCTGCGGCGCGGGTCCTGCAGGCGGCGGTGGCGGCACAAAGGCGGCATCCATAGGAGCTGGACCCGGGGGCGGTAGCGGAAATGCGACGGGCGCGGGCGGAGGACCGGCATGGGTCCGTACCACAATGGTCGTGATGTTGTCGTGGCCGCCGCGTTCCTTGGCAAAATCGGTCAAGCGCTGACAGGCGACTTCGGCGGACGGCGACCCGCCCAGGACGACGCGAATCTCGTTGTCCCGTACCAAGTCGGTCAAGCCATCGCTGCACAAGAGGTATTGGTCCCCAGGACGCACTGCGGCTTCAAAGATGTCGACGCCGACCGACTCCTGCAGACCGAGGGCGCGGACGATCACGTTCTTGTAGGGAAAATTTTCAATTTCGTCGGGCTGCAACAAGTTCATCTTGATGTATTCATTGAGCAAGGAGTGATCCTCGGTCAACTGCTGCAACTTGCCGCCGCGGAGGCGGTAGGCCCGGCTGTCGCCGACGTTGGCGATGAATAACTGCTTGCCAATAAAGGCAAATCCTACGACCGTCGTGCCCATATCCCGCAGTTGCTCGTGTTGCTGAGCCAAACGGAACACAGAAATATTCGCACTTTCAACGGCTTTCCGTAGGCGCAACCCGTGGAAGCTGGCGTCCACTGCCGCCGGGTTTCCTTGAGCCTTCGCTCGGCGATGCGCGGACTTGACACGTCGCAGCAAGTCGTCGGAATCATAGAAAGCGCGGATCGCTTCGATGGTGAACGCCGACGCCACTTCCCCGCAAGCATGGCCGCCCATGCCATCGGCCACGACGTACAGTCCGTGGGGCTCGGCCATCAACATCGCGTCTTCATTGCCATCGCGGACCAAGCCGACGTCTGTAAGCCCGAAGACCTCCCGGTACATGTGGCCGCGACTGCCAGTGTTTCGTGGCGCGCCCTCTTTGACTTTGGCTTGGATAGTCTTTGAATTGCTGGTGATCTTGGTGCTGCCTTGGCCGGAAGTCCTGGCCTTGGCGCTAGACCGGGCCGGGCCGGCCTTGGCCTTCGATGTGGTCTTGACCGTTGCAGTATCGCTCATCTGGAGTCGTCCGCCTTTGCGCCGCTCGCTGGGCGTTGCTTTGCACGGGGCCCGGCCGCACACGTTGCTGTCGACGCGGGCTTGCGTCTTGGTCTATGAATTCGCGCGGCAATTGCGCAGGTCTATAAACAGTCCAGACCGTCTGGGTCAGGTACAGGGGCCGGCTCTATGCGAACGTCGGGGCACCATCGCGGCCCCAGGGCGGCTTCGGCGCGAAGTTCACAACACGTGGCGGCGCACGCGCTTAGTTCTTGGTCAACCCTTGGTACCCTGGGGCGAACCTAGCTTGCTGCCGTCCGCGTGTCAACGAATCCAAGGCCCCGGGCTTGGGCGGCACCTAGCAATCTTGCGGAGTCCGCTGGCGCACCCCGTGTGCAACTCTCTATCGATACAGTGATTTGCTGTTGGCACAGCACACCAGGCGCAGCCTCTTGCATTGGCTATGAGGTCATGAAATTCCAAGACAATCCCCGCTCATTGCACGGGCCGCGGTCTTGTTTGCCTCGGTAGGTGCCCGACTCGCTCGCTTGGGCATTTCTGACACGCCTGCCGCGCACCGCAGGTCTTAAGGCCTCAGGCGGTCCATCAATCGAGCAAAGGGAATCGTTTCACGCACATGCGGTAGTCCGCACACCCAAGCGACCGTCCGCTCGAGGCCCAGGCCAAAGCCACCGTGAGGCACCGAGCCGTATTTGCGCAGGTCGAGATACCAGTCAAACGAGCTCATCGGCAGGTCATGCTTGCGAATTCCCGCCACCAACGTGTCATGGTCATCTTCGCGTTGTCCGCCACCGATAATTTCACCGTAGCCTTCCGGGGCCAGGCAATCCACCGACAGGCTGCGCACCGGATCGCCCGGGTCCCGCTTCATATAGAAAGCCTTAACTTCTGCGGGGTAGCGTGTCACAAAGATGGGCGTGTCGTACTTTTGGGTGAGGATGGTCTCGTCATCACCGCCCAGATCGTCGCCAAAGGGAATATCAGAGCCCAGGGACTGCAACTGCGCGATCGCCGAACCGTAGTCCACACGCGGAAACGGCTTTTGCACCAGGGCCAGGGCCTCTCGGCGTGGCTTGAGCTGCCGATGTTCTTCGGCCTCGCTGCGAATGCTGTCGATGGTGTCGAGCTCGGTCGGACAATCCCGCAGTACATCCGCGCAGATCGTGCACAGCAGGTCTTCGGCCAGGTCCATCACGCCATCCAGCCCCAGGTAGGCCGCTTCCGGCTCGACCATCCAGAACTCAGTCAAGTGCCTACGGGTCTTTGACTTTTCAGCGCGAAACGTCGGTCCGAACGTATAGACCTTGCCAAAGGCCATGGCGGTCGCTTCGCTATACAACTGCCCTGATTGGCTGAGATAGGCCTTCTGGCCGTGGTAATCGGTCTCAAAGAGGGTCGAAGTTCCTTCGCAGGCGTTGGGCGTGAAAATAGGCGTGTCGACAAGGAGATAGCCGCCGTTGTCAAAGAAGTCGCGGATGGACTTGACGATGCGCGCCCTCACCTTGAGGATGGCGTGTTGACGTCGCGAACGCAGCCACAAGTGCCGGTGATCCATCAAGAAAGCGACGCCGTGTTCCTTGGGCGAAATCGGATAGTCCGCCGCCGCCGCCGCCACGACATGCAGCCCATCGCAGCTGAGTTCATAGCCAGCCGCGGCGCGTTCATCCTTCTTGACCGTGCCCGTCACAATGATCGAGGTTTCCTGGGTCAGGTGGTCGGCAATGGCAAAGGTCTCTTCGCTGACATCGCCTTTGAACATGACCGCTTGGATGATCCCCGACCCATCGCGCACTTGCAGGAAATGCAACTTGCCTTTGCTGCGCCGGTTGTAGAGCCAACCGCGGATTTGCACCCGCTTTTGGTCGAATTCAGCAATGTTGCTGATGTAGGCTACCGGGAGGTCAGGCAGTTGTTGCATCAGGGCAGGCGAGTGGGGCGTGGTCATGGTCAGGCTCTCTCAAGAAAAAGATGAAATAACAGAAGGTTGTTTGAGATTGCGGCTCAGGTTCGGCCGCACAGCTGCCTGCGCGCGTCCCCCAGCGGCGTCAAGCCTAGGACCGCAACGCGTCAGACGCAAACGGCGCACGACCTTGCCCGGCTTTGCCGCATGGCACAAAGGGTTGTGCGCTGCGGTAGGCTAGGGCAGGGCCGTACGCCGCTGCTGGAACCGGGGGCGATGGCGCCCAGATGCCCTTGGGTCCGATTGCGCGGACGCCAGGGCAATGGCGGCTTACTTGCCGTCCACCTTGTTCTTGAGCTCGAGGCCGACCTTGAAGAACGGCATCCGCTTGGCGGCAACCTTGACGGCCTTGCCCGTCTTGGGATTGCGACCGGTGTAGGCGGGGTACTTGCGCACGGTGAAATTGCCGAAGTTACGGATTTCAATGCGCTCGCCCTGCTTGAGCGTCTCGACCATCTGGTCAAAAATGGCGTTAACAAGGACACCAGCCTTGTCTTTGGTCAGGCTGGACTTGCTGGCGACTGCTTCAATCAAATCAGACTTGGTCATGGTTATCTTCCTCAGGAGTGTGCGGTGGTTGATCGACTAGGTCCACGCTGCGCGGAATGGCCGGCGGCGCGCTGATAATGCCGCAGAATGTTCCGTGCAGTCAAGGGCCTGCTAGATGCGCGTTGCGGAATTTCCCGCATCGCAGCGCATTATGGGGGGCAAGCGTAGCCATTGGCAGGGGTCGTATCGAACTTGTAGGCCTTGATCAACGGCCCGCCACTTTGTGTGGTCCCACCCGTACATGGTTCAAATGCAAAGGCTTTTGTCGACACCGACACGCGTTGGGCACACCAGAGGTCATGAATTACCATGCTCGGCCCATCCATGGACAGGGACGGGTCGGGCTTGGCGTTGAGGTAGACGTTGATGTGCGGCGTCGATGGCCCATACTTGCTGTCGTTGTAGTAGTGTACGCCGATGAAATAAAAGATATTTTCCTCGGGCGTGTGGATGTTGATGTTCTCAGGCCCCCAGCCGTCCCAGTCGTCCAGGTCGATGTGGGCGTCATCATCCTTGGAGTTCAGATCGCCCCATTGCGTCACGTTGTTGACCGTGAAGCAGTCGTAACACTTGACGAAGAAGGGGTCCTCCTTGCCATTTTGGTACTGAGCCGGCTTGGTCACCTTGAGGGCATCGGGATGCGCGAGGTGCAGGTCCATGTCCGACCCAACCGGCGTCGTGGTGCCAGGGAGCAAGCCGGTGTCCGTTTTGGTGGGATCGCCGGGCGTATCCCACGTCAATTCAACGTGTAACATGTCGTCAGGCACCACGATCACGTCGCGAATGGCCGGCGCGCAGGCCGGGGTGCCCGCCTCGTCCTTCATGTCCATGCGGATCGTGTACTTGCCGGCGTTATTGACCACCAACTTGACCTTGGGTGCCGGATTAGAGCCCAGTTTGATCACCGATGCCGAGGGTTGAAAGGTCGTGAACGAACCGTTGGGCTTGTTCTTGATGGAAAACTGTATCGTTTTAACGACATGTGGATCGATCGCCGTAGAGCAGTTGGGGTCCATCGTCAGCTCCGTTTGCGGCACCACGGCGTCGCCGTCCTTCACCTCGGCGATGACCTGACCGCTGATCTGCTCCACGGCTGAAATGGTGAAGCAGGCCACTGGGCATGCGCTCTGCGTGGCGCTGCCGCTGACCGACAAGCTGCGTGGGTCCCCGTTCCACGTCACCACAAGGGTTCCCTTGGCACCCTGGACGGCCTGGGGCGGGCTGAACACGACGTAGAACGAACAACTGGCCCCGGGCGGCATTGTCAGGGGCTTGAGCGCGCTCGGCATGTCGCCAGCCGCCAAGCAACCGCCAGCCGATTGCACCGAAAAACCGGCGGCCGAGGCAGCGTCAAAGCCGATATCGGTGATCGACGCAGCTTCGGATCCGCAACTCGAAAAGGTGACCAAGCGCTGAACGGGGGTGCCGACATTGGTCGTCAACTCCTGGTCCTTCCAGTCGGCCATCAGGCACGGGCCGGTTGAGTTCACTTTAAAATTAATGATTTGACTGGCCTTGGCCGTGTCATTGCTATGCAGCTGCAGGCTGGCGCTGCCGGGATTGGCGGTCTTGATCGCGCCCAGGGCCGCGACGATCTTGAGGGAAGTGCCCGGCGCGATGGTGAGGACGGGCTGTAAAACCTGCGTAGTTTGGCTAGGCTCAAAGGTGTACGTCTCGGCCGTCACGGTGATGGGCAGGCCATTCGAGGAAAATAGCCCCAATTGATCGATGATCAAGTCGCCGTTGCCCGTATTGGTGCAGTTGACCGGCTGGGTCGGCACGTTGGTCTCGGTCACGGCCACCGAGCCAAAATCCACCTCCTCCGGGGCGCACTTCATGTGAGGTACGCCTGCCTGGGTGAAAACTGTGAATGTAAACGGTTTCTTGATGGTCGGGTCGCCGTCGACGCTGACGGACACCGTCACCTTGCGCTTCTGGGCCACGGTGCCGCGAAGATAATGAATAGTCAGGGGAACAGACGCATAGCTGGCTCCTGCTGGCGCGCAGGCGGTGTCAAAGCCCGCGGGCAGAAGTGCCGGCCAATTGGTTGAACTGCAATCGGTATCGCCAGTGCCGCCCGTGCAGCTGAACACGGGACTGCTGATCGCGCCGCCCTCAAGGTCGGTCTCCACCAAGGTGACTGACTTAATCGTCAATGGCGCCGCGGTGTTCACCGATGCCGTATTGGCGATGCGAAAGCCCAATTCCGCCTTGGCCGCCACCGAACCGTCAATGGCATACTGCTCTGCCAAGGCCTTGCCGCCACTGTCCAAGACAGAAGCGGTAGCCTGGGCAGAGATCTGGCTGGATTTATTGCAGGTTGTGCCGGTAGTGGCCGACGTGCAGGCCAGGGGCATCGCCATGAGGACCGAGAGCAAGGCCACAGCACCGGGGCGGCGACGGAGTCCAAGCGCGCTTGCGCCATCGTTCTGTAGCTTCACGGTGCCGTCCTCGCGTTCGGTCAAAACGACCGCTATTTCATGCCCTTAAAGCAGGGGGCTCCCAGACCGCCGGAGAATCCCGCCCAGTACTTCGGCGTAATCTTGCCGACTGAAGGCGCCACGAACTTGGCCCCAGGGAAATCGACAAAGTCCCCAGACGGCCAGTCAATTTGCGTCACCCACCACATGTCGCACTGGGTCATCTTCTGCACAAAAGTGCCCTTGGCGACGCCGAGCACGTAAATGATCGCGGTGGCCGTCGAGTCGCCAAAGCCGTGATCATCCCAATAGTGCACGCCGACACCGTATTTGGTGCTGTTTTCCGGCGACTTGATGCTGAAGTTCTCCGGCCCCCACCCATCGGTGTCGTCGAGGTCAAGAGTCCCGTCATCGTCATTGAGGTTGAGGCTGCCCCACTTGGGCACAGGGTTGTTCCAGTAGCAGTCAAAAGGCGTGTTAAACCAAGGATCTGCCGCGCCATCCTGGTCCAAATCCGGCAAGCACGCGCACGCTTTGTTGCCGCACATCTTGGGCGGGTCGACGCACAGCTGGCTCAAATACGCATTGGGATGAACCACATGCATGTCTAAGTCCGAGCCAGCGTCCATGCCGGTATCGTTCTTGTCGGTGTCGTTCGGCGTATCCCAGGTTAATTGCACGTGAATAGCCTGATCGGGAACCACAGTGACTTCCGCGTAGGCCGGCGAGCAGGAGACGTTGCCCTTGTCATCGGTCACCGTCAGCTTGAAGTCGTACTTGCCGGCGACGTTGATCTGCACGGGCGAAGTGCCGTCGGCCTTGTTGGTCGGTACGCCAAAGGTCACCTTAGACGCGTGATCATTGGGGAAAAACCCGTAGCCGACGGCCCCGGCCGGCTGGCTCAGCACCGTCCATTTGTAGCTCTTGATGGTGCCGTTGGCGGTCGCTGCCGTGCTGCTCTCGCCCGACATGTGGCATTGGCTTTGCGGAATGATTTCTTCGCCATCGAGCAGGTCGATCACCGCAGTCGGGCACGAGTCGGTGCTGCCGCGACAAAGGATCTTGAGATTCTTGTTCTGAACCAAGGTGTTATCTGCCACCGTCAGCGATGCTTCAAAAGGCAGCGGCTGCCCGCTTGGGTCGAGGTTCAGGCTCGGCGGCGTACAGTTCACCTTGAGCGAGACGCCGGGGTCATTGGGCTGAATCACCAGCGTATTGCTTGGCGAAACGGGATTGCTGCCCAGCGACGCAATGCTGCTGGAATCCAGGCCAAACACGTCGGTCGAGTCACCCGCCAGCGTCAAACCGGTTATTTCTACGGGCGAAGTGCCGCACGACGACAGCTTGACCAACTTGGTTCCCGTCGTGCCGATCTGCACGTAGCCCAAGTCCACAGTCGGGTAGGGCGTGACCAGCAAGCAGGGGACGGTCTGGTTGGCCGTCAGCGCGACAGTCGCCGCAGTCAAATCCGTATTCGGATCGTTCGAGTGGACAACGAACTGACTCACCTTGGGCGCGGCATCGACCGCCGTGAACTGCACGCTGACCTTTTGGCCTAAGCCTTGTTTGATCGTCAGCGGCGGGTCGATCGTCGCCGTGGCCCCGCTCTTGTAGGTCTTGTCGCCCACGGTCAGCTGGAAAACCTTGGGCTGGTTCAGGGCAAAGTCAATGGAATTAATCACCAAATCGTCCTGGCCAACGTTGTTAATCGTCGCCGACTGACTGGCCGATTCGCCGATCTTCACGCTAGCGAAATCGAGTTTGGTCGGCGTGATCAGGATCTTGGGCGGACCGCCCTTGGCTTCGACCGCGATGGTCGCCTTGCCGGCGTGATTCTTGTAATCGGTCAGGTAGTTCACGGTGATGATGGCGTCGCGCGGTACGCTATCCTTGGGCTTGTGGAAGCGGGCCAGGATCGTCACCTGGTTGTGGGCGTCCGTGCCTCCCGAGGCGCACTCGAAACCCGGCGGAATGATTAGCCCAAAATTGGCGCTGCCACAGGGCACGGGCTTGCCATCGCCCACATCGACCAAGCATTCGAAAGCCGGTGTGCCGTCATCGGCCGTGCCAGGGGCCGTGTAAGTCATCTCTACGGAACTAATGCGCAATTCCGCAGCCGTCGCCGATGACGCGACGTTCTTGATGACAAAGGCCGCATCGCTGGTGCCGCCAAGGGCCAGTCCGCCCGTGCTCACCTGGACCAAAGAACCGTTGTAATCCTGAGCGTTGTACTGCACTTTGAAGTCAGCGTGGTAGTCGACGCCATTGGCTCCAGAAGCTGACCCGTGATTGCACGATTTTTGCGACGCGGACGTATCGCTGCTGCCACTGCCCCCGTCCGGCCCTGTGGTCGTGCCGTTGGTTGGCGAAGAACACGCCAAGGCCGTGAGGAGCGCAAAGGTCGCGCCGCTGACACCTGCCCATCGTTGCAACTGACTGTAGTTCATCTATTTTCCCGCCTATTACCCGCCCCATCTTGGCAACGTGGTCGCCCCAGTACGCGGGTGGTCTGCGAAGGCTGCGCGCTCTACTTCGAGTGCCTTGCGACAGTTCGGTCCGAGATTGCGCGTGATTCTCTGGTGTCATTGGGCGGCGTCGTGCGGTGGCCCTCAGTTCTGGGTGAATATTCGGCTATTTGTCGTTTACGGTCTAAGGCTTGCAGTTCGGGTTGGCAGCAGACCCGCCGCCCACGGAGGAAACGAACGCCTGCGACAGGTAGCAATGGGTAATGCAGAAGTCCTGGCCGTTTGCATCCCACATCTTGCCGGCCTTGGGGTTGGTCGGGTCGGTCAGCCCGAGGCAGGCATCGCCCGTCTGTAAGCAAGGCTTGACCGGGGGCAGCTTGCCGCCTACCAGCTTGTTTGGCCAGTTGATTTGACCGACGTACCACATGTCGAGCGGGTTCATCGGGGTGTCGCTGAACTTCACCGCCGCAACCCCTTGCAAGAAGATCGTCACGGTTGCGTTCGATGGGCCAAAGCCATGGTCATTCCAGTAGTGGACGCCAACAGAGTAATAAGCCGGCAAGTTCTCAGTACCTTCAGGCTCTTGCAGGTTCAAGTTCTCCGGCCCCGCACCGTCGGTGTCGTCGAGGTCCAGGCTAGGGCTATTGCCGGTCGACATGGAGCTGCCCCACTTCGGATTCGGCGTAAACCAGAAGCAATCAAAGGGGTTATTGAACCACGGGTCCCCAGTGCCGTCGCAGTCGATGTCCAGGCCCGTGGCGAGTTCATTGGCAAAGTGCAAGTCAAGGTCAGCGCCGGCCATTGGGCCCGTGTCCGTTTGGTCCGGATCTCCAGGCGTATCCCAAAGCAATTCAACGTGGATCGCATTGTTTGGCACCACGGTGACCGTTACGCAGCCGGGCGCGCAAGACTGCACGTCATTGGAATCCCAAACGTCCAGGCAGAACGTGTATTCCCCGGCGGTGTTGGCCTGAATATACGGGTTAGGAAATGCAAAGTTCGGCTGCAGCGGCTGATTGGAACCCGGGGGCTGCGTCACCGTCCACTTGTACTTCTTGATCACGCCGCCGGGGCTCGACGAGGCGTCACCCTTGAGGTGCAATTGCGTTTGCGGCACAACCTCTTCGCCCTCCTTGACCGAGACCTTGGCCTCCGGGCAAGTGCTCTCGACGCCGATACCCGTAATCGTGACGCTATGTGGTGAGGTAAAGTCATTGCCCGTCAACTTGAGCTTGTACGTATCGGGGTTGGTGATATTGCCCGACTTATCGACATTGTTCGGGTTTTTCGCGGTCACGTCCGAGGGCGTGTAGGTAATGCTCAGAATCAACTTTTGGTTGGGCGGAATCGTCAGTGGATTCTTAGCCGTCGGCCCGCCGATGGTCGGGTCATTGGCATCCACCACGATCGCCGCATTGCTGGCGTCGAGGATCGTGGCCGCCTTGACCGCAGCCTGCCAATCGATTGAAAACTCACTGCTATTGGTGCCGTCATCGGCGCTGATGCTGCTGATGATGAGCTTGGCCGTGCAGGTGTTGCTGATTTCCAAGGTCTTGGATTGCGAGCCGCCGACCTTGACGCCACCGAAGTTGATCGCGGTTGGTGGGTTGAGAATCATGCAAGGAACCGAGGAGTTGGCCTTGAGCGTGGTCTTGGCGCCGTTGGCGCTCGTCGCCGGATCGTCGCTGTAGAACACCAGTTCGCCGGACTTGGGCTTGTCGTCGGCGGGCGCAAAGGACACGTGCAGCGAGATCGTACCACCTACGGGTACGACGATCGGCGCGTCCGGGGTGTATTTGCTGCCCGGCAGGTGCTTGGTCTGCGCTTTGTCATCGTCCAAGGTAAAGGAGAAGCCTTCACTGCCTGTGAAATCAATGACTTTCAGATTCAACGGCGCATCGCCTGAGTTCACTACTTTGAGCAGGTTGGACACGCTCTGCTTGGGCGGGACAAAGGACCAGTCCAACTCCCCTGGCACACTGATCGACGGCTTGCCAAGCTTGGTTTGCAGTGCAAAATCAAAGCTCTTGTCGCGGTACTTCGGGTCTCCGGCGAGCTTGATGTGCACCACCGCCGAGCGATCCAGGGCGTCAAACCGCTTGTACTGCACGTAGAACTTGACCGCATCGACCGAGGTCTTGTTGTCGGCCATACCCGCTGGGACCACTGCGGGCCACGAGCCGTTGACCTTGCCGCACAGGGTCGTCAAATCCTCAGCATAGCACTCATAGGCGAGGCTGCCGGAGTCCTTGTCTTCCTTGGGAGATTTGGCCTCATAGTCAATGGTAATGGAGGCGATTTGCAGCCGCGCGGCAGACACGGTGCTCGCGCCATTGGTCACCGTGAACTCCAAATTGGTCAGATCACCGTCCTTGGTACCGACCTTGACGCTGACCGGCCCGGACGAGTCGTACAACTCTTTGCTATCAACGTTGTCGATGACGTGGATCGCCGCAGCACAGCTGATCTGGTTGCCCTGACTGGAGGTTCCGGCATTGATACAGGTCTGACTGTTTGTCGTTGAATTTCCTGTATTTGCAGTGGAATTGCCCGACCCAGAAGGATCGGTACTGCTGCACGCGGAGAGGGCGGCTACAGCGAGAACCAGAAGGCCGGGAGCAAGGCGGGTCATGTTAGAGCCTCTTTTGCGATAAGTAACCGTCACTAAACCAATTCCTTACGTTCACACTCGGACTGCGATGGCGCCCTGACCGCCTTTCGTCGCCGCTCTCAGAGGAGCACCGGGCCGCCTTTGCTGCGCCCCATCGCCTCAGAACGCGCGTGCATTTGCTCGCGGATTCAAGGCCTTTTCACCCCTCTGGTGCCGTCGCCACTTCCTTGGTGCCCTAGCAGGTCCTGGCGATTCCAGAGGCCATTGGAGCCAAATCAGAAGGGGCACCAGCCTTGCCCGCCACGATTCGGGCCGCAATTGCTAAACTGTAAAGACAGCCGCCGACCTCGTCAACTGCCGCCGTTCAATCCCGTGGCCTGCAAACCCCAGCCGCAGCGTTGATTTTTCACGAGTCTCGACGCGCAACGGCGCTCTGCGGCAACGGCCAGTTCCTTGTTCCCCCCCCACGCCACGGCTGCCCGCCGCCTTGTGCCTTGAGATCGCGCGGCGACACGCCCAGCGGCTTGGGCTGGCGCCGCATCCGGGGCCCTTGCCCAGACAGCTCCGTCGCGCCGCGAGTGCGGTCATTGGCCAACACGCGCCGACCCGGCCGGGGTTGCCCACCAACCTTGGCTTTAGCACCCAAATCCCGATTTTCCGCTCGCTCAGCAGGCCAGCATCTTGACTTGCCAGGGCGCTACCGGAAACATTGACCGGCTCTGACTGCGGCTGCGCGTCGCAAGTCTGGAACCAAGAACCTGGAACCTATTGAAACTAAGCGTAGCTTCCCAAGCATTTGCTCCCCCGCCAGCGCTCCACCGGATCATCGGAAAGGCGTCGCGGACGGGCCCAAATTGCCTGGCGGCCCGTGTTGGACCCTAGGATCGGCGTCATTGACGGCTGCACGATCGCCAGCGCCGACACGGCTTGTAACGCTACGTGGACCCCTTTGGACCCCTTTCCGATTGCCCGATCGAGCTTGGAGACGCATGGATTACCAGCCCAATTCACCGCACAGTGGCATGGCCAAAATGGGCCTGCGGAGCCGTTCTGGGGCCCTGTGGCTGCCGTCGGGCTTGCTGCTCGCGATCGCCGCTACGGGTTGGGCCGCTGCTGGCGGTCTCGCATCCTGTGACTCAACGGCCAAATTTAGCTTGCCAGATCAGAAGTTTGCCGCCGTTCAGGTGATCAGTGCCTTCCCCGCTCGGGTGGCCGACGACGGCAAGACGATCACGCGCGTCTGCGGCGCGACCGTCATGGACAACTCGTCCGGCACGCCCACGCCGGTGGCCGGGCAGAACCTGGACAGTTCGGGACAGCCCCTGACCGCCAACGGCTTTGAACTGACGATGAACTTTGTGTCCATCGGCTCGGCCAAGCGCGCGTGCAGCACGGGCGACCGCGACCAGTCGGTGGCCGCGGGCGAACTGATCGAACTCAATCGCGTGGCTTCCACGGGAGTTTCGCCCACCGTTTCGCCCGGTTACTTCACGCTCAACGCCAAGTGCTTCCGCGAACGCCCCAATGGCACGAATGACACGCCGGACTGCTCGGACAACGCGACCACGCTGCAGGCGGCCGCGGTGAACTACGCCAAGACCAGCCCGCGCTGCCATCCTGACGATCCAAGCTCGCGCGTCTATGTCGGCATCTTGGTGGATCACAGCGGCTCAACCAGTGGCTTTGTCGACGGTTCCTACCGTTGCGTCGGTGGCGCCAATGCCAACGAGGCATGCGATAACGCCGCGACCTCGGATTGCAAGGGTGGTGCTTGCACGCAGGCGCCGACGTTGCTCGAGGACAGCAACGACCAAGGCCTGCACATCGCCAACGATCTCAAGGAAGTCGCCTCGGACTTCTTTGGTAACCGCGTCGATGCCTTGTCGGAGTTTGTCTCGCAGCTCAACGATCAAGACTACGCCCTGGCGTGGTACTTCGACGAACAGGGCCTGCACGTCGTGTCCAGCGACGGCTTCAAGTGCGTAGGCGGCACCGCGACCGGCCAGAAGTGCGCCGGCACCAGTGACGCGTGCCCGGGCGGCGGAAGCTGCATCGGTTCGGATGACCCAGCCGACGACACGTTTGCCGGTCCGACCGCGCAACCCCTTGAGACTGCAGCGTTTGGCCCCATGGACGACGGCCACCACTTTAAGGAGTGGCTCAAGCACGGCCTGGATTCCAAGGTGCGCGTCAAAGGCGTGGGCCGTGCGCCAATCTGGCAAGCCATTGACAATGCAGTCACCTTCTTCACAACCGCGTACAGCGGTGCCCTCAATGGCAAGAACCGCCACATCGTGTTGATTGCTGATGGTCCAGACACTTGCACCGAGTC